>JAPLHB010000061.1 GCA_026389845.1 Chloroflexota bacterium
GGGCCATCTCCACCATGCCGTGCGTGTCGCCCCAGGCCAGGCCGTCACCCTTCACATAGCCGCGCTGCGTGCACTCCATGTACATCGCCAGCACGGTGCCGATCTCGATGGCGTCGAAGCCGTAGTCGTTGGCGCGGTCGATCATGTACGCGACCGCCCCGATGTCGTCATTGTCGCACATGGCGCCCACCGACCAGGCCGGCTCGTACTCGACGCTCTCCATGTGGACCTTGAACGGCCCTTCCTTGACCTCGACCTCTTTCTTGCAGGCCACCGGGCAGGCATGGCAGGTGGGATCATCCACCAGGATCGTCGCCTTGACGTGCTCGCCGCCGAGAAGCTCGGCGCGCTCGCCGAACGACGTCACCTGGCCGTTGCGCACGGGCAGCCCGCCCATGTTGCTGGTGATGTTCATCAGCACGTTGGTGCCGTAGACCGACAGCCCGCCCTTGCGCGGCGCGGTGAGGACCCGCTCGTCGGAGAGCTGCGCCAGCGCGACCTTCTGCGCCGCTTTGAAGGCCTCTCGATCAGCCGGCCGCGGCCGGTTGGCATGTTCGCCTCGGATGACGATGGCCTTCAGATTCTTGCTGCCGCCCACGCAACCGGTGCCGCCGCGTCCCGATGAACGGTCGTTCTCGTTCATCCAGTTCGCGAACTTCACCAGGTTCTCGCCTGCGGGGCCGATGGTGATGACGCTCAGATCCTTGGCGCCACCGTGGCGTTCTTGCAGGAGCTTGATCGTCTCGTGGACGTACTTGCCCCACAGATCGCTCGCATCGTGCAGCGTCACCTGGCCGTTCTCGACGTAGGCGTAGACCGGCTTCTTGGCCTTGCCCTTGAAGACCAGCCCGTCGAACCCGGCCCACTTGAGCCGTGCGGCCGACCAGCCGCCGTGGTGCGAGTCGGTCACGGTTCCGGTGAGCGGCGACTTGGTCACAACCGCCATGCGGCCGCTCAGATTGACGTCCGTGCCCGTGAGTGGCCCGTTCATGAAGCACAGGATGTTGTCCGGTGACAGCGGGGCCACCTGCGGGCCGTTGTCGAAGACGTACTTCACCCCCAGCCCGCGCGCGCCGATGTACTTGCGCGCATCCTCCTCCGCGATCGGCTTGTATTCGACCTTTCCCGTGTTCAGGTCAATCCAAGCGACCCGATTGGTGTAGCCTCCCAATGCCATTGCGCACCCCCTTGTGTATGTGATGGTGTGGTAATGTTTGATCTTGCGATTGGAACCCAATCATGCACCGGATGGCGTTCCACCCGGTGGGCTTAAAGTCGCAGGCCGCTATGTTTTTCACACATAGCGGCCTACGACGGAAGACCCGGATTCTGCCAGGGCGTCACCTGGCGATGAAGTGGACATTGCAGCGGTGAAACCTTCGGTTTCATAGCTCCTCTGGGGTGAATGCCCGGTCGAACTGATGGGCGATGAGCGTTTCGACGCCCTGGGCGAAGACGTTGAAACGGGCCACGTACTCGCGTCCGGCATCGGTTAGCCGGGCGCCACCGCCGCCGAGGCCGCCGGCATGACGTTCTATCAGCGGCACGCCCAAGCCTCGCTCCATCTCCTCCAGTCGCTCCCAGGCCCGACGATACTGCACCTGCATCCGCTCGGCTGCGGCGCTGATCGAACCGGTGGTTTCGATGGCTTCCAACAATTGCACGCGCCAGGTGCTCAGGACGACCTCGCCGTTATGCTCGATCCACAGGTTTGCGTGCGGGGTCAAAGGCAGCGGCATGGCAGCGACTATCGTGCAAGGTCTCAACTCTGGAGTCAATCCTACACCCGCCATTATACGCACAACTGCCCGGCAATGCAAGTGCAACAGATGCCGTAAGCAATTTCCAAAAGTGATTACCCGCTGGATGTCACCCCGTAACCGTTCAGCCTATACCGAAACGCAAGCATCCTGAGCGGAGCGGAGCGTCTTGTGCGGAGCGCAGTCGAAGGATGCGGCCTTGTGCCATGTCCGCTCCGCATCCTTCGACTGCGTCCGGCACACTTCGCCGGACTCCGCTCAGGATGCTCCGCTAGGTCTGAACGGTTACGTCACCCCTTCGTTGCACCCAGGGCAGGCTTGAGCGGGTTCGCCCCGTGAAGTTCGTTGCGGCGAAAATCCAGCGAAGAGCCTGTCCTGAGCGTAGTCGAAGGAGTCTCGTCGCGGCAAGGAGAACTTGTCCTGAACGCAGTGAAGGATTCTTCGCTGGACGCTCGCCGTTGCGGGAGTTTAGCGGCCTACCCGCTCAGAATGACGTTTGCGCCCAATCGGCAAACGTTGCCGCTGCCGGCCTCACGACGCGATTTCGGGGCAAGAAGGCCATCTGTATTCATTGAAATCGCACACCGGCCGGTACCCGATCTTCTGGTAGATGCTGTTTGACGTCGGGTTCGCCAAATTGGTGAAGAGCGTGCAAAATTCCCAACCCGAATCCAGGAGGCGTCGGCTGAGCGCCGCGACGCAAGCCGACGCGTAGCCGCGACACCGGTGCTCCGGCGGCGTATAGACCGGGCCGACCGAGATGCAGTGCACGCCCGGCCGCGTCCCGGCCGCCAGGCTGACCGGCACGCCGCCGACTTCCCACAGATAGAGCATCCGGTCGGCGATCTTAGTCGCCATGTTCTTGCGGGTTTGCTCGGGCGGGTCGGCCAGGCCCGCCTCCAGGATGAACGCCACAGCCCACGCCGCTGCCAGCTCCAGATCACTCTCGGTCGCAAGCCGCAGACCACCCCCCGGATCCGCGGGCGGGATCACCTGCCGCAACTCGTAGACGCGCTCACGCATTCCCAGCCGATAGGCGCAACCGCTGGTCCCGGTCCAGACTCGCGCAAACGCTTCGGCCGCTTCTGCGGGGCCGACGACGCCCGGGACGGGCCAGGCATCGTGGAGCAGATCATCAGCTACCAGATGCCAGGGCGCAAGGTCGGCGCCGCGCCGGCCGAAGATGATCAGGTTATAGGGCGGCGTCATCACGGCTGCCGCGGCCAGCTCGCCGTCTTCCTCGACGGTCGCAAAGTAAGGCGGGCGCTCGGTCCGTTCGGGATGACGCTGCAAACGCAGACAGAGGCCCAGCATCAGGTTGTTGGCCGATTCGTGTTCCAGCAGCGCGGCTTGCGTCCGGCTGAGGAACGCGGCGGCATCGGAGTGGCGGGTGATGAGCGATGCAGACATGGCGTGCCTCCTGGCAGCACCGTCAGAGACCGGCTCAAACGATCTGGCTGTACAGATTTGCTGATTTGCAGATTTGCAGATTTGTAGATTTGCAGATTTGTGTTCGCTGGTCAGTCCTGATTGTGCCTCAAACTGCCCGCTTTGGCAAGCCCGGTGTGACGTGATTGCAACCAGCGCCGATTGGGTGTAAGATGCAATCCAAACGACAGGAGGTGATTCATGGCTGGTTCAATAGACCACCCTATCATCGCCGACATCAAGGCCCAGATGAAACGCGGCAAGGTCGTTTCGGCCGAAGAAGCCGTGCGGCTGATCCGCGATGGCGACGTGGTCGCCACCGATGGGTTCGTCGGCATCGGTTTCGCCGAGGAGCTTGCCATCGCGTTGGAGCAGTACTTCCTGAAGACCGGCAGGCCGCGCGACCTGACGTTGATTTACGCCGCGGGCCAGGGCGACGGCAAGGAGCGCGGATTAAATCACCTGGCCCACGAGGGGCTGGTCGGCCGGGTGATCGGCGGCCACTGGGGGCTGGCGCCCAAGCTGCAAAAGCTGGCGTTCGACAATAAGCTCCAGGGCTACAATCTCCCGCAGGGCGTCATCACGCACATGTTCCGCGACATCGCGGCTCACAAACCGCGCACGATCACGCGGGTGGGCTTGGGCACGTATGTAGACCCGCGCTACGGCGGCGGCAAGATCAACGCACTGGCGACCGAAGATATCGTCGAGCTGGTGACGTTCGACGGCAAGGAGTACCTGGCCTACAAGCTGCCCCCGATCAACGTGGCGATCTTGCGCGGCACCACCGCTGATCTGGACGGCAACGTCACGATGGAGAAGGAGGCGTTGACCCTCGAAGGGCTGCCCCTGGCCCAGGCCGCGCGCAATTCCGGCGGCTTCGTCATCGTCCAGGTGGAGCGCGTGGCCGACCGCGGCACGCTCCACGCCCGCAACGTGAAGATCCCCGGCATCCTGGTGGACTGCGTCGTGGTCGCCCTCCCAGAAAACCACCACCAGACCTTCGCGGTGCAGTACAATCCGGCCTTCTCCTGCGAAATCAAGGCGCCAGCCCAGAGCCTCGCTCCGATGCCGCTGGACGAGCGCAAGATCATCGCGCGCCGCGCCGCGTTCGAGCTGCGGCCCAACAACATCGTCAACGTGGGCATCGGAATGCCGGAGGGGATCGCCAACGTCGCCAACGAAGAGGGCATCCTGGGCTACCTGACGTTGACCACCGAGCCAGGAGCGATCGGCGGGATTCCGGCGGGTGGGCTGAACTTCGGCGCTTCGACCAACATGGACTGCCTGATTGACCAACCCGCCCAATTCGATTTCTACGACGGCGGCGGGCTGGACGTAGCGTTCCTGGGACTGGCGCAGGCCGACCGGCACGGCAACCTGAACGTCAGCAAGTTCGGACCGCGGCTGGCCGGCGCGGGCGGCTTCATCAACATCAGCCAGAACGCCAAGAGGGTCGTCTTCGTCGGAACGTTTACCGCGGGTGAGTTGAAGATCCGCATTGACGGCGGCCAGCTCCGGCTGGACCAGGATGGCGCCACCGTCAAGTTCGTGGATCAGGTGGAACACGTCACCTTCTCCGGCAAGACGGCCGTGATGCTGGGGCAGCCGGTGCTCTACGTCACCGAGCGGTGCGTGTTCAAACTGACGCCGGAGGGGATGGAACTCATCGAGATCGCGCCGGGCGTGGAAGTGGAACGGGATATCCTGGCGAAAATGGCGTTCCGGCCGATTATCAACGCCGCGCCGGCGCTGATGGATGAGCGCATCTTCCGCGAGGGAACGATGGGGTTGAAGGAAGACCTCGTCGCGATGCCGTTGGCCGACCGCTTCACCTACGACCCCGATCAGAACACCTTCTACGTCAACTTCGAGGGGCTGGCGGTTCGGAACCGCCACGACATCGAGGACATCCGGGGCCAGGTCGCGAGCCTGTTGGCGCCGCTGGGTAAACGGGTGCAAACTATCGTCAACTACGACAACTTCTCCATCGTGCCGGAGCTAGAGGACGAGTACATCGCGATGGTGAACCACGTCGTGGCAACCTATTACGAGAGCGTTACCCGTTACACCACGAGCGCGTTTCTGCGGATGAATCGGAGGGTCTATGTCAGATAAACCTTTGCACGGAAAAGTAGCCATCATCACCGGGGCCGCCAGCGGCATCGGGCTGGCGATCGCCGAGCGTTTCGCGGCCGATGGCGCGCGAGTGGTCATCGGCGACGCCAACGCCGCGGCCGGCGCCGCGATCGCCCAACGGCTGGGCGGCCTCTTCGTGCCGGGCGATCTGAGTCGCCGCGAAAGTTGCCTGGCCCTGGTTGACCGGACGGTCGAGGCGTTCGGCACGGTACACATCCTGGTCAACAACGCCGGCTTCCAGTCCATCAACCCCATCCCCGACTTCCCCGAAGACACCTGGGAGCGGATGATCGCGGTGATGCTGACCGCGCCGTTCCTGCTGACCCGGTACGCCTGGCCGCACATGCAGCGGCAGCGTTGGGGCCGCATCATCAACATGGGGTCGGTACACTCGCTGCGCGCGTCCCCGTTCAAGGCCGGCTACGTCTCGGCCAAGCACGGGCTGGTCGGCCTCACGCGGACGATCGCGCGCGAAGGGGGGCCGCACGGCATCCTGGCGCACGTCGTTTGCCCCGGCTACGTGCGCACGCCGCTGGTGGAGAACCAGATCGCGGACCAGGCGCGCACCCGCGGCCTCCGGCCCGACCAGGTGGTGGAGCAGGTGATGACCGCGCCGGCCGCGATCAAGCGGCTGATCGAGCCGGCGGAAGTGGCCGAGATCGTACATTTTCTCTGCACCGACGCCGCGGCCGCGATGACCGGGACGGTGATACCAATTGACCTGGGGTGGACCGCGGGGTAGGGACGCACCCTATTGATACGGAGGCCATGTCCAGCCATCCGCACTGCCTGAGCTCCAGATCAACTTTGGGGGGCGCGTTGTGTCTTCTTGCCAACTAGCGGTTTCTCTCTTGAAATGTATATACAAGGCTTGGGTACCCATTCCTCTCAAGACCACATAGAGCGTGGCCTGCTGTCCAGAATATTGAAAGACCTTGATCAATGTGACAGTTGTTTCTCCTCCTGATACTGATGAGTTGGTAAGTAGTTCTCGGAACTCGTCTGCGTGCCTCCACGTAAGCCATTCAACACGCAGATAGGAGATCCCAGTATACATCGCAAAAAGCACTGTGATGCAAGCAACAACCAAGAGAGATCGCTTCATTCGCGCACCTCAAGGTCGAGTGTAGAAATTCCAGGGTGCCGTTCCTTCCAGCCGGAGGCACCCCGCCTAAAGGCTCTAGTCCAGACTTATCTGTGTCGTGTTGGGGAGCAAAGCGGGCCGGGCCGGAGGCTTCAGCCGCGGTGCTGTTGGAGTCGGTTTTGTTCCTTCACCCCACCAAGCCCTCCAACCGTTCCACCAACCCCGCCAACACCGCGAACGCGGCCTCAACCGGCGCGGGCGTGGTGAGATCCACCCCGGCCCGGCGCAGCGCAGCGAGCGGATAGACCGAGTTGCCCGCCTTCAAGAAGCCCAGGTAAGCATCCACCGCGCCGGGCGCGCCGTCCAGGATGCGGCGAGCCAGCGCGTGCGCGCCGGAGATGCCCGTGGCGTACTGGTAGACGTAGTAGTCCTGGAAGAGGTGGCCGAACGTCGCCCAGATGATGCCGACTCGCTCGCGATCCACCTGGACCCCCTCGCCGAAGCCCTCGCTGAACAGATCGGCCATCAGACGCATCATATCATCGGCGGTCAGGCCCTCGCCGCGCTCCTCCCGCTCGTGGATCGCCAGCTCGAAGCGCGCCAGCGTCGGCATGATGAAAAAGTAGCGATAGAAGTTCGCCATCGCTTCTTCGATCAGGCTGATCTGGAAGGCCGGATCGTCGTTGTGCTCCAGGAGATACGCCCGCACCAGCGCCTGGTGGAAGTTGGAGGCGACCTCGGCCACGAAAAGCGAATAGTTAGAGTAGATGATCGGCTGGTTCTGCCACGAGAGAAGCGAGTGCATCGAGTGGCCCAGCTCGTGCGCCAGGGTGCTCAGGCTGAACGCGTTGTCGTTGTAGCTCATCATGATGAACGGGTGCGTGCCCGGCCAGCCGCTGGAAAACGCGCCCGCGGCCTTGCCCTTACACGGGTAGACGTCCACCCAGCGGTCTTCCAGGCAGCCGCGGCGCACCGTCGCCACGTACTCCTCGCCCATCGGCGCCAGGCCCGCGCAGATCATCTCTACGGCCTGCTCGTAGGGGATGGGCGGTGCATTCGTGTTCAGCGGCGCCCACATATCGTAAGGCTGCAACGTCGCCACGCCGAGCGCCTTCCGCCGGACGGCGAAGTAACGCTGCCAGGTGGGCAGGTTGGCGCGGAAGGCGGCGAGCAGGTTGTGAAACACCTCGGTCGGAACGTTTTGTTCGAACAGCGATGCCTCCAGCGTCGAGTTGTGGCGCCGGGCGCGCATCTGAAAGACGTTCTGTTTGATGGAGGTGGCGAGATTGCTCGCCAGCGCGTTCTTGTGGGCTACGTAGAGGTCGTGGTAGGTCTCCCAGGCTGTGCGGCGGACCTCGCGGTCGGGGCTGGCAAGCAGACCCATCAACGTGCCTTGGGTCATCTCTTGCGGTTGCCCGTCACTGCCGACCGCCGGCCGGAACTTGAAGTCGGCGTCGGTTAACATGCTCATCGTGGCGCCGGCGTTCGAGAACGGGTCGGCCAGCATCCCCAGCAACTCCTCCACCTCAGCCGAACGGACGTGGGCCTGTTTGCGGAAGAGATTGTCGGCGTAGTGGGTCAGATGCGCCAGCCGCGGCTCCGCGGCGATCCACTGCCGCACGGCCGGCTCGCCGAGCGCGATCAGCTCCGGGTCAAGGAAGGCCATGGCGGCCTGCACCTGGGCGAAGAGCGCCCAGGCTTGACCGTTCATGCGCGCGGCGGGCTGATCGGTGGTGTCCACGGCCTGCGCCATGCTGGCGTAGACCAACACCTTGCCCACGCGGCGCAGCAGCGTCTCGATGGCGTCCAGCGCATCGGCCAGGATCACGGGGCCGTCGGCCAGGTGACCGGCGAACCGCTTGAGCTGCGGCAAGTCGGCGGTGATGCTCTTCTGCTCGATTTCCCACGCTTCCGCGGTCTGGAAGACGCTCGGCGCGTTCCAGGTGTAGCGGGCGGGGATGTCGGCGTGTGATGGGATGGGTTGGGTTGACATAGGTGAACATTTCTCCGATCTTATAGCGTTTCCTCAACCTGCAGGTGCGAGAGTGCAACTCGCACCGACCGGTATACTACGAACCTTCGCTGAGCGCCCTGCCCATCTTTCGACTGAGCGTATCGTAGCCGAGCCGCTCGTAGAACGCGACGGCGCTTGCATTGAACTCCCACACGTGCAGCTCGACCGCGCCGGCGCCTTTGGCTCGCGCCCACACCTCGGCCGTCGCCATGAGCGCCGCGCCAATCCCCTTGCCACGATGCGCCTCGTGCACCGCCAGGCTGTCAATCACAGCGTAGCGTCGGGGTACGAAAATCGGCACCGGCGGCGATTCACGCAGCACCACGTGGATCACGCCGACCAGTTGTCCGGCCACCTCTGCGACGAACAGCCCGGTGTTCGCGTCGGCAAGCGCCGCCAGAATATACTCCGGATCACGGGCCGGGCCGTCCGGCTTGCGAAAGACGTGGGGCAGGGCATCACGGTGGAGGGCATCCACCTGGCCCAGGACTTCAGATATCGTTTCGTAGTCCTCGGCGGTTGCCGGACGAATGTCAGGCTTCATGCGATGCTCCACCCAGCGCGGCAAGCGGCCGGATGACATTCCAGCCGTAGGCTACTGCGATCAGTTCCGCGCCGCCGATGGTGATCGGCTTCTCCTTGATCGGCTGGCCGCCGAGTGTGGCATAAAAGCCGCACGCCGGGTTTTGCGCCAGCACCCACACCAGCAGCGTCTCGAAGCCGTGCGCCAGCAGCCGCCGGGCTGCTTCGGCCATCAGCGCGCGGCCGACACCGCGGCGTTGGCACTCGGCCAGCAGGTAGATACCGCCCACTTCGCCACGGTAGACCGGATCGCCCTCGCGCTCCGGGCCGCCGTTTGCAAAGCCAACGATGCGTCCCGCGTCGTCTTCTACAACGAGCGCGAAGGTCCTGGCGTCCCGTTCGGCAAAGAATCTGCGCCAGATGTTCTCCGACCGCTCGTAAGACAGCCCATCCAGGTGGGCATCTGGGACGATGCCGCGGTAGGTCGTCCGCCAGGTGTCCACGTGGACGCGCGCGATACCGGGGATGTCGTCGGGCGTGGCTTCGCGGATGCGCATACCGAGGTTGCTCCTACGTCTTCGGCGGAATCCGGCTCATCGCCCGTTCGGCCAGGGCAGTGATGGTCAGACTGGGGTTAACGCCCACGTTGGCCGAGATCGCCGCGCCGTCCACCACGTAGAGGCCGGGGCAGCCGAAGACCTGGTGGTCGGCGTCAATCACGCCGTCCTCGGCCGACCGGCCGATGTGGCAGCCGCCCAGGATATGCGCGGTGAACGACAGGTTCGCCAGGCTCTCCAGCAGCACGTTGAGCGGCTCGCCGTCCGCGACCTTTGCGAACGCGCGGGCCGCGTCGTTGGCAACCGGCAGATAGGCCGGAGCACCCTTGCCCGGCACGGGCGTTGACCGCAGCCGCCGGCCGCCAAGCGCCAGGATGCTCCGGCCGAAGCGGAACGTGAGCTGGTTGTCCAGGTGTTGCATCACCGTCAAGACGCTCACCCGCTTGTGCCAGTGACGCGCGCGCCAGGAGAAGGTCGAGCGCAGCGGGTGCGCGATGAACGCGGCCAACGTCTTCAGCGCCCGGCGTAGCGGCCGGGGATCATCCACCAGCGGCCCGCTCTGCCACTTCATAAAGGTGTAGCCGGCCGGGAAGCGGTTCTGGGTGATGTGTGTGTGCGCGTCCGCGTAGAAGTCCGAGGAAATGGTCGTCCCCTCGCTCAGATCCAGCGACCGGTCGCGGCCGACAATGCCGACGATCGCCTCGCTGTTGGTGCGGACGATCCGGCCGAGCTGCGGCGAGATGGCCGGCAGCGTCTGAGCCACGTCGCGGCTGTGAAAGAGCAACCCCAGCGTGCCGAGCACGCCCGCGGCCAGCACGACGTTGCGCGCCGTCAACGCCGCGTATTTCTGCCGGGTCAGCGGGTTGACCGCGGTCACCTGGTACCCGCCGCCGTCCAGCGGCCGGATCAACGCGGCCCGATGTAGCGGCAGGATGGCCGCGCCGAGCTTTTCCGCCAGGTAGAGGTAGTTCAGGTCGAGGCTATTCTTGGCATTGTGCGGGCAGCCGGTGAGGCATTGCCCGCAGAAGCGGCAGCCGGTGCGCGCCGGCCCCGCGCCGTCGAAAAACGGGTCGGGCACGGTCGCCTCACGCCGGCCGAAGTAGATACCGAGCGGCACGCGGCCGAAGGTATCGCCCGCGGTCATCGCCTCGGCCGTTTGGCGCAGGTAATCGTCCATCGGGCCAAGCTGCGGGTTGGTCACGCGGCCAAGCATCCGCGCGGCCGTGGCATAGTGCGGCTTCAGCTCGGCCTCCCAGTTCACGCCCAACCCGGCCCACGAGCCTTCCTGGAAGAACGCAGCCTTCGGCTCCAACAGCACGGCCGCATAGACCAGGCTCCCGCCGCCCACCCCCACGCCGCTAACGATGCCGATGTGGCGGAAGAAGGTCTGGCTGAAGAAGCCGCCCAGCCCGACCGCCGGCGCCCAAAAGAGGCGGGGCAGGCTGCGGTTGGCGGCTTCCATCTCCTCGGACGCAACGCGGCGGCCCTGCTCCAGCACGGCGACGCGGTAACCCTTCTCGGCCAGGCGCAGTGCGGCCACACTGCCCCCGAACCCGCTGCCGATGATGAGATAGTCGTAGTCCATATAGACCTCATTAATCCACAAAGTCACACGAAGATACGCCAAACACGAAGAACTTGGCGTTCCTTAGCGTATCTTCGCGGATGAGTGGAGAAGGAACGGAAACGGTACGGCCGGCAGCCGACGCGTGTTGACCAGGGTCATGCCGAGCAACGTGTCCGCGTCGAGCAGGCGCAGCTCGTCCACGACCCACCGCCACGGGATCGGGGAGCCTGTGCCATAGCGCAGCACGGCCGCGGGCTGACCGTCCAACAGCGACGGGGCCACCGAAAGAGCCATCGGCAGGACGCGACGCACCGTCTCGCCGCGCTTGACCAGGTTCCACGCGGCGGTCCCGCCGTCGAACTCCTTGCCCCACCAGCCACCCAGCCCGCCGAGCGCCAGACCGGGCGGCGCGATCGCCCGCAGCCAGCCGGGGCCGACGAATTCCGCCCGCCAGACGCCGGTCAAACGCGCCGGCTCCGGCGCGGGGAGGGTGGCAAACAGCGGCCGGAAGGATGTGAGCGGCCGGCCGATGAGCGAATTGGACGACATGATTGGCGGCATGGGCGGTTTTTTCCTTATTGACAAACAGCGCAAAGTGTGGTTGAATATAACCAGAAAGCGGCATCGTAATGCCTGGTGACCCTGGACGCTCGGAGAGCGTGCCTAGCTGATGCTGAAACGCATCGGGACAGACTGAAATCGGGGCCCAGGGTGAGCCGCTTTTGTATTTCACCAGAGTTCTTGCGCGATCAACTCCTCAACCACGATTCGTTCCTCGATGATCCGGTAGAAGCTATCTGCGTTTCGTGCATATTTCTGGAAGAGCGCCCAGGCCACGAAGTCGGCCGCCTGCAACCCTTCGCGCGCTATCGAGTCTTCATGGTGGATCAGAACCGTTTCGCAGGGCAGTTCTGCGATGGCGTCGCGCATCTCTTTCTCAAGCCGCTCTCGCAATCGAGCTGCCGTATAATGCTTGTCCAGGCAAATGTCAATACTCGGCCACTCGTCACTGCATGTCTGGCAACTGTCGCCATAGCCTTGCGATAAATCTCGCCTGGATCAAGCGGTGGGCGTCGAATATGGCGCTTATCCACAACCACGGTCACGACCTCAGAGGATGTCTCCGCCACAGCCCGCAACAGGCGCTCGATCACCACGGCCTGTGACGTGTCGGCTTTCATCTCGCCGGATTTCGTGCTCGCTCCGTACCTCTTGCGTATGCGATGCATGAGCAGGGCCAGTTCCCTGGGGTCTGCTGTGCTCAACAATGCAATCACCAGGAACCGGTCGCTGGAAAACGGCGTCTCCGTGCCGGACTCGTCAACGAAGGCGTAGCGCATCGCTTATAACCCCAACCCCGGCTGCTCCGCCTCGAACTGTTCCACCTTCGGCGTCTGCTTGAGGGTCATTTCAGTCGCCCCCCCTTGCCCGCTGTCAGCCCTTTCATCCCCGCCTTGAACGAAGTCGCCGGCGTCAGCCCGTTGCGCAGCATGAACTGCCCCAGCATCTCCTCGAACTGGCCGCGTTCGGCGTGGCTGACCACGGCCAACTCGTGCGCGCGGGCCAGGACATAGGGGAAGCCGGTCAGTTGGCAGTCGGCGGAGACGGCGTGCTGGGCCAGGTCGAGCAGGTCGGGATCGTCGGTAGCCCAGGCGGGCAGTTCCACGCGGGCGATGATGGCGCTATCTTCCCCCGGCCGTTGCGCCACGTTGACGTAAAAGAAGGTGATGCGGTGTTTCTCCGCCGCGTAGCGGTCGTTCAGCTCCGTGGTGGACGCAAAAAGGCCCGTGCGTTCGTTGGGCGCCAGATTGGCAAAGAGCAGCCGGTCGGTGAGCTGCCGGAAGGGACCGGCGCGCACCTTGTCGCGCGTGATCTCGTCCGGGGGCACGGCGGCTAATTCCAGCGTGCGGAGGACGTTGGCGCTGCTCGGCCGGTCTACGTAGCCAAAGGGCACGGCCCGCGCTCGCCTCAGCCGCGCCAACTGCCGCGTGAAGTGGCTCACCTCGCGGCTCACTTCGCGGTCGCTGATCCGCTGCGGCGTCCAGAGCAGCAATGGGCCATCCACCAGCGCGACGAGGAGTCGGTCGAGGTCGCCGCCCAGAGCCGCGCGTTCGGCTTCGGCCAGGCCGGCAACAGCCTCGATTTCGCGGCGGTCGCGCTGGCTGTTGACGTATTCGGGATCACGCGGGCGGCCCGCTTCGTCATAGAGGTCGGCGTCTTCGTAGAAGACTTCGGGATGGCTGTCCACCGTGGGAGCCTGACTGCTGCCCTGGCGCAGAACGATACTGCCGGTGTTCAGCAGATAGTAAGGGGCGATGCCGTGGCGGTCGGGGTAGATCTGGCTGCCGTCCGCGGCGATCAACGTAGCCGGCTGGGGCGACGCGGCCGGCGCGTGGCGCTCGTCCAGCCGCTCGCCCAGCGGCTCAGCCCCGCGCCACGAGGCGTCGGCCCGGTGCGCCGCGGCCACTTTTTGCCGCAGCTCGGCCGTCACTGCCGCGTGGGTCGCCAGGGCCGCGCGGGCCTGCTCCAGCAGGCTGGCGTGATCCCGCTGGCGTGCGGCCAGTGCCCGGCCCATCGCTTCGACTTGCCGGGTGAGCTTGTTCAATTCTAACGCCATCGCGCAGACCCCCGAACAGATTTCCGCAGGCATTATAGCGGAAAGCGCCGGTTGAAGCAAACGGTTGACAAAACGCGCACACTAGCTTACAATCAGCCGATAGCAAATAGGCGATAGCGCAAAACTCGCTACCCGCTGCCTGTCATTCTGAGCGGGTTTGTCCCTGAATTCTCGTAGCGGCGTGACACCAGCGAAGAATCTCTCGGCCGAAACGAGACCCTTCGCTGGATTCTCGCCGTAACGCACTTCACGGGGCCAACCCGCTCAGGGTGACAAAAGCGAATTTCGCGGTACTGCGCAGATAGCAATCGGCAAAGGAGCTTCTCCACATGCCAGACTCACTCCGCACGACCATCAGTCAATTCAGCAGTTCGGGAGGACGTGTGCTGGCGCGCGCGACCAATGCGCGCACCGTTGAGCCGGCCGCCGACCTGCCCGGCGCCGAGCGCGGCAACCTGTACGTCCTGTTGGAAGTGACCGGCAGCGGCGGCGGTCACGCGGCGCTCTACCGGCAGATTCTCAATGCCGTCCAGCAGGCCTATTATGAGATGGGCGATACGGTCGAGGCGGCGCTGCGGCAGGCGATTCGCGCGGCCCACGCCGTCTTGCGCCGCGCCAACGAAGCGTTGCCCGAAGCCGGCTGGCGCGCCGGCGTCAGTTGTGTCGCCTACGTGGGCGGCGAGCTGGTGATCGCCCAGGCCGGCCCTTCGCTGGCGCTGATCAGCCACCCCCAGACGGTTGACCAGTTTCCCGGCCAGATCAGCGTCGCCGGCATGACACTGGGCGGGGACGACCGCCCCGAGACGGAGATCTTCCGCAGCAACGTCGAGCCGGGCAGTATCCTTCTGCTCGCGCAGAGCGACTGGCTGATCCACGTCACCTCCGAAGCTCTAGCCGTGGCCGCGGCGGCCGAGCGCGTGCCCCTGGCGGCCGATTACCTGGGACAACTGGCGGGCCAGGCCGACCTGAGCGCCCTGCTGGTCGGTTTCGGCGGGAGCGCCATTCCCGAGGTCGTGGACGAACCGGCCGCGCCGCTGCCCGGCCGTGCGCCGGCCGTCGGAGCCGAGTCGGGCGAGGCAATCGGCGGGCTGACCGCAGGGGCTGGCCGGCTGGCGGAAGGGATGCGGCGGGTCTTCAAGCCGGAGCCGGTGGGCCGGGAGCCGGCCGCGTCGGCGGAACCTCGGCCCAGGCCATCGCTGTTCGGCCGGCGCGCGCCCGAGGAGGAAGAGGAGGCGCCCATCCGTAAAGCGGCGGCGCGAGCTCCTATGCCTGCAACCGGCGGCGTAGGCGCCGCCTCCGCAGAATTGGCGGAAAGGGTTGAAGCCGAGGAGCCAGGCCGGCGCAGCGCGTGGCCGCTGGTGCTCGCGCTGATCGGCATCCCCCTGGTGATCGCCGTTGTGGTCATCGCTATGCTGTGGTATCGCACGCGGGCCAACGAGACCCGCTTCCAGGAGACGTTGACGGGCGCGGCGGCGGCCATCAACGAGGCGAAGGTCGCCGGAGATGAAGGGACGGCCCGCCTGCGGCTGGACGCGGCCCGCGATTACCTGGACAAGGCCCGCGCCCAGCGTCCAGACGACGTCGAGTTGGCGAAATTGCAGGCGCAGTATACCGAGGACCTGAACCGTGTCAACCACGTGACTCCGCTTTACGGCATGACGCCGCTATGGGATTTCCGCGAGACCGGTCGGCGGCTGGAGCGCGTGCTGGCCGCGGGGGATTCCCTGTTCGTGCTCGATCAGGGCCGGCAGGAGGTGCTCCGCTTCGTGTTGTCGCAACTGCGGGACAGCGTGACCCCCGCCGATCAGGCTGCCGTGATCCACCGCGGGCAGCAGATCGGCGACCCTGCGGCTGGTTCAGGGCAGGTTTTGATCGTCAGCGACCTGGTGGACATGACTTGGGCCGAGGCTGTGACCAACCAACGCAGCCGGCTGCTCGTGCTCGACACCGCGGGTGGACTGGCAAGCTACGACGTAACGTATGCGGCGGTCAAGGCGCCGATGGCCGCGCTCGATCAAGGGAGCTTGCCCCAACTCATCATGAGCTACGGCGGCAACCTGTACGTCGTGGACACCAAGGCCAACCAGATCTGGCGCTACCGGCCGTCCGACAAGGGCTACGAAAACGCGCCGGAGAAATACTTCACCGCCGGTGTGCAGGTTGACCTGGCCGGCGTGCAGGCGATGGCGATTGACGGCAACATCTGGCTGCTCTTCGCCGATGGCCGGTTGCTCAAGTTCTACACCGGCGACCAGAAGCCGTTCGAGTTCAAGGGCTTGCCCGACCCGTTGCGCGCACCGACTGCGGTCGTTGCGCCCGTGGGCGGCGAGCAGATCTACATCGCCGACGCCGGCAACGGTCGGATCGTCGAGTTCAACAAGGACGGCAAGTTCCTGCGCCAATTCCGACCCACGCAGGGCGATCTGTTGCGCGACATGCGCGGGCTGTTCCTGGACGAGGCCGGCGGCCGGTTCTACATCCTGACCGGCGACAAGCTCTACAAGGCCGATCTGCCGAAGCCCGAGGCGGGGACGACGCCGGGGCAATAGGGACGATTGGTATAGATGAAAACACAACACATCCCATCAACTCGCCGTCCCGCGCGACATACCTCGCCGCTCTGGTCGGGGCTGCTGCTCGGCCTGCTGCTGACGCTGTTCCTGGTCGCGTTCGTCTACGTGGCCTACCTGTTCCTTTCGTGGGGGCAGGTCACTGCGGCTCAGTTGCCCAAGCTGCCGCCGCTGTCTTTGCCCAAGCTGGTACGGTCGGCGCCGTCGGCCAACGCGCCGGAGTCTAACCCACTCAGCCTGCTCTTTCAGCCCGCGGCGCAACGCGGCCAGGAGGCCTCGTCCCCTGTGACCGGCCGCGTAACGGTGTTGCTGATGGGCGTGGATAATCGTCCCGACGAGACGATCGCGCGCACCGATAGCATCCTGGTGCTCACGGTCAACCCGAAGACCGGCACGGCAGGCATCCTGTCGCTGCCGCGCGATCTGCTGGTGACGATCCCCGGCACAGGTGAGCGGGTGAAGATCAACACAGTGCACTTCATCGGCGAGCGCGACAAGGTGCCTGGCGGCGGCCCGGCTCTCCTGCGCACGACGGTATCCCAACTGATCGGCTACCCGGTGGATTACTACGTCCGCCTCAACTTCGAGGGTTTTCAGCAGATCATTGACCAGCTCGGCGGCGTGGACATTGACGTGCCGAAGACGATTGACGACCCGCTCTACCCGGACGAGAACTACGGCTACGATCCGCTTCACATTCCGGCCGGCCGGCAACACATGGACGGCAAGCTGGCTCTGAAGTACGCGCGCACCCGGCACGTGGACTCCGACTACGGCCGGGCTGCGCGCCAGCAACAAGTCATCGTGGCTATCAAGGACAAGGTGATGCAACCCGGCCAGTTGGCGTCGCTCCTGCCGCGGCTGCCGGGCCTGACCGTGGCGACTGCTAATTCGATCCAAACCGATATGCCGATCGAAAAGGCCATTGCCCTGGCGCGCGCGGTCGGCCAGATGGATCTGCAAAATCCGGCCCGCATCGTGGTGGACAACACCATGGGCACGGAAGTCCCCGAAGATCCCACCCTCGGCTTCATCCTGGTCCCCGATATGGCGAAGCTGCGCGCGGCCACCGCCGCGGTCTTTGCGGACGCGCCGGCCGGCCCCACGGCCGCCGAAGCGGCCGCCAAAGCGATCCAGGCGGAAGGCGCGCGCATCGTGGTGCTCAACGGCACGACCGAAGCGGGGTTGGCCGCCAAAGCCGAAGCCGCGTTGCAGGCCGCTGGCTTCACCGTGGCCGCCGTCGGCAACGCGGACCGCGCCGACTACGCCCAGACCGTGCTCATCACCCATGGCGACCGCACCCCGGCCACCCGCGAGGCCCTCGTCCGCCGCTACAACATCCCCCCCGACCGCGTCCGCTCCGAGCCATCCGCGGACGGGAAGGATTTGACGGTGATTTTGGGAGCGGATCAGGTGACACGGTGACGGGGTGGCAAGGGGCATGCGCTGCGGGTACGCGACGTTGGACGAAGCCGTCATTGCGAGGAGCGTAGTTTGTGATTGTGCAGCATCCTTTAGGACGAAGCAATCCCTCTCGCCTGATCTTACATATGACAGAAGTCATGTGAGCTTCATCGCCTTCGTGATAACTTTAACGCGCACGCCGCGATCATGCGCGCTGGAATCCGTTTTTGGGGAGATGACTCATGCCCACCGCCAAAATCCTGGTGGTAGATGATGATCCAGATGTCGTCGAGGTGACCCGCATCGTGCTCCAATCGGCCGGCTACGAGGTGGTGACGGCCGGCAACGGCGCCGAGGGCCTGGCTATGGTCAAGGCCGAACAGCCCGACCTGATGCTGCTCGACGTGATGATGCGCACTGTGACCGATGGGCTGGATGCGTGCCTGGCGCTGCGCGAAGACGCAGTGGCGCGCTATCTGCCCGTCGTGATGCTCACCTCCATCGCCGCCACCGATCACTCCGGCGCGGTCTCCACCGAACAGGCCGCGTGTGCGGACGCGTGGCTGTCGAAGCCAGTGAATCCGCAGCATTTGCTGGAGACGGTTGGTCGGTTGTTGGAAGGGGAGTAAACTTAATAGGACTGGGCAACGTGGCCGTAAATCAACTCGTCGCCGGCATCACCGATCCCGCCAAACGCGCCATGCTGCTGGCGGCGCTTTACATCGCCCAGGAGCAATACGGTTGGTTGAGCCAGGAGGCGATCCACCGTGTTGCGTCGCGCCTCGCTCTCTCCCCCGGCCAGGTCTACACCACGGCCAGTTTCTACACCATGTTCAAGCTCCAGCCGCAGGGCCGCTACCGCATCCAGGTCTGCGAGGGGCTGTCGTGCTATCTCGTCGGCGGCGCGGAGCCGGTCATCGAGCATGTCGCCGCGCGCCTGGGTCTCCGCCCCGGCGAGACTACGGCCGACGGCAGGTTCACCCTGGAAGTCGTCCAATGCCTGGCCTCCTGCGGCACCGCCCCCGCGCTGCGCGTCAACGATGAGCTATATGAGAACATGACGGGGGAGAAGATTGATGAGTTATTGGAAAGACTGCGTAGTGCGTAGTGCGTAGTGCGTAGTGCGTAGTGCGTAGTGCACTTATACGCAATACGTAATCCGCAACACGCAACACGCAACACGCAACACGCAATCCGCAATCCGCAATCCGCAATCCGCAATATCAAAAATACCATGTTCGAACCCATTCTAACCCGCAACATCCACCGCCCCGATTCCGAAAAGATCGCCACCTATCTGGCCCACGGCGGTTACGAGGCCGCGCGGCTGGCGCTGACGCGGCACACGCCCGCCGAACTGATCGAGATGGTCAAGCGATCGGGGCTGCGCGGGCGCGGGGGCGCGGGCTTTCCGGCCGGTGTCAAGTGGTCCTTCCTGCCGAAGGACCCCGCGGTCCCCAAGATCGTCGCGGTCAACACCGACGAGGGGGAGCCGGGCACCTTCAAGGATCGCGAGCTGGTCGAGCGCGATCCCCACCAGGTCATCGAAGGGGTCATCATCGCCTCCTACGCGGTCGGCGCGCACCGCGCTTACGTCTACATCCGCGGCGAGTTCTTCCTGGGCGTCAAGCGGTGGATCAAGGCCATCGCGGACGCGTACGAGCGCGGCTTTCTGGGCAAGGACATCCTCGGCTCCGGCTTCGACCTCGATCTGTCGGTCCACCGCGGCGCGGGGGCCTACATCTGCGGCGAGGAGACCGCGATGCTGGAATCGCTGGAGGGCAAGCCCGGCAACCCCCGGCTCAAGCCGCCCTATCCCGCGCAGGCCGGTCTCTTCGGCCTGCCCACGCTGGTTCACAACGTCGAGACCCTTTCCTGCATCCCTCACATCGTCCTGCGCGGGCCAGAGTGGTTCGCGTCCATCGGCACGGCCGAGAGCAAGGGGCCGAAGGTCTTCTGCGTCAGCGGTCACGTGAACCGACCGGGCAATTACGAGCTGCCGCTCGGCACGCCGCTCGATGAGATCATCTACGGGTACGCAGGCGGCATCCCCAACGGCCGCAAGCTCAAGGCGGTGATTCCCGGCGGCGCCTCGACCCCGGTGCTGACCGCCGACCAGGTGGCCGTCCCGATGGCGTTCGAGACGCTGGCGCGGGCCGGTTCCGCTCTGGGTACGGGCGCGATCATCGTCATGGACGAGACGACCTGCATGGTGGAGGCCGCCCGCCGGCTGACCCGCTTCTTTGCGCACGAGTCGTGCGGCCGTTGCGTGCCGTGTCGGATCGGTTCCCAACGGCTGTACGAAGTGCTGGATCGGATCGCGCGCGGCAAGGGCCGGCCCGGCGACGTCGAGCGTGCCCTGGAGCTGGCCCAAATGGTGGACGGCACGACCTTCTGTCCCATGGGCGGCGCGCTGAGCAGCCCCGCGCGCTCGACGATCGAGCGGTTTCGGGGGGAGTACGAGGATCACATCGCCAACGGGCGGTACGCGGTGCGTGTGTGAAGTGAGAACTCATGGACGATCTTGTTTTCTGCACGGCCACCCAGATCACAGCAGCGATTCGCAACCGTGAAGTTTCGGCGTCAGAAGTGCTCGCTGCCCAACTGAGTCACATCGCCCGGCACAACCCGGCTCTGAATGCCATCGTCACCCTGGATGAAGCGGGCGCCCGGCAACGGGCCAAAGAAGCCGATGACGCCCTGGCGCGCGGTGAGAGTTGGGGGCCGCTGCACGGTCTCCCCGTGACCATCAAGGACTTTTTCGAGACGGCCGGCCTGCGTTCCACGTGCAGCCACAAGCCGCTGGCCGGGAACGTTCCCCAACAGGATGCCATTGCCGTGGCGCGATTGCGCGCGAGCGGCGCGATCATCCTGGGCAAAACCAACCTGCCCGAACTCGCGATGGACTTCCAGACCGTCAGTCCCCTCTTCGGCCGCACCAACAACCCCTGGGATGTGAGCTGCACGCCGGGCGGCAGCACCGGCGGCGGAGCCGCGGCGGTCGCGGCGGGTCTCTCCTTCCTGGAGCTTGCCAGCGATCTGGCGGGTTCGATTCGCATACCCGCGCACTTCTGCGGCGTCTACGGCCTGACGCCGACAGGTAACCTGGTGCCGAAGACCGGCTCCCTGCCCCGGCGAGCTTCTGGCGGCACGCTATCGTCCTTCCTCAGAGTCGGCCCGTTAGCACGCTCCGTGGCCGACTTGCAGTTGTGCCTCTCGATCATCGCCGGGCCGGATCTCAGGGAGCCGGAGATTCTGCCGATGGCCCTGCACACGCCCCCGCCGCGGCCGCTGCAGGATTTGCGCATCGCCTGGACCGACGACGTGGGCATCCCGGTGACGGCCGATACACAGGCCAGCCTGCGGTCATTCGCGGCGAAGTTGGCCGAACAGGGGTGCCACGTCGAGGTCGGCCGACCGGCAGATTTCGATTTCGGGCGGGCCAGGCAGTTGCACAACCTCTTCCTGTTCACGGCCATCGGCGCCCAACTCCCGGCCATGGCGCGTTTCATCGGCCGGTATCTGGGCAAAGTCGAGGCCTTCGACCTGAGCTTGAAACGCTATTTGCAGGCAGAGAGCGAGCGCATCGCGCTGACCGCGGCCCTGGACAGCTTTCTGGCGGGGTGGGATGCCTGGCTGTGCCCCGTGACCGCGACACCCGCCTTCAAGCACCTGGCGCCGATCCGCTACGCTGGCCCCACGCCCATCTACGGGCCGATCCAGGTGGATGGACAGGCGTTGGACTATGGGATTGCCAACGCCGGTTTCACGACGCCCTTCAACGTCACCGGTCATCCCGTCGTCACGATGCCCATTGGCCAATCCAGCCAGGGCTTGCCGATCGGCGTGCAGGTGGTGGGAAAACGTTGGCGCGATCCAGAACTGCTTGCCGTGGCCGCCCAGCTTGCCGAAGTCTGCGGGCCGTTGCGACATCCGCCGGGGTACGGCGGGGAAGTATAAGGAGCACATTCGTTGCGAGCGATGCGCAAAGAGAGTATAATGCGGAGTAGGTGTTGGCGGTCATCGAGCGTTGAGTTGACTGGGATTGCCAGACAGGAGAAAGGAGTCAAGCTGTGGTTGTCGCCGAAAGGGTCTACCAAAGTGTGCTACAACTGCCCGAACCGTTTCAGGCAGAAGTTCTCAATTTTACGGAGTATCTGCTGCTGAAAGCGCAGCGGACGGCCACGCCAGAGGATGAGAACGCCTGGCCGAGCCTGTCCCTGGTGTTGGCGATGCGCGGCATGGAAGATGAGGATACGCCCGAATATACTCTCGCTGACCTGAAGGAGCGATTCTCGTGAGACGCGCGGGGCAGATTGTCCTCTTCAATCTTCCGCAAACTGACCTCATGCTTGGCAAGTTGCGCCCCGTCTTGTTGATCGGCAAGCTGCCAGGCCCATATGGCGACTGGCTGATTTGCATGATCTCATCGCAGATCGGACAGTGCGTCGAAGGATTCGACGAGATCATCCGTGAAGGCGATAGCGACTTCGCGCGTTCCGGTCTGAAAGCAACGAGCCTGGTGCGCGTTGGGCGATTGGCTGTGGCGGAGAGCGGAACGCTGATCGGGTCAGTTGGCGACATCGCGCCAGGTCGGTTGCGACGTCTCAAAGCCAATCTTGTGCGTTGGCTGACCGAGTCGGACGGCAAGCCAACGTAACTTGCCATGTAGTTCGCGAATTGGCGTCCATGGACGGCGCGCCGAACAGCCCCGCGCGCTCGACGATTGAGCGGTTTCAGGGGGAGTATGGGGAGCACGTGCGTTGCGCGATGGTGCGATAGTGTCATTGCACGACTGCGCGATTGTGCGACCGCTGGGTTGTTACGACCGAGACTAAGGGAGGAGACAAAATGGCGCAGGGAGTTGTGACGCTGGAAATTCCAGAACGATGGTTTCAGGGTTTGGACTGGGCCCAAACCGCCACCTTGCAAGAGGTCATCCAGCTCGGCATTTACCAACTCAAAGTCCGCCGGGCTTTGGAAATGTACCAGGCCGGAGCAGGCTCTCTGGGGCACGTGGCCGAGAAAGTCGGTCTCTCCAAACGCGACCTGGTCCGCGAGGCACGAACCCGCGGCATCGAGCCTCCGTTCGATGAACAAACCGTACGCGAGGAATTTGGCACGTGGACGCCGACGTAACGGTCGTCAGTAATGCTGGCCCCTTGATGGTGCTTTCCAAGCTGAATGCGCTTTTTTTGTTGCGAGCTTTGTATGGTCGTGTACACGTTCCGCGCTCGGTCTACGATGAGGTCGTCGCTGCGGGAATTCGCCAGGGCCACGAAGATGCCAGGCGACTGGAGTTCTTCTTGCGGCAGGAGGAGTGGCTACCGGAAGACGTTGATCATGCAATGATAACGGCTGACTTACTGCAGGCCCATCTGGACACGGGCGAGCGAGATACCCTGGCTTTGGCAATTGCTTCAGGCCATGCCCTGGTGTTGATGGACGAGACTGTCGGTCGAGAAATGGCCCGCGATCTTGGGCTGACCGTGCGCGGTTCCCTCGGCGTGCTGATTGAAGCATGGCAGCGGAGTTTGATGTCGGCAGACCAGTTGCGATTCTACTTTGCCGAGATGGCGCGACGGCAGGACATCTGGATCAGCCATACGCTGGTAGAACGCTTGTTACGGGAGCTTGGATTATGACCCCCTCCCATGGGCGGTGCGCTGAGCAGCCCCGCGCGCTCGACGATCGAACGGTTTCGGGGGAGTATGAGGAACACGTGCGTTGTGGAAAGTGTGCGCAGAGAGCGCCCAGAGGAACGTATGCAGACCGATCTCGATAACGACTTGCTATCCTACTTCACCGACGTAGAGCATCTGCGCGACACGTTCAAGCAGTTGGTCGCCGCGCCAACGCTTGCCAAACGCTTGTTCGTGGTTTGGGGCATCGGCGGGGTCGGCAAGTCATCGCTGCTGCGGATGTTTCGCCTGCACTGCAAAGAGAAAGGCGTTCCCGTCGCGCTCGCATCGGGCGATGAAGCGAAATCCGCGCTTGATGTGCTGGCGCGCTGGACGGAGGATTTAAAAGCAGATGGCGTCGCATTCCCAGCGTTTGGCAAGATGTTCGGGCACTATCGTTCGACACTCACCAAAGCAGAGAACGAAGCAGACAAAATTGCGGGAAAAATGGTCAAGAGTGCGGTAAAGACAGTTACCGAGACGGTTCTCAGCACAATTCCTGGAATTGGCCCGCTACTCGTCAAGCTGGGCGGTATCGGCGTAGACGCATTAACTGACATGCTCTTGAGTCGTGGGTTCAAGAAGCCCGATATTGATTTACTCCTCGACCCCACACGAAAACTCACCGAAGATTTTCTCGCCGATGTTGCAGCCACGGCGAACCAGCAGCGCATCGTCCTGATGCTCGATACGTTCGAGCAAATAACCGCGCTCGACGATTGGGCGCGCGAGGTGGCACAGCACGCGCATCCGAACGCGCTGTTGGTGGTGGCAGGACGCGCGGTGCCGGAGTGGGATCGTGCGTGGCCAAAGTGGCTGGCAACCGCCCAACTCGAAGAGCTCAAGCCGATGACCGAAGATGTGATGCGCGAGTTGGTGCGGCAATACTATGAGTATGCGATGATGCGCGGCGGCGAGCCCGATCCGCAGCAGGTCGAGGCGATCATCAACTTTGCACGCGGCCTGCCAATTGCGGTAACGAGCATGGTGCAGTTGTGGGTCAAGTACCCCGAGCGTTTCAGCGACCTTAAGGCCATCAGTCCCGAAGTGATGCCCGACCTCGTGGATCGGCTCCTGGAAGGCGTACCGCAGGCATTGATCCCCGCGCTCGAAGCCGCGGCGACCATGCGCTGGTTCGACCAGCCCATCCTGCGCGCAGTAACGGGACTGGCAGACGTGCGTGATGTCTACAACGAGCTACGGCGTTTCGCCTTTGTGCGGACGCGGGCCGAGGGGCTGGCGCTGCACGACGCGGTGCGCGAGATCATGGACGCGAACCTGCGCCTGCAAGATTCCGAGCGGCATTGCGAACTGCACGAACGCGCCGCGGTGTATTTCGAGCGGCGGTTGGAGAAAACGACGGGCGAAGAAGCCGAGCGGTTGGGGCTGGAGCGGCTGTATCACCGCGTCCGCGCAGATGAAGAAGCGGGCATCAAGTTGTTCCAAGAGATGGCAGAAGAGTTGGTGCGGTATCGGCTCGTCAATCGCTTACATACGTTATTGGAAGACGCGAAGACATATCCTCTGGAACGCGAGAATAGCAAGTTGTGGCGAGAGTATTACAAAGCGGCGTCAGAACAACTCGAACGAAATTTCACTGACGCTGAAATTGTATATAACCGCATAAATCGAAGAGATGATATAACCGATGAACGATTGCTCGCAAGCGTTCTGCTTAGTTGGTCTGAAATTCTCACGCGCCCTGAACGGCTGAAAGAACCTAGCGGGTGCATGCAAGCCCTCGTTACACTAAAGAATTGTGAGAAACTTACATCCGTGTCAAGTTTTGAGCTAGCACAAATTCTAATTCACAAGGCGCGCGTTTACAGTCGTCAGCCGTCTACTTGGGAACAAGCCAAGAGTGATGCAAATAGAGCAAAAACACTCTACAATGAAATGCACAATCTTTATGGTATGGTCGTCGCGTCCGATGAATTGAGAGGGTTGTATGTGAAAGAAGGCGACTGGAGAGCGATATTGAACCTAGAGAGAGAAATCTTGGATCGATTTTCCGCAAGTGATGCGCTTCTTCTAAAAGCACGATTTGATGCTGGATGGAAGGCAGCGTGGATTTGGATGGGGCGATATGCAGAGGCAGAAAGTCAACTTCGCCAAGTGGTAAACATTGAGACGAGACTGGGACGTTCTGAAAGTCGGGAAAAGCCACCGCGCGATCTGTTGTTGGCTATTGGTATGCAGAATAGATATTCGGAGGTAGCCGATCATTTTGGCTTGGCTGTATCCCGATTTGAAAAGCTCGGTAAAGATTTCGCCGGAGACCTTGCGTACTTTCAGGGTTTCTGGGGAATAGTGTCTCTGCAATGTGGTTACTTGGAGCAAGCCGAAAAACTATTTCTGCAAGCCCTTGAGAGTTCAAGCGGTTTAGCGCAGAATGCAGATTGGGAGTATTACTTGGGGATTTGCTACATTGTAAAGGGACTCTGGAACGAAGCCGATCAGCGTCTCGCTGGCTGTATAAGAAATAAAAACCAAAATGTGAACGTCGGGTGGTATCGTTACTCTGAATGCGCCGCCCTCACAGGTCTCGTCCGCGTCAAATACGCGCAAGGCGGCTATGCCGCCATCCCGCCACTGCTTGTGGAAGCGGAGCAACTCGCGCAACAGTATGAATACAATGATCATCTCGCGTCGTTGCGGTTGACGCAGGGGCACATCGCGTGGGATGGTCACATCCCCGCATGGGGGAACGGGTTCGATTCCGCCCTCCGCTATTACCAGCAAGCCCTCATCTACGCCTTGCGCTACAATCGCTTTTTGCTGGACGAGGTGCTGAGCGGCCGACCGCAAGGGTCGCCCCTACGACCAATTATTCCGTACTGCCTGGCGCGCGGTGAAGAAGGGCGGCAGATGTTGATCGCGCTGCGCGATTGGTGGCAGACCGGCGTCAACGACATCGGCGCGCCGCGTCCTGACACCATCTCACCCATCCCCGAAGGCATCCCACTCTTGGAAGCGGAACGCATCGCGCGCGAACGCGAACCAGGTGATGGCTCACCGCAAAAGAGCGTGGTGGCGCAGTTGGATGCGGCTCTCCCCAGCGAGGCGGCGCAAGAGGGAGGGATTGAAGGTGGACGATAGCGACCGATTCACGCCCTTGGAAGAATGGGAAGCCGAACAGATGCAAAACCCCGAGTTTGTCGCGGCCCTGGCCGCGCTCGAACCGGCTTACCAGGCCGCCCGTCGGCGCATCCTGCGCAGTCTCAGCCAGGAACAACGCGCCGAACTGATGGGCGCCGAGCAATCAAGTACAGAAGGAGTACATCCATGGCCAAAATTCTCGTCGTAGACGACGACCCCGACTTCGCCGAAGTGACCCGCATCGTGCTGGAGAAAGCCGGCCACCAGGTCATCGAAGCTCGCAGCGGCGACCTGGGCTTCAAGCGCGCCAAGAGCGACCAGCCCGACCTGATCATCCTGGACGTGATCATGGACAGCGTGCTCGACGGCGTCTCGACCAGCGAGCGGATGCACGACGATCCCGACCTGCGCCACGTCCCGATCGTCATGGTCACGTCCATCGCCAACACCGACTACGCCGCGCTCTTCCCGACCGACGAGTATATCCACATCAACGCGTTTCTCAGCAAGCCGATCACGCCGGCCCAGTTGGTGAAGCAGGTGAATCGGTTATTGAAGGAGTGAGGCTCTGAGTTCCTCTGAGTTCCCCTCAGTTCCCTTTTGCCCAGGAACTCAGGGGAACTTAGGGGAACTTGGGGGAACTATGTGGCAGGGAAATCCATGCGCCGCTTTCTAAAGGATCTCTTCTCAGCCCCCTTCCAGCTCGTGCTGGTGATCTCGTTCTCGCTGGTGTCAGCGACGACGATCGCGGTCGGCACGTACGTCATCTCGCGCACGATCCGCGACTACCTGGCCGAGGCGATGACCGAGCGCGTCAACCGCGACATGCACCTGGCCGAGACGCTCTACCAGATCAAGCTGCGGGACGTCGCGGGGATCGCCCACCGGCTGGCGCTCGACCCGATTGTCACCGAGAACCTGGCGAAAGCCAGGGCGGGCGACGCGGCTGCGCGAACGATCATTGACCGGCAGATCGCCAACAAGATCACGGTGCTGGCGCTGGGCGGCAACCACTTCATCGCGGTGCTGGATGCCGATGGCAACGTGTTGGCCGGAAGACTGGTCTCGGGCACCGGTGAGCACGCGCCGGTCGTCGGAGGCGGCAACTGGGCGGGTCTGCCCATCGTCAAGGACGGCTTTCAGAACCGGCAAACCCTGGCCGCCACCGAGGTCATCTCGTCCGACATGCTGGCGCAGATCGGGCTGGCGGAACAGGCGGGCATCGCGATCATTGACACGCCCAAGGCGGCCAAGATCCTGTTCGACCCGCGCGAGGGCCGTGCAGGGCTGGCCCTGGTCGGCATCTCTCCGATCTACGGTGAGGGCGGAGAGACAGTCGGCGCGGCGGTCGCCTTCCACCTGTTCAACAACGATTTCACCCTGGTGGACGAGATCAAGGATGCCGCGGGCATTGATACGGTGACGATCTTCTTCGGTGATCTGCGCGTCTCGACCAACGTGTTGACACAGGATGGCAAGCGCGCCATCGGCACGCGCATCTCCGAGGAGGTCAGCCAGGTGGTCCTGGGCCAGGGTCGCGAGTTCACCGGCCCGGCCTTTGTGGTGAACGAGAACTATATCACCCGTTACGACCCGCTGCGAGACCACGCGGGCCAGGTGATCGGCAGCCTCTACGTCGGCGTGCGCCAGGCGTCGTTCTTGAGGCTGGTCAATACCGTCAACGAGCGGGTGCTCCTGGTCGCACTGGCGATGATCCTCGCCACCTTCCTGCTCGCCACTCCGATCTCGCGGACGATCACCCGGCCGCTGAAGGAGCTGAAGGAGCTGGCCGCGGCCAATCGGCGGGTGGCTGCGGGTGACATGGCCGTGCGCGTGCCGGTGCGCGCGGGCGGCGAGGTGGGCCAGCTCGCCCGGTCGTTTAACCAGATGCTCGACACGTTGCAGGCCACCCAGGATCAGCTCGTCCACTCCGAGAAGCTGGCGTCGTTGGGGCAACTGGCCGCGGGCGTGGCCCACGAGCTGAACAACCCGCTCGCCACGGTGCTGCTCTACTCCGACATCCTGCTGAAGGAGTCCGCGCCCGGCGACCCGCGCCGCGCCGATCTGACGATGATCGTCAACGAGACCAAGCGGTGCAAGGGGATCGTCGCGGCGCTGCTCGACTTCGCCCGGCAAAACCAGGTGGCGGCCGAGCCGACCGACCTGAACGCGCTCATCCGCAACGTCGTCGAGGTGGAGCAGAAGCGCGACGCGTTCGCGGCCGTCAAGGTGGCGACGGAATTCGATCCAACCCTGCCCATCATCCAGGCCGACCCGGCGCAGATGCACGAGGTTTTCGTCAACCTGATGACGAACGGCGTGGAGGCGATGCCCGACGGCGGCGCGTTGACCCTGCGCACCCGCAGCGGCCCGTCCGGCATGGTCACCATCGAAATCAGCGACACCGGCGTCGGCATCCCGCCCGAACACCAAAGCAAGCTCTTCACGCCCTTCTTCACCACCAAGCCGATCGGCCACGGCACCGGCCTGGGGCTGGCGATCATCTACGGCATCATCAAGATGCACCGCGGCCAG
>JAPLHB010000055.1 GCA_026389845.1 Chloroflexota bacterium
CAACTGGCGGCCGACCTGCGCATTGTTCAAGCCCTGCTCGGCCGCCAGGACGATGCGAGCCCGCAGCGCAATCTGCTGGGCGGTGCTATGGGCGTTGACCAACTTCTCCAAGGCCGCCTATTCGGCTTGGCTCAAGTTGACGACGGGCGGTTTCGGACCTTGCATGTGACGGCCTCCGCGTGCGGTAAGATGAATGCATCTTACCGCGTGGCAACACCGCCGTCAAGTGAAGGTCGTACCCTGGCTATAACTCAGCCGAGGTGTACTAGCGATACCGCCCACGTACGCCATCTTATCCAGGGAGTCCACGACCGCTTTCTCCGGCTCAGCCATCATCACATCGGTCGTATAGACGCGGGCCTTCTGGTAACCGAAGAACTTGTTCGGCGGCAAGGTGACGCAACGGTACTCGATGCCCCGGATTTCGGTCAGGACCTTTGCCTGGGGCGTCGCCAGATACACCGTCGCTGGCACCGGGGTGGAGAGACCGTGGAAGTGGTTGGCGGTGACGGTGGCGTAGTAGTAGGAGGCCACCAGAACGCTGCCGGCCAGCAGCGGGTTCATGTCAGGGATCGCCAGCAGCCCGCGGTCGGCCGGAATCAACTGGTACTTGCCAGGGCCGCCCCGCGCTAGCCAACGTTTGGTCACGAGTTGATGGATCAGTTTGCGGGCATAGGCGTAGGAACAGCCGAGCATCGTCGCTACATCCTGCGGGGTCAGCAGGTCAGCAGCGCCTGCTCGCGCCACTCCAGATCGAGGATGAGCCTGAATTCGAGATCAGATAGGGTGCGCAGTGTCCCTAGATCGCCCCAGTTAGCCGCCCGTGAGAATGTTACGCTTTTGGTAACATTCTCACGGTCTTATCAACTGGATTCCAGCACAGCCGCGCTCTCCATGCAAACTGGCAGTGAGGTGGCGTCAGGGTCGGCGACGGGATCGGCGGGCCATGTCGCCACTGGGGAGACCGGAGCGGTTGGCTGCCCCACACAACTCACCGGTCAAGGCCAACGGGCACAGGTAATGCTGCTGGTGCGCAATGTGCGACCGGGTGGCCAGCGCACTCATCTTGCAGTTCCTGATAAACAACAAGCCGAGGCCGTCAACGATTTGCAGCACCCGGTCGACTGCCGGCACATAGAGCGGGTCATCGGCCGCGTTGCCCGCCACGACTTCGCACACCATCAGGCTGGCTTCGTCTCGGGAGTCGGACTCTGATCGAACAACTACGTCGGCTGAACGAAGACAGCGGTTCCATAAGCCAGCACCTCCGTCATGTTCTCGCCCAACTCGGTGGCATCATAGCGGACACCGATGATGGCGTTGGCGCCTAACTGCTCAGCATGCTGCAGCATCAGATCAAATGCTTCAGATCTTGTCTGTTCGCAGAGATTAATATATTCATGAATCTTCCCACCGGCGATAGTGCGCAGGCTGGCCGCGAACTGGCCGATGATCCCGCGCGAGCGCACGGTGACCCCGCGCACGACGCCGAGTTGGCGGACAATGCGGGTGCCCGGAATATCAAAGGTGGTGCTGGTCATTTTGAGGTCCATGGGGGTGCTCCTTGGCTGATCAGTGAATTGTCTGGCTTGATCGTGAACATTTCCCTACCCCATCTATACGTTCACGTGGTTCTGTGAGTTGCATCGAGGGCGGGCGGTATGGGCAAGAGAGGCATTTTTTGCGCCAGGGGGCAGCGTGAGAAATGCCGGTGGTGAAGGCAGGCAATGGGCTGAAGCAGCGCCGCTCTGCAAATCTACCCCGGAGGGCACCCGAAGATCGCCGACGAGCGGCTGTTCCTGAGCCGCACATTGCTGGTGCGCGACGCGTGCGACGTGCACCAGCGCGACGTCGAAGTCGCGCACCAAGCCGGTCTCAAGATGTAGGTCACGTCTCACCTGCCCAGCCGCAGCTTCGCTACAAAGTTATTGGAGAAGAACCACGGCGACATCGCTAAGGTGGCGACGATCCTGGGTCACGCCAATATCAGCACCACGACGCGATCTGCCCCTGAATGTACAGCGGATTCAGGAAATGATAGAGGAGATATGATTGAACCTCATTGCCCGCCGGCCCTGGCTTGATATGCCACGTTCGGATCGTTGGGTAAGCCGGTGAGTTGCAGTTGCCCACTCCCCACCAGGTCCGAGAGGTAGGCATTGCGCACATAGTCTACGTTGCGATGGAGGATATCCGCCAGCTCACGGGCTGGCCTGGGCGCCTCGGCGCACAGCATCAGGATCAGAGTCTCGGTGTCGGCCCTCGAGAGTCGCTTGCCTTCGCCCAGGAGTGTTAGAAGCTCCGCCTGAGTCTTAGAAGCAGTATGAGAAGTAACCTTAGAAGTTGCGCCTGCCTGTCCAGCAGTGAGCGTGTAGAAGACCCCTGGGCCGCGCCGTTGCTCCGAACGCTGGAGGAGCCCCAGGCCTTCCAGGCGGGTCAGTGATCGGCTGGCGGTGAGGGTATCGGTTCGGTTCAAGCTGCGGTAGACCGCGTTGTCGACGCGACCCGTCTTGCGTGCGTAGACCAGCGTCTTCTGCTCCTCGGTGCTCAACGCCAGCGTGCGGAACTGGTCCAGCCAGGCCAGGTCGTCCCGATCCATGAAGTGATGCCGGTAGAAGGTGACCCGGAAGGCGCGATCCTGCGGGTCGCTCTCGAAAGCTGGCGGCGTCAGGCCCAACTCGGCCATGGCCTGTTGCATGGCCCGGATGCCAGTGCCCTTCTGCTCGGCCCAGCCGATCTCGTAGAACATCTGGGCGATGCGCGGATTGCGCAGTTCGGAGCCGGGTTCGCCCAGCCGGTCGGGATCGCGCAGAGAGGTGCCGGGGTTCTCGATCTCCAACCGGTCGGCAAAACGGCGCACCTGGGTGGGGCGGTGGATGCGATAGTCTTGGTGCATCAAGGCGTTGTGGATCGCTTCGCGCAGCGCCACGTGCATCGGGTCAGCCATCCGCTGCGTCTCACCTGGTCGGAGTGCAAAACGTTCGGGGATCTCCTGGCGCAAGACCCGTAGCAGTTCGCGTGTGACCTCCAGGAGCGGCCCTTGGAAGCCGCGGCCGGCCCCGCGTTCGCTAGACGCGGTCACCCACTCGGTCCCCTCGACCTCGATCAGATCCACCCGGAAGACCGGGAAGCACCGCTGGATCAGCTCCGGTGTGCCGAACATTAGGACGCCAGCCACGGTGAGTAGCCATTCACTGTCGCCTTTCGGCTGGATGAACGCACCGTAGGCGCGCAACAGGTCATCGTCATCGTAGGCCAGGACCAGATTGGCTGGGTTTTGCGTTGCCAGGAGTTGGCGGAAGGCGCGGATTTGACCGCTGTCCAACTCCGCCCGCCGCGCCATCGGCACCGGCAGCATATCGGGGCTAATCAGGGCACGATCCTGGAAGAAGCGCACCAGATCTTCCTCGGTGCAGGGCATGTCGTGTCCGCCAACCCGTCTGTAACACCCCTTGTCCAACCCCAGGTTGCGGATGTAGACCGGTTTCTGATAGGGCACAGCTTCGGGAACGTAGACATTGAACAGCACCCGTTCTTGCCCGCTCACGTTGACCACCAGCGGGTCCACCTGAGCCACGATAGGGACATTGAGCATCTGACGGAGGCCGTTGACCAGATCGTGCTGGACTTTGGCCGCATCCACCAGGCCGGCAATCTCGAACTGCCCCCCACGTTCGGCTACGCCCAACAAAATCGTACCCCCGCCGGTGTTGGCAAAGGCCGCCACGGTCTCCCACACGTCCTTGGGCAGTTGCCAGGCGCTTTCCTTGCACTCGACCTGGCCATGCTCGCCGACCAGGCCCACGAAGCGCAGTAGCTCATCGAGAGAGGCGTAGGCTTCAGGAGTTGTCATGGTAGTTCTTCCTCGGCTGAACCCGTTCAGCACCGCCAGACCGCCAGCCATTGAGACTCTGCCAGGGCGGGATCGCAGCACCACTTTGTTTCTGTACCATGCCCGATCTTACCACAAGGTTTGGGCAAAGAGAAACGCCCGCAGAGGCGCAGAGGGACTGGCGCGCTGATCAAGCTTTTCGTCATATGGTAGAAGGGAATCCATTTGGCGTGGCGGAAGGGAACAACGCTTGTGATGACGCACAATTGGGGTGGCTTCAAGCCCAATCCGATCATCGTAGACGCAACGGTTGGTCGTTGCACCCTGGTCGGTGCGCACGTGCAAGTCGCTGTCGGGGTCGGCGTCCATTTCGCCGTAGGGTTGGCGGTTGCGGTGGGTTGCCCCACTACAGGTGTGGCTGTTGCTGTCGGCGTTGCATCCGCGCTCATCCCGGCATCAAGACACAGTGAATAGGTTAGGGACGGCTTTGCTCACAGAGACTGACATACTCATGAATCTTGCCGCCGGCGATGGTGCGCAGGCTGGCCGCGAACTGGCCGATCAGTCCGCGCGAGCGGACGGTGACGCCGCGCACGACGCCGAGTTGGTGCACGGTGCGGTAGCCGGGAAGGTCGAAAGTGGTGGTGGTCATTTTGAGATCCATAAATGGCTCCTTGACGATCGGTGAGTGAGGTGCCTGGCTTGATGCTGAGCATTCCATTCACTGTACGTTCATGTAGCCCGGTAAGTTGCACCGCGAGCCGGGCGCGTTTGATGGGCGGGCCGCTAGCGCAGATCGCCACCCGCCTCATGAAGCACTGCGGCGGAGAAGCTCACTGGCGTAGTACATCCAGAGCGCCGAAATCCGGGCAGAGGACGATCGTGTCGGAGAACTGGACAAGATCGTCGGCCCGGAAAGTGGCACCGATGAGGGGCGCACGGCGGGCAACCTTTCGACTTACCGTGCGTATATGTTTCAGCAAGGAGGATTCTACGCGATGAATGGGAATCTGCTGCTGGGGTTAGGTCGTCACATGCTGCCCGTCCCGCGGCCGGTCTGGCAGAGGCAAGTGGCCAGCGGCGAGCAGGGAAACCGGGCCGCCCTGGGCTTCATGACGGACGATCATCATCGTGTGCGCGATTTCGCGGTCGTGGAATTGCCACGGGCTGGCGCGTCGTTGCCGCCGGAGCTGTTTGCCGAGAGATTGGGCCTGCCGCTGGCGCGGGTCAAGGCGATCCTGGACGAACTGGAGCAGCACATGACGTTCCTCTTCAGGAACACAGCAGGCGCCGTGACGTGGGCCTACCCGGTGACCGTTGACCCGACGCCTCACCGGATCACCTTCAGCACTGGCGAGCGGATCTACGCAGCCTGAGCAATCGACGCGCTGGCGACGCCCTTCGTGCAAGGGCAACTGCGACGAGAACCGCTCACGTTTGCCATCGAGACCGAGTGCGCCCACTGTGGCCGGCCGATCCACATCGAGATGGACAGCGAGCTGCGTTACTCGGTGCTGGAGCAGGACGCCGCACCGCTGGTCTTCGCGCCGCTGGTTGACTTCGATCGGTTGAAGGACCCCAGCATCATTGATGCGTTCTGAAGGAATTCCATCTTCTTCTGGTCAGAAGAACACGCAAGAGAACACCGACGGAAGACTGCCGGCGTGCGCGGCACTTACCTGACCCTGCGCCAGGGCGTCTACGTCACACCGATCGTGCAGGGAGGCATCTTTGGCTTGCCCAGGTGATCTTTGAGCTGGACAAGGAAGAAGGGAGAGTATCATGCAGGCCATCGTCGTATATGAGTCTCATTGGGGGAATACCGCCGCGATCGCCCGCGCCATTGCGGAAGGCATCGGTCCCGAAGCGCGTGCGCTATCAACCGCCGAGGCAACAGGCGAGGCGCTTTCAGGCGTTGACTTGATCGTGGCGGGCGCGCCGCTGCTCGGCTTCAGTCTGCCCACGGAGAGCATGCTCAAAGGCATCGCCGCAAACGCTGCCAGGGATCCGGTCGCGCCCGATCTGTCGCACCCGGCGATGCGCGTCTGGTTGGATGCGCTGCCCAAAGCTGCCGGCCGCGCGGCCGCGTTCGAGACGCGCATCTGGTGGTCGCCCGGCAGCGCGGCAAAGGCGATCCTGGGCCGGCTGGAGGCCGCGGGTTACCGGCCGGTCGCCAAGGCCCAACGCTTCATTGTGCAGGGCAAGTACGGTCCGCTCCGCGACGGCGAGCTGGGGCGGGCGAAGGCCTGGGGCGCGCAGCTCGCGCAGGCGATGAAGTGAATCGCGTGGCGAGACAGCAGATCTTTGCTGGGACTGGCTCTACAAACTCGGCGGCGCGGCTTCGCGCTTGGCCCACTCGGCGCAGACGAGAAGGAGCACCAGGGCTCGCGCGGCCAGCTTGACACGATGCTGGCGAAGCTCCCCTGGCTGAAACCGCTGGCCGTCGAGGTGTTCGCCGGCAAGCTCGACCCGGCGAAGCTGCGCTTCCCCGACAGCTTGCTCACTATGCTACCGGCCAGCCCGCTGCACGGGATGCCGGCCACAGACGCGCGAGACTGGGCTGCGATCCGCACCTGGCGAAGGCTCTGGCCGTCAGGCTATAGCCAACAATCCGTCGGGCGAAGGCAGGTGCCAGCGACAGGGTCGGCGCCGCCCTATCAGAAGATGCTTGAAGGAGTGAACCCAAATGAGCGTTGAAATGCGGGTCGTTGTCGGCTTATTGTTCTTGCTCGTCACGTTCATCTCTGGGATCTGGCTGCGCAGGTCCGGTCGGCCACGCCCTGTCGCCCTGTTGACTCTCCACAAGCTCATTCCGCTTGCGGCGATCGTACTCATCGGCTTGACCGTCCGCCGACTTGGCAACGTTGCCGGCATGAGCGCGGGTGCGATCGGCGCTGTCGCCGTTACCGGAGGGCTGTACCTCTGTGCGATCGCTTCTGGCGGTTGGCTGAGCACCAAGCAGCCGGCGCCGGCGGCAATATCGGCCATCCACGTGGTCGCGCCGCCACTGACCGTGCTTTCCACCGGTGTGACGCTTTACCTGCTGACCGCCGGATGCGTGCACTGTGGTTCCTTCTAGAAAACAGTATGACCGCGATGTCTATCTCGCTTACGCCATCAGCGTGCTACCCCTCGACGTCAATACGGAGCGCATGGTAGTGACAGCAGAGCGTTCCAGCGACGCCTCCCCATCGGCGTCACTAGCCGTCGCACGCGAGTAGTTAACTCCGGCTCGCGGCTTTGACACCCACATCTCACAATGGTATAATCAGTATGTATGAGATCATAACATACATAGTTTGATATGCGGCTCTGCCTGGGAACCCGTGCCGTGTCAGGGCTGCCACCACGCCAATGGAGAAGCTTCAATGAAATCTTCAGCCGCTCTCCCAATCCTCTGTCTCGTGTTGCTTGTCGCTCAGCTCGTGCTTGTCGGTTGCGTACCCGCGCTGCCGCCGACCCCTGTGCCGCCGACGGCCACACCCGTCCCACCCACGGCGACACGCGTCCCACCGACCGCGACGCCCGTGCCGCAGCCGATCCTGGAAGTCGTCGGGCCGTCTGGATCCAAGTCGCTGACCCTGGATGAGATCAAGAAACTCACCGTCATCGAGGGCGAAGCGGGGTCCAAGAGCAGCACCGGCAAGATCACGCCCCCGGTCAGCCATCGGGGCGTCAGCCTGCTGACCCTCGCCGAACTGCTTGGCCCCCTGGATGCCAGCATGGGGGTCAACGCGGTCGCCAAGGACGGCTACGCCATCACTTTCTCCTACGATCAACTGACCAAGGGAACATTCATCGCTTACGATCCCGCCACGGGCGAAGAGTTGAAATCACCCGGCAGCCTGACTGCCATGCTGGCCTTCGAGCGAGAGGGCAAACCCCTGCCCGAGGACAGCGACGGCACCCTGCGCGTGGTGATTATCAGCCCGAAGCGGGATCAGGTGACCGACGGCCACTGGTCGGTGAAATGGATCACCAAGCTCGAGGTCAAGCCCTTGGTGGCTGACTGGACAGTGGCTCTGAGCGGAGGCATCCAGGCGACGATCGACCGCGCCACCTTCGAGTCGTGCGTGGGGTGTCACAAGGCGACCTGGACCGATGACAAGGCCCAGGTGTGGACCGGCGTCCCGCTGTGGTACCTGATGGGTTACGCAGACGACGAGGTCAAGCATCAAGGTGCGGCGTTCAACGAGGCGTTGGCGAAGGCTGGCTACAAAGTTGAGGTCGTGGCGAAGGACGGCTACAAGGCCAGCCTCGACAGCGCACCCCTGGCCCGGCAGAACGGCATCCTGGTCGCTTCCCTGGTCAACGACAACCCGCTGCCCGAGCAATACTTCCCACTGCGGCTGGTCGGCGCCTCGCTGCAGAAGAGCGAACTGGTGGGCGCGATCAGCGGGATCACCCTGACCGTCGCGAGCGGGCCGGCAGCCGCAGTCACCGCCAAGCCCACGGAGGCCCCCAAGCCCACTGAAACGCCCAAGCCGACCGTTGCTCCCACCCCCGTGGCTTCTGTGCCTTCCGCGGCCGTGGTGGGCGATCTGGTGGTCAGTGGGGCGGTGGAAAAGCCGCTGGGCCTGAAGGAGGCCGACCTGCGCGGTATGAAGGTGGTCAAGATCACCGCGGAGCACCCGAAGTCGGGGACGGCGGAGTACGAAGGGGTGCGCCTGAGCACCTTGTTCGCGCTTGCCAAGCCTGCCGGCACTGCCACGAAGATCGTCTTCACGGCCGCGGACGGCTTTTCGGCCGAGGCCGATCTGGCCGCGATGCGAAGCTGCGCCGACTGCATGGTGGCTTTCACCAACACACCCGGCAAGCTCAAGCTCGTCATGCCAGGCCAGTCCAGCAGCCTGTGGGTCAAGGACGTGACCAAGATCGAGCTGAAGTGATTGCCAGAAATAGTATGATGTCGGCACGTCATAACAATGTATCCCCACGTACTGTCATGCTGAGCGGGTTGGCCCCGTGTAGTATGTTACGGCGAGATTCCAGCGAAGCATCTCTGGCATCGTATCGAGACTCTTCGCTGGCCTCACGCCGTAATGCGTGGCTCGTCGTCTACCCGCTCAGAGTGACAGTCCTGATGCTGCTGGCAGGGCTGCTGATCGGCTGCGGGGCGCCGATGCCAGTCCCCGCGCCGACCGCGACAGTCGAAACTGCCGCAGCCTCAACCTCAACCTTAACCTCGTCCCGCGTTCCCCTCGTCGTGTTCGCCGCGGGCAGCCTGATCGTGCCGTTCGACGCGCTGGAGGCCGCCTTCGAGGCGCAGTACCCGCAGATAGACGTGCGCGCCGAATATCACGGCAGCATCCAGGTCATCCGTCACGCCACCGAGCTGGGCGAGCCTATTGACGTGGTCGCGACGGCCGACGCTTCGCTGATCCCGATGCTGATGACCGGCGTCAATGACCCCACCACGGGCCGCCCCTACGCCGACTGGTACATCCGCTTCGCCAGCAACCGCCTGACGCTGGCCTACAACCGCGACAGCAAGTATGCCGCTGAACTGACGGCCGACAACTGGCCGGATGTGCTGGCCCGGCCCGACGTGAAGGTCGGCATCGCGGACCCGCGCTTCGACGCGGCGGGCTACCGGGCGTTCATGGCGGTCGCGCTGGCGCAGGAACGCGCGCGGTGCTACACCTACTTCGCCAACCTGTTCAAGGATCAGTTCATCCAGCCGGTGACGTTGTTCCTTGACGACAACCTGGCGACGGTGACCGTGCCCGAAGTGCTGGAGACGCGCTCCGGCGCCCACGTCGTGCTGCGCGGGGCCAGCATCCAGCTCGTGGCCCTGCTGGAAACCGGCGACCTGGACTACGCGTTCGAGTACGAGTCGGTGATCCGCCAGCATGGGCTGCAGATGCTGCGCCTGCCCGACGAGGAGAATCTCGGCTCGGCCGAGCACGAGGCGGACTACGGTCGCGTCCAGGTCAACCTGGATTTCCGGCGCTTCGCCACCGTGAAACCCAAGTTCCGCGGCGAACGCATCGGCTACGGGATCACGATCCCCGCGAGCGCACTGCATCCGGCGGAAGCCAGCCAGTTCAGCGCGTTTCTCCTCGGTCCCCAGGGCCGCGCCGTGATGGAGGCGGCCTACCACCCGATGTTCGAGACGCCGCTGGCCGCTGGGTACGATAAGATGCCCGCGGCGCTGCAGGCGCTCAGTCGTCCTGCGAGCGCACCGTGAGCCGCCGCTCGGCCCTCGACATCTTCTTCAGCCTGGCGGGCGGCGCGCTGCTGCTTTTCCTGGTGGCGCCGCTCGCCAGCACGCTCTTCTCCACGACGCCGGCCTCTTTCTGGGATACGCTACGCGACCCGGAGGTGCTAAGCTCGATCCGGCTGACCTTCCTGGCCGCGCTGGCCGCGGTGGTCTTTGGTCTCCTCACCGGGGTGCCGCTGGCCTACCTGACCGCCCGGCGCTCCTTCCCCGGCAAGCGGCTGGTGCAGGCGGTTGTCAATCTCCCCCTCGTGATCCCGCACACCGCGGCGGGCATCGCCCTGCTGATGGTCTTCGGCCGGCGGGGGCTTTTCGGCCGAGCCTTCGCGCCGATCGGCATCACCTTCACCGACACCGTGGCCGGCATCGCGGTGGCGATGGCGTTCGTCGGCCTGCCGTTCCTGGTGAACGCAGGCCGCGAGGCGTTTGCGCAGGTTGATCCGGAGTACGAGCTGGCGGCGCTGGCCGACGGCGCGTCGCCGTGGCAGGCGTTTTGGTACGTGACGCTGCCGCAGGCATGGCGCGGGGTGCTGACCGGCGCGTTGATGATGTGGGCGCGCGGAGTCAGCGAGTTCGGCGCAGTGGTCATCCTGGCCTACCATCCCAAGGTCGTGCCGGTGCTGGTGTACGAACGCTTCGAAGGTTTTGGATTGGCGGCCGCGCAGCCGGTGGCCGTCGTGTTGATTGTCAGCGCGCTGCTGGTGTTCGTGCTGCTCAACCTCGTCGGTCGCCGCCAGGGTTCCGGGTGATCGCCGCCGCTTTTGACACCCATGCCTCATGCGGTATAATCAGTATGTGTGAGGTCATAGCACACATAATTCCATCTGTGGCTCTGCCGGCCCAACAGGCGTTGGACCTGGGGCGCCACTAACCCATCGGAGGAAATCCCATGAAACGTTCCGCTGCTCTCTCTATTCTTTGTCTCGTGCTTCTCATCAGTCAGCTCCTGCTCGCCGGTTGCGCGGCAGCGCCGACACCGACCCTGCTGCCCGCGCCGACTGCCACGGCCGTACCCGCGCCTGCAGCCACGAAGGCGCCCGCGCCGACCGTTGCGCCAACGACCGCCGCCGCGCCCGCGGCGTCCGTTACGGGCGACTTGGTGATGGTCGGCGCTGTCGAGAAGGCGTTGGGCCTGAAAGAGGCCGACCTGCGCGGTATGAAAGTGGTCAAGATCACCGCGGAGCACCCGAAGTCTGGGTCGGCGGAGTACGAGGGCGTGCGCCTGAGCGATCTGTTTGCGCTGGCCAAACCTACCGCCGCGGCCACGAAGCTGGTCTTCACGGCCGCGGACGGCTTCTCGGCAGAAGTAGACCTGGCTGCGATCCGTGGCTGCGCCGACTGCATGGTCGCCTTCACCAACACGCCTGGGAAGCTCAAGCTCGCCATGCCCGCCTTGCCCAGCAATCTGTGGGTCAAGGATGTGAACAAGATCGAGTTCTCCACGCAGCCGCTTGCGGCAGCGCCGACCAAGGCGCCCGAACCTACCAAGGCGGCCGCACCCACGGCCACCATAACGCCCGTTGTCCGGAAATCGGGTACACTGCTCCTGGCCACCACCACCAGCACCGCCGATACCGGCCTGCTAACCGCGATCCTGCCGATCTTCGAGAAGGCCAACAACTGCAAGGTAGATTTCGTCGCGGTCGGCTCCGGCCAGGCCATCGAGATCGGTCGCAAGGGGGATGCCGACGTGCTGCTCGTCCACAGCCGCGCAGCCGAAGACAAATTCGTCGCCGACGGCTTCGCCAAAGAACGCTTCGACGTGATGTACAATGATTTCGTCGTCGTCGGGCCGAAGGAGGACCCCGCCAAGATCACGGGCATGTCCCTGGCCAAGGACGCGTTCAAGGCCATCATGGACAAGGCCGCGCCGTTCGCCAGCCGCGGTGATGGATCGGGCACGCAAACCAAGGAAAAGGCCATCTGGGCGTCTCTGAGCGTCACCCCGACCAAGGAGATGAAGTGGTACAACTCCCTGGGCCAGGGGATGGGCGACACCCTGCTCTTCTCCAACGAGCAAAAGGCCTACACGCTGGCCGACCGCGGCACCTGGCTCGCCATGAAGGACAAAACGCCCAATCTGGCCCTGCTGATCGGCGGGGCCAACCTGGCTGAGAACAAAGACAAGGATCTGCTCAACCCCTACGGTCTCCTCGCAGTCAGCCCGGACAAATTCCCCTCGGTCAACAACACGTTGGCGATGAAGTTCATCGAGTGGATGACCTCGGACGAGGGGCAAAAGCTGGTCGGCAGCTTCGGCGCCGATAAGTTCGGCCAACCGCTCTTCTACCCGAGCGCGAAGAAGTAGTGCGATAGTACGATGGTGCGATGGTGTGATGGTGTGATGGTGCAAGAGTGCGAGAGTAGCTTCACGGCGAAGATGAAGAGACATGAACGATCTATTGGAGGGTTTGCTTGAGGCGATCCGCTTGCTGGCCGGGGGCAATGCCGAGCTGGGGGAGATCATCATCCTCTCGCTGCGCGTGTCCGGCCTGGCGTTGCTCATCAGCACCGCCATCGGCGTGCCGATCGGGGTCGCGCTGGGGCTGACGCGCACGCGGCTCCACGGCCTGATCACCGCGATCCTCTACACCGGCATGGGCTTGCCGCCGGTGGTGGTGGGCCTCTTCGTCTACCTGATGCTTTCGCGCAGCGGACCGTTCGGCGTCTTGGGCTGGCTTTTCACCCCGCGGGCCATGGTCACGGCGCAGACGATCATCGCCCTGCCGCTGGTGATGGGGCTGACGATGACCGCGGTGCGCAGCGTGGACCCCGCGCTGCGCGTCCAGGTGAGCTCGCTCGGCGCCACCGCGATCCAGGAGGCGTGGGCCGTGCTGGTGGAGGCGCGCATCGGCGTGGTGGCCGCCATCGTCGCCGCGTTCGGCGGGATCATCTCCGAAGTCGGTGCGGTGATGCTGGTCGGCGGCAACATCGCGGGCAAGACGCGTGTGCTCACCACCGCCATCGTGCTCAACACCCGTCAGGGCGAGTTTGCACTCGCGTTGGCCCTGGGCATCATCCTGTTGACGCTCGCGTTCGCGGCGAACGTGGCGTTGTTGCGATTGCAGGGAAGAACGTGAGTTGGTAGATTGGGAAACCGGTCCACCAATCCACAAAACTTCCAATCTACCAATCTACGCAATGGCGCAAAACTCGCTACCCGTTGCCTGTCATTCTGAGCGGGTCTGCCCCGGATCTCTCATAACGGCGAGATTCCAGCGAAGAATCTCCTCTCGCGACGAGACCCTTCGCTGGATTCTCGCCGCAACGCAGTTCACGGGGCTAACCCGCTCAGGGTGACAAAGCGAGTTTTGCGGTACTACCAATATACCAATGTATCACTCCACCATGTACCAACTCGAATCCCTCCGTCAAACCTACGGCAACCGCGCCGTGCTCGACATCCCGACCATGCAGGTCCGCGAGAGCGAAATTCTGGCCCTCGTGGGCCCGAGCGGCGCAGGCAAGTCCACGCTGCTGCGTCTGCTTAACTTCCTGGAAACCCCGACTTCTGGTATGATCCGCTTTGCCGGTCAGACCATCAACGGCGCGGCGCCGTTGGCCGTCCGCCGCCAGGTCACCACCGTCTTCCAGCGGCCGGTGCTCCGCCGTGCCAGCGTGCGCGCCAACATCGCCTACGGTCTGGGGCTGCGGGGGCTGCCAGCCGATGGTCGGGTGGACGCGATGCTGGAAGAGGTGGGGCTGACGGGGCTGGCAAAGCAAGGAGCGCACACCCTGTCAGGGGGCGAGATGCAGCGAGTGGCCCTGGCGCGCGCACTGGTCATCGAGCCGCGCGTGCTGCTCCTTGACGAGCCGACCGCCAATCTCGACCCGTACAACGTCGGGCTGATCGAAGAAATCATCCGCCGCCAGAACCAGGAGCGCGGGACGACCATCGTGATCGTGACCCACAACGTCTTTCAGGCCAAGCGCCTGGCGCACCGGGTCGGCCTGCTGCTCGCCGGCAACCTGATCGAGTTGGCAGACACAGCGACCTTCTTCAACACGCCGGCCGACGCCCGCACTGCCGCCTTTGTGCGCGGAGAAATGGTGTATTGAGATGATCCAGGTAGACCCGTTCAACGACGTCCCCGTGTATCAGCAGATCATCGAGCAGGTGCGCCTCGGTGTCGCGCGCGGCCAGCTCAAGCCGGGGGACAAGCTGGAACCGGTGCGCCAGTTGGCGGAGCGCCTCGCCGTCAACCCCAGCACCGTGGCCCGTGCCTATCAATTGCTCGAACACGACGGCATCATCGAGACCAATCGGCGCCGCGGCAGCGTGGTGGCCCGGTCGGACGACGCGGATGCCGTGCTGGCGCTGCGGGAAAACCGCCTGCGGAGCATCGTCGAACGGCCGCTGGTCGAAGCCCTGGCGCAGGGCTATAGCCCGGAGGAAGTTGCGGCGGCGTTCGAATTGCAGTTGGCGGTTTGGCGCGAGCGCCGGCTGCCAGCGCCCGCCCTGGTCGCCGGTAGGGGCGGGTCTCAGACCCGCCCCTACGGCCTGCGATTTGCCGGCAGTCACGACCTGGCCCTCGAGGCGCTGTGGAGCAGGCTCCGGCAGGCGCACCCCGAGCTGAGCATCACGGCCAGCTACGTCGGCAGCCTCGATGGTCTGCTGGCGCTGCTGCACGGCGAGGCCGGTCTGGTCGGCGCGCATATCCTGGACGAGGCCACCGGCGAGTACAACCTGCCCATCCTGCAGCGGCTTTTCCTGGGCCAACGCCTCTGCGTCGTCACCCTGGCCGAGCGCGAGCAGGGGTTGATCGTGCCGCCAGGCAACCCCCTGGGCCTGGCGGCGTGGACCGATCTGGCGCGGCCCGGCCTGCGCTTTGTCAACCGCCAGCCCGGCTCCGGCACGCGTACGCTGCTGGATCATCACCTGAGACTGGCGCAGATCGCGGCGGGCAGCATCTCCGGCTACGATTTCGTCGTGCCGACCCATCTGGCCGCGGCTGCTGCGGTACAGGAGGGGCAGGCGGATGTGGCCCTGGGCCTGTACGCCGCCGCCCGGGCCTATGGGCTGGACTTTGTGCCCCTGGCGCACGAGCGCTATGATCTGATCTGCCTGGCCGGCGACGAAACCCGCCCGCCCCTCGACGCGGTGCTGACCATGCTCCGCACGACGGAGTTCCGCGCCGTCGTCGCGCAACTGGGCGGCTACGACACCCGCCACACCGGCGAGACAACCTGCATCTGAGGAGAGCTTTCATGAGCCTGGTACGTGACCTTTCCGGTCGGCTGCACATCGAGACGCCCCTGATGGCTGAGTCCCTGATGGACAAAGCGCTGATGGCCAGCACCGAGACCAGCCAGGTCTTCCGCCCGCTACCGAATCTCAACGTGATCAAGCTCGGCGGCCAAAGCATCATTGACCGCGGTAGGGTGGCGCTGCTGCCCATCCTGGAGGAAATCGTCGCCGCGCGGGCCGAGTACGAGATGCTGGTGGTCACGGGTGGCGGCACCCGCAGCCGCCACGCCTACGCCATCGCGCTTGACCTGGGCATGCCGACCGGTGTGCTCGCCAAGCTGGGCGACAGCATCAGCGAGCAGAACGCGCTGATGGTCTCGCTCCTCCTGGCCCCGCACGGCGGCGTCAAGATCGGCCATGACGACGTCCTCAAGCTGCCATCCTACATGGCGATGGGCGTGATTCCGGTGATGCACGCCATGCCGCCCTACGGGCTGTGGGAGGAGCCGGCCGAGAGCGGCCGCATCCCGCCGCACCGCACCGACGCAGGGGCGTTTCTGACCGCGGAGGTAGTCGGCGCGCGGCGCTGTGTCCTGGTGAAGGACGAGCGCGGTCTGTTCACCGCGGATCCCAAGAAGAACCCCAAGGCCGAGTTCATCAGCGAGATCGCGGTGGACGAGCTACTGGCGCGCGATCTGGATGACCTGCCGGTGGAGCGCTCGATGCTCACCGCCCTGGCCCGCGCTGACAGCGTCCGCGAGGTATTCCTCATCAACGGACTGGAGCGGGGCAACCTGGCGCGTGTCCTGGCAGGCGAGAACCCCGGCACGCGCATCTATCGGAAAGGGTGAGGGAAGGGGTAGAGTGACACAGTGTAGGGGCGGGGGTTTCTTCGCGTCGGCGGAGAGCTTGCCATCGTAGCGCGACTGCCTTACAGAGCAGGCCAGCGTTAACCACGGAAAACCCGCCCCTACCTGAATGCACCCTATTCGAATTATTGGCGCGGGTGCGATGGTGACCGGTCAACCGCGGCCCCTTCGATGATCAGCGCCGCGCCCTCGATCAAGGCCAGCGCCACCTGGCGGCGTGCCTGGGCCACGATCCGCTGAAATGTGGAGCGCGAGATGCCCATGCGTTCCGCCGCATCCTCCTGGGTCAGGTCTTCCAGATCCATGAGGCGCAACGCTTCCAGCTCTTCAGGCAGCAGGTTGACCCGGCGCAAGCCATCCAGCGGCACGCCGGCCGGTTTGTAGATCATCGCGCGGCCTGGGATGGCTACCGTGCGCCGTTTGCGTGGACGAGGCATGGGCGCCTAGCCCTCGTGGTGCATGCGGCGTCCGTGGCGCCGGCCTTCGCCGCGACCATGCGCCGGCTCGCCCTCCTGATCGCCGCGCGCCAGGTAGACGATCTCGGCCCCGGCTGCGGCCGCCAACTGTTCCAACTCAACCCGGCGCATGTGGGGGACGTAGACGCGCATGTCGAGTCCTTCGGATGCGACGATCCGGAAACGCGGCTGACCGGCCCCGGCCCCGATCTGGCGGCGTTCGCGCACAAAGAGCTTGCTCATATTGACCTCCTGCGTCTCTTTGGTCGAGATGAGAGTGTTTTGGGCATATACCCAAAACCATTCTACCGCATCGAGAAAGGTTTGTCAAGACCATGATTTACATCGGCATAGATGATACCGACAACTTAGAGTCGCGCGGGACGGGTGCCCTCGCCCGCGCCGTGGCCGCCGACCTGGCGGCGGATTACACGGTGCTGGGCGTCATCCGCCAGCAATTGCTCCGCGACCCGCGCGTGCCATGCACGAAGAACAACAGCAGCAAGGCGCTTCTGCTGGACGACGGGGATGACGTTGACCTGGGCGCCCTGGCAGCGCGCGTGCGCAGTCTGATGTTGGCCGACTTCCAGCCGGGCAGCGACCCCGGCCTATGCATCGCCCGCAGCGTACCCGCCGAGGTCGTGGAGTTCGGCTTGCGCGCCCAGCGCGAGCTGCTCACCCAGGCCGACGCGCGCGGGCTTGCGGCTCGCCACGGCATCTACCTGGAAGGGCTGGGCGGCGACGAGATGGGCGTCATCGGCGCGCTGGCGGCCGTGGGTCTGACGGCGGGCGGCGACGCGGGACGGTACATCCAGGTCGGTGAGACGCGCTCGCTGGCAGGCCCGCAGTCGGTCGAGAGCGTGCTGGCCGCGGGGGTTGCGGCGGTGCAAACACCGGAAGGCCAGCCCATCGTGACAGGGGTGGTGCAGGCCGACGGCCTGCGTCCGGCGCGTCGCGGCGGCCGCGCCGTGGCAGTGGTGCAACAGGCAGGCGACGTCTTGCTGCCCCTGAAGCTTGATTGAATCAAGGCCGCCTACGGTTACGGGCCGCGGATCAACACGGATGGACGCGGAAAAGTTCCCATATCCGTGTTTATCCGCGTGCATCCGCGGCCCATTCTCAGGACAGCGCCCCCATCCCGCACCTGCGGTCGGGACAAGTGTGAATGGGGCTGAAATGCCCCTCAACCGACCCAGCCCGGTTTACCGGGCGCTGCTTGGTAGCCCGGGAATTCATTTTCGGGCGGTTTGACGCAACGGCGAGCGCCACAGGATTACCCGAACGATTTTGGGAATAAAATAAGGAGAGAGCCACATGGGCACGCGCATTGACATGATCGGGATTTTTGTGACTGATCTCACCCGGATGGTGGCGTTCTACCGGGATGTGCTGGGGTTCGCGATCGCCTGGGATGGCAACGGGCCGTATGCGGAGTTCGTGAACGACGGCGTCCGCTTCTCGATGTATGAGCGGGCGCAGTTGCCGGGGCTGTTGGGCCAGGCGCCGGCCTATCCGGCCGGGTTGAACGGCACGTTCGAGCTGGCGATAGACCTGCCGACCTCGGCGGATGCGGATCGGATATATCAGCAGGTGATCGCGGCGGGCAGCCAGCCGATCTACGCGCCGCGCGATGAGCCGTGGGGCATGCACTCGTCCATGGTGGCCGACCCGGAAGGCAATCTGATCGAGATCGGCTCCTGGAATCGGGGGCGTCTTCTCAATTTGTAGGGGCGTACCCTGGCGGTCGCCCTGACGGGCAGGCGCAAGGCCGTGCCCCTACCCCGGATGATTGAGAAGATACGATAAAAGCGGTCCGAGTAATCGGACCGGCGCTGGTCAATGTCCATCGCGTCAGCCACGCGCAGGATTGAGGCCAGCAACCCCGTGCGAACCGCATCACCGTCCAGAGTATCAACCCGGCTTGGATCATACTCGCGCCGGTGCCAGCGACAGAGCAGGCCGACCACGTCTGCTTCTTCGGCGCTGAAAGGAAGCTCTCCGTTGGCGGTCAATCGAATGACCGTCTCCTCGCTTAGGATATTGTGGCGCTCGCGGTCCACGGCATTACCGACGTCATGGAAGAGCGCGCCGGCGCGCAGGAGCCCTTGTTCGGTTTGGTTCAGCCCCATCACGTGCCCCAACTGACTGGCGTAGGACTTGACGTGCAATGCGTGGCCGGGGCCGTGGTCGGCGAATTCAACCATCCGAGCGCGAGCGAATTGCAGGATTGGGATCGCGGTGCGCAGAGTGGCGATGTCTGGTTTGGAATAGAGGCGATCCGTGGTCAGAAGCGCATGCCAGAGCTGGGCTGGCAGGGTTATCCGGCCCTTAGCCCGGCCGATGACGGCAACACGGGGTTTCAAGCCCCCATATTCTCTGCTGCTACGCCACAACGACACCCGCAACAACGCATCCGGCAACCCGCAGGTGTCCTTGAGGGGGTCCACGGTCTTGTCGCCAACAGGAGGCGTCGGTGACCGCAGCGCAAGCGCCGTCTGGCGGCATCGGCCGACTGGGGAGTTCGGGGATGGGATAGGTGGCTACTTCTCAGAACCGCTCGTGCAGAATCACAAGCCCTCCAGGACTTTCTTCATCGGCTGATACCTCAGCCCTGTCCCCTCGAAGCTCCACCCGTTGCGAACCCCGGTTGTTTTCCGGTATCCCAGGGCGGCGTAGAAGGGAATCGCGTAGAGCGTCGCGGCAACCCGGATCACTGTCACCTCTTGCCGCATACACTCCTGCTCGAACTGCTCTGCCAGTAGCCGCCCGATCCCCTGCCGATGGCGGTCTCCCCGGACGAACAGGCTCGCCAGCCGTTCCCTTCGCCCGCGCAGCACGCCGACGATCTCGCCATCTTCCTCGGCGACGAGGACCAGCGGGGCCTGGATCACCTGCGCGATGGCCTCGCGGTGGGCTGGTTCCGCCGACCACGCATGCCGGAAGGGGCCGAGCAGCTTCCCAAGATCGTCCGCCGAAGCAAAGGACAGGTTGAACTGGCTGTAGGTGTCCGCGATGAGCCGGCCGACGCTCTCCGCATCGGACTCGCGGTAGGGACGGATCGTAAGCATCTGTGTCGCACTCCCTCACTCGAATCGCTGTTTCAACCAATCGAGGATGCCCCCAGTCGCACCGGCCAACTGGTCTTCACTCTCCCACAAAAACCGCCGCGCGCGCGATCAACCCTTCTTCGGCATCAGCCTCTCCGCCGGCGGGCAGGCCTCGGCTGCTGCCGCGGCCATTTCGGCCGGAACGGCGCTCAGCTCGCCCTTGAAATAACGACGCTGGAACGCGAAGGCCACGTTCACCAGCCCGATCATCACCGGCACCTCCACCAGCGGCCCGATCACCGCGCCGATGGCCCGGCCAGGCCCGGCCGCCGGCCACCAGGACGAACATCCTTCAGGGTGAACAGAACACCATATCCTGAGCGCAGCGGTGATTTTCGCTATGCCGCGGCTGTTGCAGTAGCAGAGGGCCTGGACGCGTCAGCCCGCGCCAGCGCCACGCAGTGCAATTCGTCCAGTGCGACGAGCGCCGCTTCCACCTGCGCCGCCCGAAAACGATGCACCAGCGCCACGATCTCATCCCCGTGGCCGCGATCCCGCTCCCCTTCCAACCAGCGCAGTAAGTGCTCTCGCTGCGCGTCCACCAGGCGGACGGCCAACGCCGGATCGCGGCGCAGCGCCAGGTAGATGCGCGCCAGCAGCGCCGTGCGCAGGTTGCGGGGGTACTTTTCGGGGACGGTCAGCCAGGCTTCCAGCGCAGCCTGGCCGGCCGGCGTCGGCGCATAGATCACCCGCGGCGGCCCTGCGCCGGGCATCTCGGCTTCCGCGACGATGAAACCTTGCTTCAGCAGTTTGCGCAGCAGGAAATAGACCTCGCTCAGCTCGATGCGCCAGATGGCGCGCAACGCGGCATCGGTCTTGACCGTTTGCGCCAGCTCGTAGCCGTGCATCGGCCGCTCGCACAGCAACGCCAACAAGATGTTTTCCGCAGGCCAGTCAGCTTGCATGGGCATGATCCGCTCGAAAGATGCCCCCATTGTAGCCGTTCGCGGACGCGCTGTCAAAGCCTTGGTGAATTTGACAAGCGCGGCGCAGAGATTTATTATTCAGATTGTAAATACTCAGAGACAAAATAGCCAGCGAACGAACCAGGAGCTATCACCATGCACACATCCCGGCTGCCCCTCCAACTTGCCATCGTCCTTCTGCTGCTTGCGACCTTGACGGCCTGCACTGCCCCTGCCGCCCCACCGCCTTCGACCGTGGCGCCGACAGCCGCGCCTGCAGTCGCGGCCGCCACGAATGCCGGACCAACTACAATGACCGACGCGCTGGGCCGCGCCGTGACCTTCCAGCGGCCGCCACAGCGCATCGCCCTCGTGGGCCGGGCGCTCTTCATGGTCGCGGATGCGGCCTATCTCTTCCCCGAGGCCGGCGCGCGCATCACAGCGATCGGCAGTACCAGCCAGATGCAGCGCGACTTCATCCCCCTGGTAGACGCCGGCTACGGGGCCAAGACACAACTTGGGCCCGAGGCCGGCCCGGAGCAGATCGCCGCAGTCCAGCCTGACGCGGTCATCCTCAAGAGCAGCAACGCCGAGAAGCTGGGCAAGCCGTTGGAGACCCTGGGCATCCCCGTGGTCTACGTGGACTTCGAGACGCCGGAACAATATCAGCGCGATCTCCAAGTCCTGGGCCAGGTCTTCGGGAACACGGCCCGCGGCCAGGAGCTTGCTGCCTACTTCCGATCACACGCCGAGAAGGTCGCTAGCGCCGTAGCCGGCCTGAAGGACGAGCAGAAGCCCCGTGTGTTGTTGATGTATTACACCGACCGCGACGGCGCCGTGGCGTTCAACGTGCCGCCGCTGGCCTGGATGCAGACGCTGCTGGTCGAGATGGCAGGTGGCCGGCCGGTCTGGCGAGACGCGCAGATCGGCGCCGGTTGGACCAAAGTCGGCCTGGAGCAGATCGCGGCCTGGGACCCCGACCAGATCTGCGTCGTCACCTACACGGCCAAGGTGGCCGAGGTGGTCACGAAGTTGAAGGCCGATCCCCAGTGGCAGTTGTTGCGGGCGGTCAAGGCGGGCCGGCTGTACGCCTTCCCCGGCGACTTCTACAGTTGGGACCAGCCCGACACCCGCTGGACGCTGGGGCTGACCTGGCTGGCCGGCAAGATCCACCCCGACCGTTTCCCTGACCTGGACATGGGGCAGGAAGCCCGGCGCTTCTATCGTGAGCTGTACGGCCTGGACGACGCGGCCTACGACCAGCACGTGCAGCCCATCCTGTTCGGAGACCTGCCTTGAGCGCCACGGTTCCGGCCGTCTTTCCTGCGGCGCGCGCGACGCCCCGGGCTCGCGTGGACAGCCTGGTCTGGCTCGGCGTGCTCCTGCTGGCCGCATTGGCGCTCTCGCTGTTTGTGGGCCGCTACCCCGCGCCGCCCCTTCTGGCGCCGGAGCGGCTGCTGACCGACGAGCTGGCGCAGCGCCTGGTGTGGAACCTGCGGCTGCCGCGCGTGTTGGCGGCCGTGCTGCTAGGCATGTCGCTGGCCGGCGCGGGCACGGTGCTCCAGATGATCCTGGGCAACCCACTGGTGGAGCCGGGCTTCCTGGGCGTGTCGCAGGGCGCGGCGTTCGGCGCGGCGCTAAGCATCGTCTTCCTGAGCAATGCGGCCTGGCTGGTGCAAGGCTCGGCCGCGCTGTTCGCCTTCATCGGACTGGGGCTATCGTACTTCCTGGCCCACCGGCTGCGCTACGGCGGCTGGGTGCTGCGGCTGGTGCTGGCCGGGATCGCCGTCTCGGCGCTCTTCTCGGCCGGGGTCGGGCTGCTGAAGTACGTCGCCGACCCACTGCGCCAGTTGCCGGAGATCACCTTCTGGCTGCTGGGCGGGCTGTGGAGCGTCACCTGGCCGCAACTGCGCGCCATCCTGCCGCTCACGCTGCTGGCGCTGTTCGTGATGATCCGGATGCGCTGGCGGCTGAACCTGCTGGCGCTGGAGGACGCCACCGCCTTCTCGCTGGGCGTGGCGCCGCCCCGCGAGCGCGTGCTCGTCCTGACGGCCGCCGTGGCGGCTACCGCGGCCGTCATCTCGGTGAGCGGCATGGTCGGCTGGATCGGGCTGATCATGCCGCACCTGGCGCGGCGGCTCTACGGCTCCGACAGCCGCCGCGCGCTGCCGGCCGCGCTGCTGTTGGGCGGGCTGTTCAGCCTGCTGTGCGACGACGCGGCCCGTACGCTGCTGGCCGGCGAGATCCCGCTGGGCATTCTGACCTCGCTGCTCGGCGCGGCGGCCTTCATGGCCCTGATGATGAAACAACCGCTGCGCGTGACACGATGAGCACACCGCTGCTGGCTTTCCACGACGTCCGCTTCGGCTATGGCCTCAACGGCAAGACGGTCTTCCAGGAGCTCACGCTGGAGATCGAGGCGGGCACCGTGACCGCGATCCTGGGACCGAACGGCGCGGGCAAGACGACCCTCCTGCACCTGGCGCTGGGTTGGCTGAAGCCGCAGGCCGGTCAGATCACGCTGCGGGACCGGCCGCTGGCGAGCTATGGTCGCGGGGAATTGGGCCAGCTGATCGGCCTGGTGCCGCAGAGCGAGCACAACCCGTTCGAATATTCGCTACTCGAATACATCTTGCTCGGCCGCGCGCCCTACCTCAAGCCGCTGGAGATGCCCGGCGCCGAGGATGCCCGCATCGCGCGGGACGCCCTGGTGCGGGTAGGGCTGGCCGGCTGGGAGGGGCGTTCGATCGCCCGGCTGAGCGGGGGCGAGCGCCAGCTCGTGCTGATCGCGCGGGCGCTGACACAGGGGCCGCGTCTCCTGCTGCTGGACGAGCCGACCTCGCACCTCGACTTGGGCAACAAGGCGCGGCTGCTGGCGCTGTTGCGCGACCTGGCGGCTCAGGGCGTGACGATCCTGCTCACCACGCACGAGCCGGAGGTGGCGGCCGGTTTAGCCACCCATCTGGTGCTGATGCGCGGCGGCCAGGTGTTGCAGGCCGGGCCGCTGCTGGAAACGTTCAGCAGCGACCGCCTGAGCGCTGCCTACGGCGTCCCCGTCGAGGTGGCGCAGGTGCATGGCCGGCAGGTGGTGCTGTGGGGGTGAGAAGAAATACTATGCCCTCAGATTATGAACTGCAGGCGGGCACGCTTCGGCGGCTGTGGCCGCCACAGCCGCCGAAGCGTGCTATAGCGCGTGGCCGAACCAGCGGCGCTGGAACGCGAAGGCCACGTTCACCAGCCCGATCATCACCGGCACCTCCACCAGCGGCCCGATCACCGCAGCGAACGCCTGGCCCGAGCCGATGCCGAAGACCGCCACGGCCACCGCGATCGCCAACTCGAAGTTGTTGCTGGCCGCGGTGAACGCGATCGTCGTCGTCTTGGCGTAGTCCGCGCCGCTGCGCTTGCCCATCCAAAAGCTGACCAGGAACATCACCACGAAGTAGCACAGCAGCGGGATGGCGATGCGCACCACGTCCAGCGGAATCTGCACAATCAGGTTGCCCTTCAGGCTGAACATCACCACGATGGTGAAGAGCAGGGCGATGAGGGTCAGCGGACCGATGCGCGGCACGAATTCCCGCTCGTACCAGGCCCGGCCTTTGGCCCGCACCAGGATCAGGCGGGTGAGGAAGCCGGCGACCATGGGGATGCCCAGGTAGATCGCCACGCTCTTGGCGATCTCGCCGATGCTGACCTGCACGACGCTGCCCCGCAACCCGAACAGCGGCGGCAGAACGGTGATGAAGAACCAGGCGTAGACGCTGTAGAAGAGCACCTGGAAGACGCTGTTGAACGCCACCAGCCCGGCCGCATACTCCCGATCTCCCTTGGCCAGGTCGTTCCAGACGATCACCATGGCGATGCAGCGCGCCAGGCCGATCATGATCAGCCCCATCATGTACTCCGGCTTGTCGCGCAGGAAGATGATCGCCAGCAGGAACATCAAGACCGGGCCGATGATCCAGTTCTGCACCAGCGACAGCCCCAACAGCTTGACGTCGCGGAACGCTTTGCCTAGCTCCTCATAGCGCACCTTGGCGAAGGGTGGGTACATCATCACGATCAGACCGATGGCGATGGGGATGTTCGTCGTCCCCACCTGGAAGCGGTTGATGAAGGCCTCGACGCCGGGCAGCAGCGCGCCCAGCCCCACCCCCACGGCCATGGCCAGGAAGATCCACAGCGTCAGGAAGCGGTCGAGGGTCGAGAGACGTTTGCCCACGCCGGGAGCGGCGGAGGCGGCAGCGGTGTTTTGGGACATGTCAGTGTTCCTCCATGAGATAGGGTAGTTTATTCGCGATGCCGTCGCGCACCTGGCGGAAGACGGCAATGATCTTTTCTTCTTGTCAAGTAGTCTGTCCCTGCTCCATGTGGCCGCGCAATGCCTTGCGCCCCACGGCCTGGACCTGGTCCCAGACGACCTCTTTGAGAAAACGTAACGCCTCCTGGCCGTCACCATCCGCCAGGATCATCCGCACCTCGGCCTGTTGCTGTTCATCTAGTGTAATGGCGACCTTCGACATGTGGCCCCCTCCCATGCTCGGATTTTTCAGGAGCGATCCCCTCACCCACAGCGCCGGCGCAGCGCGGCTTCGACCTTCTTGGCGATGATCTGCGTCACGCAGCGGTAGATCTCCTGCGGGTCGTCACGCTGCGCCACGGCCAACACCTGCCACACCTCGGCCTCTTCCAGGATGATCAGGGTCTTCTCAACGCGTTCTTTGGCCATGCTGACTCCTACAGGATACTGCGCAGCGACTCAGCCGCGTATTCGACATCGGCCGGCGTGGTGAAGTAGCCGGGGCTGAGCCGCAGCTGCGTCGGGCTAGTTCGGCCGGTCCCAACACCGTCAGGCCCGGCACGTCGCGCAGCGCGTCGATCAAGGTGGCGGTCAACGCCAGCTCGTGCTGGCGTATGCGCTCGACCCCCTGCTCCAACACGAAGCGCACCCCGGCCAGCAGCCCGGCGATGCCCGCTGCATTCTGCGTGCCGGCCTCCAGCCGGAGGGGCAGTGCCTCGGGCATGGTTTCCGGCGCTGATTCGATCCCCGACCCGCCCTCGATCCACGTTTCCAACTGAACGCCGGGGCGCACGATCAGCCCACCGGTGCCATGCGGCCCGTACAGCCCCTTGTGACCGGGGAAGGCCAGCAGGTCGATGTGCATGGACTCCATGTCTATCGAATACGCGCCAGCCGTCTGCGCGGCGTCCACCAGGAAGAGGATACCGTGGGTGCGCGCGATTGCGCCGATAGCGGCGACCGGCAGGAGGGTACCCAGGACGTTGGAGGCGTGCAGCATAACAATCAGGCGCGTGTTAGGTTGGATGGTCGCTTCGACAGCGGCGGGATCCAGCGCCCCGTCGGGCGCACAGGGGACGGCAGTGACGGCGACACCGCGGCGCTCCAACGCCTTGAGCGGCCGCCATATCGCGTTATGCTCGATGGACGACGTAATGACGTGGTCGCCGGGGTGCAGGATGCCCTTCAGCGCCATGTTGATCGCCTGTGTGGCGTTCATAGTGAAGGCGATGCCGGCCGGGTTGGGCGCGTTGAAAAGCTGCGCGAGCGCCGCCCGCGCCTCATCGGCGATGCGGGCAGCTTCCTCCTCGCGCCAATGTCCGCCGCGGCCAGGGGTGGCGCCCACCTCGCGCATGAAGTGCTCCACGGCCAGGTACACCGCCTCCGGCTTGGGCCAGCTCGTCGCAGCATTATCCAGGTAAACGCTCATGGTCCAGTTCCTCAGCGGTTGGTAGGGGCATCCCATGCCGTTCGGCAGCCGCGCGCACCTTGGGCACAACCACGTCGAGAAGTATCACCTTCTCTTCAGTAGGCATCCAGGTGAATTATTAGTTCAATCGGCACTGAAGTATGTGTGCAAAAAAATACCGCTGCTGACGTTGTTAGCTATGCGCCGCCGTGCAGCGAAGCACCTCGGAAATCGCCTTTGCCAAGACGGAATCCACCTCTATCGAGCGGGTGGACGGTTTGCCGGTTGCTGGACTGAGTGCCAATGCTTTCGCCGCGTCGACCACCCAGGGCATTGCCAACTCGGGAGAAATCTTGCCGGTGTCGATTACCAGATCGAAGGCGTGGATGGCGTCCCACGGCACGCCGTAGAAGTTCTCCACAAAAGCCGTCCGCACTCTGTCGCCCTCTTTGACGACCGCCGCTGCCTGCTCGGCCGTCATCTTCTGCTCCGCCGCCACGCGCTCGATCCGAACCGCGAGAGGCGCTTGCAGACGCACATGAAGAACATCGGCATAGTCCGTCAAGACTGCAAAACCGCTGCGCCCCTGGATCACCACGTTGCCATGCTGCGCCACAGCCTGCACAACCTGGTTGAGCATGGCCACCATCGCGCTGCGGCGCTGATCGCGGAGCGAATTGAAACCTTCCCAAAACCCCGGTCGGGTTTCATACTCCCGAGCGAACTCAACCATGCCGTACTGGCTGAGCAGGGTGACGATTTCCTCCTTGCACACGCAGTGGTACCCCAACGCTTGGGCGATTCTCTCACCGAAGTCGTCGCCCACGCTGCCGAATTCTCTGGAGATGGTTATCACAGACATCGGTTCGCCTCCTGTTTTATCAGAATGCGCTCTCGAAGAACTTGAGCCGAGCGGTTCGATGTTGAAACCGCAGACAGAGACTGGGGGATGACTATCGCCGCGGCAAGGTGTCCTGCGGTCTGGTCGGTCTGCTCGATGCTGACCTGGAATCTCTGACCCTCCAAGGCCCTCGCCCTGGCTGACTTGGTCCGGGTTGGTGTATTGTTATGACCACTTACTGCCGCGCTGCTGGCCGAAGTTGACGCCAATGCGTTGCGCTGTCCACGCGTCATGCCAACTTGGCCGCGGATTTCCGGAGCCATGTAGCAAAGAAGGTCGCGCTGTGGCGCCCAGAGCCGTCGACCCCATGCCGTGCTGCCTTCATGCTGGGGCGCTTGCGTGGTCCCAATGCAGTCCCACCGACTGCCAGCAGTCGAACAGCGGCTCGACTCGTTGTACGGGCTAGCTCTCCAGCACGAGCTGGGCGATTCTATCAAGCTTCGAGATTAGGCGCTTGCGTTCGGCGCCGATGCGACAGGCAGCCACACCTAGGATCCTGAGCAGATGGAGCATCTTATCCAGGTGGGCATGATCGAGCCGGTGAATCGTCGGGTACGCTTCTTGCAGGCGGGACAAGGGAAGACCGCATGCTTCAGCCAGCTCTGCCAACCGCTCCGGCCGCTCCTCAGCCGGATCGGTGTCACTGAGCGCCTGACCGGCGATAACCGCGGCCAGCGGTTGGTCCTCGACGTGAATGATCGTGCGGGCATAGAGCAGGCCGGCGTGGCAACGGTGCAGGCGGGGGGCGCTGTCCACGCCGCCGGCAAGAGCAGCCCACGACTTGAGGCAGCGTCGATGACCCTCTTCGGAGGCGAGGATCAGGTCGCAGAAGGCGCAGCCGTTGGTGAAATCCGTCAGGGGCTGGACTTCTGGGTCAACGATAATGGCCGCGACCCCGGCTGCTTCGGTAAAGAGCTGCTGCATAGCCTGCAAGCAGGGCAGCGGCAGCGTGGGCGGCGCGCCGGGGGCGGCGCCGCTGACGCCTGACTCAGGGGCGACCATCTGCCTGACATCATCTTCGCGAAAACGCCACTGGCCGCCGACCTTGACGCCGTTCAGCCGCCCGCTGTGGAGCATGCGATAGATCGTGATGCGGTCGACCTGCAGCCGCTCTTGGAGCTGCCGTGCTGTAAGATACTTCTCCATCTGGTGGCCTCTTACGTCATTCAGAGGGCGTTCAGGTTGCGCTCGCCGGGTATGTCGCCAGCCTGCTCCAGCATGTCCGCCAGCGCTTGGCGCTGCGCGGCGTAGGCCGGATCGGCCAACGACGGACACTGCTCGGGCCGATGGCGGCTCTCCAGCAGGCCGAACGCGAAGGCCATGCAGGTGGCCTCGCCGCACGCCCGGCAGTTGGTGCGCGGCAGCAGCTCATAGACATCCAGCGGCCGCGGCACGAGCCGGCCTTCGTGCCGCGGCTGGATCTCATCTCGCCGCGTCCACGTGCGATTGAGCAAGTCGCGCATCGCCGCCAGCAGCGCCAGGCCTTCCTCTACATCAGCCACCTGGGTGATCATCACCTTATCCGGGTAGAGCGTGATCAGCCCGGGCCGCCGGCGCAACGTCATCACACCGCTGAAAGAATGATAGCTGACGACGTTGGGAAGGATCGCGTTCAGCAGCGGCAGCACGCCGTCAAGCGTTGCGTCGGTCTCGCCGATCACGATGATCTTGCCGGGATCGGCCAGGCAGGGCAAAGTCTTGACCAGGCGGATGCCGCCAACCAGCTCCATGGATTCCATCGCCCCCAATCACGATATCCAAATCAGATAAAGCGCCACGCCAATGATGATGAGGCCGCTGACCTTCTCCAGCACCCCCGTCCAGCGACCGAACGTCCGGAATCCCTTCAGCGCGCCGGTGAAGGTGCCGGCCGCCACGATCGGCACCCCGCGGCCCAGCGCGTAGACGAACAAGAGCAGCGCGCCGTAGGCGACTGCCCCTTCGGCCATCACATACGTCAGGATCGCGGCCAGCACCGGTGTGGCGCACTGGGAGGAAACTAATCCCGACACCAGCCCCAACGCCAACGCACCCGGCACGCCGCGCCAGGTCATCTTCTGCCGCTGGGCGGCCAGGAAGTCGGGCATGGGCAGGTGGATCAACCCCAGCAGTTGCAGGCCGATCAGAATGCAGATGCCGGCCACAATGTAGTAAAACCACTTGTGCCCCGCGCCCACCAGCCCGCCCACAAACGAGACGATCACCCCCAACAGCATGAAGGTGAGCGCTAGGCCGGTGGCGAACGTGGCCGAGAGCACGAAGCTGCGCCCGCGCGACAGGTCGCGGCTGCCGCCCACGTAGCCGACGATCAACGGGATCATCGTCATGTTGCACGGCCCGATGCTGGTCAGCACGCCGCCGGCGAACACCAGGATCAGCGCCAGGGGTGAGAGGTGCTGGATGACGGAGAAGTCCCAGTCCACGTCAGCCCCCCAGGCCGCGCTGGCGTAGGAAGGTGCGGAACGCGTCCGGCTGCATCAGGCCGACGTTCTGCGCTGACTGACCCTCCTTGTTGAACACCACGACGGTCGGGATGTAGCGCAGCCCCAGCTTTTGCATCAACGGGCCGTTGGCGTCGTCGTAGACATCCACATCCACCAGGGTCACTTGGCCGGCAAACTCCGGATAGACCTGGTCCACCACCTTCATCATGTCGATGCAGGACTGGCAGCTCGTGGAGTGCATGAACACCAGGGCCGGTTTGCCCTGCGCCACTGGCTGCTGCCTTGCACGGTCGAGAGCGCCACGGCCTCCTGCGGCCGATCCTTCAGCAAGATAATGCCCAGGACGACCACCACAATGCTGGCGATCACCAGCACCGTCAGGAACGCGCTCGGTTTTGTGGCGGCCGGTTTAGCCTTCGCCTGCGCTTGGCGGGGCAGCGCCGCGGTTTTGTGTTTTGGTGACATCGCGTGGCTCTGGCTCCCTACCGCATCTCTATCGCGCTGCCACAACACTCTTGCGCGCATTGCCCGCAGCCGTCACACTTGTCGTAGTCAAAAACGATGACCCCGCCCAGCGGCTCATGCTCATCGGCTACGTAGCGTATGGCCTCACGTGGGCAGGCCGGAATCGCTTTGCATAGTGTGTCCTGCGCCGGACAGCGGCGCTTGATTATGAATGGTTGCATTCCTTTGACTCCTGTGCTCGGGAGGCGAAGGCCGGTTTAGTGCAAGCGCTCGGTGTGGTTCGTCAGCGTGCCGGCCAGGTAAGCCGCGACGGCTTCGTCAACGGCTGCGATGTCTGTGATGACCGGCTGGATGCCGGCCTGCACCAGGCTTTGGAATGCGCCCATCCCCATACCACGCGCCAGAAGTACCTGACAATCAGCGATCGGGGCCGCCATGCGGCCGTGGGTATCTTGGGAAGCCGCATCGAAGCCGTGGGCTTGCCCCTCGACGTGAACGTGCCCGCCGGCGCCCCGGCCGTGAGCGACCTTCTCACGCTGTTCGCGGCCCACCACCTGCCCATCCTCAACCGTCAGAACGACATAGTACGGGGCGCGACCGAAATGCTGGCTGATGGTTACGCCATCTTCGGTGACTGCTGCGATCTTCATCTAGCTCTTCTCCGCGCACGGCATGCAGACGATCTGCCCGTTCTTGACGCGGGCATAGCGCTCGACCGCCACCTCGCCGCATGCGGCGCAAATGATGGTGTTGAAGTCGTGCGGCCGGCCGGCGGGCAGCTTAGTCTCGGTGACCGGCCCGATTTTGAACAAATCGGCGTCGGCCGCGTCCAGGATGAAGTCAATGTTCGGCTCCACCAGCGCGAGGTCAATCTTGGAGGCGGGCACGCCCCGCTTGCGATACTGGATGAACTCCGATTCCTGGTTGCGCTTGATGACCTCGTTGCGGGTGGCGACGCGCACGCTGCGGCCAGTCTTGTTGTCCACCAGGGTCAGCACAAACTTGCCGTAGCCCAGCTTGCGGATGTTGCCCTTGCCGAAGGTGCAGCCGGTCGCCATCTGGATACCGTCGGCGTAGCAGGTGGCGCAGTGCTCGCTGTCAATCTCCACCAACGCGGTCAACTGGCCGTCGGCCGCGCGCGGCACGCCCAGTGTCTCCAGCGCAGCCAGGCCGGCGCGCAGCCCCATCGGCATGGCGGGACACTTGTGGCCATGTAACAGCAGGCCAGCCTTGTACAGTTCGTCGTTCTTGTCCATGAGTTGTCTCCCTGTTAAGTTGGAGACCTTCGAAGTCTCCGAGACCTCGAAGGTCTCGCTAATGACGTCTATTTGACCAGATCAAAAATCATCTTGGCGGCGATCAGCCACAGCAGCACGCCGATCACCTTTTTGAGTTGTGCGCTCGACAGTTTGGTCTTCATCAACTGCGAGCCGACGATCGAACCGGCGGCAGCCATGACCGCCATGATGCCGATGAAGAACGGGTCCAGTCCGCCCAGGGTGGCGTGGCCCAGGAAGCCTGACAGCGACGAGAAGACCACCACCAGCGCCGTCGTGCCCGCGGCCGCCTTGGGATCCAGCCCCAGCCAGTTGAGCACCGGCAGGATGAAGTTGCCGCCGCCGACTCCCAGCAGCCCGCCCAGGAAGCCGGCGACGCTGCCCACGCCGGCCCCCGCGCTGACCTCGACCGCCCGGCTCAATGCCCGCGCACGTTTTTTGGCCCGGTAGAACAGCATCATGAACCCAGCAAACACCAGGAAGGCGGCCAACAAGCCCAGCAGCAGCCGCTTGTCCACGTGCGGCGTCAGCCGCGCGCCGAACGGCGAGAGGATCACGGCGACGATCAGCACCGGCAGTCCGACCCGGAAGTTGATCAGTTTGCCGCGCCAGTAGTTGACCGTGGCGAACAGCAGACTGACCACGTTCAGCAGCAGCGCGGTCGGCGTGGCTTCGGCCAGCGGCACGCCCAGGTAGTAGAAGAACGGCACGAACAGGAACGCCGCGCCCAGCCCGGCCATGGCCAGCAGGCCGGAGAAGACGAACACCAGCACGGCGCTGACAATGTAAACGACAGGCGTCATGGCAGCACCTCACAGCACCAGATTGAACAGGTAGCCGGTGATGATGATCGCCAGCGCCACCACACCGATGAAGACGGCGATCAGTTGCGGCTTCAGCACCCGGCGCAAGATGATCGTCTCGGGCAAGCTCAGCCCCACGACCGACATCATGAAGGCCAGCACGGTGCCCAGGCTGGCGCCCTTCTCCATCAGCGCGCTGACGATGGGGATGACCCCTGCGGCGTTGGAGTAGAGCGGGATGCCCAACAGCACGGCCGCCGGCACGCTCCACCACGCCTGCTTGCCCATGATGCCAGCCAGGGCGCTCTCGGGTACGAAGCCGTGGATTGCGGCGCCCACTGCAATGCCGACCACCACGTAGAGCCAGACCTTGCCGACGATTTCCTTCACGCTTTCCCACGCGCGGCCGATGCGCTCCGGCCAGGTGAGCTGCTCGCCCGGCCCGCTTTCCGCCATCTGAAGCTGCCAGACGAAGTCCTCGACGTAGCGCTCCAGGCGCAGCCGGCCGATGATGATCCCTGCCACGGTGGCAATCACCAAGCCCGAAGCGATGTACAGCCCCGCCACGCGCCAGCCGAAGAGGCCGTAGAGCATGATGACCGCCACTTCGTTGATGGTCGGCGCCGCGATCAGGAAGGAGAAGGTGACGCCCAGCGGGATGCCCGACTCGACGAAACCGATGAAGAGCGGCACCGCCGAGCAGGAGCAAAACGGGGTGACGATGCCGAGCATCGCCGCCAGCACGTTGCCCAGCCCCTGGCGTTTGCCGCCCAACAGCGCCCGCGTGCGCTCGGCGCTGAAGAAGGTGCGCACGATGCTGATCAGGAAAATCATGCCGGAGAGCAAGAGCAGGATCTTGGGCACGTCGTAGAGGAAGAAGGCCACCGAATCACCCAGGTGCGAGCCGCGCGCCAGGCCGATTACGTTGTAGGTCAGCCACTGGGTCACCGGCGGCAGTGCCGTGTAGGCCGCCCACCAGGCCAGTGCAGCAGCGGCCAGTTTCGCCAGCGTCCCCAGATCGCCGCGCGTGACGCGCGGCCGAGGCGCGATCGTTTCAGTTGTCATGTTGGTGCTCCAGCGAAGTTGCCTTGAAAATCAGGCCACGAATTGACACGAAAAAAACGCCGCCTACCGTTGTCCAGCCGCGGCGGCCAGCCAGGCGGCGATGTCTTTGTCGGGTGGGATCCGCCCGGCCGCCATCAGCTTCTCGTTGATCACCAGCCCCGGCGTGGCCAGGATGGCGTACTTCATCATCGCGGCGTAATCGGTGACCTTCTCGACCTGCGCCTCGATCCCCTGCGCCGCTACCACTCGGCGCACGCTCGCCTCCAACCGCTGGCAGTTGGCGCACCCGGATCCGAGAACTTTGACGTTGACCATGTTGACTCCTCGTAGGCTATGGATGGCGGGCCTTGTATCCAGCCCACCGAATGTATTCTGGTAAAAAGGAGAGGCGCTAATTCAGCATCGCGACCTCGCACTTCGGGCAGAGGCAACTCTTGGGACGATCACTCATCGCTGGCCGCGCAGCCGCGGCATCCGCATCGGCAACTCCCCCCAGCGTCGCGTCCAGCACCGTGGAGACCTCCGGCCACGTCGTATTCCGTGAACCAAAGGCTCCAATCTACTTCGGCCATATCTCTCCACTTGTTTTCAGCCGATCGCCGGCATCCCCGGCACGACCAGCGCCGCCAGTTCCGCCAGCCGGCCGGCATAGACCGGCTCCCGCAGCGGTGGGCAATCGGCCGGTTGGACCTGCGCCGCGGTTAGCTTGAGCGCGAAGCTCCAGCAGGTGGGCTGGCCGCACTGCTTGCAGTTGGCGCCCGGCAGCAGCTTGAAGACCGCCATCGGGGTCGGTCGCTGACGCATCGCGAAGTCAGGCGTGAGCTCCTCCCGGCGCGCCCAGGTGCGGTTCACCAGGTCGATCAGTCCCTCGACCTCTTTGAGCGCCGCGGTGCGATCCTCGACGTTGCTGGTGGCAATCTCGTAGGGATGGAACGCCAGGTTGTGCCCGCCCTTCTTCCAGGTCAGCGTGTTCGCCGCCTGGTGGTAAATTGCCCCGCGCAGCGTCGCGTTGAGGTACGGCAGGACCGGCGAGATGTCGGTCATCAGCCGGGCCATCGCCGCGAATCGCTCCGCCCCCGGATCACAGGGCGGAGTGAACACTTCCAGGTCGTAGTCTTCAATTAACATCAGGCTGTCCCCCTTACCTGCGCTGCCTGGCGACTGAGATAACGATAGAACAGGCTGGCCGTAAGCATCTGCACGATGAAGGCCAGCGCCACCGGCAGCCCGGCCAGCTTGCCGAAGCTGGCGAACGCCAGCCCGACCGCGATGGGCAGGTTCTTCATGCCCGACGAATAGGTGATGGCGATGCGTTGGCCTCGGTTGAAGGCGAAGCGCCCCAGCCAGTGCGGCACGAGAAAGCCGAGCGGGAAGATCAGCGCCACCGCCGCCAGCAACGACGGCACCAGGGACCAGCGCGCAGCGATCAACGGCACGTTGACGTTGCAGACGGTGAACATCAGCAACACCGCGGTCAGCGCGGACAGCGCCGGCAGCAGCGGCAGATGGGACTTCACGTCCCCGAAGCGGTCCGCCAGCCAACGCGCCGCCATGCCGACCACCAACGGGAGCAGCAAGATCAGGGCCAATTGTCCGAACATGGCCCACGGGTTGATCTTGACGCTCGATCCGGCAAACAGCACCATCAACGGCGGGATCAGGAACGGCCCCAGGATCATCGTCAGGCCGTTGATCGCCATGCCCAGCGGCACATCCCCCTTGAGCAGCGCCGTCCACACGGCCGCCATGCCCGCGCACGGCACCACGCCCACCAGGATCACGCCGGTCGCCAGTTGCGGATCGCGCACCAGCAGGCAGGCCAGCGCCCAGCACAAGACCGGCATGTAGACGAAGTTCAGCGCCAGGCCGGCCACCACGCCCCACGGCTGGCGCGCCACTAGCGCGAACTGACGCGGGGTGATGGTGAAACTGATGAATAGAATCATCAGGAAGGTCAACGCCTGGGTGTAGGGTTGCAGGGCCTGCCCCGGCGCGGTCGTCCAAGGCCCAATCGCCAGGCCCAGAGCCACGGTCACGATGATGATGGCCTGGTAATGGCGCCGCACGAACTCGGCAAAGCCCAACAATCGTTTCATGCTCTGTCCTCTCCCGCCAGCGCGGCCCGCGCCGGCCGAATGCTCAGCAGCAACAGCAGGGTCATGATGACGGCCGAGGTCAGGCACCACGCGCAGACGGCCCGGATCACGAATGGCTCCAGGTAAGTCAGGTAGAGCGAGAACAAGACGCCGAACAGCGCCAGCGCGAACACAGCCAGCGGCGCAAGCTCGGCGAGGCGGCCGCGACCGTAGCGGCCCCACAGCCAGGCGGCCAGGAGCGCCACATAACCCAGCGCGCCCAACACCCCCACCGGCAGCACGCCAAACAGTCGGGCGTAGGGGCTGGCCTGGACGGCGTTGCAGTCGCCCACCGGCCCGCAGACCGCCGCCACCTGGCGCGTCTCGACGTAAGCCAGATAGCCGGCCACCCCCAGGCCGATCAACGCCAGGAGGGGCGTGACCCAGGTCAGCCAGCCCGGCTGTGGACCGGACGCAACCCGCCGCGAGCCTTGCGCCATCTGTACGCCGGTGTAGACCAGCGCGGCGGCCATGCCTGCCATGATCACCAGGGCCAGCGTGAAGCCGTTCGCCCTGGGGGGACTGTAAGAGCGCTGCCGGTCGGTTGGGGCGCGCCGGATGCCGGGGCCTCTGCGGCGACCTGGGCCACAGCAACGGGCGTAGCCGTCGCCCCTGGCGCGTCGGCGCACGGCGTCGTTGGCGCACAGATCTCGTCTTGGGACGCCGCCGGAGCCCAGCGCGCCAGACCCGCCGCTGCCGGCCAGGCCACTCCGCCGGCTGCCAGATGCTGTTTGATCAGCCCCGGCAGCTCGGCCGCGATCTGATCGCCCCCCAGTAGCGCCCGGTCACCGTTGACCAGGAGCGGCACGCCGGCCTGGGCGCGCGGGATGCCGAAGAACTCGGCGACCTGGTAGAACTGTTCGACGATCTCCGGCGGGGTCAGCTCCAGGAGATGGATCTGCAACTGGGCGCCGTACTGCCGCTGCAAGGGCGGCAAGACCTTATCCAACACCTGGTGGCAATGGGGGCAGGTATCCATCCAGAACATCATCGCCCGCACCGCCGGCTCCGGCTGGCGCGTCGCTGCCGGCCAGCCGAGTGGGACCGGACTCGGGAACGGGGTCGGGCCGGGCGCCGAGACAACCACGCCCCCGCGCAGCTCCTGCTTAAGCTCCCGGCAGTCATCGCAGCCCTGGGCCATCGCCGGGCCGACCGACGCGGCCAGCCAGATCAGGATGAGCCCCGCTAACGCAACACGAGGGCGCATCGGATCTACTCCCTGCCGTTGCCATCGCGCAGCGCGGCCAGGATGGCGTCCGTCACGACGGCCAGGTCGTCCGCGGTGTACTGCGTCGGCGGTCCCTTCGTAATCCCACAGTCGTTCACCAGGGTGAGGGTCGCGTCCGGCTTGAACCCGGCGGTCTCGACGATCTTGCGCGCGCAGTTCAGCGGGCAACCGTCCACCGTGACGATGCGCTTTACCTTACTGGTCTTGTCCAGCACCGTAGGCGCCTGCGTCGGCAGGCCGCCCAGGCAGAAGATCGCCGCTTTGCCCGGCCCGGCCTGCTTCACGGCCTCCAGCGCCGCCAGCCCGGTCAGCGTACCGACGTTGGACATGCCGCCAAAACAAACGAACAAGGCGTTGTCAGGTAATCCGTTGCTCATGACGTTGTTTCCCTTTTTGCGCCAGACCTTCGAGGTTCCGTAAACCTCGAAGGTCTATGCTAACGATCGTACCCCGAGCAGGGAATGCAAACCTTGCGCTCGCCCACCAGCCGCACGTAGGCATGGGCCACCAGCTCGTCGCACGCCTCGCACTTGGTGAAGCCCATGACCTCCGGCAGCCAGTTCTTTTCGTACTGGAAGGCCGGCCCCACCGTCAGGATGTCCGCCTCCGGCGCATTCCAGACCAACTCCACCAGCGCCATCTGCTCCTCTGCCGGGATCTCGTCGGGCTGGTAGCCGGCCGCACGCTTCTGCATGAAGGCGGACGCGGCGATCTGTTTTTGCAGCGTGGGCTTATAGCTCACCCGTACGGCGCGGTTGGTGTCCTTGTCAATCAAGGTGAAGGCCAGCTTGCCCAAGGGGTTCTTGCGGATGTTGCCCTTGCCGAAGGTGCAGCCGGTGGTGTACTGCACGCCATCGCCGTAGCACATGCCGCCGTGCTCCTCGCCGGTCTCCAGGATGGCATAGAGCTGCGTGCCGCCCGAGCGTTTGACCTCCAATGTCCGCAGCGCGGCCAGGCCGCAACGCACGCCCGCAACGCTGGCGTAGCAGCGGTGGCCGTGGAACTTCAACGCGTCCAACAGAATGTCATAGTCTGTCATGCTGTGCTCCTCGATCTTGGTTGGCCGCTGCCGCCGTGCCGCACGCACTCGACCTCGGCCAGAATCGCCAGGGCGATCTCGGCCGGTTGCCGGCCGCCCAGGTCCAACCCAATGGGGGCGTGCACCCGCGCCCATTGCGCCTCGCTGAAGCCCTCGGCGCGCAAATGTTCCAGGATGGCGCCGACTTTGCGCAGGCTGCCGATCATGCCGATGTAAGGGGCCGGGGTCGAGAGCGCCTGGCGCAGGGCGGCTTCATCTGTCACGTGGTCTTCGGTGATCAACACGACGTAGGTCGCCGCAGTGACCGCGTCGGGGTCGAACTGCGGCCGGTCCCCGCGGTCGGGCCGCATGTCCACGACCTGGACGTCGTAGCCCACGACCCGGCCCAGCTCGGCCAGCGGCCGGCCGATGTGCCCCCCGCCGACGATCAACAGCGTCGGTCGGGGTAAGTATGGTTCGATGAACACCGTCACCTCCCCGCCGCAGAGCATGCCCAGGGCGTCCTCGCCGCTTTCGGTCAGCCGGTAGTGGACCAGCCGGGGCTGCCCATCGGCCAGCACCGCGGCGGCCTCCTGGCGCACGCGCTGCTCCAGCGCACCGCCGCCCACGTTGCCCAGCCAGCTCCCGTCGCCGCGGGCCAGCAACTTGAAACCGACCTGGGCCGGCGATGCGCCGTGCACATCCACGACCGTCGCCAGGGCGACCGGCTGCCCGTGAGAAATCTCAGATTGCAACGCCGACCACATTGCTTCCACCATCATTTACCCCCTCCACATCGCATATGCCCTTATGGACACAGCACGATCCCCTGCGCCTACAGGCATTCGCCACAAGCCGGGAAGGGATTGCCGTAGCAGGCCTCTGCCTGACCGAAAATCGCCTGCAACGCCGGCCGCGTGTCCTCGTCCAGATCCATGCGCGGCAGCGATAGGGTACGCCATGCACGCCCACAAGGGGCTACGCTACCCCATCCCCGCAGAGGCTTCCGACCTTACGCGGCCGCCAATTCGTTGGCGATCAGCGTCACCACCTGACTCACTGCCGGCACGCGACCCGCGCTGACCAGCTTGTCGTTGATCACCAGGCCCGGGGTCGCCAAGATGCCGTACCTGGCGTACTCGGCGGGGTCGCCCGACTTGGTGAAGGTGGCTTCCACGCCCAGTTGTGCGACGGCCGCCTTAGCATACTTCTCCAGCCGCTCACAGTTGGCGCACCCGCCGCCGAGGATCTTGATGTTGAGGGTCATGCTGGATTCTCCTGTGGCAATATCGTGATGTGCGGAGCGATGCTGATCTCGCTCTTAACAGAGTTGGCAACCAGGCTGTATTTTTGGGCGGCGGCCAACGCCCGATGGACACGCGCCTCCATCCCCGCGGCGTCAACGCCTGCGCTGGCCCGGACGACGATCTCGGGCCAGAAGCGCAGTTCGGTGAAGAGCTCCGTGCGATCCAGCTCGATCTTCTTGACGCCGTCCACCTGACAGCGATAACTGACCAGGTCGAGCTTGAAGCGCTCGCATGCCCACAGGAACATCATCATCACGCAGGTATTGGCCGCCGCGACAAAAGCATCCTCGGGGGTCAGCACGCCCGCGTGGCCGTGGGCATCGGGCGGGGCGGAGAAAGCCATCTCCGGCCCGTTGCCCATGACGACGTGGCCCCAATGCTCGCCCTGCCAGGCAACTTGGGTCGTGTAGGTCGCCAGCTTAGCCACGGGCCGCCTCCTTGCGGGCACAGTAGTCCCGCCATGCGGCGGCAACGGCGCGTGCCCACAGGTCTTCGCTGCCGGTCGGGATGTCGTTATAGATGCCCACGGTCGCCATGATGTCGGCGGGTAAGTCGCCGCTGGCGCGCAAGCCCGTGGCGTAGGCCAGGTCCAACACCGGATCGAGTGCCAGCACTTGGATGGCGCACCCATCGAGTTGGATCGTGGTCACCGGGATGCCGGAGCCGCAGGCACAACCCCCGGTGCTGACGGCGGGTTGGCTCTCCGCCTCCAGGATGGCGCCTGCGCTGCGGCTCCAACGCACGGCGATCAGGTGATCCACCTCGGCCGCGATCGCGTCGGCCAGCGCGGTGACCGCGGCATGGCTTTGGGGCGTCAATCGGCGCCGGCCCTGCGGTGGCGGCAGGCCGCACTCAGCGACGAGGTCATCTACCACCAGGCTGGCCGCCGGCTTGTTGCTGTACAACTCGGTAGCCCGGGCCGCGCAGCGCTTCGCGCACCCGTCCACCGCAATGGTGGGATAGAACTTGGCAAAGGCGCGATCACCCTCCCCACCGGCCAGGAACAGCGGCAGACAAATCGTCACCGTCTGCGCCGGTCGCAGCTCTTCCAGCACCTTCAGCGCCGCGAGGCGGGTGACGGTGCCCTGCGGCAGCTCCTCGCCGGAGCAGGCCACGATACCTACCTTGCGTTGCGGCAAATCAGGCATGGTCGGCCGCCTTTGCACGATTCTGCGAATCGAGTGCACTTTTACATACAGTGTACTTTCCTGCCTGTCCCGTCAGTGCATCGCACGCGGCGGCGACTTCCTCTGCGAGGACGCGGGCGAGCGCCAGGCCACCCGCGTTCAGCTCGGCGATCCCCTGTGGCTTGAGCGCCTTGTGCTGCCGGTAGGTGTCGAGGACCGCGTACTCCCTGGCCACCACGCCGCCGGCCTGCCGCACGTTCACCGTGGCGCACGCCAGCTTGCAGCCGTCGAGGGTGATGGCCGGGGCATTGCGCACGGCGGCCCGCGCGGCCTCATCCCCCAGCACCAGCAGCGAGAGGGGCACGATCTGGGTCGTATCGGGGCGCAACTCCTCGGCCACGATGTACGCGGCCTCGCGCGTCACGCTGCCGTAGGTCTTGCCGATACCGCTGCACGGCACCACGATCACCGCGCTCATTGTCCGGCCTCCGCCTGGGCCTGCCGCGTCATGACGTCCAGATACGCGGACGCATCCAACAGGCCCGGCACAGGCCACGTCGCGGGGCGCAACTCGACCAGCCAGCCCGCGCCGTAGGGGTCCTGGTTGATCAGCTCCGGCCGGTCAGCCAGCGCGGAGTTGGCAGCTACCACCGTCCCGCTGAACGGCGCCGGCACCGCCAGATCCACTTTGATGGTCTCGATGTTGACCAGATCCTGCCCGCCCCCCAGCTCGGCGCCGGCCTGCGGCAGGTCCACGAACACTACGTCGCCGCTGGTTTGTTGGCGAAAATCGGTCAGTCCGACCCGCGCCGTCCCAGCCGCCACGTCCCACGCGACCCAGACGCCGGCTTCGGCGTACAGATAGCCGACCCGTACCCGAAAGATGAACTTGTCTACGGTGGTTTCCAGCATGTCAGTGGTCACCGACGGTCCTCCAAATGATCTGCGGTAGGGGCACGGCCTCGCGCCTGCCCGCCGGGGCGACCGCAAGGGATCGCCCCTACTCAACAAAGTCCGGTCACACCTGGCCGCTGCACTTGGGGCAATAGCACCCGCTCACTACGACATGCCCTTCGCCCGCGCCGTCAGCCGTCCCCAACACGGCATCCACCCGGCGGCGCACCTCGTCACTGGCGAGACGATAGAAGACGTTGGTCCCCTGCTTGTAGTCCGTCAACAGGCCGGCGTTGCGCAGCACGGCCAACTGCTGGGACATGTAGGGCTGCGGCCGCTTGAGCGCGGCCGAAAGGTGGCAGACACACTCGTCGCTGGCGCGCAGGAGATCGAGCACCTGCAACCGCATCGGGTGGGCCATGAGCTTCAGTTGGTCTGCAATTGTCTTGTATGACATAACATGCACACCTTTCTATATATGCAGAATCGCATATATGTAGTTTATGACGAAGGGCGAGGACTGTACATGACGCGGGTCATATGGGGCGGGTCAGCCGGAGTCGAATCGAGGATCTGATGATCGTCTACTTGAGATCCATAAAAGCTTTCAAGTCAGCGACGTGTTCCAGGTCGTGATCCAGGCACGCGTAGACCCAGTTGTAGGCAGTGTCTACCGGGCCCCAACGGCTGGAAGCCGGCCGGTTGAGGGCGGCTTCGCTGGCCTCTGCCAGGAATGCGGTCAGGGCCTGCCGCGCAGCCATCAGATCGGCCCAGATTACCGCCCACGGCTGGTCGTGACGCGCCGCGACGTGCGCCTGGTTCCAGGAATCCACGTCGGCCGGGTAATCCACCGCGGGCAGCTTGCCGGCGGCCATCTGCCGGGCCGTGTCCAGCGAGAGCCATTCCCAATCCGCGAGATGCCCCAGCACATCTTTGAGCGTCCACGCGCCGACGATCGGCTGCGCCGCGCGTTCTTCGGGAGGGATCAGGTCGGCCAGGCTCAGCAGAGCCGCACGACCGGAGTCCAGCGCAGCCTGCAGAACCCGCTTGGAGCCGGCGCGGTGGGTGGCGCCTTGCACTGACCGCCAGGCGGCCAGTTGGCCGGCGTGCTCGGCATCGTGCCAGGCGCGCCACTGCGCCATCCGGCGGAGCGAACCCCGGTTGCCCACCGACTTCCACGGCAGCCACAACGAACGGTGCAGCGCCTCGTCGGATGCCCGGGCCAGCACGTCGAGAACTTCGGCCCGCGCCGATGAAAACGCATCCAACGCGGCCGCCAAAGGCCAGTCGCGACGTTTTGCGTGGAGCGCGGCGTTGCGGCTGTCTACGTCCACATCGCCGATCTCCGCCTCCCGGCCTGCGAGGGCCAACGTCATGCAGCCGCTGAAGAACTCGTCCCAGGCCGCGACGTGGCCCAGCAGGTCTTTGGCCGTCCAGTCCGCGACCACCGGCGCCTCGCTCAATATTTGTTCGTCCAGGCCGGTGAGTTGCGCCAGCAGCCCGGCGCGCTCGACCGCCAGCCAGGCCAGCAGTCGCGCCCGCCACGCGGCCAGGATTTCGCGCACCTGCCCGGTATGCTCCAGCTCGTGCTCCAGGAAGCGACGGAGGACTTTGGCCGCGGTCCACGGCTCGTCGGGGTGATCGGTCCAGCCCTCAGGATAGAACACCTGCGCCCGCTCGGCCTCAGTGAGCTGCCGCAGCCGCTCGATGGCCGTGCGGCGCTCCATCGCCAGGAAGTCGAAAAGCGGCATCTCCTCGTCGTGCTTCCACTCCGGCGGTAACGTGTCGGCGGGGACCAGGCGAGAAACGTACCACTCCTCGGCGTTGCCGATGTGACGCAGCACGCGACGCAGGGGCCACGCCGTTGGATCAGGCTGCCAATCCAGGATGTCGTCGGGCAAAACCTGCCCCTTCACTGCGCTCAGGGCAAGCTCTGAGCCGGGCGAAGGGTCGGCGACGAGGGCCAGCAGGTCGGCGCGGCCGTGGGCCATGAGCCGGAAGCAGCGTTCCATCTCGTCGGGCGTGACCGGCGCCAGGTCGGGCGGAAAGAGCGCGGCGGCGTTGCGGGGGTCAAAGGGGCCGTAGCCGGCGCTCTCGCCTGCGATCACGTACTCGACCGGCTCATCGGCAGGGGTCGGCTTGCCGTGACGACGGAGCCAATCATGGTGACCGCGGATGGCATCGGGCAGACATGCCAGCGTTGCATCCCGGTTGGTCTTGCGGCACATGCAACCGGGCAGCATCGGCACGTGAGCCATCGTCCGGCCATCGGGGTGACTTTCGAGATAAACGGAGTAGCAGGGCATCGGTGACATCCTCGTGGCTCCATCATACCACCATTTGGCCGCCATAGCACATCGACGCAGATGGGCACAAGTCTTTATGGGCCTGTTTTCGCTTGACAAAAATGCGGATTCGCCATACACTATACTCAAGTTGGCGGCTCCTTTCGATTCCTTCGAGGAGGCCAGGATGTATTCACCTCCGCGCGGACCCTTAGCCCGCCTGCCCCGGTTGACGTCAATTCGTTTTCTCTCGTTAACTCCATATACAATCCGTTTCGTGCCACAGAAAGGAGCATCTTATGGCAGAGAAGATGACCTGGGCCCTTAATCTCCAGGTGGCGGGGGGCCCGAAGCTGGCAGTGACTCAACTGCTCGAAGTTGAGGCCTACGACAAGGTTGTGGTTGAGGTCAACGCTGGGGACACCGATAAGGAAGTGAACGTTCTTCCTGGCGGCGCTGGCCTGGCCCAGTTCATCTGCATCACCCTCACCGATCCCAAGAAGTACAGCGACCAACTGACCTACAAGGTCAACTCGGCCGCCAGCCCCACCGTCATCGCCCTGGATGCGCCGCACCTGTTCCTGGGCAAAGGGGCGGTGAAGCTGCTCGACGCCGCGCCCTCGAAGCTGTTTTTCAGCAGCACCCTCACCGAAGACGTAACAGTCCAGATTCTGGTCGGCCGCGACGCAACGCCGTAACCGGCGGCTGCCGAGCGTTTCTGGTGCCTTCGTGCACCGGGCACAGGCAAGAGAAGGGAGGACTTTCCATGCCGGTCACACCTACTTATCCCGGGGTCTATATCGAGGAGATCCCCAGCGGAGTGCGCACCATCGTCGGAGTGGCCACCTCCATCGCGGCCTTCATCGGCCGGGCCGAGCGCGGAACCGAGAACGAGCCGGTGCCGCTCAGCAGCTTCGCCGATTACGAGCGCCGGTTTGGCGGCCTGGGCGTAGATTATCCGCTGAGCTACGCCGTACGCGACTTCTTCCTCAACGGCGGCAGCCAGGCGCTGGTCATCCGGCTTGCCAAGTCGCCGGCGGCCGCGGCCACGCTCGACGTGGGCGGCCTGGCGCTGAAGGCGGCGAGCTCGGGCGCGTGGGGCAACAGCCTCTACGCGGCCGTTGACTACGCCGGGATCACCGACGATGTGGCGAAGCGCTTCGGGCTGACCGAAGCCGAGGACCTCTTCAACCTGACAGTGGCGGAGGTCATCAACGGCAACGTCGTGCGCGTCGAGCAGTTCAGGAACCTGGCATGGTCCGCGAGTGCGAAATCGTCCCGCCGTGCGGACCGGGTCATCGCGGCGGAATCAAGCCTCGTGCAGCTCGCCGAGGCCGATCTGCCGGGAGCGCGGCCCCTTGAGGCGACGCCGAGCACGACGCCCCCGGTCATCACGACCAGCGGAGGGGATAAGCTCGGCATGACGCAGGCCACCGCGGACAGCGGGGTGGATAGCGCAGGGCTGGCGGCCGCGGACTACCAGGGAAACGCGGGGAACAAGACAGGCCTCTACGCGCTGGAGAAGGCCGACCTGTTCAACCTGCTCTGTATCCCGCCCGATACGCGCGACGGCGATACAGATCCCGCGGTGTACGCGGAGGCGATGAAGTACTGCTGCGATCGCCGCGCCATGCTGATTGTTGACCCGCCCGCGTCCTGGGCGGCCAACAAGGAGACCGCGGCCGACACCGCGCGGGCGCATCTCGGCGATCTCGGCCTGACCGGGGTCGCGGCACGCAACGCGGCGCTCTACTTCCCGCGTGTGCTGCTGGCGGATCCCAATCGTGATAACCAGATTGATGTTTTCGTGCCCTGCGGCATGGTGGCGGGTGTGATTTCGCGGACGGACACGCAGCGCGGGGTGTGGAAGGCGCCGGCCGGCCTCGACGCGACCATCAACGGCGCGCGCGGGCTTCAGGCCAACCTGACCGACCCGGAGAACGGCATGCTCAACCCGCTCGGGATTAACTGCCTGCGCTCCTTCCCCACCGCGGGCCGCGTGATCTGGGGCGCGCGCACGCTACGCGGGGGCGATCAACTGGCCGACGAGTACAAGTACATTCCGGTGCGCCGCCTGGCGCTGTTCGTCGAGGAAACGCTGTATCGCAACCTGAAGTGGGTCGTCTTCGAGCCGAATGACGAGCCGCTCTGGGCGCAGATCCGGCTCAACGTCGGCGCGTTCATGCACAATCTCTTCCGCCAGGGCGCGTTCCAGGGCACCAGCCCGCGCGACGCGTATTTTGTCAAGTGCGACAAGGAGACGACCACCCAGAACGACATCAACCTCGGTGTCGTCAACATTCTGGTTGGTTTTGCCCCGCTCAAACCGGCCGAGTTTGTGATCGTCAAGATCCAGCAGATGGTCGGCCAGATCCAGGCATGAGGAGGTAGCCATGGCCCAGTTCAGCGTGAACACGGCGCGTTTCGATCCCTACAAGAACTTCAAGTTCCGGGTCAGGTGGGACGGCCGCTACGTGGCCGGAGTGAGCAAGGTGGGCGCCCTGAAGCGCACGACGGAGGTTGTCGAGCACCGGGAGGGCGGCGATCCGAGCACCGGCCGCAAATCGCCGGGCCGCACCAAGTACGAGGCCATCACACTGGAGCGCGGGGTAACCCACGACAAAGAGTTCGAGCAGTGGGCGAACAAGGTCTGGAACTTCGGTTCGGGACTTGGCGCGGAGGTTTCACTCAAGGACTTTCGCAAGGACATCATCATCGAGGTCTACAACGAGGCGGGCCAACTCGTCCTCGCCTACAAGGTGTACCGCTGCTGGGTGTCGGAGTTCCAGGCCCAGGCCGACCTGGACGCCAATGCCAACGCGGTGTTGATTCAGTCCATCAAGCTGGAGAACGAGGGCTGGGAGCGCGACTACGAGGTCTCGGAGCCGACCGAGCCGACGTTCACTGAACCGCAGTAGCGATGCGCTCTCTCTCCGCTGCCGAGCTTCTCGACGCCTGGGCGCAGGCGTATGCGCAGCCACCCCCTCGCCGGGCGCTGGCGTTGCTGGCCGCGGCCTGCCCGGGGTGTAGCCCTGCCGCGTTGGCCCAGTTGAGCGTCGGTCGCCGCGATGGGCTGTTGCTGACGCTGCGCGAGTGGACCTTCGGGCCGCAAGTCGAGGGCTTGGCGGCCTGCCCGCAGTGCGGTGAGCGGCTGGAGCTGGCTTTCCAGGTGGCAGACGTGCGGGTGGGGGGCGCAGCGGGAGACCTGGCGGCGAGCGAGTGTGGTGCGCAAGGAGCGGACGTCCCCGCGGCACCGCTGACGGTAGCCGTCGCCGGCTACGAGGTGGCGTTCCGGCTGCCGAACAGCGAGGACCTGCTCGCCCTTGCGGATCGTAGCCCAGGCGCCCGAGCCCAGGCGCCCGTGGGCAGAGAGTTGCTGACGCGCTGCCTCCTGACCGTCCAGCGGGAGGGGGAGGCGGTGGCGCCGAATCGGCTACCCGCCGATGCCGCGGCCGCGATCGCTAGCGCGGTCGCGGCCGCGATGGCGGAGGCCGACCCGCAGGCGGACCTGCAACTGGACCTCGCCTGCCCGGCATGCGGCTGCCGGTGGCAGGCGCCCTTTGACATCGTTTCGTTCTTCTGGAGCGAGATCAACACCTGGGCCTACCGGACCTTGCGCCAGGTACACGTGCTGGCTTCGGCCTATGGCTGGCGCGAGGAGGAGATCCTGGGACTGTCCCCGTGGCGGCGGCAGTTCTACCTGGAAATGGTGGGCGGATGAGCGACTATCTCGACAGGCTGATCGCCCGGAGCGTGGGCCTGGCTGCGGGCTATGCCGCGGCGGGTGGCGAGACCGCCGCGGTACAGCCGCGGCCGGTGTCGTTGTTCGAGCCGGAGGCGGGCGGCGCGCGTGGTGCGGCCGCCGTCTCCCGCGCCATCGGCACACCGGCAGACGCGGCCGCGGCAGCGCCCTTCACAACGCCGGCGGCACCGGTCGCACGCCCTGTGCTGCAACGGATGCCGGACGTCGCTCCACCGCCGACGCCCCCGGCGAGATCTGAAACCGGGGCCGGTCATCACCTTGCCGCACCGCCCGCCGCTACCCCGCCGGCCGACGCCGGATCACGGCCAAACGCCGGGGGTGCGGCGCGAGCGGGGCACGTGCCGCCTGTCGAGCCAGCCCCTCCGCCGCGCGCCATCCCGCCCCAGGCGGACGGCCTGGCGGAAACTCTCGGGCAGGCCGGGACTGTGGAAGGATGGGCCGAGTCCCGCCCGGCCACCGATCTGCCGGCGCCGAGCACACGTGGCAGCCCAGACGCCGGCGGGCCGCCAGGCGTGCGACGGGCCGAGCCGGTCCGCCCCTTGCCGGATGGGACGCCCGCACGAGAACCCAGTCCAACGGCCGGTGAGATCGCGGTCCGCAGCGAGGACGCCGTCTCTCCTGTGCAGCCGGCCCGTGGCAGCCCGATCAGGACCCGGCCGGACGCGCGAAAGATGGAGCCGGTGGAGCCGGGGCCCACGACGGCACGAGGAGTCGCGGGGCAGCCACGTCCTGCGCTGAAAAATGGCCCACGGCTCCGGACTAGAGGCTTCAGCCGGTTCCTGCCGCCGACCAGCAGACCGGCTGAAGCCTCTAGTCCAGGTGGTCGCTTTTCATCCGCTGCGGCGCCGCACGCGGCAGGAGTATCTGCCCTGAGAATAGCGGGTCGGGCTTCCATGCCTGACGCTTCAGCGTCGGGCGAGAGTACAGCCGATGTCTGGGAGCCACCTCCGCTGTTTTCATCGGCTGTCCCGAAAGGAAGCTTCGCACTGGCGCCGCGCCCGCCATGGACAACTGCGCTGCAGCCGCAAGTTGCACCGCAGGCGTCTGAGCCGGGACCCGCGGTGCAGGGAGGGCCTGCTTTACAGATCCCGCCTGTCCCGCCGTCGCTCACTCCGCAGGCGGCGCCACCGCAGATTGCGCCCGCGTCTCAGGCGCCCCCCGTGCCCACGATCCGGGTCACGATCGGCCGGGTCGAAGTGCGCGCCGTGATGCCGCAGCCGCCTATCCGCCTGCCCGCGGCCACGGGCCTGACTCTCTCCTTAGACGACTATCTCAAGCAGCGCAAGGAGGGAGGCCGATGAGCAACCACCTGGCAATCGCAACCGTGACGGCCGGCTTGGGCCAGATGATCCTGCCGGCGCTTCGCAGGGCCGTCGGCGAGACTACGGTCACCACCCGGCGGCCGGACGCGTCGCAGAACAACAACACCAACCCGCGCGCGAACCTGTATCTCTACCAAGTCATCCCCAACGCGATGTGGCGCAACGCCGACCTGCCCGCGCGCCGGGCCGACGGCACCCTCGTCCAGCGGCCCCAGACCGCGCTAGACCTCCACTACCTACTGACCTTCCACGGCGAAGAGAACCAGCTCGTGCCGCAACGGCTGCTCGCGGCCGCGGTCGGCGTTCTGCACAGCCATCCGGTCCTCACCCGGTCCGCGATCCAGTCGCTCCTGCAGAATGCGCAGGAAGAGGACGATACTTACCACTTCCTGGTCGGCTCTGACTTGGCCAACCAGGTTGATTCGGTGCGCTTCTCGCCGCTTGGGCTGAACCTGGAGGAGCTGTCTAAGCTCTGGTCGGTGTTCTTCCAGACCGCCTACGTGTTGTCGGTCGCGTACCAGGCCTCGGTCGTGCTCGTCGAGCCGGAAGAAGAAGCGCCGCAGCCCGCCCTGCCCGTGCGCAGCTACAACGTCTACGCCATGCCGTTCCGCCAGCCGGTCATCGAGCGGGTCACGGCTGAGGGCGTGGCCGGCGCGGCCGGACTGATTCAAGCCAACAGCCGACTGCTCGTGCAGGGCCGGCGGCTGCGCGGGGAGGACACGCGGCTGAGCATCGCCGGGGCCGAACTCACCCCGTGCGACGAGGACATCACCGACGCACAGATCGCGACCTCGCTGCTGACTCTGCCCGCGGGATCGCTCCGCGCCGGGGTGCGGGGGATTCAGGTGCTGCACCCAGTGCCGATGGGCGTGCCCGCGGTACCACACCGCGGGGTCGAGTCGGCCGTTGCCGCGTTCGTGCTCCGGCCGTCCATTGCAGGATTGAGCTACGCTGCGCCGCACCTGACGGTTCTGGTCAACCCGGTCGGCGCCACTGGGCAGCGAAACATCCTCCTGCTCAACGAGCTGAACCCGCCGCCCGACCGCCGGCCGCGCGCCTATAGCTTCAACGCGACCAGCACCGCCGGGGATGCGATGTTCTTCACGCCCGCGCAGGATGACCAGGGGCACGAAGACCCCGCGCTCGGCGAGCTGGGACTGGCGAACCCGGCGCAGACGTGGGGTGCGCTGTCCGCGGACATCGCCGCTTTCGCCGGGCTCGCCAACAACCCGGCGCAGCTCTTGGCGACCCTCGGCGGGGAAGGGCCACACCCTGTGACCGTCGCAGGCGCGCCCGCGACCGTGCACGCGGCCCGCGCCGCGCTGGAGGTCGGCCTGCGCGCCGCGCAGTCCAGCCCCGCCTTCGCGGCTGCCCGCGTCCTGCGGGTGGGAGATCGCCTGCTCGTGCTCCCGGGGAGCGACCAGGGCGCGACGGCGTTTACGGCCGCGTTCGCGGCGGCGGGGAACGATCCTGCCGTCAGGGAGCTGGGGTTGGCGAGCGCGGCGCCCGCGTGGGGCATGTTGTCGGCGGATCTCGCGGCCTTCGCCAAGCTCACCCACAATCCAGCCGCGCTCCGGGTCAGCATCGGCAGCGCGGGGCCGTACCAGGTGGCTGTCGCGGGCGCGCCCGCGAGCCTGGACGCGGCCCGGGCCGCGTTGGAGAGCGGCCTGACCGCCGCGCACGACACGCCGCCCTTCACGCAGGCGCACGCCGTCCGGCTAAGCAACCGGCTCCTGGTGCTGCCCGGTCCCGGCGTGCACTTCACCCTGACCGGCGTGCAGCCCAGCGAATACCTGGCCCGTATCCAGATGGACGGCGCCGAAAGCCCGCTGGAGACAGACGATAGCGGGCACTTTGTCGGACCAAAACTGACGGTGACTTGAGGGAATGACCGTGGCAGAGGAGTGGTCGCAGGCAAATCAGCGCTACCTGGCCGCGGCGCTGGCAGCCGTTCGGGCAGCACTCGAACAGCACGCCGCCGCGGGCGAGGCGCCCGCGGCCACCGATGCCGCAGCGGGCGCCGCGTACGCGGCCGCGTGGCAGGAAGCAGCCGAGCTGGCCGCAGCCATGCCCGCCGCGCCGACGCTGGAGACGCTGGCCGCGACCTTCGGCCTGTCCCCGTTCGAGCGCGATCTCCTGCTGCTCTGCGCAGGGGTCGAGCTTGACGCCCGGTTCGGTGAGCTGGCCGCACTCGCGCATCGCGACCCGGCCAAGACCTACGTCACCTTCAGCCTGGCGCTCGCCGCGTTGCCCGACGGCCACTGGAGTGCGCTGAGTCCTGATGGCCCGCTGCGCCATTGGCGGTTGATCGAGGTGGGTGCGGGCAATGCCCTGACGGCCAGCCCGTTGCGCATTGACGAGCGCGCGCTGCACCACTTGGTCGGGGTGCGCCACCTGGACGAGCGGCTGGCCGGGTTCATCAAGCCCGCAGCGAGCGCGCCGGCTGCGCTGGCCGCCTCGCACCGCGACCTGGCCGAGCAGGCCGCGGCCACCTGGTCGCAGGCCGCGGAGGATACCCTGCTGCCGGTCGTCCAGCTTTGCGGCGAGGAGCGTGGGGGGCAGATCGCGGTCGCGATGGCCGCCTGCACGCTTCTGGGCCTCGATCTGCACGTGTTGCCCGCGCTCGCGCTCCCGCTCGACCCGCGCGAGCACGAGGCGCTGCTCCGGCTGTGGGATCGGGAGGCCGCGCTGAGCCGAAGCGCGCTGCTGCTCGACTGCGGCGAACTCGAAGGCAGCGACCCGGCCCGTGGAGCCGCGATCACCCGACTGATCGAAAACACCGTCAGCCCGCTGATTGTGGCCGGTCGCGAGCGTCGCTCGACCCCCCATCGCCCGCTGGTCACGCTGGAGGTGGGCCGGCCCTCGGCCGGCGAGCAGCGGGCCTTGTGGGAGAGCAGCCTGGGTCAGGCTGCGGCCGCGCTGGACGGCCGGCTGGACGCGCTGATCGGCCATTTCAGCCTGCACGGCCCCGCGATCCGGGCCGCGTGCGTACAGGCGCTGGGGCGGGTTGCCGCCAGGTCCGGCGGAGCACCGGATCGGATCGAGTTGGATGCCGCGCTGTGGGAGGCGTGTCGCCTCCAGTCGCGGCCCCAACTGGAAAATCTGGCGCAACGCATCGAGTCGGCCGCCCGCTGGGATGATCTGGTGTTGCCCGAGAGCCAGCGCCAAATCCTGCGCGAGATCGCGGCCCACGTCCGCCAACGGCTGAAGGTCTACGAGGGGTGGGGCTTTGCAGCCCGTGGCGCACGCGGGCTGGGGATCAGCGTGCTGTTCAGCGGCGCCAGCGGCACGGGCAAGACCCTGGCTGCTGAGGTGCTGGCCAACGAACTGAACCTGGACCTGCACCGGATTGATCTGAGCCAGGTGGTCAGCAAGTATATCGGCGAGACCGAAAAGAATCTGCGCCGGGTGTTCGATGCGGCCGAGGGCTGCGGCGCGATTTTGCTGTTCGACGAGGCGGACGCGCTCTTCGGCAAGCGTAGCGAGGTCAAGGACAGCCACGACCGCTACGCCAACATCGAGGTTAGCTACCTGTTGCAGCGCATGGAGAGCTACCGGGGGCTGGCGATCCTGACGACTAACATGCGGGAAGCGCTCGACCAGGCCTTTCTGCGGCGTATCCGGTTCGTCGTCCAGTTCCCGTTCCCCGATGCCGGCCAGCGGGCCGAAATCTGGCGCCGGGTCTTTCCGGCCGAGACACCCACCGCGGGCCTCGACATGGCGCGGCTGGCCCGGCTGAACGTGGCGGGCGGCAACATCCGCAACATCGCCCTCTACGCCGCCTTCCTGGCCGCGGAGGCCGGGGAGCCGGTCCGTATGGCGCATCTCCTGCGCGCGGCGCGCGTCGAGTATGCCAAGCTGGAGCGGCCGTTGACCGAGGCAGAGATCGGGGGATGGGGGTAACGGACGAAGGACGGTGGCGGTGAGCGAGACGCAGTACGCGGTGGAGCTGCATATTGAGGAGTTGGTGCTGCGTGGATTTCCGCCGGAGCAGCGGCAGGCGATCGCGGCTGCGGTGGAGACGGCGCTGGCCGGGCTGCTTGCCGAGCGGGGAGTGCCGCCGGCGTGGGCGGGGGGCGGGGAGGCACCGCGGGTGGACGGTGGGCAGTTTGTGGTAACCCCCGCCGCGCGGCCGGAAGCGATCGGAGCGCAGGTGGCGCAAGCGGTGTACGGTGGGCTGGCGCGAAGAGATTGAGAAAGGTGATTGTGTCATGAGCAATCCTATACTTAGCAAAGCCAAGATCGCACCGGCGGCGATGCCGGCGTGGCGGCCCGCGTCAGCCGGCCTGAGCGGACGAGCGCGGCTGTACGTCACGCGGCTGCCGGCCGGCCCTGCGCTTGCCCCGGCAGACCAGACGCTGGCGCCGTCCGAACGCACGGCAGCCTGCCCGGCCTCGCCCCGGCGCTGCCCCTTTGGCGGCGCGTGTCACACGTGTCCCACCGGGCTGCAGGCCAGGCTGCGGGTCAGCCGGCCGGGGGACGCGGACGAGCAGGAGGCGGCCCGGGTGGCGGATGCGGTGATGGGCAGCGGGTTGAAGCGGACAAGCGGATGGGGTGAGCGCACAGAACCGGGGAGCGGGGGGGCACCGTTGCCGGAAGAGATGCGGGCGTTCTTCGAGCCGCGCTTTGGGCACGACTTCAGCCGGGTGCGAGTGCACACGGGGGCGGAGGCGGCGAAGTCGGCGCGGTCGGTGAACGCGTTGGCCTATACCCTGGGCCGAGATATCGTGTTTGCCGCCGGGCAGTACGCCCCCGAGACGGACGCAGGCCGCAACCTGATCGCCCACGAGCTGGCCCATGTGATCCAGCAGCAGGGTGTGCCACCATCGGTGCAGCGCGATGAGGACCCGACCGGAGATGCAGAGGGCGCTGTCGAACCCAAGCTGGATCAACCGGGCGCCGATGCGGATGCTCTACAGGCTGGAGCGGGAGGCGCCTGTGCGGAAAAGGCCACGTGGAAACCTGATGCAGCCATTCCCGTTGATATCCAGGCTGACAGCGTTGTGGCCTTTGTCACTGAGGCAAACGCGACACTGGGGTCCCCGCACATGTCGTGGGACTGGGGCACTGAGCCCGCGCCCGCGTACGATAGCCAGGGCAAGGCAACGAAAATCAACCTCTGGGTCAAAACCAGCATCCAGGCCCCTCGTTTAGGCCTTTCACGGGCGCCTGCTGATGAGAAGCAGATAATTGACGACATCGTGAAACGTATCAGGGAACACGAGCAAACCCATCGCAGTGACCTGGTCAACGTGATGGACGCGGCGGTCTGCGCAGCTCTTGGCAAGACCGAGTCAGGGGTGAAAGCGGTCCTCCAAACGGCGATATGCACCACAGCTCCGCAGAAGTTTTCGGCATTGGATGCAACGGAGGGTCAAATCGAGCTCGATAAGAACGCCGCTGGTACAAAGGTCATCGGCTTTCACACGGCTGGCGTGAAAGTCAATTATAAAGACCCTGGATGCAAAGTATAATCCGTACAAGGCGGTTGGTCACGGCTGCGTTAGAGTACACGGCTGGCAGGAGAGAGACTATGTGTGCGTTTCCGGGCTCACCCCGGCTGATGAAGGGCGCGATCATCGGGATTGATCCGTTCAACCCGCTGGCAAGCATCGTCATTTTCCAGTATAACCCCGACACGATGACGCGCACTTTGACGCCACAGACGGCCGGCGGGCAGGGTGGCGACCGCTCGGAGGCGCTCCGCCTGCGCGGCGCACCGGTCGAGGAGATCAAGCTCGACGTGGAGATTGACGCCACGGATCAGCTCGAGCAGGGGGATGCCCTGGCGACGACGCTGGGCATCTACCCGCAGCTCTCCGCGCTGGAAATGCTGATCTACCCGAAGAGCGCCCTGGTCATCGCCAACACGATCCTGCTCGCCGCGGGCACGATCGAGGTGATCCCGGCCGCCGCGCCGCTCACCCTTTTCATCTGGGGACCGAAGCGCGTGCTGCCCGTGCGCCTCAGCAGCTTCAGCATCACCGAGGAGGCGTATGACGCAGGGCTTAACCCCATCCGGGCCAAGGTCTCGCTCGGGCTGCGAGTGTTGAGCTACAACGACCTGCCGCTGACGCACCCGGGGTACGCGATCTTCCTGGCGCATCAGGTGGTCAAGGAAGTGATGGCGACCATCGGCAGCATCGGCAGCGTCGGTGGGGCCGCAACGATGTCCTTCTCCTTCAGCGCCGGCATCGGAGGGTGACGCTATGTTCGACCCGACCAGCCGCTATTACCGGCTCGAAACAGCCACGCTCACGCTCCCGGATGGCGCTGCCGCCCCGGTGACAGCGGCCGGGGCCGCGGGGGACGCCTCCGCTGCCGACACGATTGCCTACGTTCGCCGTCGTTTCCTGCTGCAGGGCGATGCGTTGCCTCTGCTGATGGAAGTCACCGTGAGCCAGGGCGACCGCCTGGACCTGATCACCGCGCGCGCGTTGGGCGACTCGACGCAGTTCTGGCGCGTGTGCGACGCCAACAATGCGATGGCCCCGCTAGACCTGGTCGCGGAGCCGGGGCGGACCCTCCGCGTGCCTATCCCGCAAGCCTGAAAGGCGCAGCACGATGCTCGGCACCTACCTGACGTTCCTGATCGGACCGACGATCGCTGTGCCGGCCCCCCCATCCCTGCTCGAGTCTCTCAAGCGGGTGGAGGTCACGCACGACGACGAACAGGCGTCGGGCTTTCAGTTGACCTTCCAGGTGGGTCGCGTCGGCGCCGCGGATCTGCTCGACTACGCGCTGCTTGCGAACCCGCTCCTGAAGCCGTTCAACCGGGTGATCCTGATCATTACTTTCAACGCGATGCCGCGCGTGCTCATGGATGGCATCATCACGCACCAACAACTGTCTCCCAGCAACGAGCCGGGCGCGTCCACCCTCACCATCACGGGCGAAGACGTCAGCGTGATGATGGACCTGAAGGGCGGCGAGCCGGTCGAGCACCCGGCGCAGCCCGAGCCGATCATCGCGCTCAAGCTGATCGCCAGTTACGCGCAGTACGGCCTCATCCCGATGGTGATCCCGCCGCCGGTCATTGACCCGCCGATCCCGATCCAGCGCATCCCCGTGCAGCATGGGACCGACCTGGCATATCTCAGGCAGATGGCGTCCCGCTACGGTTACGTGTTCTACGTCAAGCCCGGCCCAGCGCCCTTCACCAACACCGCGTACTGGGGGCCGCCGGTCCGAGTCGGCCTGCCCCAGCCCGCGCTCTCCGTGGCGCTCGGCGGGCAGACAAACGTCAACCAAGTCAACTTTCGCAACAACGCGATGGGGCCGACGCTGGTTGAGGGCAGGGTGCAGGATTCGCTGACGGGCCAGGCGTTGCCGGTCCAGACCTTCGCCAGCCTGCGGCCGCCGCTCTCCGTCTTCCCGGCCTGGCTGTTCAACCAGCCCAACGTGCGTCGCGTCCAATTTCAGGAGACCGGCGTGAACGCGGTGGCGGCGATGGGCCGGGCGCAGGGCCGCACCGATGCGTCTACCGATTCGGTGGTCGCCGAGGGCGAGCTGGACACGATGCAGTACGGCAACCTGCTCGAAGCCCGCGGTCTGGTGGGGATGCGCGGGGTGGGCTACAGCTACGACGGCCTCTGGTACGTCAAGCGCGTCCGTCACGTGATCGAGAAGGAGAAGTACACGCAGAGCTTCACGGTGACGCGTGAAGGATTGGGCTCGACGGTGCCGGTGGTGGTGCCGTAAGGAGTATCTTCTCAACCTGTAGGGGCGCACCCTTGCGGTCGCCCTGGCGGGCAGGCGCAAGGCCATGCCCCTACCCCGGATGATTGAGAAGATACCGTAAGGATCACATTTCATGCCCCAAGGCTCATTTTTCGGTAAGTACCGAGGCAAAGTCGAGAACAACATTGACCCGATGATGCAGGGTCGCGTCCAGGTGAGCGTGCCGGCGGTGCTGGGCGAAGGCTCACTGAGCTGGGCGATGCCGTGCGCACCATACGGCGGCTCGGGCGTGGGTTTCTTTGCCGTCCCACCGGTCGGCGCGAACGTCTGGGTGGAGTTCGAGGGCGGCGATCCCGACTATCCGATCTGGGCCGGCTGCTTCTGGGGCATCGGCGAAGCCCCGGCCACGCCTGCGCTGCCGCAGATGAAGGTCCTGAAGACCGATTGCATCACGCTCACCCTCAGCGACCTGCCGGGGATCGGCGGGGTCACGCTGGAGGTCAATCCGCCGGCAGTGCCCATGCCGCTCAAGCTGGCCTTCTCGGTCAGCGGCATCGAGATCACCAACGGCGCGGCCAGTGTCAAGCTGACGCCGGTAAGCGTGTCGCTGAACAACGGCGCGCTGGAAGTTATCTGAAAGTAGGGGCGGGTCTTGCACCTGCCACGGGAGCGGCCATGCCGGGCTTCCTGGTCCATCTCGGCGCCACGGTCATTTGTAGCCACGGCGGACAGGCGATGCCCGCCGCGCCGAACCCGCGCGTTTTGGTGGGTGGTCAGCCGGTGGCGACCCTCTCCACCCCATACACGGTCGCGGGCTGCGCGTTCGTGCCTCCCGCCGGCAACGGCCCGTGCGTGACCGCGCAGTTCGTCTCGGGCGCAACCCGGGTCTTGGCCGGTGGGGTTCCGGTCCTGGTGCAAAGCAGCCAGTCCATCTGTACGCCCACCGGCACGCCGCTCGTCATCCTCGTCACCCAGTTTCGGGTGCGGGGAATGTGAGGCCCTGATGCACATTGACTATCCTTGGCATTTCGATCACCGGGGGCGGACGGCCCTGACGGGGCAGGACGACTACATCCGTGACCTGATCGAGCAGGTGCTCTTCACCTCGCCCGGCGAACGGGTCAACCGGCCCGACTTCGGCTGCGGCCTGATGCAGCTCCTTTTCGCGCCCAACAGCCCCGAGTTGGTGACTGCTACTACCTTCATGGTGCAAGGCGCGCTGCAACGTTGGCTCGGCGATCTGATCCAGGTCGAGGCAGTCAACGTCGGGGCCGGGGAGTCCACGCTGCGGGTCACGGTGCAGTACGTCGTCCGCCGGGGGCAGGAGCGCCGGGTCGCGCAGTTCAGCAGAGGAGGGGTGTGATGGTGACCTACTCCTGCTGTGGCGACGACCGCCGGCGGGTCCTCGGTGAGCACGGCGGCCTGAAGGGGATTGACTACGTCGAAGTCTCGCCCGACCAGGCGACCATTTTCGTGCACTTCCTCCCTGCGGAGCAGGGGATCGCGAAGGACCCGGTGCCGCACAGCCTGACCGCGGATAACGTGCGGATCACGGGCGGCGAGCGGGTCACGACGATCCGGGTGACGGGCGTGAGCTACGCCGGCAACGTGCTGGTGGTGACGGTCGCGGACGACAGCGCCGCGACGAGCGGCGTGGGCGACTTCTCGACCTATACCCTGCACCTGGCCGGCGTGCCCGATCTCGATCCACGACTGTCGTCCATCGCGTTCTCGTTTAAGGCCGGCTGCCCCACCGATTTCGACCCGAAAGCCGCGCCCGGCTGCCCGGTCGAGCCATCCGTACGGCCCGAGATCAGCTATCTGGCCAAGGATTATGCCAGCTTCCGCCAGCTCATGCTCGACCGGCTATCCCTGCTGATGCCCGGCTGGACCGAGCGCAACCCGGCCGACACCGGCATCATGCTGGTAGAACTGCTGGCCCACGTCGGCGACCTCCTCTCCTACCGGCAGGACGCGGTAGCCACGGAGGCCTATCTCAGCACTGCACGGCTCCGTACCTCGGTCCGCCGGCACGTGCGCCTGGTTGACTACGACATGCACGACGGCTGTAATGCGCGCACCTGGGCCCAGGTGCGCGTCAGCGCCGAACGGCTCCGCCTGCCCGCCGGGACCCAGTTGCTGACCGCGGTGGAGAACCAGCCGATCCGCATTGCGCCGGGCACCGCTGCCTATGTCGAGGCGATCAGTCAGGGGCCGGAGGTGTTCGAGACGGTGGAGCCGGCCGCGCTCTACGCAGAGCACAACCGCCTAACCTTCTATACCTGGGGCGACCGCGATTGCTGCCTGCCGAAGGCCGCGACGTCGGCGACGCTGGCCGGAAAGCTGCCGCGGCTCACCGCGGGGGACGTGCTTCTGCTCGTCCAGCAGCGCGATCCGGTGACCGGGCTTCAAGAGGACGCGGACCGGGACCGTCGCCACGCGGTGCGCTTGACCCACGTCCGAACCATCGAGGATCCTCTCGGCGGCCGTCTCGACCCCAGTCCGGACGACAACCCGCGGCCTGTCACTCACATCGAGTGGGCCGCGGAGGACGCGCTGCCCTTCCCGTTCTGCATCTCGGGGACGGGAAGCGCGACCGGAAAATACCACGAGGATATCACCGTCGCACTGGGCAACGTCGTCCTGGCCGATCACGGCCGCTCGCTGCCCTATCCCGAGCTTTACCACGAGGGCCGGGTGCTGGCTGGCCCGGCGCTGCCCCGGCCCGAGGCGCTGCCCGCGGCGCCCGCCCCCACATTGTTCCTCGCGGCCGACAGGGGCGCCGGCCGCGCACGCTGCGAGCGAGCTGCGCAGGAGCCTGTGCCGGTGCGCTACCGGCCTCAACTCAAGTCCGGCCCGCTGACCCAGGCGGTACCCTACCGGCAGGAGCCGCTCTTTGGACTGTCGTTTACTGCGGCGCAGGGGACCGAGCTGGACAGCGGTACGCTGCCCGCCGACCTGCGCCGTGAGTTGGTAGACCGGGGGCTGCAACCTGACCCGGACGGGACCGCAATCCAGGGCGGGGCCGACGAGTGGTCGCTGAGCGATGACCACCGCGGCTTTGTCCTCCGCCGCGAACCCGAGCCATCGGGCAGCGGCGAGCGGTTGAACGTCTACGCGCTGCCGCCCCCGGCCAGGAGGATTACCCAGTGGAGCGCACGCGACGCCCGGCCCGCGGTCATCCTCTACAGCCCGAACGCGGAGGACACGGCCCGGTCTCAGTGGACGCCTGTCCGGCATCTGCTCAACAGCGGCCCGGCCAGCCGTGAGTTCGTGGTCGAGGTCGAGAACGATGGGTCCGCCAAGATCCGCTTCGGCGACGACCGTTTCGGACAGCGGCCGAACCAGGGAGCGACCTTCGACGCGGTCTACCGGGTGGGCAACGGCAGCCGGGGCAACATCGGCGCGGAGACGCTCGTGCACATCGTCAGCACTGAGCCGGGGATCAGCTCGGTGACCAACCCGCTGCCCGCGTGGGGCGGGGTCGAGCCGGAGAGCGCTGACCATGCCCGGCAGATGGCGCCCTACGTCTTCCGCACGCAGGAACGCGCTGTGACCCCCGACGACTACGCGGAGGTCGCGATGCGCCATCCGGGCGTCCAGCGCGCGGCCGCAACGCTGCGCTGGACCGGAAGCTGGTTCACGGTCCAGTTGACCGGCGACCGGTTCGGCGGGCTGGAGGTAGACGACCCGTTCGAGCGCGAGCTGGGCCGTTTTCTCGACCGCTACCGGATGGCGGGGCAAGATGTCGAGATCGAGGGGCCGCACACCGTGCCGCTCGAGATCGAGATGCGGGTGTGCCTGAAGCCCGACGCCTCCCGCAGCGACGTGGCCGAGCAGTTGCTCGCGATCTACAGCGCGGGGACGCTGCCGGACGGCCGGCGGGGGGTCTTCCATCCCGACGACTTCACCTTCGGCCAGCCAGTCTACCTGAGCCAGGTCTACCGGGCGGCCGAGGGGATCGCGGGCGTCGCGTCGTACGAGATCACCACGTTTCAGCGCCAGGGCGCGCCGAGCCGGAAGGGGCTTGACGAGGGTAAGCTGGCGCTGGGCCGGCTGGAGATCGCGCGGCTGGATAACAACCCCAACTTCCCGGAGCATGGCGTGTTCCGACTGAAACTGGAGGGCGGCAGATGAGCCTGACGGCCGATCCCAACGCGCGCCAGGGGGCGGAATGCGGCTGCTGCGAGGGGCTGCAGCCGCAGACGCCGGCCCGAATCTACAACAGGCCGGGCCTGGCCGCGATTGCCTACCGCACCGGCGACCACGCGAGATTCAAGGCCAGCATGCTCGCTGCGCTTTCGGCCGTGCGCCGGCGGCCCGCGCTGGGCGGGCTGCGCACGCGCGAAGACGACGACCCGAGCCTCGCGCTGCTGGACGCCTGGGCCACCATCGCGGACGTCCTCACATTCTACCAGGAGCGCATCGCCAACGAATCCTACCTGCGGACCGCGACCGAGCGCCTTTCGGTCGCGTACCTGGCCGCGCTGACCGGGTATCACCTGCAGCCGGGCGTGGCCGCATCAACGTATCTGGCGTTCACGCTCGAAGACAGCCCAGGCGCCACGACGCTCCCCGCCGCGTCGATCGGCGTCGGGACGCGCGTCCAGAGCATCCCATCCGGCGGCGGACTGCCGCAGACCTTCGAGACGGTGCAGGCGGTCACCGGCCGGCCGGAGTGGAACGCGCTCAAGCCGCGCCTCACCCAGCCCCAGGTGATCAGCAAGAGCGTGGCGGGCGTGACCGTCAAGGGGCTGGCGACGACGATCAAGGCCGGTGACTCGGTGCTCATCGTCGAGTCGCCGGGGGTCCAGGCGCTGCGGACCGTCACGCGCACCTCGGTGACAAAGGAAACGCAGACGACGTATGTCGAACTGGATAGGGCGGGCGGCGAAGTGCTCGCGGTGAAGGAAGATGTCTTCGAGAGGACCACCTTCCCTGTCGCGCTGCAGCCGCTGAGTAACGCGGCAGTCAATACGCACCTGATCGGCTACCGCTGGCGCGCGGCCGACGTGGTGACGCTGGCCTCGGTGCAGCGCTGGTCGCTGCGCAGTCTCAAGGCCAATATCAGCCACGTGTTGGGACATCCCACGACGCAGCCTGACGCGGGCATCTTCCTCTTCCGCAGGACCGCCGCCCCCTTCGGTTACAACGCGCCGGTCTGGCAGTTGCTGTCCGAGACCCAGCGAGGGGCGCTGGCCGCGAGCTACGGGTACACGGAGCCTGACGGGTGGGAGGGCCGCACCGTCCAGCAGGATTCCGGGGCGGACAAAAACCTGCTTTACCTCGATACGACGTACCCGGCGATTGCCACGGAGAGCTGGATCGTACTGCGCAACCAGCAAAACAGCACGATGCTGTTCCAGGTGGCTGACAACGTCGAGATGTCGCGGACGGCCTACACCGTGAGCGGGAAGGTCTCACGGCTGAAAGTGAAGGGCACGCTGCCCAGCAGTTATAAGCTGCGCGAGACCAGCGTGCTGGTCGAGAGCGAGAGGATCGAGCTGGCCGAGGCGCCGCTACCCGAGCAGATGGAGCGGGACGCGATCGCGCTGGCGGGCGCGTACCCCGAGCTGGCGGCCGGCCAGCCGGTCATCGTTACGGGCGAGCCGCTGGACCCAGCCGGGCAGGTCACGAGCGAGGTCGCGACCCTGTTGGATGTGACGATCGAGGGCGGATACACCAGGCTCTACCTCAAAAAGCCGCTGGCGCACGATTACGTCCGCAAGACCGTTACCTTCAACGCCAACGTCGCGCTCGCCACCCACGGCGAGACGAAACAGGAAGTGCTGGGCAGCGGCGACGCGAGCCAGGCCTACCAGTCGTTCAAGCTGAAACACCCACCGCTGACCTACGTCGTCTTCGCCGAATCGGGAAAGGCCGAATCAACCCTGGAGGTGCGCGTCAACGACCTCCTCTGGCACGAAGCGGAGGACCTGGCCCGGCTCGGTCCGCACGACCGCCGCTATATCGTGCGGCTGGCCGACGATGGCTCTACGACGATCACCTTTGGCGACGGCGAGCACGGCGCGCGGCTGCCCACGGGGGTCGAGAACGTGTCCGCGACCTACCGCAGCGGCAGCGGCCTCGACGGCCAACTGGACGCCGGGCAGCTCGCGTTGTTGACCAGGCGGCCGCCCGGCGTCCGCGCGGTGACCAACCCGACCCCCACGACCGGCGCGGACGACGCAGCCTCGCGCGACGCGGTGCGCCGCAACGCACCGCTGGCAGTCCTCACGCTCGACCGGATCGTGTCGTTGCAGGATTATGAGGACTACGCCCGCGCTTTCCCTGGGGTGGCCAAGGCGCTGGCGACGCTCGCCTGGGAGGGGCAGACGCAGGCGGTGTTCCTCACCGTCGTCGGCCCTCGGGGCGACGAGCTGCCGCAGGACGGGCAGACGCTCCTGGGACTCCTGACCGCCCTGCGCAAGTACGGCGACCCGCACACCCCGCTGCACGTCCGGTCGTGCCGCCAGGCCTGGTTCCAGGTGCAGGTCAACGTCAAGGTGCATGGGGACTACGTGCAGGCGCGCGTGTTCACGACGATCGAGCAGGCGCTACGTGACCGCTTCTCATTCGATGCGCGCGAGTTCGGCCAGCCGGTGAGCATCGGCGAAGTCGTCGCGGCGGTCCAGAATGTCCCGGGCGTGGTCGCCGCGGACGTTGACTATCTCTACCGGACCTATGACCAGAAAGCAGCGGGCGAGCTTGTCGCTGCATCGCCGGCGTGGAACGCGATCCTCCTCGCGGAACGGCCGCGATCGGGTGCAGACGTGACGACCATGCTCCCGGCCGAGCTGCTGACGCTGGACCCCCGCCCGCTGACACTGGGGGTGATGCCGTGAGCCTCGACCTGGAAAGCCTCTACTCGCTGTTGCCCGCCATCTACCGCGTCCGCGACGCGGAGCAGGCCCGCGACGGCGGTCACGCCGAAGAGCTCAAGGCGCTGCTCGACGTGATCGCGGAGCAGGCGGCGGTGCTGGAAGAGAACCTGGCGCAGTTGTACGATGACCAGTTCATCGAGACATGCGCTGAGTGGGTGGTACCCTACATCGGCGATGCGCTGGGGGTGCATCCACTCAGCGCGGGGGGCGAGACCGCGGCCTACAGCCTGCGCGCCTACGTTGCCAACACCATCGCGTATCGCCGGCGCAAGGGCACCGCGAGCGTGCTGGAGCAACTGGCCCGTGATGTGAGCGGATGGCCGGCCCGCGCGGTGGAGTTCTTCCAACTCCTCGCGACCACGCAGCACCTGGCCCACCTGCGCCCCGCCGCAACCACGGTTAACCTGCGTGCGGCGGACCGGCTCGACCTGCTCGACACCCCCTTTGACACCCTCGCACACACGGGCGAGGTGCGCCGCATCGCCAACCGCCGCGGCAAGTATAACATCCCGCACGTCGGTATCTTCCTGTGGCGGCTGGGGGCTTACCTGATGTCCCGCGCACCCGCGTCGGGCGCGGACGGGCTGTACCACTTCAGCCCCCTGGGCCACGACATGCCGCTATTCCATCAGCCGCTCACCGAAACGGAGATGACCCACCTGGCAGAGGAGGCCGACGTGCCCGGGCCGATCCGCCCGCGCGGCCTGGCAGCGGACCTGACCGGTTATTGGGACCGCTTCTCGGGGGAAGCCGGCGAAGACCAGCCGCAGCACAGCCGGTACTACGGCCTTGACCGCTCGCTTGCCATCTACCGCGACGGCGAGCTGGTGCAGCCTCTGGACCTGGTCGTAGCGGACCTGGAGCCGTGGGAGAAGCCGCGGCCAGGCAAGGTGGCGATTGACCCGCGACGCGGGCGACTGGCGTTCGCCGAGCACGAGACGCCAGCGCACGTCGCGGTCTCGTACAGCTACGGCTTCAGCGCGGACATGGGCGGTGGCCCCTATGACCGGCAGGCAACGTTGGACCCGGCGCCCCCGGAGACGACGTTGCTGGTGCCCGTGTCGAAGAACGGCACGACCAAGACGCTGCAGCACGCGCTGCACCATTGGGATCCGATCGCCAGGCCCCGCTGTGTGATCCGCATCGAAGACAACGGGATCTACGGCGGCGTGTTCAACGTGACCCTCGGCCCACACACTACGCTGGTCATCGAGGCGGCCGACGGCTTCCGGCCCATCTGGCGCGCACTCAGCCCTATCGGGGTCACGGGCCACGAGGATGCCATATTCGCTCTGAATGGCATCCTGGTTGAGGGCAGCCTGACGCTGCATGGCGATGTGGCATGCACCCTTTCGCACTGTACGCTGGTGCCCGGCAGCGGCCTAAACAAGGACGGCACTGCACACTTGCCCGCGGCGGACGGCCTGCGCGCCGCTGCCGGCGGCCACCCACAGGTGACTGTGGCCGACAGCATCGTCGGGCCGATCCGCCTGAGCGCGGACGCCGGCCTGCTGGTCCTTCGGGACAGCATCGTTGATGCGCCGACCGCCAAGGGATCGGGCAGCCCGGCCGTGGCCGCGTACGCAATCGCGGCCAACGACACGGGCACGGCGCCCGGCCCCGCGGCCACGCTGGAGCGGTGCACTATCTTCGGCCGGAGCCACGTGCGCCAGGTGGAGGCGACCGACGTGATCTTCACCGACCTCCTGCACGTCGAGCGACGGCAGGCGGGCTGGCTGCGCTTCTGCTACACGCCGCCCGGCTCCGTGACCCCGCGGCGCTACCGGTGCCAGCCCGACCTGGCGCTCGCCGCGTATGCGGCGGCGGCCGGCAAAACGATGCAGGCCCTGACCGCGGCCGAGGCTGCGCAGGTGCGCCCGCAGTTCACCATCCGGCGCTACGGTGCGCCGGCTTACGCCCAGCTCAGCACGGCCTGCTCGGCTGCGATTAAGGCTGGGGGCGAAGACGGCGCGGAGATGGGCGCGTTCAACCGGCTCAAGCAGACGCAGCGGGAGGCGAACCTGCAGGCCGCGCTGCGCGAGTACCTGCGATTCGGGCTGGAGACAGGTATCTTCTGGGTCAGTTGATGATTCGTTGACACGCCACACGGCGTGAGGAGCGTCGAGCATGAAGGGTGATTTCACGCGTAACACGTTCGACCGGAGCAAGCACTACTCCGGGGTCCGGATGCAGCAGGGCCGGGTGCAGCTCGATGCCGACTGGAACGAGCAGGTTGACATCGCGGCCCACCACAGCCGCGCGACCCATCGTGACGTGATCGGCATCTCGGGTGGCCCGAAAGGCAAAGACAGCCAGGGAAAGGATCTGGCAGGCTTCAAGGTGCTCGCCAACCAGCCCCACCATCCCGGGAAGCTGCTCGTGACGAGCGGCCGCTACTACGTGAACGGTATCCTGTGCGAGAACGAGCAGGCGATCGAGGCGCCACCCCCGGCCGGATCAGGACCCCGGGTGGTCTATCTCGACGTGTGGGAGCGCCTCGTGACCGCGCTGGATGACGCGAATATCCGCGAGATCGCCCTCGGCGCGGCCGACACCGCCACGCGCACGCAGGTAGCCTGGGAGGTCCGCAGCGCCGCCCTACCCGCGGGGACCTGGACGTGTGAGCGGCTTGCCGCCTGGCAGCCGCCGGAGGCTGCCGCTTCCCCCAGGCTCAGGGCACAGATTAAGCGCAGCGAGGGCCAGGCAGGGCCGTGCGATCCGCTGACCGGCGAATACCGTCACCTGGAGAACCAGCTCTACCGGGTTGAGGTGCATAAGGGCGGGCCGCGCAACCAGGCGACCTTCAAGTGGTCGCGCGACAACGGCTCGGTCGTTGCGCGTTGGACAAAGGTCGATGCGCAGGGCCGCCTGATCGTCAGCGCGGCGCCACAGATGCTGCAGGCGCTCCAGGAAGGCAAGTGGATCGAGGTTACGGACGCGAGCTACGAGCGCCAGCGCAAACCGGGCGTCATGGCGCGGCTGGCCCAGGCCGACGGCGACGCGCTAACGCTCCAGGCCGGCTCGGTCCAGAACCTGGAGCACCCGGCGGCCACGAGTATTGACCTGACCAAGTTCACCGATCCGCAGTTGCGCCGCTGGGACTCGCCGGCCGGCCCTGCGGCTATGGTCAAGCCCGAGACGCAGGATTGGATCGAGCTGGAGGAGGACATCCAGGTCTCTTTTGAGCCGGGCACGTATCGAACCGGCGACTATTGGCTGATCCCCGCACGCACGCTGATCAACAACATCCTCTGGCCCACGGAGAGCCAGGATCCCGCGTTCCGGCCGCCGGACGGGGTCACGCACCACTTCTGCCCGATCGCCCTGGTCACGGGGACGGGCGCCGGCCTCAACGTCCGGGATTGCCGCAACCTGTTCCCGCCGCTTACCGCCATCACTGCGGAGGACGTCTCGTACGACGACAGCACGTGCGACATCGGCGCGGGGGTGCAGACGGTCCAGGATGCGTTGGATGCGCTGTGCCGCCGCGGGGGCCAGTGCAACATCGTGGTGAGCCGCGAGGCGGCGACGGGGGATTGGCGCAAGCTCATCGAGCAAATCCCGGAAGATAAGCGGAACCGCCTGCAAGTCTGCTTCCAGGCCGGCGATTTCGGGCTGGCCCACCCGGTGACCGTCAGCGGGCAGGGGCACCTGCGTGTCACCGGCTGCGGCCCCGCGACCCGCATCCGCGCCTCCCAGTCCGAGGCGGCGCTCGTGTTCGAGGGATGGCAGAGCGTGACGGTCGAGAACCTGGCCGTCGAGGCGGGTTTCGCCGGGCACACGGTGGCGCACGACCCGAAGCTGAACGGGGCGCTCATGTTTATCAACTGCGGGAGTGTGACGGTCGAGAACGTCAGCGCGGCGTGCGCGGAAGGCCCCCGGCGGACCGTGGCATGCATCAGCGTGCTCAACCCCGACCCGAAGCCGCAGCAGCCGACGAGGCAGGTGGTACGCATCCGGGGCTGCAACCTCACCCCGGGCCATGGGCAGACCGGCATCCTGGTCGCTAACGCGGGGCGGGTGCAGGTGGAAGACAACGTGCTCCGGCCCGCGGCGAGCAGCCAGGGGCCTTCGACGCCGCAAAGCCTGTTGCAAAGCCTGTTCCGGGATAGGGACTATCGGCAGGCGGTGGCCCGGCGGCTGGTGGCTAATCCGCAACTCGTCCAACTCGTCCCGCAGCCGGGGCGCGTCGGCAAGGTGCAGTTCGAGGACTTTTCGGTCTACTTCGAGACACCGGCGACACTCACGCGCGCCTGGCACAACCTGATCCAGGAGCAAAAGCCGAAGGGCATCACGGACGCGCAGAAGCTGCGGAGCTACCTGGAGGAGCAGGTTGATGCGATCATCAGCGCCAAAGGAATGGTCGGCCGCGCGGCAGAGGGGAACGAGCCGAAGTGGCGCAAGGCCTTCGGCGACTGGTACGCGACAATGGAGAAGAAGTACAGCGACGAGTTGCAGCATGGCGAAAAGATCAGCGACGAGACGCGCGCCAGGCTGCGCGGTGAGCTGCTTTCCAAGCTGCGCGTCGGCACCTGGCAGGAACCAGACCAGCGGCGGAGCGTCACGGTCACCTACGGCGGTTTCTCCGTGCGCTTCGACACCGACCCCGATTTGGTGAGCGACTGGCAGAAGCTGGTGGACACCGCGAAGCCGACGAACATCCGCAAGGCGCTGGAGTTGGTGGATTTCCTGCGCAACCGGGCGGCGCAGATGCTTTACCAGGGCTGCGCGGCGGAGGGGTTGGCGGGGTTCAAGAACTGGCTGGCTGCCGCGGCCACGGAGCACCGGCCGACTGCGGACGCAGGGATCGTGATCGCGGGCGCCGCACAGCCCGACGTCCGGGTGATGAACAACACCCTGACCGGCGTCTTGCGGGGGGTACACATCGGTGTGAGTCACGAGAATGCTGCGCGCACGAATCGCGACCAGATCAACCGGGCGGTGGTAACGGGCAACACGGTGGAGGTAACAGTCACCCGCCTGACCGCGGAGGCGGCGCACGGGATCTTCGGCGGCAACTGCCAGAGCCTGGTGGTGGAGAACAACCTGGTGCGGGTGAGCCGGCCTGCGTGGATGGAAGCGACCGGCATCAAGGTCGTTGGCCTGCTGGGGCCGATGATCATCATCCGGCAGAACCACATAGCGAACGCGACGACCGGCATCCACGTGCAGCCGATCGCGGGCAGCCAGACCGGCTCGGTACAGTGGCTGGCGGGCGACAACCTGACGCAAGGCGCCCTGTTCGCGGTGCTCGCGCCGCCGACGGTGCGGAACGCAGGGACGGTGTCGTAGCGGGCAGTACTGCAAAATTACGCCAAGAAAACGCTTGACAAGCTGAGCGTGTCGCAGTATAATAGCGATTGGTGACCAACCCCAGGTGGGGCAAGGTCTTTGACATGAAGAAGACGCTGGGCGGCCTTTAGATCTGGGTTACACCTCTTCGACGGTAGACGCTTTTGCTAATCAACGTGTTTGGGCAAGATGGTTCGAGTCCAGGTCACCAGGAAGCGGGCAAGGGTGTTATCCTTGGCCCGCTTTCTTTTGTGCGCCAGGCATGGAGTGCGCAAGGACAGTTGTGAATTTCACAGAACCCGATTACAATGCACCTCAGTTAACGTGATGAAGCTGACCAGGTCGCCACTGGCCGGCTTCGCACCCGAGTCCTGTCCCAAAGGGATGGTTCCCAATCAATCCCAGGAACCGGGCTTCGCAGCCCTCATTGTAGTACGGCTGTTCTTGACGAACAAATGAGGTCGCGGCCCTTCATCTTGGGGCCGCGACTTTTTACGTTCTTGCAGCTTGAGAGTTCTATGGCCCGACTTGAAGACCTGACCCGCGGCGCCGCTGTGCGGGGCATCTTGCCCGGCGGTCTCGTCACGGTCGTGGACGTGAAGTGGTATGGCACGGCCGTCGTCGAACTGACCTACAAGGACGCCAGCGGCCGCCCCGGCAACCAACTGATTTACCGGGACGACGAGACGCGGTTGGAAGTCGTCACCGCGGGCCGGCCGTGGAGCTTCGACGCCGACGGCGAGTTGCTGCGCCTGGTCTCGGAAGCGCAACGCATCCGCCTGGCGCACCTTTTCGACCCCATCCTGGCTGTCCACACCTCGCTGATCGAGCCGCTGCCGCACCAGATCACTGCCGTCTACGAGCAGATGCTGCCGCGCCAGCCGTTGCGCTTCCTGCTGGCCGATGATCCTGGCTCGGGTAAGACGATCATGGCCGGGTTGCTCATCAAGGAACTGTTGATCCGCGGCGACCTGCGGCGCTGCCTGGTCGTCTGTCCGGGCAGCCTGGCCGAGCAGTGGCAGGATGAGCTCTACCACCGTTTCCATCTCCCCTTCGAAATCCTGACCAACGATCGTATCGAGACCGCACGAACCGGCAACGTCTTCCAGGAGATGCCGCTCTTGATCGCGCGGCTGGATAAGCTGGCGCGCAATGACGACCTGCAGGCCAAGCTGCTGTTGACTGATTGGGATCTGGTAGTCTGCGACGAGGCGCACAAGATGTCGGCCTCGTATTTCGGTGGCGAGATCAGCTACACCCAGCGCTACCGGCTGGGCCAGCGGCTGGGCGGGATTGCGCGCCACTTCCTGCTGATGACGGCCACGCCACACAACGGTAAGGAAGATGACTTCGAGCTCTTCATGGCGCTGCTCGATGCCGACCGCTTCGAGGGTCGCGTCCGCGATGGCGTGCACACCTCGGACGCGTCTGACCTGATGCGCCGGTTGCCCAAGGAACAACTCCTCAAGTTCGACGGCCGGCCGCTTTTTCCGGAGCGACTGGCCTACACCGTGCCCTACCAGCTTTCCGCACTCGAAGCGCGGTTGTACCACGACGTCACCCAATATGTCCAGGAGGAGTTCAACCGGGCGGATGCGCTGGAAAGCGAAGGGCGCAAGGGCACGATCGGCTTCGCCCTGACCATCCTACAGCGCCGCCTGGCGTCGTCGCCGGAAGCGATCTACCAGTCGCTCAAGCGGCGGCGTGAGCGGCTGGAGCGGCGGCGGCGCGAGACGGATCTGCTCAGCCGGGGCGCGACCCAGACCTGTCAGGTCTCCGAAGACCTGACAGGTCTCGCTGGTCTCGCTTCACCGGACGACCTCGCCGACCTGGAGGATGCGCCGGCCGAAGAAGTGGAGCGGATCGAGGAGGAGCTGGTTGACCAGGCTACCGCCGCGCGCACGGTGGCCGAGCTGCGCGTCGAGATCGGCATGTTGCAGCGTCTGGAAATGCTGGCGCTGGAGGTGCGCCGCTCGGGCACGGATCGCAAGTGGGAGGAGCTGGGGAAGATCATTGCGGATTTGCGATTGCCGATTGCGGATTCTCACCTCCACGACGAACGATCGGGCAATCAGGTCAATCCGAAATCGGAAATCCGAAATCACAAATTGATCATCTTCACCGAGCATCGCGACACCCTCAGATACCTGGCAGATCGCATCCGCACGCTGCTCGGCCGGCCCGAGGCGGTCGTCATCATTCACGGCGGGATGGGGCGCGAGGAGCGCAAGCGGGCGCAAGAGGGTTTCACCCAGGACAAGGAAGTCCAGGTGCTGGTGGCGACCGACGCGGCCGGCGAAGGCATCAACCTCCAGCGCGCCCACCTGATGATCAACTACGATCTGCCGTGGAACCCCAACCGGTTGGAGCAGCGCTTCGGCCGCATCCACCGCATCGGCCAGACCGAGGTTTGCCACCTGTGGAATCTGGTGGCGCAGGAGACGCGCGAGGGCGACGTCTATCTGACGCTGCTACGCAAACTGGAGCGGGAGCGTGAAGCTCTCGGCGGCGCAGTCTTCGACGTACTGGGCCGCGCGCTGGATGGCGTTGAGCTGCGCAAGCTGATGATCGAGGCGATCCGTTACGGCGACCGCCCCGAGGTGCGCGCCCGCCTGAACCAGGTGGTGGAAGGCGCGCTGGACCGTGATCGGCTGCGCGATCTGCTGGCGGATCGTGCCCTGGCGCACGACGTAATGGATGCCAGTGCGGTCGAGCGCATCCGCCTGGACATGGCGCGGCTGGAAGCGCGCAAGTTGCAGCCCCATTTCATCGCCGGCTTCTTCAAAGCCGCGTTCGTGCACCTGGGGGGCACGTTGCGGGAGCGCGAGGCCGGCCGCTACGAGATCAGCCACGTGCCGGCGCTCATCCGCCAACGCGATCGCGTGATTGGCACGGGCGAGCCGGTGCTGACCCGGTATGAACGCATCTGTTTCGAGAAGACGCTCATCGCCGTGCCGGGCAAGCCGCTGGCGGCCTTCCTCTGCCCCGGCCACCCACTGCTGGACGCCACCATTGATCTGATGCTGGAGCGCTACCGCGACCTGATGAAGCAGGGCGCGATCCTGGTGCACGAAAACGACCCGGGTGAAAACCTGCGTGCGTTGTTCTACCTGGAGCACAGCATCCAGGACGCGCGACCGGGTGGCAGCGGGGGCCGGCGCGTGGTCTCTCGCCGTCTGCAGTTTGTGGAACTCCCTCTCCCCTCGCTCCCCTCCCCCAAGGTTGGGGGAGGGGATGGGGGTGGGGGCTGCGCCCGCGATGCCGGCCCAGCCCCGTACCTGGACTACCGCCCATTGCGGGACGACGAGCGGGCACTGGTGGCGGCGGTCGTTGAGCAGGCGCTCAACCACCAAGATCTGGAGGGACAAGCCATCGCCTGCGCCATCCAGGATCTGGTGCCGCGGCACTTGGACGAGGTGCGCCGCGTGCGCGAGCCTCTGATCGCCAAGACGATTGCCGCCGTGAAGGATCGCCTGACCAAAGAGATCGCCTACTGGGACCACCGCGCCGAGGAGCTGAAGGCGCAGGAGCTGGCCGGCCGCGTCAATGCCAAGATCAACTCCAGCAAGGCGCGCCAGCGGGCCGACGAACTGGAAACGCGGCTGCGGGCTCGCCTGGCCGAGCTGGAGCAGGAACGGCAGATCGCCGCGCTCCCGCCGGCCGTCATTGGCGCGGCGCTGATCGTGCCCGGGGGCTTGCTGGCCCGCCTACGCGGTCAGCGCCGGGCTGCGCCTGGTCTCTTCGCCCGTGAGACCAAGCGCGTCGAAGAAGCCGCGATGGCCGCGGTCATGGCCGCTGAGCGGGCGCTGAGCCATGAACCCCGCGATGTTGGCCGCGAGAACCGGGGTTACGATACTCTATCTATGGGTTCTCAAGAGCGATAAGCGCACTTTGACATAATGGCTGTTTTGGTGGCATCCTTAAGGTTATCCTGAACCCAAGCAAGGAGGCTCCCATGAACGGCTTAACCGACTATATCACCGAACGGCCCTGGGTGGATACCATCACCGCCTGGTATGTGCATATCGACGACGCCTATCAACGGCTGCTGGCTAAACGTGGGCGGCCGTTGCGGACCAACGGGCCAGAGCCGAGCTTTTCGGATAGCGAGGTCATCACCCTCTCGTTGATCAGCGAGACCTTCTTTCAAGGCCATGAAGACGTCGCCTACGCTTTCGTGGCCCAGTACCATCGGGACCTGTTTCCCAAGCTGATTGACTTGGATCGTTTCAACGTGCGCCGACGGGAACTCATCGCCGTGATCGAAGCGATCCGGCGGGATTTGCGGGATCAGAAGCTGGATCGCACCGACCGCGTGCGCCTGGTCGATAGTGCCCCCATCGCCCTGATGACCTACAGCCGCGGCGCTCGCTGTCAAAGCGTGATCGGCAGTGAGTATTTCGGCGTCGTGACCAGCAAGAAAAGCAAGGTGTTCGGCTTACGCTTGCATGCCACGGTGACCGTCGACCAACTCATTGACGAATGGCTCCTGGCGCCTGCCTCCATACCCGATGGGAAAGTGCTCGAAACCCTCGTGCTGGACTGTCGAGACCTCGATATCATCGGTGACAAAGGCTATGTCGACGCCGACCTGGAAGACTGGTTGTGGCAACAGCGCGGTATCCACCTCCTGCCCTTACGCCGCGACAACCCAAAAAAGCAGTGGCCTGACGACATCCGGCGCATCCTGGGCCGCATCCGTCATCGCGTCGAGACCGTTTTCAGCACGTTGACCACGGTGTTCAATGTCGAACGCCCGCGCGGCCGCACGTTGGCTGGGCACGTAGTGCGAATCGCCACCTGCATCCTGGCTCACACGCTCAGTTTCTTCATGGTGTAACCGACCGACTGCAGGGCTGCCATTCTACGCAAAGGTGCTGTACCACAGCGCTCAGTTTCGTGCCGCCTGCGTCTGGGCGCCGGCTGTCGCAATAACAACCCATAGATAGAGTACGATATCGAATCCGTCGTCAGTGGCCCCGGCGCCGGCAACGATCGGCTGCGCTTCATCGAGGTCAAGGGCCGCATATCCGGCGCGGAGACGGTGACGATCACTAAGAATGAGATCCTGACAGCACTGAACAAACCCGACGACTGGCTCCTGGCGTTGGTGGAAGTGCCGCCCGCGCCCGACTTCGGTGAGGCGCTGATGGTGGGCGAGGAGCGGCCGACTTACGGCGCGCCGGCCGGCTGTGTGGTAAAATACGTGCAGCGTCCGTTCACGCGCGAGCCGGACTTCGGCGCGACGAGCGTCAATTACAATTGGCGCGACCTGTGGACGCGCGGGGAGATCGTGACATGACAAGCAAAACCAATAAGCCATTGCGTTTGACAGCGGTCCATCTGGAAAACTGGCGCAACTTCACGCTGGCAGATGTTGCACTGCAGCAACGAGTTTTCCTTGTCGGGCCAAATGCGGCGGGAAAATCTAACTTACTGGATGGTTTTCGCTTTTTACACGACATCGTCGCTGTAGGCGGCGGCTTCCAGGAGGCGGTGCGCAAGCGCGGCGGCGTATCCAAGCTGCGGAGTCTGGCTGCGCGTCGCTACCCGGATGTGGTCGTACAGGTGCAGATCGGCAACGATGAAGACCCCGCGGCCTGGACTTATGAGTTGCGCTTCACCCAAGACAACCGCCAGCGCCCGATTATCAAGCGCGAATGGGCCGCGAAGGCCGGCAAGACCATCATCGAACGCCCAGATGAAAAAGACGGCAGCGATCCAGAGCGACTGACCCAGACCTATCTCGAACAGGTCAACGCCAACCTGGAATTCCGGGATGTGAGCGATTTCCTGACGACGATTCGTTATCTGCATATCGTCCCGCAACTTGTCCGGGAGCCAGATCGCTCGGTGGGCCGGAGCAATGACCCCTATGGGGGCGATTTCTTGGAACAGATTGCCCGCACTACTGAGAAGACCCAGAAGGCGCGCTTGCGCAAAATCAGCAACGCCTTGAAGGTTGCGGTGCCGCAATTGGCCGAACTGGTGTTATGGCGCGATGACGTCAAGGGCACGCCCCATCTGCGCGGGAAGTACGAGCACTGGCGTCCCCAGGGCGCCTGGCAGACGGAGGAGCAGTTCTCGGATGGCACGCTCCGGCTGACGGGATTGCTATGGGCCGTCTTAGATGGCGCTGGCCCGCTCTTGCTTGAGGAGCCAGAACTGTCGCTCCATCCGGAGGTGGTTCGATTTCTGCCCCAGATGTTCGCTCGTATCCAAGGCCGTTCGGGCCGGCAAGTTCTGGTCAGTACGCACTCGACCGATCTTCTCCGCGACAGCGGCATCGGTCTGGATGAAGTGCTCCTGTTGCGACCCGGCACAGAGGGCACTACCGTGTCGGCAGCGCGCGAGCGAGACGAGGTCAAGCTGCTTCTCGATAGTGGTCTGAGCATGGCTGAGGCCGTCATGCCCCTGACCCGACCGGAACGCGCCGAACAACTGACGCTCTTTGGGGAATGAAACCGATGCCACCTTTGCCCATCACCTTTTCGGCAGCCGTCGAGGGTCCGTCCGACGAGGCCGTTCTACGGCGCGTTGTCGAGCATCTCGGTGCAACCCTGGGGCCTGTTTATGGCAAGACCGGCAAGGCAACCCTGCTGAGACAACTGCACAGCTACAATCAGGCCGCACAATTCCAACCGTGGATCGTCCTCGTTGATCTGGACCGGGATACCGAGTGTGCGCCGCCGGCCCGGGCGCAGTGGCTGCCTACCGCGGCGGCGCACATGTGCTTCCGGATCGCAGTGCGAGAAGTCGAGAGCTGGCTCCTGGCAGATCGGGAGACGCTGGCGGATTTCCTGGGGGTTGCCCTGTCACGCATCCCCATAAGTCCTGAAACCCTGGACGATCCCAAAGCAGCCCTGGTCAACCTCGCTCGCCGTTCCCGCCGCCGCGACATCCGGGTGGATATGGTGCCACGACCGGAGAGCGGCCGGTCGGAAGGACCGGCCTACACTTCGCGCCTCATCGAGTATGCTCAGGGTTCCTGGCGACCAGACATCGCAGCCCAGCACGCCGACAGCCTACAGCGGTTTTGCGGGCGCGTGGCTGAACTTATGGCGCGACCCGTTGTCTTGGACAGCGAGAGACCCGGCAAATGACCACTCAACGCAAGCTCATCGCGGTCGCCCTCACCCTCGAAGCCATCAACAAGGAATCGGCGCGCGAGAAATCCATCCGCCCCGGCCACCCGAGCACGCTGCACCTGTGGTGGGCGCGACGGCCGCTGGCCGCGTGCTGTGCCGTGATCTTCGCGCGACTGGCACGTCCTTTGGGCGCACGGGAAGGCGGCGGGATGAACGTTGATCTGACTCAACTCGCTACCGGCCGCAATTACGTCACTGTCATGCGTTTGACGTAATTGCGACGTAATCTTTGACACAATTGAACCGAGACACTCGTTGCATCAGGATACTGCTGTTGCGAAATCTGATCGTGCAACGGTCAAGGATCCCGATGACCACCCATCGCAAACACATCAAAGTCGCCTTATCCGCCTGAAGGCTCCAATCCAGAGTCGAGGCCTTAGTTGGAGAACCATGCCTAACCGCAAACTCATCGAGGTCGCCCTCCCCCTCGAAGCCATCAACAAGGAATCGGCGCGGGAAAAGTCCATCCGCCACGGCCACCCGAGCACGCTGCATCTGTGGTGGGCGCGGCGGCCGCTGGCCGCGTGTCGTGCCGTGATCTTCGCCTCCATCGTGGACGATCCGTCCAGCCATCCGGAGCAGTTCCCCACCGATGCCGCCCAGGACGTCGAGCGCCAGCGCCTCTTCCGGCTCATCGAGGAGCTGGTGAAGTGGGAGAACGTCAACAACGAGGAGGTGCTGGGCCGGGCGCGGGCCGAAATCCTCAAGGCTACCGACGGCAACCCGCCGCCCCTGCTCGATCCCTTCGCCGGCGGCGGCTCGATCCCGTTGGAGGCGCAGCGGCTGGGGCTGGAGGCGCACGCCAGCGACCTGAATCCTGTCGCGGTGCTGATCAACAAGGCGCTGATCGAGATCCCGCCGAAGTTCGCCGACAAGCCGGCCGTTCATCCGCCGGAGACGAAGGACCGCTTTGCGAGACAAAAGACGAAGGCACTCGACGGGCTAGAGAAACAGTGGAAAGGCGCGAGGGGCCTGGCCGAGGATGTGCGCTACTACGGCCGGTGGATGCGCGACGAGGCCGAGAGGCGGATCGGACATCTGTACCCCAAAGTCAAGGGGGTCCGCCAGGCTGATGGCGGCTACCGCCACGCCACGACCGAGGAAATCCGCAATCCGCAATCGAAAATCGAAAATCTCACGGTGATCGCCTGGCTGTGGACGCGCACGGTGAAGTGCCCCAACCCCGCGTGCGGCGCACAGATGCCGCTGGTGCGTTCGTTCGCACTCTCGACCAAGCCCGGCAAGCAAGCATGGGTGGAGCCGGTCGTTGATCGGAGTCAGCAACCCCCCGTCGTCCGCTTCGAGGTGCGCACCGGTACAGGAAAGCCGCGCGATGGCACGGTAAACCGCCGCGGCGCAACCTGCCTGTGCTGCGGCACGCCGGTGCCGTTCGACCACGTGCGCGCTGAAGGTAGGGCTGGTCGCATGGGCGCGCAGTTGATGGCGATCGTGGCCGAGGGGCAGCGTGGACGCGTGTATGTTCCGCCAGATGCTGAGCATGTGCGAATTGCTCTGTCAGCAGAGCCGACGTGGAAACCTGAGGCAAAACTACCACACAACCCGCGTGACTTCAAGACGCCAAACTACGGCATGGTCACATTTGCCGACCTGTTTACTCATCGCCAGCTTGTCACACTAACTACGCTAAGCGACTTGGTGAATGAAACGCGGGAGCAAGTACGTCGGGACGCTGCGTTGGCAGCATTGTCGGATGATAACAACTCGCTGGATGAAGGTGGGATCGGCTCAAAAGCGTACTCGGATGCAGTAGTAACCTACATTGGACTCGGCTTGTCAAAGCTTGCTGATTACAACTGTACCAATGCTTCGTGGAGTTCAAGCCGAGATCAGGCCGCACATGCCTTTACCAAGCAAGCAATACCTATGGTTTGGGACTATGCAGAAGTCAATCCCCTGGCAGGTGCTGCTGGTGATCTGGTCGTAACACTGAACGGGGTCACTGAAGCTCTAGAGCGTGGCATCCCTACTGTTGGACGGGGACAAGTGCAGCAGGTTGATGCCACAGCCGGTCATTTCCCGCTTTCATTGTGTATATCCACTGATCCCCCCTACTACGACAATATCGGATATGCCGATCTATCTGACTTCTTTTATGTGTGGCTGCGTAGGTCACTGGGCAAGGTGCATCCCCTCATTTTCAGCACGCTACTTGTCCCCAAGACACAAGAGTTAGTGGCAACACCTTATCGCTTCTCGGGTGACACAAAGAAGGCGCGCCTTTTCTTCGAGACTGGTCTGGGAAAGGCATTTACCTCGATACGAAATGTTGCTCACCCTGACTATCCTCTTACCGTTTACTATGCTTTCAAGCAGACAGAAACGGATGAGAACGATGACGGCGATGACGACGGCACGGTAGACATAGCATCTACCGGTTGGGAAACCATGCTTGAGGGCTTGATACGTTCTGGTTTTCGAATCACTGGTACCTGGCCGATGCGCACTGAACGAAGTAGCCGGAGCATCAGCATTGGATCGAACGCCCTCGCCTCCTCCATCGTCCTCGTCTGCCGCCCGCGTCCCGATGATGCGCCCCTGACCACCCGCCGCGACTTCCTCAACGCGCTTAAGCGCGAGTTGCCCGCGGCGTTGCGTGACCTACAGCGCGGCAACATTGCGCCCGTGGACCTGGCTCAGGCGGCCATCGGCCCTGGCATGGCGATCTACTCCCGTTACCGCCGCGTGCTGGAAGCGGACGGCTCCGCCATGACCGTGCGCACCGCGCTGGCGCTCATCAACCAGGCGCTCGACGCGTACCTGGCCGAGCAGGAAGGGGAGTATGACGCGGACACCCGCTGGGCGCTGGCCTGGTTCGAGCAGTTTGGCTTCGAGGAAGGTCCCTTCGGCGACGCCGAAACTTTCTCCAAGGCCAAGAACACCAGCGTCGGCGGTATGGTCGAAGCCGACATCCTGGCCGCGCGCGGGGGCAAAGTCCACCTGCTCCGTCGCGAGGAGCTGCCGGCCGATTGGGATCCCGGCACGGATCGCCGGCTGACCGTCTGGGAGGTTACGCAGCAGCTCATCCGCACGATGCAGGAACGCGGCGAGCCGGCCGCGGCCGCGCTGCTCAGCCAGGTTGGCGGCCTGGGCGACACCGCCCGTGATCTGGCGTATCGGCTGTACACGATCTGCGAGCGGAAAGGCTGGGCAGTCGAGGCGCTGCCGTACAACGGGTTGGTGGTCGCGTGGAGTGAAGTGGGAAGGTTGGCGGTGGAGAAGTCCAAAGAGACGCCGGTGCAAGGGCGATTGTTCGAGCCGTAGCTCAAATTCAGGGCTTCGCAGGAGATGGCTAAGATGATTCTGCAAGACGTGCCTCCAATTCCGTCGTTGACCGAGGATAAGTCCAGAGCGCGCAAGATCGCGTGGCGCGTTGCTGCGGTCATGCTCTTAGCAATAGCGCTGCTTAACGCATTCACCCTGATCACAATGCCGGACCTTGTCACCAACCAGACATCCGCGGTGCTGGTGATCAACGTGGTGCTGGCGATTGGCTTGCTGTGCGAGAAGCGGTGGGCGCTCGTTTGGACGCTCGGGCGGGCGGTGTTGGGCGGCATCGTGCTCGTCATCGCCGCCATCGTCCAACAGAATTACCTCGAAATCCCATTTCAGATCGCCCTGGCCGTGAGCCTGGGCATTGTGCTCACCGGACGTCCGCACAAGCGTCGCACGCTCGTGGCCGGCGTACTCTTCGCAATAACCTTCTTTATCATGGCGGACCTGTATGTTCTGGCGTGGCTGGCCCAACTTCTGGATATTCCCATCGGCTGACGTATGGGAGGTGCAGCCATACAACAGGCTGGTGGTCGCGCGGAGCGAAGTGGGCAGGTTGGCGGTGGAGAGAGTGAAGGAGATGCCGGTGCAGGGCAAGTTGTTCGAGACGTGATTTGGATTCGAGGCTTTAGCCGGTCCCTGGCGGCGTGTCGTAACCAGTGGCACACCGGCTGAGGCCTTGAATCCGTAGCTGAGTCGGAGTGGCAACTCTCGCGAGACGGGCTCGATTTTAGCCGTAGATCGGTTGCGACCCTGCAACCGGCAAGAGGCACGGGAGGGCGGGATGAGGACAGAAGATAGACTTGCGACGCCTGCAAGGAAGACCGCTTGGCGTGTCGCAGCGGTCATGCTGCTTGTCACGGCCATTTCCAATTTCGTTCAGATTCTTCTTAACGCCGAGGGAGCCGCATCACGCCTCATAACAACCATCATCATTGACCTGGTGCTGATGGTCGGGCTTTGGGCAGGCGTGTCGTGGGCGCGTACCTGGACTTTATGGCGCGCCGGCGCCGGCGCGGTGCTCTTCCCCATCATCTTGATCACGCAACACGAGTATGCCATCGCCGTCGCACAATTCGCCGTGACGGGCGGCGTGTTGCTGATACTGACGGGTCAGTCCAGCACCCGGCGAACCGTCCTCAGCAGCGGGCTATTTGCCTGCGGCATCCTGCTCGTTTTGATTATGCCTTTTGTGACGGCCACAGTCGGGGCTTTCAAGGAAGCCCATAGCGAGCGGGCGCTCCTCACAAAGGGCTACGATGCAATCAACCGTGAGGACTATGCCGCCGCGTCAAATGCCTTCAATGCAGTCTTAGAGATGGACCCGGATTCCGCCCTGGCCTACAACGGCTGGGGTTGGATAGACTATTGGCAGAAGCAGTATGAACATGCGCTGACCAACTACAACCGTGCGATCGAATTGGATCCCGACGATGCGGGCTTCTATGTTAACCGGTGCGGCACATTCATGGAACTGCAGTGGTTCGAGGAGGCGCTTGCCGACATGGATCGGGCGATCGAGCTGGATGATAGTGACTATCAGGATTTTGTCCTCCGTGGAATGATTCATATCAAGCTGCACCATCCTGCGGAGGCACGAGCCGACTGGGAGACAGCCTTGAAGAAAGCGCCGAAGGGTGCTGACGTCAGCGAAATCAAAGCACTATTGAAGGCGCTCGACGCGCCAGGCGGTGAGATCATGAGTTGAAGGGCTGGGCGCCGGCCGGAAGATGGGGTCGTGTACCGCGCTGGCGTTCGTGTGGAGCGAGGCGGGAAGGTCGGCGGTGGAGGGGGCGCCCCAGAAACCAGTTCACTAGCGATGGCTATGGGGCGATGCAGTCTTGGGGCCAGTTGAAAGGATGAAAGGGGTTGCATAAATGAACGTCTCAGAGACCGTTGAGCGTATGCTTTCCGGTGTGCGTCGTCGTCCGGAGTGCTTCGACCTTGCCCAGGATAGGGGTCTGGGCGAAGGGATGCTTATAGAGAAATGGCTTCTTACCGAGATGCTGGTGCAGCTCGTCAGATTGCGCGACGAGCGTGCCCTTCAGGCAGTTGAAGGGGAGCATAAGTTCCCCATCAAGAAGACAAGTCGCTTCGAGCATTGCGACCTGTGGTGGCGCTCGGACGGGATCGAGTACTGGCTCGAGGTCAAGACAGTCGTTCTTGATCGGTGGGGCATCCCACGCGGCTTCGAAGAAGTCCAGGGAGATTACGAGAAGCGGAACCGTTTGAGGGCAATTGATCGCTTTCACCAGCTGGTCCTGACGTTTCCGGTTTCAGATGACGACTCAGCCAAGTGGCAGTCAAAGTGGCAGAATGCAGCTGGTAAAACCGGACAGACTATTGAGCATTTCTGGTTTGATCTTCTTTGGCCGAAAGCAGGTGTACTGAGCATACTGCTCTCTTCTAGCGTTGAATGAGGGGTAAGCATGGCAATCACCAACCACGAGCGTGTCGGCAAGGCGCTGGACCTCTTGCGCCAGGGCCTGGCGCCCTACATCGAGCGCGAGATGCGCGCCGCATACGAGAGCCAGTGGCGCAAGCAAGCCGCCTACAGCCTCACGCGCGAGGGCGACCCGCAGGAGGCGCTGCCGTACAACGGGTTGGTGGTCGCATGGAGTGAGGTGGGGCGGTTGGCGGTGGTGAAGGCTAAGGAAGTGCCGGCGCAAGGAAGGCTATTCTGAGGGAGCAAATGGAATGAACTTCGATATTTATTGCGATGAGAGTCGCCAGGAGTACTTCGCGACGCCGTCATCCGGTTTGCAGGAGCGCTTTGTGCTGATCGGTGGCCTATGGGTCATCACCGAGAAGCGGGAAGAGCTGAAGGCTCAGATCAAGCAACTGCGCGCCACGCACGATGTTCACGGCGAGTTCAAATGGACCAGGGTAAGCCCATCACGCCTGTCCTTCTACCTGGACGTAGTGAACTTGTTCTTCAGCAGCGATGCCATGCGGTTTCGTTGCCTTGTCTTGCCAGCGAATCAACTTGATGCCATCCATTTTCACGACGGCGACAATGAGTTGATGTTCTACAAATTCTATTATCAGCTCTTGCACCACTGGATCTTGGATTTCAACGCTTATCGCGTCTTCACGGACTTGCGAACCAATCGGGTGAAGCAGCGCCTTGATCGGCTCAGACAAATCCTGGATAATTCCAACTACTTTGCAGATGTTGCGAGCGTGCAGGCTCTCCCATCAGAGCAACTTGACCTTCTGCAACTGGCTGATTTGCTGATCGGCGCAGTAGGCTACCGGTTTCACCGAGGAGGCGCCAGTTCTGCCAAGCTGGCTGTAGCCCAGGCGATTGAGATCAAGCTCGGCCACCCGATTCAGCCGACACGCAAGACTGAAGAGAAGTTCAATGTGTTTCGTTGGCGTCCAGGCGGAGGGTGGTAAGATGCCGCCTGCGCTCGTGCATTACGCTACTGAAGCCGAATATCGCGATCATTATGAGCGCTGCTATTGCCGTGTCGTGATCCACACGTTCGATGGTCTGCGAGTGCATTTCCCCAGACAACAGTTCGACGACGCGTTCTTCGAGAGCGCAGACCGAAAGGCACGGGACAAAAGCGTCTTCTCGCTGGAACGCGCGGAGCGGATAGATTGGATTCGCGCTGCCGTCGAGGATCCTACGGCAGAACTATACCAGGGTTGGGACCGAGATCGGAAAGTGATTGCCCACGGCCGTCGGATCGCCCTCGTATTCGGCAATTATGTCGTAGTTTTGCAGGTTAGCAGCAAGCGCAGCGCGGCGACTTTCATCACGGCGTACGTGGCCGACCCTAACACACTGCGCAAGATCAGAAGCAATCCGCGATGGTAACAAGCGTAGCGAAGACGGGGGAAAGAAAAGCAAGAGCCGCTGGTTAGTATTGGCCCAGCGGCTGAAGCCTTTGTAGGACCCAGACTGTAAGTAAAGGTCAACACCATCATAACCGATCCGAGACCAAAAGTCAATAGATTTTCGAACAATTGGGCAAATTCGGCTCATTCATCGCGTTGATGCGCCTGTCCAGGTGAGTCCGGGCAGCTCAAGTCGGGAGACAAATATGGCAATCACCAACCACGAGCGTGTCGGCAAGGCGCTGGACCTCCTGCGCCAGGGCCTGGCGCCCTACATCGAGCGCGAGATGCGCGCCGCATACGAGAGCCAGTGGCGCAAGCAAGCCGCCTACAGCCTCAAGCGCGAGGGCGACCTGCCCGACGACGAGCAGCTGGACACCCACACGCTGCTGGTCATCATGTGGGACCACTGGAACGAGGCGTTTAAGGGCACGCTGGGGTTTGCCGAACGCAGCCTGGTCAGCGAGCTGCGCGAGACGCGCAACCGCTGGGCGCACCAGGGGACCTTCTCCACGGACGACACCTATCGCGCCCTGGACAGCATCGCACGCCTGTTGGCAGCGGTCTCGGCGCCGGAAGCGACCGACGTGGAGCGGCAGAAGCAGGAGCTGCTGCGGCTGCGTTTCGAGGAAGAGGCGCGGCGTGAAAGCCGCAAGGCCGCGGTCGCGCCGGTGGAAGGCCGGCCGTCGGCCGGGTTGCGCCCCTGGCGCGAGATCGTCACACCCCATCCCGACGTGGCCTCGGGTAGGTATCTGCAAGCCGAGTTCGCAGCCGACCTGTGGCAGGTGTACATGGGCGAGGGGACCGACGAGTACCGCGACCCCGTCCAGTTCTTCGAGCGCACCTTCCTCACCGACGGCCTGCGCCGGCTGCTGGTCGGCGCGCTGCGCCGGCTGGCCGGCCAGCCGGCTGACCCGGTGATCGAGCTGCAAACCAATTTCGGCGGCGGCAAGACCCACTCGATGCTGGCGCTGTATCACCTCTTCTCCGGTACTGCGCTCTCAAAGTTGCCGGGCGTCGAGAGCATGCTGCGCGATCACGGAGTGCAGGAATCCGCAATCCGCAATCCGCAATCTGCAATCTGCAATCGTGCGGTCCTGGTGGGCACCAAGATCTCGCCCGGCCAGCCCAGCCGCAAGCCCGACGGCACGCTGGTACACACCTTGTGGGGCGAGCTGGCCTGGCAGTTGGGCGGCGCGGAGGGGTACGCCGTAGTGGCCGAAGATGACCACCGCGCCACCAACCCCGGCGACGCGCTGCGCGTGCTCTTCAACCGCTACGCGCCCTGCCTGATCCTGGTGGACGAATGGGTGGCTTACGCGCGGCAGCTCCACGACCGCGCCGATGCTTCGGCCCGGCTCAGCACAAGCCTGCCCGGCGGCAGCTTCGATACCCACTTCACCTTCGCCCAGACCCTCACCGAGGCGGCCAAGGCTGCCGACCGCACGCTGCTGGTGGTCAGCATGCCCGCGTCCGACATCGAGGTCGGCGGCGACCGGGGGCGGACGGCCCTCGACCGGTTGAAGAACGCCATCGGCCGGGTGGAGTCGCCCTGGCGGCCGGCCAGCGCCGAGGAGGGGTTCGAGATCGTGCGCCGGCGGCTGTTCCAGCCGATGAGCGATCCCGCCGCGTTCGCGGCGCGCGATGCTGTGGTGGATGCCTTTGCCCGGCTCTACCGCGAACAGGGCCAGGAATTCCCGCCCGAGTGCCGCGAGGCGGCCTACGAACGCCGCATGACGGCCGCTTACCCCATCCACCCGGAGCTCTTCGACCGGCTCTACACCGAGTGGTCGAGCCTGGATGAATTCCAACGCACCCGCGGCGTGCTGCGCCTGATGGCCGCAGTCATCCACGCGTTGTGGGAGCGCGGGGACGGCAACCTGCTGATCCTGCCCGCCACCGTGCCGATTGATGACGCCAGTGTACAGGCCGAGCTTACCCGCTACCTGGAAGACCACTGGGTGCCGGTGATCGAGAAGGACGTGGACGGGCCGAACAGCCTCCCGCTGGCGCTCGATCGGAGCAATCCTAACCTGGGCCGCTACTCCGCCTGCCGCCGCGTCGCCCGTACCGTCTACATGGGCTCTGCGCCCACGGCCAAGACGCGCAACCCGGGCATTGATGACCGCAACGTCAAGCTCGGCTGCGTGCAGCCAGGCGAGACGCCGGCCACCTTCGGCGACGCGTTGCGTCGGCTGGCCGATGGCGCCGCGCACCTGTATGTGGATCGCAGCCGCTACTGGTTCAGCACCCAGCCCAGCGTCAACCGGCTGGCGCAGGATCGGGCCGCGCGCATTGACGAGGACACGGTGCATGAGGAAATCGTGCGTCGGTTGCGTGAAGATCGTGCAAGAAGCGATTTCTCTGCTGTCCACCTGGCGCCGTTGTCCACGGCGGACGTGCCAGACGAGCCTTCGGCGCGCCTGGTCGTGCTACACCCGAAACATCCGCACGTGTTCAAGGCCGCCGACAGCCCCGCGCGGCAGCAGGCCGCGGCGATGCTGGCCGGCCGTGGCGCCGGTCCCCGGCTCTACCAAAACATGCTGGTCTTCCTGGCCCCCGAGAAGGCGCGGCTGGCTGAGTTGGTCGATGCTGTGCGGGGGTATCTGGCCTGGAAATCCATCCACGACGAGCGGGAGGCGTTGGATCTGGGCGCGTTCCAGCGCAGCCAGGCGGAGACCAAGGTCAAACTGGCCGACGACACCGCGCGAGCCCGCATCGGCGAGACCTACGCGCTGGTGTTGACGCCAACGCAGCCCGACCCGCGCCAACCCGAGCTGACATGGGAGGACCTGCGGCTCCAAGGGCCGGATTCCCTGGCCGTACGCGCCGGGCGCAAGCTGAAGAACGACGGCCAACTCATCGTCCAATACTCAGCCGCCAGCCTCAAGCTGGAGATAGACCGCTACAACCTGTGGGGGGAAGGCGATCACATCTCGCTCAAGCAGGTCTGGGAGTACTTCGCCCGCTATCCGTACCTGCCGCGGCTGTTGGATGCCAACACGCTGCTGGGCGCGGTCCAGGATGGCATCGGCCAGGTGACCTGGACCGAGAACTTCGCTTACGCGGAGGGCTACGATGCCGAGCGCCAGCGCTATCTCAATCTCAAGGCTGGCGTGAGCGGCAGTGTGGTCATGGACAGCCGCAGCGTGCTTGTCAAGCCCGCGGTTGCCTTGACCCAACTCCGTCAGGATGAAGAGGCGGCCACGGCACACCTGCGCCGTGGCCAGCCCGAGGGCGGTGAACAACCGCCGCGCGGGGGCCTGGTCGAACCGGGTCAGGCGGACCGGCCAGGAACCGGGGGCGGTGTCCCATCACCGATCGAGCGCCGGCTGCGGCGCTTCTACGGTACTGTGGAGATTGACCCGCTTCGTGCCGGTCGCGATGTCGGGCAGATCACCGAGGCGGTGATCCAGCACCTGGCGGGGCAGGTGGGCGCGCGGGTGAAGGTGACGCTGGAGATCGAGGCCGAGCTGCCGGATGGCGCGCCGGAGAATGTGGTGCGAACCGTATCGGAGAATGCGCGCACGCTGCGGTTCACCAATGCGGCGTTCGAGGAAAGATAGCACGTTGTCTACGAACTTCCTCGATTCAAGGAGTGCCTGGTTTGCTCACGTCACCCTTGCCCAGGCGTTGCCCCAGCTTGAGGGCGCGTTCCATGAGCTGCTGCTGACCCTGGATGTCGCCAACTCGTGAGGCGCTCCCGTAGACAATTCCGACGATCTCGGCCCGGAGATAGCGGATCATGTCCTGGAAGGTGCGGATGGCGTTGACTGCGCCCGATGAATAGGGGTCGGTGTCGCCATAGGTCAGGAGCAGGCCGAACTGTTTGCCGGCCAATGCGCTGCCGCCAGGTCCTTCCAGGGCATACCACCGATCTATGCAGAGCTTCGTCTGGGCGCTGAACGTGAACCAGTAGATGGGGCTGGCAATCACGATGGCGTCGGCCGCCTGCAGCTTGGGATACAACATCTGCATGTCGTCGGCGATGGTGCATTGGCCGCCCCCGACGCCCTGGCAGTAGTCGCAGGCGTCGCACGGTCGAATCTCCAGCGTGTGGAGGTCGAAGCTCTCGACAACCGCCCCCGCTTCCCGCGCCCCGGCTGCAACCTGCTCGGCCAGGACCGAGCTGTTGCCTCGCTTCCGGGGACTGCCCTTCAGAATCACGACTTGTCTACCGCTCATGGTTTTCACCTCGCTGCATATATACTTGGCACGGTCCCAAAGTGCGCTTTCAGGCGTCTGTCATTCTGAGCGGGTCTGCCCCTAACTTCTCGCGACGGCGAGCATCCAGCGAAGAATCCTTCACTGCGTTCAGGACAGGTTCTTTTTTCGCAACGAGACCCCTTCGACTGCGCTCAGGGCAGGCTCTTCGCTGGATTCTCGCCGCAACGCACTTCACGGGACCAACCCGCTCAGGGTGACAAAGCCCCGGCTCAGTTCCCCAGTAACAGGCATACCTCGTGCGGATCAAGCTCCAGCCCGCCCCGCGGCTCCGGGCGCTGACTGCGCCGGGTCGAATAGAGCAGCTCAGAGGAGCCGCCGAGCGTGGCCGGGCTGATCCGCGCGGGGCGCCGGGCGAAGTTCAACGCCACCAGGATCCGCTGACCGGGCAGGGTGCGAGTGAAGGCCAAGACCTGCGGCGAGCCGGAGGGCGTCACGGCCAATGCGCCGCGGATCAGCGCCGGTGTCTGCTTGCGTAGGGCGATCAGATCGCGGGTGAAGTTAAAGAGGGAGGACGGGTCCTGGCGCTGGGCAGCCAGGTTGCGCTGAGTGGCGTTGCCATGCACCCTCAGCCAGGGCCGGCCCGTGGTGAAGCCGGCCTGGGGCGTACCGTCCCACTGCATCGGGCTGCGGCAGCCATCGCGACCTTTGAGGAAAGGCCAGTACGCTTTCCCCACCGGGTCCATGATTTGGTCACGGCGCAGGTTCAGGTCTCTCATGCCGATCTCGTCGCCGTAGTAAAGAAACGGCGTGCCGCGCAGGGTCAGCAGCAGCGCCATGGCGAGCTTCGCGGGCGCGTCGTCTTCTCCGCGGCAATAGCGAGTGGCGGGTCGCGGCACGTCGTGGTTGCCCATCACCGTTGTCGGCCAGACGCCGGCCGCGCCAAAGACGCGCTCGCGCTCTTGGATCTTCCGGGCGATATAGCGCGGCCCCCAGCCGACGCCCAACCCGGCCAGCCCGGTGAACTCGAAGCTGAACGCGGCGTGGAGCCGATCCGGCCCGCAATAGGCGGCCGCCTTTTCGACCGTGGCAAAGCTCGTCTCGCCGACCGCGTAGCGTTCGGGGTACCCATCCAGGATGCCGCGCAGCTCGTTGAGCAGGGGGATCATCTCCGGCTGGTCAATGTCGTAGACGTGCTTGCGCCGCAGCACGGGCGCCAAACCGAACTGGGTCGGGTTGTCGCGGAGCGTTTCGTCCTTGAAGTAGGCGTTGAAGACGTCCAGGCGAAAGCCATCCACGTCGCGGCGCAGCCAGAAGCGCACCACGTCCAATTGGGCCTGGCGGACCGCCGGGTTGCGCCAGTTGAGATCCGGCTGCTCCGGGGCAAAGAGATGCAGATAGTACTGGCCGGTAGCCGGCTCCCACCCCCAGGCCGCGCCGCTGAACATGGACATCCAATTGTTCGGCAGCCGGCTGCTGGCGGACCGGCCGGGCCTGGGATCGCGCCAGAGATACCAGTCACGCTTGGCCGAAGGATCGCGGCTGCTGCGCGCCTCCTGGAACCAGGGATGCTGGTCGGAGGTGTGGTTGAGCACCAGATCGAGCACCACCCGGATGCCGCGGGCGTGCGCCTGTTGCACCAGCGCATCGAAATCCGCCAGCGTGCCGTAGCGCGGATCCACCGCGCAGTGGTCGGCGACGTCGTAGCCGAAATCCTTGTCGGGCGAGGGGTAGAACGGCGAAAGCCAGATCGCGGCCACGCCCAGATCGGCCAGGTAGTCCAGCCGCGCGGTGATGCCGGGCAGGTCGCCCAGGCCGTCGCCATTCGTGTCGAGGAATGAGCGCGGGTAGATCTGGTAGATCACCCCGTCGCGCCACCAGAGGAAATCGGTCATCGTGTTCACGCCTCCGTAGAGTGGGCGCTTTGCCAGGCGGCGAGCCAGCCGGCGATAAAGGCCCCCTGCACCTCGCACACATGCTCATGGCCGTATTGGATCGAGATGCTATCGCTCAGCACATAGACCTTCATCACGCCTACTCCCTCCCGGCTGGACTGTTGTCGCACCTGCATCATAAACAGTTTCGTTCCGGGATGCAAATGGCCGCCAGAACCGTCACTTTGCGAACCTCCGCGACCTCTGGTATACTCGTCCCATGATCAGACCCATCCAGCTCACCGTTCTCGCGTTGGCATTTGTCCTGGCGATCCTGGTGCCAGGGGTCGCCGCCGCCTACCCACCCGTGGGACAGGACGACCTCCCTGCTTCCGGTCTGCCGGCCGCGACCGCGACCACGGCCACGCCAACCCTTCCATACGCCTACACCGTGCAGCCGGGCGATACCCTCTGGGATATCGCTGCGGCCCACGGGCTGTCGCTCGCGGCCTTGCTTAAAGCCAACATCGCAATGGACCCGGCGCTCCTGCAGCCAGGCCAGACCATCTTCGTGCCGGCCGCGCCTGCGCTCGTCCCACGCAAGCCGCCCGTCCCCACGCCGGCGGTTGCTGCCAGGCCGCCGACCGCGCCCGCGGCGCTCCCATCCGCGCTCGCGGCCTGGCCCGGTGAACTCCTGGCGCTCATGAATGCGCAGCGCGTCGCAGCCGGTCTGCCCGCGCTGGTCTGGTCGCCCGAGCTGGACCGCGCGGCCCAGGCCCACGCGGATGACTGTGCGCAGCGCAACTGGATCAGCCACGTCGGATCCGATGGTGCGGTGCTGCGGACCCGACTGGCCCGGATCGGCTATGCGGCCGCCTGGGCCGGCGAAAATTCGGCCAACGCCCAAACCGTGCAGCAGACCTTTACCATGTGGTGGGATGAGCCGCCGGGCGCCGATCCCCACCGCCGCAACATCCTGCAGCCCCAATATCGGGAGGCCGGCATCGGCGTGGCGGCCGGCGGCTGGGGCTACTACTTCATCGCCGATTTCGGCAGCCGGTAGCCAGTGGCGGGTGACCATAGGCGGAGGGCACAGATGCCACAACTCATCATCTTCGTCATCGCCTCGGCGGGGATTGTCTACGTGTCACGCGCCTCGCTGCGCCAGCCCCGCGCCCACGGCTTCTATCGCTTTTGGGCCTGGGAGGCAATCCTGGCCCTGGTGCTGCTGAACGCGCCGGCCTGGTTCCGCGACCCGTTCTCCTGGCATCAGATCATCGCCTGGACGCTTCTGGTTATCGCAATCATCCCGCTCGTGCTCGGCGTCCGGTTGTTGCGCCAGACCAGACAGGCGGGGAAGGAGCGACCAGACGCGGCGCTATTGGGGTTCGAGAGGACGGCCGAGTTAGTCACTGCGGGCGTGTACCGGTACATCCGCCACCCGATGTACAGTTCACTGCTCTTCCTGGCGTTGGGGGCGTTTTTCAAAGCGCTGTCGTGGCCGGGCGCCGCGCTGGCCTTGGCCGCGACAGGATTCCTGGCGGCGACCGCGAAGATCGAGGAGCGGGAAAACATCCGCTTCTTCGGGCCGGACTATGAAGCCTACATGGCACAAACGAAGAGGTTCGTCCCGTTCGTTTTCTAGGGAGGGCGCATGATCATCGTATCGCAAGCGTGGTCAGCCACGTAACGCCTGGCGGATCACGTAGCGCGCTCGCCGTCCACCCCGCCGTGAACCAGGCCAGGATTCGCTTGCGCAGGGAGGCGCGCCCCCATCACGAGCGCGATGCCGGCCAGGATCACACCACCACCGAGCAACATGCCGGTGGTAATCGGCTCGCCGAGGAAGATCGCGCCCCACAAAAGGCCGAAAACAGGCACCAGGAAGGTCACACTCAAGGCCCTGACCGGGCCGACATCTACGATCAACCGAAAGTAGAGCAGATAGGCCACTGCGGTTGAAAGGAGGGCGAGGGCGGCAACGGTACCGACGACAACGGCCGCCGGTTGTGCAGTCGGGAGGGTGAATGGGATCAGCGGCAACAGGACGAGACTGGCGCCGATCTGGCTGCCGGCGGCCATGCCGAACGCCGGCGCCCCGGCCGCCTTCAACTTGGTGTAAACACTGGCCAGACCGTAGCACGCCGCCGCAAACAGCGATGCGCCGATGGAGAGCAGCACATTCTCCGTGGCCATAAACGCCTTTCCACCGACGAGGATCACGACGCCGGCGATGCCCAGCCCGATGCCGCCGATCTTACGGAGGGTCAGCGGTTCACGGAGCCAAAGCGCCGCCATCATGGCCCCGAAAAGCGGGCTGGTCGCGTTGAGAATGGCTGCCAGCGAAGCGGGCAGCTTCAGCTCCGCCGTCGCAATCAGGACAAACGGGAGCGCCGAGTTGATTGCGCCGATGATCAGATATTGACGCCAATAGCGCCTGAGTGCCAGCTTCTGCCGGGTGATGGCCGCGTAGGCCAGCAGCGCCAGGCCGGCGAGACTCACACGCAGCGCAATCAGCACCACTGGACCGAGCACCGGCGCCGCGATGCGCATGAACAAAAAGGAGCCGCCCCACAGGACGGCAAGCATCAGCAGCCTGACGACATCCGCTGGTCTCATCGGTGGCCTCCACCTGTCTCGGTCTGACCTGCACCTGCGCCAGGTGTGGCTGCCTGACGCGCCTCTTGTTCCAGCAGGGCCTGCTTGCGGGTGATGCCCCAGCGGTACCCGCCCAGATCGCCGTCGGCGCGGATCACGCGATGGCAGGGGATGACCAACGCCGCCGGATTGGTAGCGCAGGCGCGCGCGACGGCCCGCGTTGCTGCCGGCTGGCCGATCGCGATGGCGACATCCCGGTAGGAACGGGTGCTGCCATACGGGATCGCCCGCAGCGCCTCCCAGACGCGGCGTTGAAAAGCCGTGGCGCGCACGTCCAGCGGCAGATTGAGGTGCGGTTCTCGACCATCCAGGTAGGCGAGCAGCGCGCCGAGCCATGCACCCAGTTCTGCGTCCTCTCGCCCGATCGTTGCGGTCTGAAACTCTGCCGCCAACGTCTGTACCAATTCCGACTCGGAGTCGCCGAGCCGCACAGCACAGATCCCTCGTTCGGTCGCAGCGATCAGCAGCCAACCCAACGAGCACGGTACGATTGAGTAGGCGATCTGAGTCGCGGGGCCGCCGCGCTGATAGCGCACGGGCGTCATGCCGAGTTGGGCCGCCGCGTCGCCATAGGCCGTGCTGCTGGACTGGAAACCGGCCTCGTAGAGCGCATCCGTCACGGTCTTGCCACCCTTCAGCTCGCCCTTGAAACGCGCCAGGCGCTGCTCCGCCGCGTATTGGCGCGGCGACACGCCGACGATGCGCTTGAAGGTGCGTTGCAGGTGGTGGGGACTTAAGCCGAATCTCTCACCCAACTCATTCAGCGTGGGCACGCGATCATTCGGCTCGGCCAGGTAGCGACAGATGCCCTGCATCAGCGCCAGGTTGGGTTCGTCGGGAGTCGCCCGGTCGGGCTGACAGCGCCGGCAGGCGCGATACCCCGCGGCCGCTGCCTCAGTCGGTCCGACGAAGAAAGTCACGCCATCCCGCTGCGGCCGCCGTGATGGACACGCAGGACGACAATAAACGCCGGTTGAGCGCACGGCGTAGACAAACTGCCCATCATAGGCCCTATCGCGTTCGAGTACGGCCTGCCAACATTGCTCGAGATCCATGCAAACGCCTCCGGCAACAGATTTCACGCCCGTAAGTATACCCGACGCACATCAAAGTCGCTATCGGAATCTTGCGCTTCAAAGTCGGGTGCTGTCACCGGGGCACGACCTTTGGCGACAGATTACAGCCCATCCCCCCGCACCGTGCCGTTGAAAATGAACACCGCCGGGCAAGCCATTCGGCTTGCCCGCACGAATGCTTGATTGACGCGCGTGCGCTGTGGCAGTATAATGCCCACATAGACGCCTTCGAGCGGCCTTGCTATTCGCGCAAGAGCCAGATGCAAGTGTCTAGCCATTTCCAGTTTGCCTTCTGATTGGACCCGTGACAGACAGATGATCAGCGTCGAAGTCCGCTTTTTCGGCGGCCAACAACTTTTCACCCGTCGGATTAGCCTGGAAGTCGAGCGTACCTTGCCCAGGGTGACGCTACCTGACGGCGCGAGGGTTGATGATCTGCTGAATCTGTTGAATGTACCTACCGGGGAAAACCGGCCGCTTGTCAGCGTCAACCGTTTCTATCAGCGTGACAATGTGCCGCTGGCCGACGGCGATCGGGTGCAGTTGCTGAAGACGGTTGTCGGCGGTTCTCAGTGACTACGGCGCCAAAGGAAAAACCGTATGCCAAGATTCGACTACGTGTGCGCCCATTCCGTGGCGGAGGCGCTCCAACTCCTCGGTGATCCGGGGCAGGTGAGCCGGCCGCTGGCGGGTGGCACCGACGTGCTGGTTTATGTCCGGCAGGAAAAGCCGCCCTTCGACCGACTGGTGGACATCAGCCGGATTCCAGAGCTAAAGAGGATAGAACGCCGCGGGGACGAGGTCTCGGTGGGCGCGGCAGTCACGTTCACCGAGGCGGCCGAGAGTGCGCTGTTGCGCGAGGTGGCCGCGTGCCTCGTCGAGGCGTGTCTCTCGGTGGGCGGCCCCGCGATTCGCAACACGGGGACGCTGGGCGGCAATGTCGCCAACGCCGCGGCGTGTGCCGACTCGTTGCCCGCGTGGGCCTGCCTCGATGCCGCGGTCCACCTGCGCAGCCTCAGCGGCGAACGACGCCTGCCCCTCGATGACTTCATCCAGGGCGCCAACCGTACTGCCCTCCAGCCCGGTGAGTTGTTGACGCACTTCACCTTCCCTGTGCCGCCCGCGGGCGTGGGCGCGGCGTTCACCAAGCTGGGCCGGCGCAACGCCCAGGCCATCTCGCGGCTGAGCATGGCCGCGATGGGCCGCCTCGACGCGCAGGGCCGCGTTGACTACGTGCGGCTGGCGCCCGGCGCCGCGATGCCGCGGCCACAGCGTTTCACCGAAGTCGAGGCGCTGCTGCTGGGCCAGACGCCCACCGACGAGTTGTTGACCGCCGCGGGGGCCAAAACGGCCGAGGTGATGATTGGCGTCACCGGCCGCCGTTGGTCCACCGAGTACAAGGAAATCGCCATCCAGGCGCTGGCTGAGCGAACGCTCCGCCGGGCGCTGGGGCAGTCGAAGGTATCATCATGTTGATCGAATTCACTCTCAACCACAAACCTGTCATGGTGGATGCCCCGCCCGACATCACCCTGCTGGAATTGCTGCGTGACCACCTGGGCCTCACCGGCGCGAAGGAAGGCTGCGCGGTGGGCGAGTGCGGCGCGTGTGCCGTCATCCTGGATGGCCGGCTGGTGAACAGTTGTCTCGTGTTGGCCCCCCAGGCCGGCGGCAGCGACATCGTCACCATTGAGGGGATCCACGCGCCGGACGGCGGGCCGAACGACCTGCAGGAGAATTTCATCACCTATGGCGCGGTGCAGTGCGGCATCTGCATCCCCGGCATGGTGCTGGCCGGCGAGGCGCTGCTGCTGAAGACCCTGACCCCCACCCGCGCCGAAATCCGCACCGCGCTGGCAGGCAACCTCTGTCGCTGCACCGGCTATCAGCAAATCGTGGATGCGATCGAGGCGACGGCCCAGCAGCGCAGGAGACAGGAGACAGGAGTCAGACGATCCCCTGGCACCTGACTCCTGATCCCTGACCCCTTCCGAGGAACCTACCATGACCGAACTCAAATACATCGGCAAACCCGCACGCCGCGTCGACGCGCTGGAAAAAGTCACGGGCAAGGCCAAGTACATCGCGGATCGGAAGCTGCCCGGCATGTTGTATGCGCGCTGCCTGCGCAGCGAGACGCCGCACGGCCGCATCGTCCAGCTCGACACCGCACCTGCACTGGCGGTGCCCGGCGTGCAGGCCGTGATCACCAGCGAGGATTTCTTCGAGCACGGCCTCTACGGCTTCCCGGTCAAAGACAAGTACATGCTGGCGTATCAGAAGGTGCGCTACGTGGGCGAGGCGATCGCGGCGGTGGCGGCCGACACGCCCGAGGCCGCGCTGGCCGGCGTCCAGGCGATCATCTGCGAGTTGGAGCCGCTGCCCGCGGTGTTCGATCCCGACCACGCGCTCGACCCCGACGCGCCGCAGATCGGCCCCGACCGGCCCGACGGCAAGCATCCTAACTTCCTCGATTTGCTCATCGTGCGCAAAGCGGATCCGTTGGCCGAGTGGGAGCGGTCGCCGGTCAAGCTCGACCAGCGCTACTCTGTCGGCCCGCAGGAGCACGCGTACATCGAGCCGGAGGGCGCATTGGCCGTGCCGACGCGCGAGGGCGGCGTGATCGTCTACGCGCCAAACCAAAGTCCCTTCGTCAACCAGGGCAACCTGGCCATGGTGCTTGATCTGCCGCACAACCTGGTGCGCGTCATCCAGCCGCCGGTGGGCGGCTCCTTCGGCGGCAAGGACGATCTCGTCTACGAGACCTCGGCGCAGGTGGCGAAGCTGGCGCTTGTAACAGGCAAGCCCATCCGCATGGTCTTCAGCCGCGAGGAGAGCCTGATCGCCAGCTACAAGCGCGACGCGATGCGGATGCGCATCCGCCTGGGCGCGGATCCCGACGGCACGCTGCGCGCCTGCAAGTTCGAGGGGCTGCTCGACTCCGGCGCGTACGCTTCCGAGGCCACCTTCACCGCCTGGCGGGCGAGCATCCACGCGATGGGCGCGTACAAGTACAACGCCTGCGACGTGGACATCGCGTGCGTCTACACCAACAACAGCTATTCCGGCGCGTTCCGCGGCTTCGGCAACACCGAGGTTTGCTCGGCCATCGAGCAGGCGATTGACGAGCTGGCCGACGCGGTGGGCATGGATCCGATGGATTTCCGCCTGAAGAACTGCCTGCGCCTGGGCGACGAGACCGCGCACGGCCAAGTGCTCACCGAGTCGGTGGGGCTGCCCGAATGCATCCAGACTGCGCGCCGACTCAGCGATTGGGATCGCAAGCGAGCAGAATACTCAGCACCACGCACCACGCAACACGCACTACGTCGCGGCATCGGCGTGGCCGCGCTCTACCACGGCACGTCGCTGGGCGCGGAAGGCTCGGATTACGCCTCCAGCACGATCAGCGTCGAGCAGAACTATTCCGTGGACCTGACCTCGGGCCTGACCGACTACGGGCAAGGCTCACGCACGGTCTTCACGCTGATCGCGGCCGAGGAGTTGGGCGTGCGCCCGGACCGCATCCACATGCAGCGGCCCGACACCGACACAGCCGTCGAATCCGGGCCGACGGTTGCCAGCCGCTCGACCATGCTGGGCGGGAACGCGGCGCGCATCGCGGCCGGCAATCTGCGCCAGACGTTGGATTTCGCCGCGGCCGATCTGCTGGGCTGCGAGCTGCATCAGCTCATCCGCGCGGACGAGGCCTATGTCGGCCCCACGGAGGAGCCGGTGGCGTGGGAGCAGGTGGTGGATCACGCCCGCGCGATGGGGCTGGCGCTGTCGGCGCACGGCAAGTGGACCGCGCCGCAGATCACGTGGAATCATCACGCCGGCCGCGGCACGCCGTACATGGCCTATCACTTCGCCACGCAGGTGGCCGAGGTCGAGGTAGACATGCGCACCGGGGTCGTGCAGGTGATCGGCTTCTGGGCCGTGCATGATCCGGGCAAGGTGATCTTCCCGCAGGGCGCCTACGGCCAGCTCTACGGCGGCATCGCCCAGGGCCTGGGCTATGCGCTGATGGAGCAGATCACCTACACGAACGGCTATCTGCAGGAGACCAACTTCGAGTCGTACCTGATCCCGACCTCGGTGGACGTGCCGGAGATCACCGCGCAGTTCGTGGAGGCGCCCTTCTCGGCCGGGCCATACGGCGCCAAGAACATCGCGGAGCCGGCCATGGTTCCCGCCGCACCGGCGATCCTCAACGCCATTGCCCACGCCACCGGCCGCCGCGTGCGCGATCTGCCCGCCAACCTGGAACGCGTGCTGCTGGGCAAAGATCTGACCAAAGGCGGATCGGCCAAGGCGTGCAAGTTGGGGTTGAAGACTTGAGGCAGCGAATGGAAACGGATAAGCGGATAGGTCTCGCATGAGCACACAAACCAACAGACTTAACGAACTTGCCCATCGCATCTCCCTCCTATCTGATTCGATGGCCGAGCGGCAAACCCGCTTTCTGGCCGACCTTATCCGCATCCGGTCGTACACTGGTCAGGAGCGGCCGGCCGTCGAACGCACGATGGAGGAGTTGCGTGTGATCGGCTGCGATGACGTGTGGATGGACTCGGCCGGCAACGCCTTGGGCCGCATCGGCCGCGGGCCACGCGTCATCCTCTACGACGCGCACCTGGACACCAACGAGGTCGCCGACGAGCGCGAATGGCTGCACCCGCCGCTGGAGCCGGTCGTCGTGGGTGACACGATGTTCGGCCTCGGCGCGTCGGACTGCAAGGGGGGTGTCGCGGCCATCGTCTACGGCGCGGCGATCCTTCGAGACCTGACAGGTCTGCCAGACCTGTCAGGTCTTTGGGATCGCTATTCCTTGGTCATCATGGGTGCTACGCTGGAAGAAGACGCCGAGGGGTTCGCGCTGCGTTCGTTGGTCGAACGCGACGGCCTCCGCCCCGACGTCGTGCTGTTGGCCGAGGCGACCGACCTGACTCTCCGCCGCGGGCAACGCGGCCGCTGCGAGGTGCGCGTCCGCACTGAGGGCCGCGGGGCGCACGCCAGCCAACCACACCTGGGCGAAAGCGCCATCCTCAAGATGCTGCCCGTCATTGCCGCGCTGGAGGACATGAACGGCCACCTGCCGGTTGATCCGATCTTCGGCGCGGGCAACCAGGTGGTGACGCTGATCGAAGGCCCGCACACCCCCAACTCGGTGCCGTCGTGGTGCGAAGTGGCCGTAGACCGGCGGCTTGTCCCCGGCGAAACGGCAGACAGCGTGCTGGCGGGCATCCGCGCGGTGATCGAGCCACTGGGCGCGACGGCGCACATCCCCGTCCAGCCGGTCACCACGCACACGGGGCTGCGGCTGGATGGGCCGAGCTTCTATCCTGGCTGGCTGTTGGACGAGGCCGATCCGCTGCTGGACGCGGGGCGGGCGACCTGCGCCGCGCTGTGGGGTCAGGCGCCACGCGTGGATATCTGGAAGTTCTCCACCGACGGCGCATACTCGGCCGGCGCCGCGGGCATCCCGACCCTGGGCTTCGGCCCGGAAGAGGAGCGGTACGTCCACTCCGCGTTGGATCAGGTGAATCTGACCAAGCTGCACAAGGCCGCGGCATTTTACGCGTTGTTCCCGCTGATCTACAGGTAGGGGCGATCCCTCGCGGTCGCCCGCACGGGCAGGCGCAAGGCCGTGCCCCCTACACATTGAGAAGATACGTGAGGATATCATCATGGCACGTCACCCCACCCTCTTCATCACCCATCGCGGCGAGCGACATCAGCAGGTTGCGCTGGTTTCCGCGCCCGCGGAACTCGACATTACCCTGCGGCGTACGCCGTCCAAGGAAGAAATCATTGCGCTGCTGCCCGGCATGGAGTTCCTGATCACCGAGCGCACCGGTGAGATTGACGCCGACATCATGCGGGCCGGCGCAAACCTGCGCTTGATTCAACGCCTCGGCTCGCAAACCTACGACATTGACCTGGCCGCGGCGCGCGCGGCCGGCATTCCGGTCTGCTATCTGCCGGTGCGCGGCTGCATCATGGTGGCCGAGCACATGCTGATGCAGATGCTGGCGTGCGCCAAGCGGCTGCGCGAGACGATGGATGACACGTTGAGCGGCAAGGATTTCGGACACCCGCCGCATCGCTGCGACGAAGACTACTTCGCCTACAACTGGACGGGGCGGACAGACATCCGTGGGCTGTGGGGCGCAACCGTGGGCATCCTGGGCTACGGCGAAATCGGCGCGGAGTTGGCGCGCCGGCTGGCCGGCTTCGGATGCAAGGTGATCTACAACAAGCGCAACCGGCTGCCGCCAGAGGCCGAGGCTGAGATGCACATCCAGTTCGCCGAGACCGACGACCTGGCGGCGCAGAGCGACTACGTCTGCATGTTGCTGCCCTTCTTCCCCGAGACCGCGCAATCGCTGAGCCGCGCCTTCTTCGCGGGAATGAAGCCGGGCGCCATCTTCGTCAGTTGCGGCGGCAGCGGCGTCGTTGACGAGGACGCGCTCGCCGAAGCCTATGCCACCGGGCATCTCGCCGGCGCGGCGCTCGATACCTTCACCTACGAGCCGATCGCGCCGGACGATCCATTGCTGCCATTGGCGCGAGACCCGCGGGCCAACCTGGTGCTCACACCGCACACCGCTGCCGGCACAGCCAGTGCAACCCGCAACGAGCGGACCGACGACTACGCCAACCTCATGCACGTCCTGCGCGGCGAGGAGTTGGTGGGCCGGCTGGTGTGATTTGCCCCTTCACCTTCAACGATAGCCTCAACCACGGCGAGGCGATCAACGACGAGGCGTACTCCATTCGGCGGGCAAGCGCAGGCCCGGATGGCCGCCATGCTGCTGCTGACCCTGCGCGGTACGCCGACGCTATCCTATCTGTGAAAAAGAGCAAAGGATTTCCCGCTATGAACAACCGCGAACGCACTTTGGCGATCCTGAACTATCAAACCTACGACCGGCTGCCAATCGTACACTTCGGCTACTGGACCGAGACGCTGGAGAAGTGGGCGGCCGAGGGCCACATCTCGCGGGCCCAGGCGGCCGGCTGGCGAGACGGCAACACCATTGACCGCGCCATCAGCGGGCGCTTGGGCTTCGACTTCGGCTGGGGCGGCGCCTTCGGTCCGCACCTGCGCCTGCAGCCGGGCTTCCGCCGCCGCGTCGTGACCCAGTTCCCTGACGACTCGTGCCACGTGCTCAACGCCGACGGCGCCATCGTGCTGGAGAAGCCCGACATCGTCTCCATCCCCTCCGAGATTGATCACCTGCTGAAGGGCCGCGCCGAGTGGGAACGAATCTTCCGGCCCCGGCTGCGTTACAGCGCGCGCCGCCTGGATCGCGCCAGTGTTAACGCTAAAGATCGAACGCTGCGCTTTGATCGCGGCGGCCGCGCATATCTCCTGGCTGAAGACCCGACGTCACCCCGCGGTCTGCGGTGCGGCAGCCTGTTCGGCGTCATCCGCAACTGGCTGGGCATGGTCGGCCTCAGCTATCTTACCGCCGACGACCCGGTGCTGCTGGATGAGATGATCGAGACGGTGGGCGAGTTGTGCTACCAGGGCGTAGCCGCGGCTTTGGCGACCGGCATCGCCTTCGATTACGGCCACTTCTGGGAGGACATCTGCTTCAAGAACGGCCCGCTGGTCAACCCGCGGCTATTCGCCGCGAAGGTCGGCCCGCACTACCGCCGCATCACGCAACTGCTGAACGACCACGGCATCGGCATCGTGTCGCTGGACTGCGACGGCATGATTGACAAGCTGATCCCGACCTGGCTTGCGAATGGCGTCAATACCATGTTTCCCATCGAGGTGGGCACCTGGAACGCCAGTATCGAGCCGTGGCGTGCGCAGTTTGGTCGGAAGCTTCGGGGCGTGGGCGGCATGGACAAGCGGGTCTTCGCCTACGATCGCGCAGCCGTTGACGCTGAGATCGAGCGGCTCCGGCCGCTGGTTGCGCTGGGCGGCTACATCCCTTGCCCGGATCATCGGATTGCCCCGGACGCGAAGTGGGAGAACGTGCAGTATTACTGCGAACGCATGCACGCGGTGTTTGGAGGCTGACGGGCCGCCAACAACGACTCTTTCGAGAGGGGCATGATGATCCTGATCGAGCATGGCGCCCTGGTTACTGCGATGGACGAGCGCTTGGGCGAGTTGGCATCCGGCTACGTGGTGGTCGAGGGCGATCGCATTGCTGCCATCGGCGCGGGTGATGCGCCGGACGAGTGGCGGCAACGGGCCGCGCGCGTGATTGACGCCCGACACATGGCCGTCCTGCCTGGCCTGGTCAACGGCCACACGCACCTGTCGCAGACCTTCCTGCGTGGGCTGGCTGACGGTCGGCCGCTGATCCGCTGGCTGAAGGAGGTCATCTGGCCCGCCCAGGCCGCCATGACGCCGGAAGATCAATACCTGGCCGCGCTGCTGGGGCTGGTGGAAAATTTGCGCTGTGGGGCCACGACCGTCGTGCAGCACCACAAGCTGTCAGGCCGCGGCCACATGGATGCCGCGGCGCGGGCCGCCGCGCGTGTGGGCGTGCGGATGCTGCTGGCCCGCGGCTGGGTGGACCTGGGGCCGACCGGCGAGCCGCTGGACACCATCCTCGCCGAGATGCAGCGGCTATACGAGACGTGGCATAATCCGCAATCCGCAATCTGCAATCTGCAATCAATCCGCATCGCCTCCGGCCCGCTGGCGCCCTGGCGCTGTTCCGACGCCGCCATGCGGCGGATCACCGCCTGGGCGCGTGCGCGGGGGCTGCCCACGCACATCCACGTGGCCGAGGCGCAGGATGAGATTGACCTGATGCTGACGCGCTGCGGGAAGCGGCACATCGAGTGGCTGGCCGATCTCGACTGCCTGGGGCCGGACACGCAACTCGTCCACGCGGTTCACGTCACCGACGCCGAGCTGGATCTGATCGCCCAGTCCGGCGCCACGGTGGTCTACTGCCCCACCAGCAACATGTACCTGGCTTCGGGCGCTGCGCCGGTGCGCAAGATGCTCGAACGCGGCATCCCGGTCGCTCTGGGCACCGATGGTTCTGGCTCCAATAACTCGCAAGACCTACTGGAATGTGCTAAAATCGGCGCATTGCTGGCGAAGCACGCGACCGGCGACGCGCAAGCGGTGCTGCCAGAGGATTTGATTCGGATGATGACTGAGAGCGGGGCGCGGCTGTGGGCAAATCAGAAACTCGCAAAACGCAAAACGCAAGACGCCATCGGCACGCTCAAAATCGGCGCACTCGCTGACCTGACCCTCATCAACCTGAACAACGCGCGCTGCCAGCCGGTTCACAGCGCGGCATCGGCGCTCGTCTACAACGCCAGTGGGGCCGACGTCCACACGGTCATCGTTGGCGGGGAGATCTTGCTGGATGCAGGGCGCGTGACCATGTTGGACGAGGCAGCCCTGCTGGAAGAATGCCGCCACGCCGCCAATGCACTAATGCGGAGAGCGGAGATTCGTTTTCCTGACTCCTGATCACTGACACCTGCGCACTGACCATGACCCTCAACCCACATTTCACTCCCAAAGATTGGGAGCGTATCACCCGTGACTGGACGGCGTGGTGGGCGAGCGAGTTGGATCGGCCGATGGTGATCATCACCAGGGAAGAGCCGGCCGATCCAACTCGCCCCTATCCCAGCCGATTTGTCACCTACTACGGGCTGGAGACGCCTGTTGACGAGCTGCTCGACCGCTACGGTGAACAACTCGAAGCAACGCACTGGTATGGCGACGCCTGGCCCAAGTGGTGGCCGAACTTCGGCCCGGGCATCATGGCGGGCTTCCTGGGCGCGTGGGTCAACGCGGTATGGGACACAACCTGGTTCGAGCCGGTGCGAGAAATCCCCATCGCCGATCTGCACCCGGCTTATGACCCGGCGAACCCCTGGTGGCAACGGGTGCGGGGTCTAGCGCAGCGGGCCGTCGAGCGCTGGGCCGGGCAGGTGAGCGTGGGATTCACCGACCTGGGCGGCAATCTCGACATCATCGCCTCGCTGCGGACGACCGCGGGGTTGCTTTTCGATCTGTACGATGCGCCGGGCGAGGTGCTGCGGGTGGCGCAGGAAGTCACTCCGCTCTGGCTGCGCTACTACGACGAGTTGGACACCGTGATCCAGGGAGGTGGCCGCGGCACGACGCCGTGGGCGCCGATCTGGTCGCCGGGGCGCTGCTACATGCTCCAGTGCGACTTCGCCTACATGATCTCGCCGAAGATGTTCGAGCGCTACGTCCTGCCCGACGTGGCCGCGTGTTGCGCGGCAATGGACGGTGGCTTCTACCACCTGGACGGCAAGGGGCAGATCGCACACCTGGAAATGCTCCTGTCGCTCGAACGCCTGCGCGGCGTCCAATGGATTCCGGGCGATGGCGCGCTGCCACCCGAGGACTGGCTGCCGGTGCTGAAGCGCATCCGCGACGCGGGGAAGCTGTGCCAGCTCTACGTGAGCACCGAAGGCGCGCTGAAGATCGTCCGCGCGTTGGGCGGCAAAGGCTTCGCCTTCTGCATCACCGACGAGTCGGCTGAACGGATGTCTGAGGCCGAGATCGGCGATTTTCTGGACACGATGCGCAGGAACGGCTGATGGACGACGAACGACGAACGACCGTTGACCGATGACGCACGACAGACGACCGTACTATTGCACTATTGCACTATCGTACTATCATACGAAAGCACACCCATGACTCAACCCCTTCTCCCATTGACGACCTCCCTCCAGGGCCAGGTCGCCCTCGTCACCGGCGGCGCGGTACGTGTGGGCCGGGTGATTTGTCGGGCGTTGGCCGGTCGCGGCGCGTCGATCGCGTTCACCTACCTGCCGGGCGAGCCGACCGATGAAGCGGTGGCCGAGATCGCCGCCCAAGCGTCACCCCAGACCTTCGAGGTTTCCAGGACCTCAAAGGTCTTAGCGCTCCCGCTGGACGTCCGCGTCCCCGGCGCGGCCGCGCGCGTCGTCGAGCAGGTCGTCACCCATTTCGGCCGGCTCGACATCCTGATCAACAATGCATCGGTGTGGCTCAAGGCGCCCTTCCTGGAAATCACGCCCGAAGCCTGGCAGACCGCACTCGACGTCAACCTGACCGGCCCGTTCCTGATGAGCCAGGCCGCCGCGCCGCACATGTTGCGGCAACAATCCGGCTTGATCGTCAATATCACCGATCTCTCGGCCTACCAAACCTGGCCGGGCTACGCCCATCATGCGGCCAGCAAGGCTGGCCTGGTCGCGCTGACCCGCGTCATGGCCGCCGAGCTGGCCCCACACGTGCGCGTTAACGCCATCGCGCCCGGCACCGTCCTGCTGCCCGAAGGCGCCGGTGAAGCCAAGGTGAAGTGGGCGGTGGAGAACTCCCTGCTGGGTCGGGTGGGTCATCCGGAGGACGTGGCGCGCACCGTGCTCTTCCTGGTGGATAGCGATTTTGCGACCGGCGCGGTCTACTTCATAGACGGGGGACGCGCGCTTGTCTGAAAAGAGGCAATGACGCAAAACTCACATTTGTCACCCTGAGCGGGTTGGTCCCGAGAACCGCGTTGTGGCGAGAATCCAGCGAAGGGTCTCGCTGTGGACAAAGATTCTTCGCTGGTGTCACGCCGTTATGCGAGATCAGGGGCGAACCCGCTCAGAATGACAGGCAAAGGGTAGCGAGTCTTGCGGTACTGCGAAAAGAGAGACGATATGGGGAAATCCGCTTTCGTGAACCTTTCGACCGGTGACATCCGGATCACCGAAACCAATCCGGACGACCTGCGCCGGTTCTTGGGCGGCAGGGGTCTCGGCGCCAGGCTGCTGTATGACCTGGTAGGGCCGAACGTGGACCCGCTGAGTCCTGAGAACTACCTGATCTTCACTGCCGCGCCGCTGGCTGGCTCCCCGTGGCCCACGTCGGCCCGGCTCCACGTGACCTTCAAGTCGCCGCTGACCGGCGCTTACGGCTACGCCAATGCCGGCGGCCAGTTCGTCGCCGAGCTGAGCCACGCGGGCTACGATGCCGTGCTGATCACGGGCCGCGCGACTGTGCCTTCGATTCTGCGCATCAGCGACGACGCCATCGCGATCGAGTCGGCGCCGGAGTTGTGGGGAAAGAAGACGGGCGAGGTTCACGATGCCCTGCTCGGAGCGGATGGCAAGGCCAGCCAGGGACGCGTGGCCTGCATTGGTCCGGCGGGCGAGAACCTCGTACGCATCGCGGCCATCATCAACGACCGGGGACGCGCGGCCGCGCGCGGGGGGCCTGGCGCGGTGATGGGCAGCAAAAACCTGAAGGCGATTCACGCGGTCGCCAGGAACCGGCCGCCCACATTGCCCGAGCTGCGAGTCGCGGCCAGGGAAGCAGTGGAGAAGCTGCGCGCCGATCCGCACCTGGACGGCCTTCGGCGTTGGGGCACCCTGGTGCTGATGGACGGCAAGAACATCGGCGGCGACCAGCCGGCCAAAAACCACCAGTTCGCACAGGTGCCGTTCATCAAGTCGGTGAACGCCGCGGCCTTCGACGGGTACGTGGCGGAGCACCGCGGCTGCTATGCCTGCCCCATCAAGTGCAGTCGTGATTCTAAGGTGGCCGACGGGCCATTCGCCGTGGAAGTAGAAGGCCCGGAGTACGAAACTACCAACGCGCTCGGCCCGATGTGCTGGGTCAGCGATCCCGAGGCGATCCTCTACGCCAACCGGCTGTGCAACGAATACGGCCTGGACACCATCTCGACCGGCGTGACCATCGCCTTCGCGTTGGAGCTGCACGAAAAGGGGCTGCTGGATGCCGATGATCTGCCCCTGGAGTGGGGCAATCCCGCCACCCTCCACGGCCTGATCGCGCGCATTGCGCTGCGCCGGGGCCTCGGCGACATCCTGGCCGAAGGCACTAAGCGCGCGGCCGAACGCATCGGCCACGGCGCCGAACGCTACGCCATGCAGGTGAAGGGGATGGAGCTGCCGCGCCAGGAGCCACGCTTCGCCAAGGGGTTTGGATTGGGCCACGCTACATCTAACCGAGGGGCCGATCACCTCTACGGGTTGCCCGCCATTGATCTTGCCGGCGCGTGGGACGTCGCCCGCCGCCTCTTCCCGGCTGAGATCGTGCCTGAACTGATGGATCCGGCCAACGAGAAATACAAGGCCGACATGGTGGTCTACGGCGAGCACTTCTGCGCTATCACCGATTCGCTGGGCATCTGCAAATTCAGCACCATCGAGGAGTATGCGCTCTTTCCGGAGGATCTCGCGCCGGGGGTGGCGGCGCTGTGGGGAAAACCGGTGACAGGCGCCGATCTGCTCGAAGTGGGCGAGCGGATCGTCAACCTGGAGCGGATGTACAACGTGCGTCAGGGTCTCTCTCGCGCCGACGATCATCTGCCCAGGCGTTTCACCGAGGAGCCGGCGCCGTTGTATGAGTTCGAGGAAGACCCGATCACCGGCCAACTGCGCCAGTCACCCGAGCCGATCCGCTATGGACTGTTGCACGACTTCGACGCGATGCTCGACCGCTATTATGCCCTGCGCGGCTGGGACGGCGACGGCATCCCGCGACCTGAGACGCTGCGCCGGCTGGACCTGCACGACCTGACAGCATGACCCGCAGTTCCGGCCATGATGGGAACGTCATAATATTAATTAGGAAGATCAGTAGCTATGCAGATCATCATGCCCAAGCTGGGCCTCACCATGACGCAGGGGACGATTACGGAGTGGATGAAATCGTCCGGTGAGGCCGTCAAAGCCGAGGAGGCGCTTTGCGCCTATGAGACCGAAAAGGTCACGCTGGAGTTGACCGCGCCGGCAGATGGTGTACTGGTCGAGATTCTGGCGCCGGCCGGAACGATTGTGGCGGCCGGCGCGGCGGTGTGCGAGTTTGCGACGATTGACGAACGACGAACGACCAACGACCAACGACCGGCGACCAACGTCTTTCGTCCTTCGTCGTTGGTCGTCGGTCCGGCCCACGCCACGCCTAAGGCCCGCGCGGTGGCGCGAGAGCGTGGCGTGGATCTGCGCCAGGTGAGCGGCACAGGGCCGGGCGGACGCGTCCAGGTCGCCGACGTGACCGCGTTCCACGCCGCGGCCCAGCCGGCGCCGATCAAGGCGACTCCGCTGGCCCGTCGCATCGCCGCGGCCGAGGGTGTGAATCTCCGTGCCATCGCCGGCACCGGCCCCGAAGGGACGATTACGCGAGAGGATGTGGAAGCAGTGGTCAGGAGGCAGGAAGCAGGAGACAGGGATCAGGAGGCAGGGGACAGGGGTCAGCCCTTGATCGTCACGGATCACGGATCACGGATCACGGATCACGCACCACGGATCACGCATCACGTTGCGGAGACCGTCATCCCGCTCACCGCGCTGCGCCGCACCATCGCGGAACGGATGTCGGCCAGCGCGTTTACCGCACCGCACGTCACCCTGTTCACCGAGGCGGACGCGACGAATCTCGTCTCGGCGCGGGCGCAGATCAATGAAGAGCTTGCGCTCAACGTGCCAGGCACTTGCGAAGTGCCTGGCACGTCCACCACGCTCAAAATCTCCTACAACGCGCTCCTGGCGGCGTTGGTGGCGCGTGCGCTCAAGGAATTCCCGCTTCTGAATTCCCGCCTGGAGGCGGATGGGATCCACGTGCTGCCCGAAGTCAACATCGCCCTGGCTGTAGAGAGCGAGCGGGGCTTGCTGACGCCAGTGCTGCGGAACGTGGCCGCGTTGAGCCTGCCGGCCATCCAGCGCGGTTATGACGAGTTGACCGGCCGTGCCTTGACCGGCAAGGCGCAGCCCGCGGATTTCGAGGCCGGCACGTTCACGATCACCAACCTGGGCGGCCTGGAGATAGACGGGTTTACGCCGATCATCAACCCGCCCCAGGCCGCGATCCTGGGCATCGGACGCATCATCGAGAAGCCGGTGGCCCGCGACGGGGCTGTGGTGATCCGGCCGATGGTCGTCCTGAGCCTGAGCTTCGACCATCGCATCGTAGACGGCGCGCCCGCGGCCTGTTTCCTGCAGCGAATCAAGCAGCTTGTCGAACGGCCGGTCGCGCTGCTGCTGTGACGAAGGACGAAGGACGGATGGCGAAGGTCAGGGATCGTGAGTCGCTGATTTGCCGATTTGCTGATTTGCTGATTCGCCCACCTATCGGAGACACACATGCCCATCACAGACTATTCTACCGAAGAACTGCTGTCGTTGTATCGCCAAATGCTCACCGTGCGCGAATTCGAGTTGCGTGCGATCAACGAGCGGCGGGCTGGGTTGATCCCCGGCTTCATCCATAGCTGTGTCGGCCAGGAGGCGACCGCGGTCGGCGCGTGTGCAGCGCTGGCACCGTCCGACGTGATCACCAGCACGCACCGCGGGCACGGCCACCTGGTCGCCAAGGGCGGCGAGCCGAAGTACATGATGGCCGAACTGGCCGCGCGCACCACCGGCTATTGCGGCGGCAAGGGCGGTTCGCTCCACATGACCGATTTCAACCTCGGCATCCTCGGCGCAAACGGCATCGTGGGCGGCGGGATTCCGATTGCTGTGGGCGCGGCGTTGGCCTTTCAGCAGCGGCGCGAGCCACGCGTGGCGCTCGCCTTTTTCGGCGATGGCGCAACCAACGAAGGCGCATTTCACGAGGCGCTGAACCTGGCGGGTCTGTGGAAGCTGCCGGTGCTCTTCTTCTGCGAAAACAACCTGTATGGCGAGGGCACCCCGCAGGCCAAACAGGCGCCGGTGGCCGATCTCGCGATCCGCGCCAGCAGCTACGCCATGCCCGGCGTCACGGTGGACGGCAACGACGTGCTGGCCGTCTACGAGGCGACGAAGGCCGCGGTCGCGCGCGCCCGCGCCGGCGGCGGCCCCGCGTTGATCGAGGGCAAAACCTACCGCCAGCGCGGCCACTACGAGGGCGACCCGATGGTCTACCGCAGCAAGGCCGAGATGGACGAGTGGAAGCAGCGCGATCCGGTCAGCGGCTTCCGCGCCCGCCTGTTGGCGGAAGCCGGCGTAGCCGAAGCCACCATCGTCGCCATCGAGCAGGCCGTCCAGGCTGTGCTGGACGAGGCCGTCGCCTTCGCCGCATCCAGCCCCAAACCCGCGCCGGAGACCGCCTTGGAAGGGGTGTACGGAGAGACGCATGGGGGATTGGTGTTCTGATTCGTGATACGTGCTACGTGATCTGTGGGCGTGAGTCTCGCGTTTCTCACGCAGCACGCATCATTCAGCACGTCGTCTCATCAACCCCGTGCCCTTCACTTACGAGGAACATTCCATGCGAACCATCACTTACAGCCAAGCCATCTACGAAGCCATGCGCGAGGAAATGGCGCGCGATCCGAACGTCATTTTGATCGGCGAGGATGTGGGCGCGTTCGGCGGCGTCTGGGGCGTCTCCGGCGACCTGGTGAAGCTCTTTGGCGAAGATCGGGTGCGCGACACGCCGATCAGCGAAGCCGCCATCGTCGGCGCGGGACTCGGCGCAGCCATGGTGGGGATGCGCCCCATCGTCGAGATCATGTTCGGCGACTTCATGCCCGTGGCCGGCGACCAACTGGTGAACCAGGTGGCGAAGGCGCGTTACATGAGCGGCGGCAGGGCCAAGATTCCGTTGACCATCCGCATTACGACCGGCGCGCCCGGCTCGGCCGCGGCCCAACACTCGCAGTCGCCCGAAGGCTGGTACATGAACGTGCCGGGCTTCAAGATCGCGGTCCCCGCCACTGCCGCCGATGCCAAAGGCTTGCTCAGGACAGCCATCCGCGGGGAAGACCCGGTGCTCTTCTTCGAGCACAAGATGCTCTACGCGACCAAGGGCGAGGTGCCGGAAGACCCGGATTTCGCGGTGCCATTCGGGCAGGCGGCCGTGCGCCGCGAGGGCAAGGATGTGACGATCATCGCCATCGGCGGGATGCTGCCCAAGGCGCTGGCAGCGGCCGAGGCATTGGCCGGCCGGGGCATCCAGGCCGAAATTCTGGATCCGCGCACGCTGGTGCCGCTCGACAAGGCGACGATCCTGGTCTCGGTGCAGAAGACCAGCCGCGTCATCATCGCCTACGAAGCGCACCGTCGCCTGGGGCCGGGCGCGGAGATCGCCGCGATGATCGCCGAGGAAGGAATCGGCTACCTGGACGGCCCCATCGTGCGCGTGGCCGCAAGGAACGTGCCCCTGCCCTACAGCCCGGAGTTGGAGACTTTCGTTCTGCCGAGCACTCAAGATATTATCGAACAGGCGGAGAAGCTGGTACACTTGGCCCTGTAGAGCTGTAGGGGCGGGTTTCTGCGTGTCAATGGTAAGCTCGCCGTCGCAGCGCGGCCGCCAGAAAAGGCAGACCTGGGCTAACGATAGAAAACCCGCCCCTACACCAAATCAAACACCTCAAGGAGAATCACCCATGCAATCGCAACTATTCGGCAAAGACTTCATCACCACCGAGGACTGGACCCGCGACGAGCTGGAGAGCGCGCTGGAACTGGCCGGCGACCTGAAACGCCAGTGGATCACCGGCACCTACCACGATCACCTGCTGCGCGCCAAGACCCTCTACATGATCTTTTTCGAGGAGTCCACGCGCACGCGTAACTCGTTCGAGGCGGGCATGACCCAACTCGGCGGGCACGCGCACTGGCTGACCCCCAAGGCGACGCAGATCGGCCACGGGGAAAGCCCCAAGGACACTGCCATCGTGCTGGCGCGCTACGGCCACGGCATCGCGGTGCGCGATTGCCGCCTCGGCATCGGCCAGAAGTATCAGTACGAACTGGCGAAGCACGCCAACATCCCGATCTTCTCGATGCAAGATGACGTGGATCACCCTTGCCAGACCATGGCTGACATCATGACGATCCGCGAGAAGTTCGGAAATGATCTCCGCGGGCGCAAGTTCGTCATCTCCTGGACCTACGCGCCGCAATACGTCCGGCCGCTCTCCGTGCCGCAGGGCCTCATCATGCTGATGCCGCGCTTCGGCATGGATGTGACGCTGGCGCACCCCAAGGGCTTCGAGATGATGCCGCACACCCTGGAAGCCGCCCGCCGTCACGCCGACGAGGCCGGCGTCAAGTTCGAGGTGGTGGACGACATGGATGCCGCCTGCGAAGGCGCCGACATCGTCTACGCCAAGAGCTGGGGCCCGATCATGGTCACCGAAGAGGAGGCCGCAGTCAAGACGATGGTGGATCAGCACAAGGACTGGTGCCTGGACGAGCGGCGCATGGCCCTGGCGAAGCGCAACGCGATCTACATGCACTGCATGCCCATTGATCGCGGCTACGAAGCCACCGACGCGGTGATTGACGGCCCGCAGTCGGTGATCTACGACGAGGCCGAGAACCGGCTGCACATCCAGAAGGCGTTGATGACGCTGACGATGGCCCCACGGGGGTGACAAGGCGACAAGGTGACAGGGTGACAGGATGGACGTGTCACCTTGCCGCTTTGCCACGGCAAAGGTAGGCCACTCATGGGACTCGACACGGTCATCCGCAACGGCACACTGATCACGCCGGACGGCCCGATCAACGCCGATTTAGGCATCGAGGGAGAGACCATTGCGGCCATCAGCCAGGGATTGATGGGGCGCCAGGTCGTTGACGCCACGGGCAAGCTCGTCATCCCCGGCGCTATTGACCCGCACGTCCACCTGGAGATGCCGGCGGGCGCGGTGCAGTCCAGCGACGATTGGATCACCGGCACGATCGCGGCCGCGTGCGGCGGCACGACGACGGTGATTGATTTCGTGGAACCTATCCCCCCGGCCCTCCTCCCTGCGAGGGAAGGGGAAGACCTGTCAGGTTTCGAAAACCTGACAGGTCTGCGCAGGGGAGGGGTCGGGCCGCTCCTCTCTGCCCTCGCCGCGCGGCGCGGCCTGGCCGAAGGCCGCGCCGCCATAGACTTCGGCCTCCATATGACGCTGCTGAACGCGCAGTCCGAAACCCTAGATGAAATTCCCGCGGTCGTTGCCGCGGGCTGCCCGTCGTTCAAGACCTACACGACCTATAGCTTCAAGCTGACGGATGACGTCCTGGTGGCGGCGATGGCGGCTGTGGGCAAGGCCGGCGGCATCGTCATGGTCCACGCGGAGAACGACGCGGGCATCGCATATCTGCGGCGGAAGTTACTGGCCGAAGGCAAGACCGAGCCGCGCTGGCATCCCCGTTCGCGGCCCGCCGGCATGGAGGTGGAGGCCATCGAGCGGGCGCTGGCGCTGGCCGAAGCGGCAGAGTGCCCGGCGTACATCGTCCACATCTCCACGGGCCGCGGGGCCGCGGCTGTGGCCGGCGCTCGGCATCGGGGCCAGGCGGCCTTCGGCGAGACCTGTCCCCAATACCTGCTGTTGACCGATGCCGAGTTCGACCGTCCGGGGTTCGAGGGGGCGAAGTTCATCTGCTCGCCGCCGCTGCGCAAGGCCGAGGACAATGCTGCGTTGTGGAGATACCTGGCCGCGACCGATCTGCAGACCGTCGGCACAGACCACTGCCCGTTCTTCTACGCCGGGCAAAAGGACCTGCGCGTCCGTAGGGGCGAGGAGACCCTACGTGCGTCTGTGGGCGGGGAGACCCCGCCCCTACCGGCGTTCACGCAGATTCCCGGCGGCATGCCCGGCATCGAGTCGCGGCTGTCGCTGCTCTATACCTTCGGCGTGAGGGCGGGCCGGCTGACCCTGGCGCGCTGGGTCGAGGCCTGTTGCACCGGGCCGGCGCGGATCTTCGGTCTGGTAGGGCGGAAGGGCGTGCTGGCGGTCGGCGCGGACGCCGATGTGGTGATCTTCGACCCGGAGCGGGAGGCCGTCCTGACTCACGCAGGTGCAACCCACCTCGGAGGTGCGCCGCACGTCCACCGCCTGCACGAGAATTGCGATTACACCCCCTACGAGGGCCTCCGCCTGCGCGGCTGGCCCGCGCTGACGATGCTCCGAGGCCAGGTGATCGCGCGCGATGGCGAGTTCGTGGGGCAGCAGGGGGCGGGGAAGTTTCTGGCACGGGGAAACAAGTAGACAGGCAGACAAGGACGCCCCTTGTTTCCTCGTCCACTCAAAGGGTCAACTGATGACCAGCACTCTAGTCCTCCCTGACTGGCTGATTGACATCCCTGGCTCATCGCCGAAGCAGGGTTGGGGCGTGCGCGTCGTCGGCCAGGTGGTGGATGCCGTGGGGCCGCACGACGAACTGCGGCGGCGGTATCCGACGGACCTCGTCTGGAAGGCACCTGGGCAAGCGCTCGCGCCCGGCTTCGTGGACGCGCACACGCATCTGTATGGTGTCCTGGCCCATGGTATTCCACCTCCCCCCAAGCCTCCACCCCCCTGCCCCCCAATCTTGGGGGAAGGGGGCGGGGAGGGAGAGAGCGGGGGATGGTCTTTCCTCTCCGACTTCTGGTGGCCGTTGGTCGAAGACCGGCTCGATCACGAGATGATCTGCGCGGCGACCGACCTGAACCTGGCGCAGATGCTCCGCGGGGGCATCACCAGTTTTTACGACATCACCGAGGCGCCGAACGCCCTCCCTGGCTGCCTGGCGGCCCAGGCCGAGGTCGTGCGCGCCCGCGGCATTCGTGGTATCCTCTCCTTCGAGGCCACGGAGCGGGTCAGCAGGGAGAACGGGCGGTTGGGGCTGAGGGAGAATCTGGAGTTCATCCGCGCCGGCAAATCGCAAATTGCAAATTGCAAATTGCAAATCATCACGGGGATGATGTGTTATCATACGACTTTTACGTGCTCGGCCGAATTCATCAAGCAAGCGTTCGAGTTGGCCGCGGGTGAAGGCGCGTTGATACATATGCACGCGTCGGAAAGCACCTACGAGCCGGAGCAGGCACTGAAACACTTCGGCGCACGCACCTTCGAGTATTACGACCGGCTGGGCGTAGCGGGGCCGAACATGCAGGCGTCGCAGTGCGTGCAGATCACGCCGGCCGAGGTCGAGATCATCGCGCGCCGCGGGGTGCGCGTGACCCACATGCCGCTCTCCAACTGCGAGGTCGGCGGCGGCATCGCGCCGATCCCCGATCTCGTGGCTGCAGGAGTCACGGTCGGGTTGGGCAGCGATGGGTACATCACGGACTTCTTCGAGATCATGCGGGGCGCGTTCCTGCTCCACAAGGCCTATCGCCAGGATACTCAGGTGATGCCGGCCCACCTGGTCTGGCGGCTGGCGACCGAGGGCGGGGCCAAAACCCTGGGACTGGAGCGAGTGGGCCGGCTGGCGCCGGGCTGGCAGGCCGATTTGCAGCTCATTGACGCCGTTTTCCCCACTCCGGCCACGGCCGGCAACCTGTACGACCAACTACTCCTCTATCGCAACCAGACCCACGTCCGGGCCGTGATGGTCGCCGGCCAGGTGCGGGTGCGGGATGGCGTGGTGTTGGGCGTGGATGAGGTTGCGCTGCGGGCCAGGGTGCACCGGGCCGCCGAGAGGCTGTGGAAGTAAACGAAAGCTGGAGTCCATGCCGAAGATTCACGATCTGCGATCATACCTTCAGGTTCTTGAAGCAGCCGGCCAACTAGTCCGCATTCGGCGAGCGGTGAGCCTGGAACACGAATTGGCCGATGTCGCGGCGGCGCTGGAGCGGCAGGGCGGGCCAGCCCCCTTGTTCGAGTCGGTCACGGGATCTCCCTGGCCGATCTTTTCGTCCGCCGTAGCCAACCAACAGCGCGCTGCCCTGGCCCTCGGCTGCGACAAGCCCCAGGTAGTGGAGGTGATGCGCCGCGCGCTTGATCCGAGCCAGGGCATCCCGCCCGTTCGCATCGAGTCGGCCGCGTGGAAGGCGCACGTGGTCACGGGCGATGCGGTAGACGTGCGCACCCTGCCGATCCCGATCCACGCCGTAGGCGACGGCGGGCCGTTCATCACCGGCGGCGTGACCGTGAGCAAGGATCCCATCAGCGGCCGCGGCAATCTCTCGTACAACCGGATGCAGGTCAAGGGGCCGCGCGAGATGGGCTTCGATGTGAACGAATGGCGGCACGTCCGCCAGTTCATGGACGTGCAAGAGGCCAAGGACGCGCCGCTGCCCATCGCCATCGCCATCGGCCTCGATCCTGCCATCTCGATCGCGGCCGGCGCACGCTATGATGGAGACGAACTGCTCATCGCCGGGGCCATCCGCAGGGAGGGTGTGCCGGTCAGTCGGGGCGTGACGGTGGATATTGACATCCCCGCCGAGGCGGAGATCGTCATCGAGGGCCTGCTGCCGCCGCACGTCCGCCAGGGCGAAGGCCCGTTGGCGGAATTCCACGGCTACTACGGCCGCATCTGGGAAAGCCCCGTGTTCCAGGTTTCAGCCATCTGCTGGCGCGACGAGCCGATCTTCCAGACGATCATCCCAGGCTGGAACGAACACGTCTACATCGGCAACGTGCTGCCGCGCGAGCCACTTCTGCTCAACTTCGCCCAGCACGTCAGCAAGAACGTCACCGGCCTGCACCTGGCGCCCTACGGAAGCGGCTTCCTGGCGATCGTGACCCTGAACAAAAAGAACCCCGGCGAGCCGAAGAACGTGGCGATGGGGGTCTTCACCGCGCACGTGAACGTCAAATGGTGCATCGTCGTAGATGGTGACGTGGACATCTATGACCCGGCTGACGTGCTGTGGGCGCTGACGACGCGGGTGGACTGGGGCCGCGACATCTTCCTGGTGCCGGGCAGCCAGGGCCACGAGATGGATCCGACCGCCGACACGCGCGGGGTACACACCAAGATCGGCGTGGACGCCACGGCCGACAAGGGTCGCCGCGAGGCCGCCGAGCGAGTGCGGTATGGCGATGTGGATCTGAGCAAGTATCTTTAAGTAGAAGACCTTCGAGGTCTGCGAGACCTCGAAGGTCTGAAGGAGTAGCCATTGGCCGCTCTGACGACCACCCTGTTCGGCATCATCATACCATCTCCGTTCATCCTGGCTTCGGGGCCGCTGTCCTACGACGCGACCGGACTGTGGGAAGCCTACCGCGCGGGCGCGGGCGGCATCACGACCAAGACGCTGCGTCTGGAGCGAGCGATCAACCCCACCCCGCACATGGTCGTGCCGCGGTCGTCCAACCTGCGCGCCACGCTCTTCAACACCGAGAAGTGGGCCGATCTGCCGTGGGAGCAATGGGTGGAGCAAGAGCTGCCGGCCATGAAGGGCCATCCGGGCATGTTGATCGCGAGCATCGGCCACACGCCCGCCGAGGGCGAGGTGATCGCCGGCCCGGTGGCGGCTACGGGCGTGGTGGACGCGATCGAGTGCGTGGCATACACGAAGGATACCATCGTCGGCCTCGTGCGCGCCGTGCGCGAGCGCACCGATCTGCCCATCCTCGCTAAGCTGACCTTCAACTGGGGCGACGATCTCTATCCGGCCGCGGAAGCCGCGCTGAAGGCCGGGGCCGACGGCTTCACCGCCATTGACTCTATCGGACCGACCCTGCAGATTGACATCGAGACGGGTCAGCCGACCATCGGCGGGGTGGGGAACAAGGCGTGGATGTCGGGCGCGGCCATCCGGCCCGTGGCGCAGGCGGTGATCTCCGAGCTGGCGCACCGGTTCGGCGTGCCTATTATCGGCACAGGCGGCATCATCCAGGCCGAGGACGCGGTCGAGATGACGATGGTCGGCGCGAGCGCGTTGGGGGTGTGCACCGCGCCGCTGCTGCGCGGTCTCGAATGGTTCGGCCGCACGCATGAGAAGCTGAGCGCCTGGCTCGATGGTCACGGCTACGCCAGCCTGGCGGACGTGCGCGGAATCGCGCTGAAGCACTTGCACGCGGTCGAAGACACCGCGCCGCTCACGTTCGAGTTCGAGCCGCTCAAGTGTACCAAGTGCGACCTCTGCGTGGTCCTCTGTCCCTACGATGCCCGGGAAATGGAGGGCGACAAACCGAAGACGCCCGACCTGAAGCAGATTCTTCTCGAGGATCGCTGTCGCTATTGCGGGCTGTGCGTCGAGGTGTGCAAGCCGGGCGCGCTGACATACGGCAACTGGCCGCGGTGACGCGAAAGACCTTCGAGGTCTGCGAGACATCGAGGGCCTGGAGGCATTCCAACCCATGGCGATCCTCATCGAAAACGGTGCCATCCTGACCCTGGCTGGTACCCCTCCCGCGATCCTCGACCCTGGCTACGTGCTGATTCGCGAGGAGCGCATCGTGGCCGTGGCCGCGGGCCGGCCGGCCGACGAGACGCGCACGGCCGCCGACCAGATCATCGATGCGACCCACATGGCCGTGTTGCCGGGCCTGGTCAACGCCCATACCCACCTGTTCCAGACCTTCATCCGCGGCCTGGCCGACGACAAGACGCTGCTGCCCTGGCTGAAGGCGGCAATCTGGCCTGTGGGCGCGGCCATGGGCGCGGAAGAGGCGTATCTGGCCGGGCTGCTGGGGTTGGTCGAGAACATCCGCTCCGGCGCAACCGCGGTGATTGACAACCAGTACCTTCACTCCGACGACCGCACCGACGCGGCGTTCTGCCGGGCGGCGCGGGACGTCGGCTGCCGCTTCACCATCGCCCGCGGCTGGGCCGACCACGATTACCACCCGGTCTTCCAGGAGACGCCAGAGCAGATCATCGCGGCGATGACCGCGCTGCACGACGACTGGCACGGCGCGGCCGAGGGCCGGATTCGGGTCGCCTTCGGGCCGCTGATCCCCTGGGGGTGCAGCGCGGCGACGATGCAACGGACGGTAGCACTGGCGCGGCAGTGGGGCGTCGCCACGCACATCCACACCGCGGAAACGCGGGAGGAAGTGCAGATGAGCCTGGACGCGACCGGCCTGCGTCACGTCCAGTGGCTCGACCGGCTGGGCGTGCTGGGACCGGATGTGCAGTTGGTGCATGCCGTCTGGCTGGACGATTCGGAGATCGAGCGGATCGCGGAGACCGGGACGCTGGTCGTCCATTGCCCGGTCAGCAACATGTACCTGGCGTCCGGGATCGCGCCGGTGGTGAAGCTGCTCCGGGCGGGCGTGCCGGTGGCGCTGGCGACCGATGGGCCCGGCAGCAACAACAGCCAGGACATGTTGGAGACCCTCAAGTTCGCGGCGTGCCTGCAGAAAGTGGGCACGCTGGATGCAACCGCATTGCTGCCCGTGGACGTGCTGCGGATGGCGTGCGTTTATGGCGCGCGGGCAATCAACCTCACCCCCTACCCCCTCTCCTACGAGGAGAGGGGGATTGACGCTCCCTTTCCCTCGCAGGGAGGGGGTCAGGGGGTAGGTGGTTGCCTGGCCCCCGGCGCGGCGGCCGACCTGGCGCTGGTGGATCTGAACTCACCCCGGATGCAGCCGGTTTGGAGCGTCCCGTCGGCGCTGGTGTATAATGCCAACGGCGGCGACGTGGACACGGTGATCGTGGCTGGCCGCGTGCTGATGCGCGACAAACGCGTGACCTGCCTGGATGAGGCCGCCCTGCTCGATGAATGCCGGCGCGCAGCAAAAGCGCTGCTAAAGCGGGCGGGCGTTGTAGGCTAATCCCGCTTGTTGCCCTGTTTCTCTATCTACCTACTCCCGGAGAACAACCATGTACGTCATCAAACGTTTCGAGGACAAAGTTGTCGCCGTCACAGGCGGCGCGAAGGGCATCGGCAAGGCGTGCTGTCTGCGTTTCGCCGAAGAGGGGGCTAGGGTGGCAGTGTTGGATCTGGCGCTGGAAGACGCGGTGGCTACCGCCGCGGAATGCGAGAAGCTGAGCGGACAGCCTGCGCTGGCACTGCACTGCAACGTCGCCGATGCAGCCAGCGTGGACGCGGCGTTCAAGGCCGTCGCGGATGCGTGGCCGCAGGGCCTGGACGTGGTCGTCGCATCGGCCGGCATCTACTCCGGCCAGCCGTTGGTCGAGGTGCCGCTGTCGGAGTGGCAGAAAGTCATTGACGTTGATCTGACCGGCGTCTTCTTGACCAACCAGGCCGCGGCCAAGATCATGATGAAGCAGACCTGTCGAAGATCCCCGTCAGGGGGCGGCGGCTCCATAATCAACATCTCATCTATGGCCGGCAAGACCTCCTGGTCGGCCAGCGCGCAGTACAGCGCGGCCAAGTCGGGCGTAATCGGTCTCACACGCAGTGTGGCGATGGACATGGCACCCTACGGGGTCACGGTCAACGCCGTCTGTCCGGGCAACACCATGACCGAGATGGTGCAGGGCGTGGCGGCGACCATCGCTGCTCGCGATGGTCTGTCAGCCGGCGAGTGGCTTAGGCTGCGCGCCCAGGATTGCCCGCTGAAGCGTTTTGCCGAGTCGGAGGAAATCGCCGGCGTGGTGGCGTTCCTGGCCTCGCGCGACGCCGGGTACATCAACGGACAGGCGATCGAGGTGGATGGCGGGATGGTAATGTCGTGACGTGGTGCGTGGTGCGTACTGCGTGGTGCGTACTGCGTGAAGCGTGAGGGCCAAGATCACGTTTCACGGCGTGAGGAGGACATATGGAGCTTACCGGTTACCTCGACTTCTGGTTCCGCGATCTACCGATCGTTGAGCGCATCCAGCACTTCCAGCGATTGGGCATCCGCCGGCTGGATGTATGGCTGTGGCGCGAACGACCCATGACCGAGATCTACGCCGAATGCAAGCAGCGCGGCATGATCATCAACTCGACCTTCGACGGCGACTGCGGCAACCTGGTGGACGCCACCGATCACGACCGGGTCCTGCGGGCCTGGAATGAATCGCTGGAGGCGGCTACCAGGTGGGAAATCCCGCATCTGTTCATCTTCAGCAATCAGATTGATGTCGGGCCGAAGGGCGAATGGGTGCAGCGGCTGAACCACGACTACACCGCGGCCGAGATGTACGCCAATCTGCTCGACGGCATCGAGAAGATCATGCGGCTGGTGAAGCAGACGAAAGTGCAGCTATGGTTCGAGGCGCTGAACACCTTCCACATCCACGGCGGCGTCTTCGTCTGCACTCACGACCTGGCGGCCGACGTCGTGCGGCGCTTCGACGATCCGCAACTACGCCTGTCGTTCGACTGCTACCATCAGCAGCGCACCGCGGGCAATCTGATCTGGGGGATGGAGGAATATGCCGGGCTGTACCCCACCTTCCACATCGGTGACTGCCCCACGCGTCAGGAACCCGGCACCGGCGAGATCAACTTCTCTAACATCTCGAAGAGGCTCGACGCGCTGGGCTACGACGGCCTGATCGGGATGGAATGTTTCCCCAGTACGACCGAGGAAGAGGCGTTGGCGCGAATTCGCTCCTACTTCCCGCGCGCGCGGTAGGGGCGATCCCTTGCGGTCGCCCAGGGCAGATGCCCATGCCGGTGTCGCCGCCACGGAGTACAAAAACAGGCCGCGGATCGGCGCGGAAGGACGCGGATTCTTTCTATCTTATGAGGAGAACATGAACAAAACCCGAAGACTCAACCGCATTCTCGCCAATGACGGCAAGGCGCTCATCGTCGCGATGGATCATGGCGCGATCCAGGGGCCGAAGGGACTGGAGCGACCCGGCGAGGTCATCCGCCAGGTGGCGGCCGGTGGGGCTGATGCCATTCTGACGAGCTATGGCGTGGCCCGCGTGTTCAGCAAGGAGCTTGCCCGGCTGGGCCTCATCATCCGCACCGACGGCGG
>JAPLHB010000177.1 GCA_026389845.1 Chloroflexota bacterium
GTCAGGCAGGTCCAAGGGCACGGTGACCAAGTTGCGCGATTTGAGACCCAAAAGATTCAGCATGGCAGACGCTCCAGGTTTTTTGCTGAGTATACCATACCCCTACAGATAGGGGGTACCCCGCAAAGTCCCAAAGAGCCTGATCAGTTAAAGCGTGATGCGCCAGTCATGCTAGCAGAACATAGAATAGAGCGTGAAGGGTTTGAAGCACGGTTGTTACAGAAGTGGGGAGCAGCACTCGACCTCTTGGAAATGCTCCAAGTCATCGCCCTTGAAGGTGGCGACGAATTCAATCATGAGTTTCGCCCCAAAGCTGCCGCGGAGAACAATGTTGTATTTGAAGCCCTGACGAGATTGCATGCACGTGCGTGCCAAGTTGCATCAGAGGTATTAACTCTCCTGCGGTCAGGCTTCGCCGATGGCGCTCATGCCCGATGGCGCACGTTGCATGAGATAGCCGTTGTAGCTTCATTCATCCAACAAATGGGTAACGATGTAGCAGAGCGGTACCTCCTCCATAACCACATCGAGTCTTACAAAGCTGCACAGCAATACCAGAATTACTTCGTAAGACTCGGGCAAGACTCTATTCCAGAAGAAGAGCTAGCGGATCTAAGCTCCATATACCAGCAACTTGTCAGTCGCTTTGGCCCTGCATACAGAAATAGTTATGGCTGGGCTGCCGCAGCCTTAGGAAAAGACGACCCGAACTTCAGCGACATAGAACGAGTTGCCAGTCTGGATCATTTGCGCCCCTATTACAGACTCGCCAGTCATAACGTCCACGCCAACCCGAAGGGCATGTTCTTCAGGCTTGGGCTGTCCCCTGAGAGCACGAATCTTCTTCTCGCAGGTCCAAGCGACGCTGGCTTGGCAGATCCTGGTCATGGAACCGCAATATCTCTATCCCAGGTCACAACAACGCTGCTCACAATGGAAGCGAATATCGATAGGCTCGTAATGTGCGAGGTCATGATGAAGCTGGTAGATGAGATCAGCGATGCATTCTTTGCAGCACACGAGACGCCAGATTAATTCTCACTATCGACTACCGCCGAACAGGGGCATCCAGTTGACACATGCGCCAAGATCGGCGCTCTTCTGATAGCAGTAGCGGACGATGAACGCGATCTCGCTGGAGCGCGACTGGGTCGTACCAGCCGCTGGGGCAGAACCGAGAGAAAACCGTAGATGGATGCCATGAGACGCTGCGTCGGTATCATCCTGGTCGCGGTTTCGGCTGCGGGTTTCGGCACGCTCGCCATCCTGGGCCGGTATGCTTACGCAGACGGCATGGATGCCCTGACGATCTTGAGCCTGCGTTTCTCGCTGGCGGCATTGGTGCTGACCGCGCTGCTCGCCGCCCGGCGCGAGCGGCTGCCGAACGGCGCCACCTTGCTGCGGCTGATCGGGATGGGCGCCATCGGCTACGTGGGCCAAGCCTTCGCCTACCTGACGGCTCTAAAGTATGCCTCCCCCGGGCTGGTGGCGATGTTGCTGTACCTCTATCCGGCCTTCGTGGTCATCCTGTCCGCGCTCTGGCTGCGCGAGCCCATCCAGCGCACCAAGGCCCTGGCGTTGGGGCTGGCCTTGACCGGCCTGGCGCTGACGGTCAGACCAGAGGGCGGCCAGACGCCCGGTATCGTCCTGGCGATTCTGGCGGCAGCGATCTATGCGGTGTACATCATGGTCGGCGCGCAGGTGATGCAGCAAGTCTCAGCCATCCAGTCGGCGACGGTGATTTTCGCCGCGGCGGGCACGATGGCGAGCGCCCTGATGCTCGCGCATGGGCCGCAGGTTCCGGCGACAGGAGCGGGCTGGGCGGCGATCGGCGCGATGGTGCTGCTGGCGACTGTGCTGCCGGTGGTGGCCTTTCTGGCCGGCCTTGAACGTATCGGCGCAACCAATGCAGCCATGCTTTCCACGCTGGAGCCGGCGGTCACGGTGCTGCTGGCCGCGGCCCTGCTGGGGGAAACCCTCAAACCGATTACGCTGGTGGGTGGCGGGCTGATCCTCGCCGCCGTACTGCTGCTCACGGTCAGTGAGCTGCGCCGCGTGAGGAGTGTGTGCTCGTGACGGTAACTGATGCCAGAAAAAGCGCGCTGCGGCCCCGCGCCCTTACTCGGGGCCGCAGCGCCCTGGTGATCGGGCTGGGCCTGTGCGCGGTCAGTGTGCTGCTGGCTGGGGCCTGGGCGCTGATCAACCAGGCCGATGGACAGATCGTCTCCGGCGGCCAGCGGCGGTCCTACCTGCTGCACGTGCCTGCCAGCTACGACCCGGCGATACCCGCCCCGCTGGTCATCAGCATCCACGGCTTTGCCGAGTGGCCGGCGCATCAGATGCAGATCAGCCGCTGGAACGACCTGGCCGACCGGCACGGCTTCATCGTGGTCTATCCGGCCGGGACCGGGTTCCCGCGGCGGTGGCAGACCAGCGGCCAGGCGCCGGCGCCCGCCGATCCGCTGGGTGACGTCAGGTTCATCGCTGACTTGATGGATGCCCTGGCCCAGCGCTACAACATTGACCCGACGCGCGTCTATGCCAATGGGCTGTCCAACGGCGGCGGGATGTCTTATCTGCTGGCCTGCCAACTCGCCGACCGGATCGCAGCCGTCGGGAGCGTGTCCGGCGCCTATCTGTTCCCGCTGAGCGCGTGCCAACCGACCAGGCCGGTGCCCTTCATCGCGTTTCACGGCACGGCCGACCCGATTGTCCCCTACGTGGGCGGCCCGTCCGCATCTTTCGCGCTGCCTTTCCCCGTAGTGCCCGACTTTATCGCGGCGTGGGCCGGCCGGAGCGGCTGTGACGCCAGCCCGGTGCCGCTGCCGGCGAACGGCGAGGTGAGCGGCGTCCAGTACACCGGCTGTCGGGCCGGCGCTGACGTCATCTTCTACACCATCGCCGGCGGCGGTCACGCCTGGCCCGGCGGCGATTCCCTGCCACGTTTCATTGTCGGGCACACGACCCAAGACATGGACGCCACGGCCGTGATGTGGGCCTTCTTCAGCCAGCATCCACTCCCGACGCGCTCTGGTACACCGTGAAGAAGGACGCGCGCCTGGTGCGCGATCCGCAGGTGGCCGTGGTGACCGCAGCAAACTTCCTGGGGCACAACCGGCTGGATACCACGGCGCGCTACGCGGCCTGATCGCCGTCAACTGCCGCTCCCATCTCTGACCGCTAGGAGAAAACCATGGACTTTCCAGCTCTGATCACGTTCTTATCCGAATTGGCGCAGCACAATAACAGACCCTGGTTCGAGGAGCACCGCCCCACGTATGAGCGCCTCCGCGGCGAGTGGCTGGCGTTCGTCGGCCAGGTCATTGCCGGCATCTCCCAGTTCGATCCCAGCGCGAGCAGCCTGTCGCCGCAGGATGCGCTGTTCCGTATCAATCGAGACATCCGCTTCTCCAAAGACAAGCGGCCCTACAAGACCATGTTCAGCGCGGCGATCTGCCCGCAAGGCCGCAACAGTGGGCTGCCGGTCTACTACTGCCACATTACCGAAGCAGGCGTGCTCCTGGTCGCCGGCGGCGTCTACATGCCCGCCCCCGCGATCCTGGGCCAGATCCGGCAGCATATCGCCGAGCACCCGGAGCGCCTGTCGGCCGTGCTGGCCGATCCGGCTTTCGCCGCTGCCTTCGGGACGATCGGCGGTGAGCGACTCAAGCGGCCGCCCCAGGGCTACGATGAGGCCACGCCCGGCATCGAGTTCATCAAGTTCAAGAGCTTCACGGCCAGCCGCGAGCCCCAGGGCTGGCTGGCGCGTGGGGACACTCTGGTGGACGAGATCGTGGCGGCGTGCCGGGTCATGTTCCCGTTGATCCGCTGGCTGCGCTGGGTGCTGACCGGCAGCAGCGACCTCGGCCACCTGTCGCCGCAGGAGATCGATCGGCTGGCTGACCTGGGCGCGCGGGCTGGCCGACCGCAGGACTGACGCGAACCGGACAGGGGCAATGCCGAGTGGTCGCCGCCGCCCCCAGGGGGAGTCAGGTGGGGCGTAAGGAGGTGGGCGCCGAGGGCGAGCAGGCAGACGGCCCGGCGCCCGCACGCCGGCGCGTGACAGATCGGGCCACCGGTGCTAAACTGCTGGGCCGAGCTACCTTTCCCGGGAGGTGCGGGGCGATGCTGACTGATCTCGACCCCATCATCGCGTGTTACGTGAAACTCGCTCTGGCCCTCGATCAACACATGCCGGGCTATATCGATGCCTACTACGGGCCGGCCGAATGGCGCGCGGCGGCCGGCGCCGCGGGACCGCGACCGCTGCCCGAACTCGCCCAGGAGGCTGCGAAGCTGAGCGCGGCGATCGCCGCGGCGCCCGGGCTGGCAGGGCAACGCCGCGACTTCCTGGCGCAGCAGGCGCGGGCCATGCGCACCAGCCTCCGCCTGCTCGCGAGAGAACGCCTCCCCCTGGTCGAAGCGGTCGAGGGGTTGTACGACATCACCCCCACTTGGACCGACGAGACCATCTTCGCGGAGGCGCACCGGGCGTTGGCCGAGCTCCTGCCGGGCGGGGGATCGTTGGCCGAGCGCCTGACAGCCAAGAAACGCGAGACCGAGATCCCGGTGGCGCGGGCGCGCGCGTTGCTCCCCGCGATTTGCGCGGAGCTGCGCCGCCGTACCCGCGCCCGTTTCCCCCTGCCCGAGGAGGAAGCTTGCGACGTGGAGTTCGTTGCGGGGCAACCGTGGGGCGCGTACAACTGGTACCTGGGCAACCACCGCTCCCGCATCGCCATCAACACCGATCTGCCGCTCCAGGTCGTGGAGTTGGCCGACCTGCTGGCGCACGAAGGCTACCCCGGCCATCATACCGAGCTTGCGATCAAGGAGCGCCGTCTGCGGCACGAGCTCGGCTGGGGCGAACACTGCCTGGCCCTGATCAACGCACCATCATGCACCACATTGCCGAGGCGCTCGCGGTCCGGGCGCTCAAGGTGCTGATGCGCGACGCCGAGCTGATCGCCTGGCAGCGGGACGAGCTGCTCCCGCGGGCGGGGTTCGGCCACCTGGACGCGGCGCGTGAGTACGCGCTGATCCAGGCGCGCCACCAGCTGGCCGCGGTGGACAGCAACGCCGGGTTCCTGCGCCACGAACGCGGCGCCAGCAAAGCGGAGGTGCTCGCCTACCTGCAGCGCTTCAGCCTGCGCACCGAGCGGGAAGCGCGCAAGATGTACGCTTTCCTGACCGCCCCCCTTTCCAGTTCCTACATTCTCACCTATCACGTCGGCGGCAAACTGGTGGATGCGCTGTTTGCCGCGCGGGGCCAGCCGGCGCACTGGTTCGCCCGCTTGCTGACCGAGCCGGTGACGCCCAATCAGGTGCGGGCTTGGACGCAAGCGGGGACCAGGAGCGAGTTGCCATGAACGCCACTACCCAACGCGTATCCCTGGCGCAGTCCGCCAACTGGACGCGCTACCAGCCGGGGCAGCGCGCCGGCCACTATGAAAGCTTCTTCCAGCGCGCCAACCACCCGGCGCGCCCCCTGGCCTTTTGGATCCGCTACACCCTTTTCAGCCCGGCCGCGCAACCCGCAGCCGCGCTGGGCGAGTTGTGGGCCGTCTGCTTCAATGGCGAGACCGGACAGCACGTGGCCGTCAGGCAGGAGACACCGTTGGCCGGCTGCACGTTCGAGCGGGCGCGCTTCGGCGTGCAGATCGCGGGCGCGCACTTGGGGCCGGGCGCGTTGTGGGGACAGGCTGTCTCGGCGGGGCACACCATCGCCTGGGACCTGGCCTACACCGGCGCCGCCGCACCGCTCTTCCTGCTGCCGGCCGGCATGTACGCCACCGCGCTCCCGCGCGCCAAGAGCCTGGTCGGGCTGCCGCTGGCGGTCTACAACGGCGCGTTGGTCGTAGATGGTGAGGCGATCGCCATCGAAAACTGGGTCGGGTCGCAAAATCACAACTGGGGCGCGCGCCACACCGATCTGTATGCCTGGGGCCAGGTGGCCGGCTTCGACAACGCGCCGGACAGCTTCCTGGAACTCGCCACGGCGCGCCTGAAGCTCGGCCCAGTCTGGACACCGCCCATGACCCCGATCGTGTTGCGCCATCAGGGGCAGGAGTTCGCGCTGAACTCCCTGTGGCAGACGCTCCGAGCGAGGGGGACGTTTGACTACTGCACCTGGCGCTTCCGGTCGACGACGCCGGCTATCGGCATCGAAGGCACGCTCTCCGCGCCGCGGGAGGCGTTCGTCGGCCTGGCCTACCGCAACCCGCCGGGCGGCGTCAAGCACTGCCTCAACACCAAGCTGGCGGCTTGCGAGCTGACCATCACCCGGCCGGCGGGCGCGCGGGAGCTCCTGCGGACCCAGCAGCGCGCCGCGTTCGAGATCCTGACCGACGATCGCGATCATGGCATTCCGATCGCCGCCTGATCAGAGTTAACCGGCGGGGATGCCCAGAGACGGTGAGGGCAGAAGGGGGTACCATATGATGGAAGTCGTCAACCTGGCGCACAAGTTTACTTTGTTCGCCGACCACTGGCGTCCGCGTATCGTGGGTGAACTGAACGGCCAGCACGTCAAGCTCGCCAAGCTCAAGGGCGAGTTCATCTGGCACCATCACGACGACGCCGACGAGCTATTTCTCGTTGTCCGCGGCACGCTCAGGATGAAGTTCCCTGATGGCGAGGCGCAGATCGCGCCAGGCGAGTTCATCATCGTCTCGCGCGGGGTGGCGCATTTACCTGTCGCCGACGACGAGGTTCACGTCCTCTTGTTTGAGCCGGTGGCGACGCGCAACACCGGCAACGTCGAAAACGACCGCACCGTAACCGACCTTGCAAGGATTTGACAACGAAGCAGTTTAGCCCGTTTTTGTTCTAACCAGGAGACCCATGAAGATCGTCACCATCCTGGGCAGCCCGCGCAAGCGAGGCAACACGGCCGCCGTGCTGCAAGCCTTCGAGGCGCTGGTTTCAATTGAGCACCAGGTCGAGCGCATCAACATCACCGACTATCACGTCGCAGGCTGCCGCGGCTGCGACCATTGTTTTGGCGAGCTGACGGAGCCTGGCTGCCTACAGAAAGACGACGCGGTGCGCCTGCTGGCGCGCATCCTGGCGGCCGACGTGGTGGTCTACGCCTGTCCCGTGTACTGTTGGAGCTTCCCTGCGCAGCTCAAGGCCCTGCTGGATCGCCACTACTGCCTGGTCAAGTGGCAGGACGGCGAAGTCGCCGCGGCGCTCATGACCGGCAAACGGGTCGCGCTGCTGGTCACCTGTGGCGGTGAAGCAGATGACAACGCCGACCTGATCCAGGTGATGTTCGACCGCGAGATCGCCTACGTGCGCGGCGTGGTGGTCGGCAAGTATGTCGTCGCCAACTGCACCACGCCGGCCGAGCTGGGCGAGCGCGCCGCCGCAACGGCCCGGCGCATGGTGCGTGAGATCATCGGTGGCTGGGCCGGACTATGCTCCGAGATAACGCCGACACCACCTTGCAAGAGCAGGCATATATGTAACCATGTAACCATGTGAATTTGTGAATTTGACGACTCGCGAGTGTCCTGCTATAATTGAAATAATAGCATGTAGTTACCGCCGGTTTCCGTTATCTTCGCTTCTTTGCTACTTGTTTCCGTGAGTTGGCCTATACTGGTAGGTGACAATGAGTGCCACCAGACAAGTTGAGTCCAAGTCTTCCTTTATCCATAACGAATCGCCGTAGCTCAAAACTCCGCTTTGGGCTACGGCGATTTTGTGTTCTTCTAGCCGAGAAATCACACATAAGGAGGATGTCCATCATGTCAGCGCACCACACCAACAAGACTAAGCTAGCAGGTCGAGCTCTATGGCTGATGCTCGTTGCGTCAATGTTCGCTTTGCTCGTAAGCGGCTTTCCCCTTGGCGACTACGTCACTCCTGTAGCAAGGGCTGATACCAATCCAGATGATCCGCATTATCAAAACGGCGACCAATGGAATCTGCAAAGGATAGACGCCCCGGGAGCGTGGGACATCTCACGAGGTAACAATGACATTATCGTGGCCGTAATTGACTCTGGCACGGATTACAATCATGCTGACTTCAAGAACCGTGACAACAGCACCAACATTTTTACTGATTCTGAAGGTCATCACGGTTATGATTTCGTCCAAGAGGATTGGGACCCATCTCCCATAGACCAGGGAGATCCAGGAATGTATGTGCATGGTACAGTAGTGGCAGGCATCATAGGTGCGGCCACCGACAACGGCACTGGAATGGCCGGCATCAATTGGCACGTCAAAATCATGCCTATGCGGGCGATGCAGAAAGGGGACGCTGCACTATCCTGCATGGTCATGGATAGATTGGCGCGTGCAGTACGTTCGGCAGTGGATAGCGGCGCACGAGTTATAAACATGAGCTTGGGGGTAACGGCTGTACTTCCGACATGCACTTCACTGGATGATGCTCTTGCTTACGCCTCTAGCCATAATGTAGTCGTCGTGGCCGGCACAGGCAATGGCATAAGCAATACGGGTCCTGGAGTGCCGTTCGTGATGTACCCGGCTCGCAATCCTAATGTTATTGCGGTCGGAGCGACAGATGATACCGACCATCGTGCGTCCTTTAGCGATTATGGGAAGGAAGTTGCGATCGTTGCCCCTGGTACGAGTCTCTTTTCTCTATATCCTGGGAGTAAATACCCTTCTACAGCTGGTTTATCAGGAACATCGTTTGCTTCACCGCAAGTGGCTGGGGCCGCAGCCCTAGTCCTGTCCGTAAATCCATCGCTGACAGCTTCTCAGGTACGTAACATTCTTACAGCTAGTGCAGACAAAGTTGGCGGCTACGACTACAGTAATGGTGGTCACAACGATGAAATGGGCTACGGTCGCTTGAATCTACGTAAAGCGCTTGAACTGGCGGCACCTCTGATCGCTCCAGTCCTTCAAACCCCGGAGAATGACACGATTGTCGGCAGCCTGCGGCCAACATTCGATTGGTCGACGGTACCAGGTATTGACAAATACATAATTGCCGTATCCGAGTCGTCGAGCTTCTCTCCCATCGATGTTCTTGGGCAACCGACTGAAAGCAGTTTCACTCCATCCTCAGATCTGAAGCGCAACACCCGGTACTACTGGCGCGTGCATGCGGTCAGGGGCTATCAAGTAAGCCCATTCTCTGAGGTGTGGAGTTTCACGACTCCTGGTGAGAGTATCGGCACTTGCAACAACGCCGCCTATATCCGTGACGTTACCTACCCGGATAACACCATCGTCTCTCCCGGTCAAGCAATCGACAAAGCATGGGAAGTGCGCAACACGGGCGACTGCACCTGGAACACGGGCTATCGGCTTGCGTTCGACGGCGGTGACAAGCTGGGCGCCCCCGATTACGTCAACATCCCACAGGAAACGCGACCAGGCCAATCTGTCATCATTCACGTACCAATGACCGCCCCGAGCTCCGGCACGCCGCGCGGCTATTGGAAGATGGCAGACCCAAGCGGGAGCAAGTTCGGGGACCGCATGTGGGTCCAGGTGATCGTGACACCCAACGAGTGCATGGCGATCGTCAGCATGGACTATCCCACGCTGATGTGGGGGAACCAGGACTTCGTCCCGAAGATCAGGATTCGCCTGCTCACTGGCACCCTTCAGGAAAGTCGCGGCGACATGCTGGCCTGCTACGATGCCGCCGACCCGCAGAACCCCGGCTGCAAGCAACATGCAGACTGGCGGTTTGGCGCCTGGGAGTTCGTGCCTGTCAAGGGGACCGTATCGTCAGGACAGGAATACACCTTCAGCTTCTCTGATACTTTCGCCAGCAACAAGATGACCTCACCGAACGGTGATGGGACCTACAACAGCCCCTGGCGCATCTGGCGGAAGAACCCCGATGGCAGTTGGGCGTTCTGCGGTCCCCAGATGGACATTCGTTTCACGGTGGACGCCGGCGGGCCATCTGTGTCCCTGCTTCAGCCCGCCAACGGCGCGTATATCAACAGTAACGCTAACATCGAACTCATCGCGAATGCCAACGACAGCAGCGGCGTCACGCGCGTCAGGTTCCAGTACAACGACGGCAGTTGGCACGATATCAGCAGTGACGACAACGGCGCGGATGGCTGGCGAGCAACCTGGAATCCCTCTGGCGTTGCCGACCGGGCGAACCTGCAGCTCAAAGCCACGGCCGAAGATCGCCTGGGCAACCAGAGCGACGCCACCAACCAGGTGACGCTGGACCGCACGCCGCCATCGTCAGCCGTTACCGCGCTGACTGCCAGACAGCCTAACCTATCTTTCCCGGTCGCTTGGTCCGGCAGCGACAACGTCTCGGGCGTTCAGGCCTATCGAGTGCAGGTTCGAGACGGCACAGCGGGTGCCTGGACAGATTGGTATGTAGGCACCGGCACCTCCGGTGATTTCACCGGGCAATTGGGGCGCACTTACTGCTTCCAGTCTAGCGCCATCGACGGCGCGGGAAACGTCGAGTCGTATCCGGGCGGAAACGGCGACACATGCACACAAGTATCAAGCATCGGCGCTCAGTTCTCAGCACAACCATCGAGCGGAACAGCTCCGCTCTCCGTGGTCTTCACGGACTTGTCTCAAGGAACGGGAATCACGAGTTGGACCTGGGACTTTGGCGATGGCACACCATCAGCGCACGGGGTCGGTCCGCACACTCACGTGTACCAGCGAGGCACCTGGGTGGCCACGCTGACGATCTCGAACGGTGCAGAGTCAAGCACTGCCCAGCAAACCATCAACGTCTACGAACGCGTGGTGGCCGACTTCACAGCGACACCCACGAGGGGTATCGTGCCGTTGAACGTCACTTTTGCCAACCGCTCTACAGGCGACTACTCGTCGTTGACCTGGGACTTCGGTGATGGCAGCCCAGTTGAGCACGGTACGAGCGCTACCCACGCGTATCCCAGGATTGGGACCTATACGGCGACTCTTACCGCATCGGGAAACGGCGGCGTCGACAGCAAATCGACGCTCATCACGGTGACGCCGCCTCTTGGCGACGCGGTTGGCCACGTGAACCTGCAGGGGCGGCCCGCACCCCCAAATGCTCGCTGGTCAATGCCATTGACTGTGACGACCATCAGAGACCATACCGAGACGAACACTCGGACGCTTCAGGCTGACGCTGCTGGCTACTTCACCATGACCTTGAGCCCGGGAACCTACGACATCTTGGTGAAGCACTCGCACACGCTGGCGCGCAAGGCAACGTTAAGCATACTGGGCGGCGACGTCGTCCCAGTGGAGATCCCGACTTTGTGGGAAGGGGACGCGAGCAACAGCAACGCTGTCGAGCAGGAAGATGTCGGCATCCTTTCTGCCAGCTACAATCGCGGGAAGGGCGGTGCCGGGTATGACGATCGGGCCGACTTCAACGTGGACGAATGGGTCGGTATCGCCGATCTGTCGCTGCTGTCATCTAACTTCGGCAAGTCTGGTGACATCGTGGCGCAAGGCGCGAGTGGTACCGGTGATGCCAGACATTTCTATATGCCAATGATCGGATCAGCAGGGAATTCGTCGTCGAGCGCGGCTCAGGCTGCGGGTGTCTCCAGCCTCAGCCCTGACCGTGGGTCGCAGGTTCCAGCTAACATTTCGCTTGAATCCGTTTCTCGTGTTGCCCCAAGAGCGATCTTCGCCATGGACATCCGGGCGGATGGTGGCAACCAAGCGGTGGATGCTGCCGAGGCTCACTTGAGCTTTGATCCCGCGCTCGTAGAAGTGGTGAGTATCACTTCCGACGTATCTTCGATGACACCCGTATTCACCGCGTTCGACAATGTACGCGGTGAGTTGGCCATCGCTTCCGGCAACTTCTCGGGCAAGGCAGTTGATGGCGAGTTCACGCTGGCGACAGTGCATTTCCGCGCCAAGGCTGAGGGCCACGTAGCCTTGACTGTCCAGCGCACGCCTGCGATGGGCCAAACAGCGATCTACTCGCGCGGCGCTTCCCTTCCGCTCTCGCCCGTCAGCGAGGATCGCATGCTGTCCATCGAGCCAGCCACCACCAGCCGAGGTAGCTCGCGCGTTCCTGGCCTTGCCCGGATGCTGCCCGCCAGCTTACAGTTGGCTGCAGCCAGTGCAACGACTGTCACCCTTGAATTCGTGTCGGAACCGAGCATGATCCCAGTAGGCGGTCTGGCATTGGTAAGCCTGTATGTCAATGCTGGCACGCAGCCGGTGGATGCCGTCGACATTTATATCAACTTCGACCCGAGCAAGATCCGAATCACCAATGCGTCTGGGGCACCTGCCACTGAGATATACCGAGATACCGGCACAATGCCGCTTTCACCGTTGCTTGACCAGGTTAACAACGACACCGGGCGAATTGACTTCGCCGCCGGTGTCGCAGGAGGCCAGGCATCCGGACGCTTCCGGGTAGGATACATGTACGTCTATGCCCTTTCACCGGGAGGCATCACCGTCATGAGCTTGAACTACGGAACAAGCCGGAACAGCAGTGCCTATTTGCTGGGATTTCCCGTCCCGGTCGCGCTGAACGATATCGCGATTCCCGTTGAGGTGCCCGAGCCGATGACGGTGGTTCTACTAGGCTCTGGGCTGGCCAGCTTGGCCACCTATATGCGAATCAGACGTCGTAGAGCGTAGAGGCCTCCGGCTGGCGGAGAGCCTTTTCGGTACTACCAACTGACAAGCCACAGGCCCAAGTGCAGGACTTGGGCCTGTTGGCTGTTTGCCAGACGTAAAACGTAGGTACAGACGCCACTACCTGCCCCTAGCCAATCGTCGGTCGCGGAATTAGCGCGGCCTTCACCTGCGGCAAGGCCGTGAAGATCGGACAGCTCAACCATCTCCTCACAGGTCCCCCCATGGCCGTAGCATCGTCCTCACGCTGTCGCTTTGCTGCTTACCAACACGCTCGAGCTGTTGAGCGTGAACGCCAGGCCGCCGCCGCTATCCACACGGCCGTAGTCAGCCTGAATGCCGCGGGGCAATTCCCCACCAAAGCCAAGGTCGCGGAGCTGTTGGGCAGAACACGACGGCCGACCTTGAAAGAAGTGAAGCGGAGGCTTTCAACAAGGCAATGGATGAGCTGGGTCTGCGGCCACGTTAGCGAGGTTGGCCGGGGTAAGGGGGCGAATCTGGGTGACAACGACGTTGACGGCCGATCCCTGCCGCTGAACCACGCCCGTTGCCAGGACAAACTCCCAGTCATTCAAACCATAAGCGCGCCCAAACGGCAGTTTTATGGTTTGAGTTACAAGATCGGGCCGCACGATCAGGTTCACCAACCCGGTCTCATCCTCCAGGGTGATGAACAGGTGACCTTTGGCCGTCGGCGGCGCCTGGCGCACGACGACCATGCCGGCGACTTTGACGATCTTGCCAGCCGGCTGGGTGGCCAGTTCGGCGGCGCTGAAGGCGCCCTGTGCCCGCAGCCGCGCCCGCCACAGCCGCAGCGGATGATCATCCGGCGCCAGGCCCAGCAGTTCATAGTCCCAGCCCATGGCCTCGCGCTCCGTCAGGTCGGGCAACTCGGCGGACGTGTCCGGCGCTGCGATCAATGCGTCTTCGGCATACGGCAACCCACCCAACGCCCAGAGTAATTGCCGCTTGGCGACGCCGAAGCAGTCCAGCGCGCCCGCCCGGATCAGGTCGCCCACCAGCGGCCGCGGCAGCCGCGTCCGCCGGCCGAAGTCGGCCAGATCGGTAAACTGCTGGCTGCCCCGCGCCGCCAGCAGCCGCGCCCGCCCCGCCGCGCCCAGGCCCGCAAGGTAACGCAAGCCCAACCGCAGCAGAGGGGCGGTGGAGCAGGGGAGCAGGGGTGAAGCTCGCCCCCGCTCCCCTGCTCCCTTGCCCTCTTGCTCCCCTTCTCCCTCGCTCCCCGGCTCCAACGTGCAGCCGTCCTCACTGGCGTTCACATCCGGCCGCAGCACCGTGATGCCGTGGCGTTTGGCGTCACCAACGACCACCTCCGGCGCGTAAAAGCCCAGCGGCTGGTGGTTGAGGATTGCGCAGTAGAACTCCGCGGGGTAGTGCGCCTTGAGCCAGAGCGTCTGATAAGCAATCAGCGCGAAGCTGGCCGCGTGGCTTTTGCAGAAGCCATAGGTCGCGAACCCCTGGAGCTGGGTAAAGACCTCCTCGGCCACAGCCAGCGCGACGCCGTTGGTTTGCGCGCCGGCCAGGAAGCGTGCCCGCAGACTGATCATCGCCTCGGTCGAACGGCTGCGGCTCATGGCCCGCCGCAACAGATCCGCCTCGCCCGGCGTGAAACCGGCCAGCGCCATCGCGACGCGCAGCACCTGCTCCTGGAAGATGACCACCCCCAACGTCTCCCGCAACGCCGGCTCCAGGCTGGGATGCAGATAGGTCACCGGCTCCAGCCCCTGCCGCCGCCGCAGGTAAGGGTGGACCATGCCGCCCTGGATCGGGCCGGGCCGGACGATGGCGACTTCGATGATGAGATCCTCGAAGCGCTGCGGCTTGAGCCGCGGCAGCATCGAGCTTTGGGCACGGCTCTCCACCTGGAAGCAGCCGATCGTGTCGCCCTCAGCCAGCAGCCGGTAGACCGCGGGATCATCCAGCGGTAACCCGTCCAGGTCGAGCGTGATCCCGTGGCGGCGCTCGACCCACGCGCACGCCTCGGTGATCATGCCCAGGGTCGCCAGGCTCAAGAGATCGGTCTTGATCAGGCCGGCATCCTCGATGCTGTCCTTGTTCCATTGCGCGACCACGACGCCCGGCTTGGTTGCGTGCTCCAGCGGCACGACCTCCACCAACGGCTGCGCGGTCACCAGCATCCCGCCGGCGTGGACGGACAGGTGCCGCGGCACACCGATCATCTGGGCGGCGAGGTCGGTCAGCAGCTGGATACTGGAAGCTGGAAGCTGGCTGCGTTCCTGCGCGCCCGTGTCCCCCCATCTCCCTGTCTCCCCTGCCCCTCCGCGCCTCTGCTCCTCAGCCCACGCGGCCACGCGGTTCAACTCCTCCGCCGGAAACCCCAGCGCCCGTGCGGCATCCCGCACCGCCAGCCGTGGCTGATAGGTGACGACGTTGCAGACCAGCGCCGTGTGCTCGCGGCCGTAACGTTCATAGACGTAGGCGATCACCTCGTCGCGGCGGTCGCGCGCGAAGTCCAGGTCAATGTCCGGCATGGTATCCGTGCGGTCGCTGAGGAAGCGCTCGAACAGCAGATTGTGCGCCAGCGGATCCACCGGCGTGATGCCCAGCAGGTAGGCCACCAGTGAATTGGCCGCCGAGCCGCGGCCCTGGCAGCGGATGCCGCGTGCCCGCGCCTCCCGCACGATGTCCCCGACGATCAGGAAGTAGTCGGCCAGGCCCACCGCCTCGATCACAGCCAGCTCATGGGCGAGCTGCTTGACGGCGGGCGGCGTGATCGGGCGGTATTTGGCGATCAGGCCGGCATGCGCCAGGGCATACAGGGTGCTGAACGCGGTCTCGCCGGGCGGGATGCCATCCGGGAACGCGGGCGAACTGGGTGGGAAGGCGGGCAGCCGGCGGCGGGAAAAATCCAGGGACACGTCACACCGCTCGGCAATGGCCTGTGTCGCGGCCAACGCTGCGGGGTGTTCGGCGAAGAGTGCGGCCATCTCCGCCGCACCCTTCAGATAGAATTCGCTGTTCGGCCGTTGCCGCGGGCCCAGATCGGCCAAAGACATGTTGTGACGGATGGCGGTGAGCACGTCGTGCAGGCGGTGCCCGTCCGGCGTCGCGTAGTGGACGTTGTTGGTCGCCACCACGCCAACCCCAACACGCTCAGCCGCGGCGAGCAGACCGGCGAGCAGCCGATCGTCGTCGGGCAGCCAGTGCCGCTGCAACTCGATCCAGAACCGGTCACGGCCAAAGATGTCGGCCAGCTTGCCCGCGGCGCGCTGCGTCAGCGCCGCGTCGCCGGCCAGCACCGCCTGGGCCACCGCGCCCTGCCGGCAGCCGGAGAGACAGAGCAGCCCGCCCGCGTGCCGCGCGACGTCCTCGATGGTCAGTACCGGCGCACCTTTCGTGCCCGCCAGTTGCCCGACCGAGATGAGGCGGCTGAGGTTGGCGTAGCCCGCCTGCGTCTCGGCCAGCAGCGTCAGGTGCGAGCCGTGGGCCAGCGTCACCTCCGCGCCGATCACCGGTCGGATGCCCCGTTCCCGCGCTGCGCGCCAGAACTCGACCGCGCCGTACAGCCCGTCGTGATCCGTGAGCGCCAGCGCGGGCATCCCCAGGGCCGCCGCCCGCGCCAGCAGCGTCGCAGGTGACGACGCGCCGTCCAGAAGGGAGTAGTAGGTGTGACAGTGGAGTTCGCTGTACATGGCGTCAGGGGTCAGGGTTCAGGCGGCAGGGATCAGGCGGCAGGGATCAGGCGGCAGGGGTCAAGACTGACTCCTGTTTCCGGCCTCAGTCATATAGCCGCACCAGCCGCCAATCGCCGCTGCGCAGATCATGAGTCAGGACGCAGAGCAGGCCGTCAGCGGTGGTGAGCTTGACGTACTCCTGCCAGGCCTCGGCTTCGGGCGTCCACCAACTGGCCCGCACGCGCCAGCGCTTGGCTACGGCTGCAATGGGGTGCCAGACGCCGTCCCACGCGAACGTCTGGGGGGCGCCAACCGGGTCGAGTTGCATCTGCACGAGCTCGCCATGGGGCCAGAGATGCGTCATCGCCACGGCCCAAAAGCTGCCCGGCGTTCGAGCAGCAGGTGATCAGGATCGGCCAGACGCGCCAGCCGAAAGGCGTCCGCGCCGAAACGGGCCGCCAGGCGGTCCAGGGTCGCGGTCAAACGCGTGCGGCTATCGTCAGGCGTGTCAGCGAAGAGCGTCAGCTGTTGCGCCGGCGCATCGGTGATGCTGGCGAGGGTCAGCGTGATGTCGGCCGCGCCGTGGCCCTCCCACGGCACCCGCGCCAGCAGGCTGGCCAGCGCCAGGCGCACCGGCTCGGCCGCGGCTGTCGGCACGGGGAAGACATGCGTGACGGGGATCGTCCGGCCGTCGGCGCGGGTGATGGTCAGGCGCAGGCGGGCCAACGCCTGGAGGCGCGCCCGCAGCGGGTTAAGCAGTTTTTCGGCCTGGCGCAGCAGCGCGGCCGACAGCCGTTCAGCATCAGCCAGCGGTGGCTCAAATTCAAGGCAAGCGGCGACCTCGGGGCTTTCCCAGGGCGGCACTACCGGCCGGTCGTCCAGCCCCTGCGCCCACCGTTGCGCGGTGCGGCCCGCCGGGCCGAAACGCGTCAGCACACCAGTGGCCGGCAACTGCGCATATTGCCCCAACGTGCGAAGCCCCAGGTGCCGGAGTTGGGTCAGCGCATCGGCATCCAGCGGCAGGGTTGCCATCGGCTGACCGGCCAGGAAGGCGCGTTGGGCGGCCGGGACCAACAACAAAGCCGCGTTCTGCCCGGCCGTCTGTCCCGCCACGCTGGCGCCGAACTTGCTCCCCGTCGCGCCCAGGGCCGGCTGCCAGCCCAAGTCCCGCACCGCGCCGGCGACGGCCTGGCACCACTTGAGCAGTTCGCTTGCAACCCTGCTGGCTCGGCTCGGTGGGACCGCAGTCGTCGCATCCAGGTAGACCCGCCCCAGGCCATCCGGCTGCCAGCGGTCGGTGTAATCCTGGCTGCGCGCCAGAAAGCGCTCCTGCGCCTCCCAAACCGGAAACCGGGCCGCGGGCCACAGCCGCGCGGCCGGACAGCGCGCCGCGGCCTGGCGCTCGGTGAGACCGGGGCGGATGCCGGCCTGCGTCGCGGGCGCGTCCGCGGCCAGCACGCGGCCCTGCTCGTCGAGCAACGCCAGCGGCCCCGCGCCCAGCGCAGGT
>JAPLHB010000074.1 GCA_026389845.1 Chloroflexota bacterium
TAGACATTATCACGATTTACGTAATCACCGAGAAATAAGCCCAAGGCCGGAAGCGCAGCCGGAAGTTGTGTAGTCCGCAGCACGTCTCCATGACTTTGTCGCGGAAGCCGGGCTTCCAGTTGCGCAGTTGGTCCTTAACAATCCGATAGCGTTTGACGCCGTCGATGGCATGTTCCACCCGGACGCGGATGCGGGAAATCAGGCGGTTCTGTGCCTTCTCGTCGGGCGTGAGTTCCCCGCCCCGTGGCTTCTTTTTGGGTTGAAAGATGGTGGTCCCTTCAAGTGCAAAGCCTTGGAAGCCGGTATCTTGATAGAGCAGGCTCCCCTCCGGCAAGGTAAAGCCGGCCTCGTCGGCGATCTTCTTGTCATGCTTTTTGCCTTCACAAGTGGCGGTTAAGAGCACGATTTCGCCCTGGGCGTTGACCAGCACATTGTTCTTGACGGTATGGCGCTTCTTCTTGCCACTGTAGAAGCTCTCTTGTACTTCAGGATCCTTGGGGCGTTGGATTGGTCGCTCGGTACCGTCCTGAAAGTAGAGCTTGACTTCATCGTCGGCCAGATCCAAGTCGGCGGCTTTCCGCGCCGGGTTGGCACCCAGTTTCGCCAGGGCTTGGTTGAGACAGTCATGCAAGCGATGGATCCACTGATTGGCGACGGGTTGCGGCATACCGAAGACCTCACCAAAGATATCCTGTGTGGTGGCCTTGCGGAGATACATCAGGAGGAACAGCAGCTTATCGGCCATCGTGGGCAAAGGGCTGTTGTCATAGCTGACATAGGGCCGCTGACGGGGTTTGCCCGCCAGGGTGAAGGCTTGCATCTGAGCCGCGAACCGATCGGTGAAGGTGGGCAACAAGGCGTCAAATTCCTCCAACGTGTAGCCCGTCAGGGCGTGAAACTGTTTCGGTTTGGCAGAAAGGCGGTCATAATCGATCATTGAAGCGGTCTCCTTGTTTGGTCGATCTCTTGATTACACAAGGATACCGCCTGTGGCCAATCAGCGCCAGATCAAATCGTGATAATGTCTAGTGAAAAGGCCAGTTTGCTTGAGCCGCTGAAGAAGCTCGTAGAGCAAGATTGGCGCCAGCGCAACTGCTAAGATGTTGACAACTGCATAGTCAACGAGAGGAATGAGAGTCCGTAGCTCAGTCAGACACCACGCTTGCATTCCCTTAACCCTGCTGAACCTTGCGTCCATGTCCAGAAGCAAACGGACGGCGCCTTGCGGGTCGAACTCACCAGCCTCCGCGAAGTCGGTCAGCACACTGCCCAACTCGGCTTCGCTCACTATGCCGCCTGCGCCGACGATGGCATGATAAAGTTGCAGGATCAACGAGCGTACTTGACGCGGTCGCGGAGGATGCTGCAAACAGCGAAATGCCCTGCCCTGAAGTTGTCTGACCCGCTCGCGGGTCAGATCGAGTCGCTCTCCAATCTCTTCGAGTGTGAGATGTTGACCGTCCGTCAGCCCGTATCGCCATTGTATGACCGAGCGCTGGCGTTCGTTGAGATCGGCAAACCACGCATTCAACCGTTCATCCAGATTCAGGACTTCAGGCACATAAACTTCGCCTAACTTGGGTGTTGGGGACATTGTAGGCGCGTTGAGCGCATCGCCGAAGGCTTCCGCGGTGAGATGGGGCTGGACTTCCGGTTGAGGGGTATGCAATGTGGCATCATCGAAGGTGATAGCTCCAGAAGCCAGCGCGTCGCGCATTTTCGCCAACAATTCCTCGATGGACTTCGCGCCGAAGTTGCGGAGCTTGACTAGCTCAGCCAGGGTACGGTGGGCCAGTGTGTCCAAGTCCAGGATACCAGCTCGCAAAAGACAATTGAGGAGCCTCGCAGACAAGTTCAGCGCTAGGAGTGACGGTTTGGGCCTTGCGTCTTTCGCTGCGGGACGTGTGCGTTCAGGTGCAACGCGATCCTTGATCGCCGGCATCAGACTGAACCAGTCTTCACGGGTGAGCGTGCTGAGTTCTGAGATTCGCGCAAGTTGGAACAGAGGTAGTATCGCAAGGGCCCGGAGAGTCTTGATATCGCGGCTTCGGAGTGCATCAGTTATGTCCGTGGGCAACTCAAGGGTTTCAACGTTATTGCTGATATGACTGCAGTGTGCAAGAGCTGTGGGTGACGGCGGTTCGACTTCTGCCTGATGGTCACCCAGCCTCGCCTCATGTCTGCTCAGATAGTCCGCTACCGCGTCCTCGATCTCTGACCAAGTCTTGCGACCGGCATTGCGAATGGTAGAGCATCCCTGGGGCAACACAGTCAGTAACTGGCCGATCGTGTCAACACCCGCGCGTTTGAGACAGTTGTATGAGCGAACGGAGATTTCCAATTTGTCAATGGGATGATTCCGGATTGTGGCAGGTAACGCTAAACTAACAGCGCGCAGCATGGCTCCATCTTCTGCTGTTGTGTCTGCGGTCTCTGAGATTGATCCGACGCCATGAGAAGCTACATAGCGGCCTGTTGTTTCCTGAATCTCATTCCATAGGTGCCTTCCTATTCCTGGAACGGGGAAGCTTGAGTAGCCTTGAGTGAGGATCGCCCACAGTTCACCGATAGTCTCGATTCCGGCCATCTGCAAGCAATCTAGCGCGTAGGTGTGAACAGCGAGTTCTGTGACTGGGTGATCTTCCAACGCCTCAGGGAGGGACTCTTGCTGGCTCACGGTTTCTGACCGATCTGACACTAGCTTTGCGGATGGCAGATCCTCAAATGTGGCGGGATAGCTGGCCAGTTCATTGGCTGGCGACTTAGGCTTGGCCGGCGGCGGAAAAGCACGTACCATCTCGGTATGGGACGCGCCCTGGGTAACATCTGGTTGTTTCGCGAGGTAAGCTTCAAGGTAGCGTTGAATATGCTTCCACGTGTGGCGTCCGATGAGATGCGGCCCTCTCGGCAGTGTGGCTATTAGTTCATCAACCGTGCGGATACCCGCCCGTCCAAGCTGCTCGCGAGCGTAGTCAGGTAGATTCAATACGTTGATGGGGCATTCGGCGGCGAAAGGGTTGAGTGACATGGCCATCGTCATCTTCAATGATGCAGGATGCTATACTCATTGATGTAGCGGTCGCTATACTGCGCACGGGCATAAACTGCGTTTTTCGCGGTACTACAACATTGGCTGTGTCACCCCGAGCGGGTTGGTCCCGTGAAGTGCGTTGCGGCGAAAATCCAGCGACGGGTCTCGTTGCAAGGTGAGAACCTGTCCTGAACGCAGTAAAGGATTCTTCGCTGGATGCTCGCCGTCGCGAGAAGTTAGGGGCAAACCCGCTCAGAGCCTGCCCTGAGTGCAACGAAGGGGTGACAAAAGCGAGTTTTGCGGTACTGCCAAAAAAACTTTTGTGTTCGACGATCCGCTCCCCTGCCCCGGGCGCGGAACCCAAGGTCCGATCTGACCAGACCAAAGCCCTCTCAAGTGCATGGTGGCCATCCGGCCTGGGCAACAGCGGAACTTATTCCTTGTTCACGCTGCTCCCTTGCGGCTTGATGACCGCGCGCACCAGGATGTTGGTGTCAACAACGGCCCCATCATGGTTTGGCTGGAGCGGCGCGCACTTCGGCGATGGCGGCTGCTACATCCGCCGCAACCTCGTCGTCGCCATAGGCCGCGTTCTGCTCCGTCAGCCGCACCATGGCGCGATCGAACTCGTAGAGAACATCCTGTTCTCGCCAGGCCAGGAACTGCGTGAACTCCGCGTAGGGGATAATGGCCGCCTCGGGCCGGCTGTCGCGGGTCAACACGTAGGGCACGTGGTCTGCGACTATCTCATTGAGAACGGCGCGGAAGCGGCGCTGCATGTCGGTGATGCCAATAATCGCAATAGCGCAAAAGTCGCTACCGAGCGCTTCGATCGCTTGTCATTCTGAGCGGGTCTGTCCCTGAATTCGCGTTACGGTATGACACCAGCGAAGAATCCGTGGCCGCACATGGCCCTGTCTGAGCGCCGCGAACGGATTCTTCGCTGGAATCTCGCCGGTGCGAAGGTTAGGGGTTAACCCGCTCAGAATGACGATAGCGAGTTTTGCGGTATTGCCAATAATCCGTTGCACGGCAACCTCACTCTAAATGGTTATCAGTGCAAGTTGGGGTTTTCGGCGTTCAGCCGCTCCACTCTTGCGGCGCCGAGGAGGCCGTTGGCGGCCGACACGAACGTGAGCGGCGTCAGGCCCCGCGATCCTGGATGATCTGTTCGCTGAGCGGGGGAGAGAAACGGCGCGCGGCAAGCTCCCGGCGCACAGATTCGCGTTCTTCAGGCGCGAGGCGCGTGTAACGCTCTACCCGGTCAGGGGTCAGCGGCCGGATCAAGCCGGCCCGCTCAAGCGCCTGCACGGCACGGTCGCGCTCAGCGAGAGCCGGCGCGGCGGCGGCAGCTTGCTCCGACGTTTCCAGGCGGGCCAGGTCACTCATGCTAACGGTGATCGTTTCGACCGTCATGCGACAGCTCCTCCTGCTGTCTTCTTGCCGCAAAGACATCATGCCCTATTCGAGCTTCACTCCGAACCGCAGCAACGCTTGCTCGAACTCCTCGAAGCCGACGGCCTGGAGCGCCACGACGGTCAAGTGCTGGAGAGCGGCGTGGCTATTGATCAACGTGATGACGCGCTCGAGTTGCGCTAACGTCCGAGGCGGCAAGGCGAATCGGGTCGTCACGATGTCCAGGATCGCCACCTGGCGACCTCTGATTTCGCCCCGTTCCAGGCCCCGTTCCAGGCCCCGTTCCATACCTTCCTGGTAGATTTCCTGCAAGACCGGCGAATCCATAATCATCTCTTTCATTGCCTATTATACCACAACGCGCGCAAAAACAGACAGGACTGAGAGGATTTAGTGATGCGCGTGACGCGCGGCCATTCCGTCTTCGAGCAGGCCGATGATCGTGTCCGTGTCGTACACCGCACCGGCCCAGGCGCCGCCGCTGGCATTTTGCAGCGCGGCCCAGAGCCGGGTGTCGTCCGGCAGGTCGGGGTCGGGGCCGAGGTCGGGATGCGCCGGGCGAGCAGCCAGCACGGCCGCGCCTCGTTCCGGCAGGTAGCGTTCTCCGCCGTGGCCTACCAGGTTGATACTGCCGGTCAGGTTGACCCGGTCAATGATCACCTGGATGATGTCGCCTTCGCGCAGGCGGCCGAACGGGCCACCCGCCAGCGCCTCCGGCCCGACGTGACCGATGCACGCGCCGGTGCTCACGCCGCTGAAGCGCGCGTCGGTGATCAGCGTCACCTCTTTGCCCCAGGGCAGATGGCGCAGCGCCGCGGTGAGCTGATACACCTCCTCCATGCCCGCGCCGGACGGCCCACGACCCATCAATACCAGCACGTCGCCTGGGAAGATCGGCCGGGCGGTCAGCCCCTTGACCGCCGCGATAGCCGCACGTTCGCTGGTGAACACTCTCGCCGGGCCGATCTTGCGGTAGACGCCGTCTGGGCCGACCACCGTGGGGTCAATGGCTGTGCTCTTGACAATCGCGCCCTGTGGCGCCAGGTTGCCAAACAGGAAGGTGACGGTGCTGGTCAGGCCCCGCGCGCGGGCGCGACTTGGGCTCATGATCACGTCGTCCGGGGCGACGGCATCGAGTTCCTGCAGGCGGGCGCGCAGACGGGCGCGGCGCTCGCTGCGTTCCCATTCGTCCAGCCGCTCGCCCAGCGTGATGCCGTCAGCCGTCAAAGCGTTCAGCCGCAGCAGGCCAAGCTCGCGCAGGTGGAGCATCACCTCGGGCACGCCGCCGGCCAGGAAGACCTGCACCGTGCCGTAGCCGGTCGGGCCGTTGGGAAGCACATCCACCAGGCGCGGTACCTGGCGGTTGATCCTTGTCCAGTCGTCGGCGGTCGGGCGGGGCAGCCCGGCTGCGTGCGCGATGGCGGGGACGTGCAGGATCAGGTTGGTGCTCCCGCCGAACGCCGCATGGGTAACCATCGCATTGTGCAACGCGTCTTCGGTCAGGATGTCGGCGACGGAGAGCCGGCGTTGGTCCAAGGCCATCAGCGCTCGGGCGGCGCGGCGGGCCATCTCCAGCCAGATCGGTTGGCCGGACGGGGACAGCGCTGAGTGGGTCACGGCCAGCCCCAACGCCTCCGCGACGACCTGGCTGGTCGCGGCGGTGCCGAGGAACTGGCAGCCACCGCCGGGCGAAGCGCAGGCACGGCAGCCCAGCTCGGCCGCCTCTTCCAGGGTCACTAGGCCGTGAGCGAAGCGAGCGCCGAGCGATTGCACCTTGCCCGCATCTTCACCGGCTTCCGGCAAGAGGGTGACGCCGCCGGGCACGATCACGCCGGGCAGCTTGCGCTCTCCTGCCAGCGCCATCATCATTGCCGGTAGGCCCTTGTCGCACGAGGCGACACCCATCACGCCGCGGCGGGTTGGCAGCGAGCGGATCAGACGGCGCAGCACGATCGCGGCATCGTTGCGGTATGCAAGGCTGTCCAGCATACCGGGCGTGCCCTGGGTGCGACCGTCGCACGGGTCGCTGACGTAGCCCGCGAAGGGCACCGCGGCGCAGCGGCTGAATTCCTCGGCCGCGGCCTGCATCAGCACCCCGATTTCCCAATGGCCCACGTGATAGCCCAGGGCGACGGGCGTGCCGTCGGGTGCGCGGATGCCGCCCAGGGTGCCCAGGATCAGGAACTCCTTGCCGCGCAGCTTGACCGGATCCCAACCCATGCCAGCGTCCTGGGTCAACCCGAAGAGGTCGCCGCTGGGGGCGGTGCGCAGATATTCCTCATCCAGCGGCAGTTCCCCCGCGGGGCCTGGCGCGTGCGTGCGGACGTCATAGATGGATGGATCAGAAGCATCAAGCGAGCTGTGTTGGTTTGTCATAGTCGGCCGGCACGAACGTGAGTGGCGTCTGGAGCAGGGCCTTGGCCTGGCCCGCGCACTTCTCCCACATCTGCACGTAGTCTTCGGCCGAGCGGAAGAGCGGGCCGAAGTCCTCGGGCTTCAAGCCGGCGTTGCGCATGTCCTGCAGGAGATCGGGCAGCATCCCGTAATGCGCCATGCCGTCAATGTTGATGTCAAAATCGCGGCGCGGGCCGATCTTGCAACGGGTCAGCGGCGGATTATCGCCGTCCATCTCGTTCCACTTGTCCCAGATCGGCAAGATCCTGCGGTACCATTCCTTGACGCCAGATGACTCATCCTCTTGTGGAGTGGCGCCCTTGCGGACCAGGTACGCGGCGCGCTGCTCAGGAGGCCACGCGCTGGTGTCGGCACCCTGCCCGGTGCCCCCTTCTTCGTCGGCGGCCCACAGTCCGCGCGCGATGTCGTCAACCAGTCCCTCCTCCCGCTGCACCTCGGCCCGCTCGAAGAACCTTCGGACGCTCGCAGCCGGGTAGTCCTCGGGTGGATGCTTGTGGATCCCCGGGTTGAAGCCGGCCTTGTACTCGGCAATACCGTTCCAGACGTTGCATTCTGCGTCGTCGTACCCGCCGGAACCGCCTTCAGCGAAGCGGAACCAACGGTAGTCGCGGATCGGCTGGTCGTACCTGACGCCGTTGTGCTGGCTCTCGATCTGTCGTCGCCGCCCCTCCGCGCGGCGCGGATCGTTGCGCGACTCGAAGGCGGCCAGGGTACCGAAGCGTGGGCCAGGAAGATCGGCGGCGCCGTTGATGTCGCTCCCCATGGCGACGCCCCGGCCGCCGGTCTTCTCGACCACGTACAGGTAGGCTTCGGCCCAGGAGGTGCCCGACCCGGCGCTGGGCTCGGGGATCTTGTCCGCCAGGTGCGGCATGATCCGGCGCGCAGCATCTACATCGCCCTGGCATAGGATCGGCGCAATGACGCCGCCCAGACGGGCGATGCGCTCCACCTGGTCGGCGCGCTTGGCGTTTTCGTGCGCCACCTTATGCACATCATCGGTGTCGTAGTCTTCCGGCTTGCGCGGGTTAAACTCGGTGTCGCCGGTGGAAGCGAGATCGCGAAACCAACTGTGCGAGGAGATCACGGGATAGCCGGCGTGCTCGGCCAGATCCAGCGCGGTATCCGCCGCCTTCTGCGACATGTGGTCAATGTCTATGACCATCCCCCGCACCATCATCTCCTCCAGCAGAATCAGACCGAAGGGGTTCAGACCGAGGCGGTTGGCGTGACTACGGCCCGCAGCGACATCCCCATAGTTCTCAGCAAGCTCTCCCATGCCCGGTACGTGATGGAACAGCGACCGGCGGTTCATGGCAGGCTTGGGTGATATGCGAGGTCCCGCCCCTGCTGCTGCGCGCTCCACATCGCCCACCACGCCGCCGTCGTGATCCAGCCGATAGCGGATGCCAGTGTCCCAGCCGTCTTCTACTTCGTAGTGCCGGCCGGCGACCACGTAGTTGAGCACGTCCAGGAAGCGCATATAGATGGCGGTCCCGCCAAAAGCGTTATCGGTCAGATGGATGGGCGTGATCTGGCGGATGCCCAGGCTATAGAGCCAATCCAGCTCAGCGCCGATCAACCGCCGGCCCTCCTTCAGATCGCCCTGGACGAGATGTTCCAGGTCCGCCAGGCGTCGCCAGTTGCCGAACGAGTCCACCTCAACCCCGAGGATGATCGCCAACTTGTTTTCACCGACGATACGACGCGCATCCTCCGGGGAATAGGCGATCTGCAGCCAGCCGCGGCCTTGGCCGCCGTTCTGCTGATCCACGAACTCCACCATCTTCTTCATCGCGGCAACCTGTACGACGATCGCGCTGCGGTCATCGTAAGGCCCTTGGGGATCACTCCGGCTGGCCAACAACTCGTTATTCACGGCCAGACACGAGGCCAGGCGCAAGCCGCCCTGGTAGGCGCGGTAGATCCAGTCAATGTAGGCCTGTTGGTGAACCATCGTGCGGAAATGGGGCCAGATATCGAAGTTCGGCCAG
>JAPLHB010000078.1 GCA_026389845.1 Chloroflexota bacterium
CAGATCTCCCCGTGGTACGCCGAGGTTTTCAGCGACACGACGCGTCTCTACGAGCGCACCGCCACCTGCACCGTGCCCGGCCTGGCGACAGAGAACTTCATGCAGGCCTGTGATGCCCACGGCCGTTGCACCAGCCAGGTGACCACCGTGGACCAGGCTTATGAGTTGATCCCCGTCGTCTATTCGATGGTGCTGACACCCACGCACCAGGCCATCCTCACAGCCACCGGCAGCACGACCGTTGAGGCGCGCGCCTATGCCCGCGACCGCATCAAGCAGGTGCAGATCTATGATTACGGAACGCTGGTGGGCACCAAAAACGTGGATCTGCTCTGCACCGGTAACATCACCACCACCCAGTGGACCCAGGCCTGGATCGCCACCGAGGGCGGCCACAACCTGAGCTCTCGCGTCACCCCATGCACTGGATCTGCGGCTTCTTCACTGAGCAACTCCGTGCAGGTGGATTCGCTCCCGCCGCTGGTCCCGACCTGGCCGCTCGCGCTCAACCGGCAGCAGCGGCTCTCCTACGGCCGGGTCGCCCTCTCCGGGCAGGCCAGCGATGCGCCGCCCGGTAGCGGCGTGACCCGCGTGGAAGTCAACGTGGACGGCGGCGGCTGGGCCGAGGCCTCGCTGCAAGGGGAGGACTGGCGTTACGAGTGGTATCTGGGCGAGGAACCCGACAACGCGCACTATAACGTCGCGGTGCGCGCCACCGATCGCGCGGGCTGGAGCACGGCGGTCGCTCACCCCGTCACCGTGGATCTGGATGCGCCCAACCCGATCACCCTGTCCCTGACCAGCAACGTCACCGCGGGTGGGGTGGTCTCCGCCGGCCTGACGTTGCGGCAGTTCCCGGCCACACTCGACCTGGCCTGGCAGGCCAGCGAGCCGCCCGCCAAACTGCTGAACTACCAGGTGCTTTGGACGGTGGATACGCCCACCCAAACCCTGCAAATCCCCGCGATTGTGCCTCCTGGCGGGCCGCTTTCAGCCACCTACCGGGCCCTGTTCGACGCCCAGCGTATCCAGCCCTCCGTCACCAGCGTCTTCACCGACGGTAACACGCAGGTGGACGATTGGGGGCCGGTCTACGTGGATACACCCCTCACACCGGACTATATCGAGATGTCCGGCAATCGGCCCTACCGGGGGTGGATGGATTCCGGCTGCTCGGCCATCGGCCTCGACCGTCGCGTGCAGGAAAACGCCCCCGCCGGCGTCGCGCTCAACGATCCCCAGAATCTTCACGTCACCTGGGACTCCAAGGCGCTGCGTATCGCCTGGACGGGCGCTAACTGGGACTACAGCGGCGACCTGTTCATCTACATGGATACCCTGGACGATCCAACGGTCCCGACGACAGCCTTCAACCCGTTCACGGCCACCCAGGGTACCACGCTCAACATCCCCGGCGCAAGGGCCTTCATCTGGGTCCAGAACTCCCAGTTCGCCACATTGGGCTATTGGGAGGACACAGGCTGGCAGCAGAGGCCCCTGAATTCAACCCAATACCGCTTCGACACCGGGCTAAAGGGCGGCACCACCGATCTGTACATCCCCTTCGACCTGATCGGCATCACCGACCCGGCAACCACCCCGTTGGTGCTCTACGCCTTCGCCACCGACGAGGGCGCCATGCGCCTGTGGACCACCATGCCGCCCCAGAACTCGCTGAACAGCCCGCGCGTCGTCGAGACCACCCTCTATGCCGGGGCTACTCCTGGCCGAGCCTGGGACCGGGGGTCTGTCCCAACAACTCGACCGGCCTGCTGCCGGCTTACAGCGATAGCGACCTGCGCTTCGAGCTGGCGGCTGCGCCCGTGGGTACCACCTACGGCCTGCTGAGCAGCGATCTGTTCTGGCTGGCCAAAGACCTGACCGACCCCAACCGGCCGGTCACCCTGAGCCAGAGCTTCGCGTTCATGGACGTTGACCATCCCCCGGTGGGGGACGGCGACATCATCACCTATACCCTGAGCTACGCCAACCACGGCACGCAGACCGCCACCGGCGTCACCGTGCAGGCGAGCGGTCTCTGCGCTCTGGACCTCCTCGACGCGGTCAGTGGGACTCTCACGATTGCCGTCGGCGATGTCTTGCCGGGCGCGGCTGGCAGCGTCACGTTCTTCGGCCGCGTCGACGTGGCCGATCACGTCGGCGGTTGCCACGATTGGGCCACGGTCGAGGCCGTGATCCATGACGATGCCCACGGCCCCGGGGGCAACCCGCTGGATTGGCTGTGGGCCGACCACCGGGTGGACAACGAGCCGCCCGGCAATCTGGGCATCAGCCAGCCCGAGGCGTTGATTGGGACAGGCGACAACCTCCTCAGCGGATATGTCAGCGACGCTTCCGAGGTGCCCCTCGTCACCCTGGAGGCTCAGGCGCCCGCAGGAGGCACACGCCAGACCGCTTGCCCGGATGCCACGCCCGCAGACGGTCAGTGGTCATGTACGTGGAACGCCACGACCGCCAACGGCGGCGCCCCACCCGCGGATGGCGACCTGTTCCTCATCCGCCTGCAGGCCACCGACAGCCACGGCCTGATCAGCGATTGGTCCGGCTGGCAACCGTTCATCGTAGATACCGTGCCCCCCACCGTCACCTTCAGCGCGGAAACCACGGAGGTCTACAGCGGCACGGTGATGGGTGGCGCCCGCTTGAGCTTCGTCGGCCAGACCCACGACAACCGGGGCGCGGGCCAGGTGGAGGTTTGCCTGCGACCGGAGGGAGAGCACAGCGACGACGACTGTGCCTGGGCCAACGTGCAGTTGGAAGGGGGCCAGGACGGCCGTTGGATCCGCATTGTGACCAACCTGGAGGGGCAGGACAACGTCACCCACACCCTCCGCGCCTACGCCGTGGACCTGGTGGGCAACCGCAGCCAGGAGTTGACCGGTCTTAGCGCCCGGTCGGGCAATCGTCCCCTGACGAGGACTTTCGACAACTCGGCGTCCGGCCTCACCTTCCAGTTGGACAACGTCGCGCCGGTGATCACCGTCACCGCCGCCATCACCCAGCTCGAGGCCTTCCCTGACCGGCCGCTCACGACCGTCCTCTCCGGGACTGTGACCGACGGCGGCCAGGTAAACAGACTGTACGCCCTGGTGCGGACGCCGGGCGGCGATCTGCTGACCGGGCAGATTGCCCGCAATGACTCCGGCGGCGGCTGGTGGTACGACCTGCGACCGAGCGCGATCGGCGAGTACGCCATCTGGGTCAACGCCGTGGATGGGGCGGACAATGCTGCCACGTTTGGGCCGCACTATCTGCAGGTCACCTGCCGGTCTGCCGATCTGACGGCGACCATTGTCAACGCCGAGACTGCGGTCGGAGCGAGCAGCCCCATCAGCTTCACCGCGCGGGTGAGCAACAACGGCGGCGATGAAGTCCCCGCCGGTCTGCCGGTCGCCTTCTACGCCAACGACAGCCTCATCGGCACAGCCGTCACCACGCGGGCGCTCAACACCGGCGAGTCGGAGGAACTTACTGTCATCTGGGCTGTAGACACACCGGGTGATTACGAAATCACCATCGTCGTGAATGATGACGGCGCCGGCGCCAGGCCAGTGGCGCTGTGCAGCGCGCCGTCGGAGACGCAGCAGACCATCTCGATCCTCGACGTGCCGCTGGGCGAGCGATGGAACCTGGTGTCGTCCTACGTCAACCCTTCAAACACCGACACCGAGGCCGTACAGCGGCCCATCAGCGGTACCTACGTGACCATTCAGAGCTTCGATCAGGGCGCGCGTTCCTACTACCCCGACCTGCCGCCGGGGTTCAACAACCTGACCGACATGGACGCGGAGCACGGCTATTGGATCAAGGCCAGGGACGGCATCTCGCCGACGTTGCGCATCGTGGGCCAGGCGTTTGCCGAAGACCGGCCCCTCGGCCTGGACGCCGGCTGGAACCTGGTCAGCTATCTGCCGCGGGCCTCCAAGCTGGTGACCGAAGCGCTGCAGAGCATCGCCGGCAAGTACACCGTGGTGCTTGGCTTCGACCGCGGCGCGCTGTCGTTCTACCCCGACCTGCCGCCAGAAATCAACACCCTGCGGACGCTTGACCCGCTGTATGGCTACTGGATCAAGACGACCCAGACGGTTACGCTGCAATACTCGACCACAGTGGAGGTTGGAAGTTGGAAGTTGGAAGTTGGCGAAGGAACTCGTCTCCAATCTCCAATCTCCAATCTCCAATCTCCAATCTCCAATACCCGCCAGGTGGAACGCGCGGCCGGCGTATCTCCTACCAACACCTGGGTCAACTTCTACGGCCCGGCGCGGCAATCAGATGACACACTGTTACCTGTGGGGACCATGGTGCTGGCCGTAGACCCCGGCGGCGTGACCTGTGGGGCGGCGGCAGTCATATACGAAGGTCAGTATGGCCTGCTGGCCTGCTACGGCGATGACCCGGACACGCCGGCCGACGAAGGCGGCCGGCGCGGGGACGCGATCCGGCTGATGGTCGCGGGGAAGGTGCTCGGCGCAGGCGTGTGGACGGCCTACGGCGAGCGCCAGCGGATCTCGCTGGGGAAGGACGACCGACAGTACCGCTTCCTGCCGTTGCTGCCGTACGGGGACCGATCGCCTGCGGGCAACGAGCAAGGCCCCGCGGCGCCCCCCGCCCGGCGCTGGCTGCCGCTGATCCCGCAGGGCACCGGCTCCACGGGTGGGGCGATCACGCCGTCCGGCAACCGCACCTTCTACCTGCCGTTGGCGCCGTGGAGAGTTCCAGCGGACGACGGTCGCGAGAGTCGCATCGAGCCACTGCCCGCCTGGCGTGCGGTCCTGTCGCGGCTGTGGGACGGCATCCAACGACGCTTCGCGGTGTTGCCCGCGAATTCCGTGCCCGCGCCGGTCGCGATGAGATGAGGATGCGGATCACGGAGGCGTGAAGAGCGCGAGTAACCGTTCAGCCCATGTCGAAACGCAGGCATCCTGAGCGGAGCGGAGCGTCTTTTGCGGAGCGCAGTCAAAGGATGCGGCCTTGTGCGATACCCGCTCCGCATCCTTCGACTGCGTCCGGCACACAACGCCGGACTCCGCCAGGATGCTCCGCGATGGCTGAACAGACACACTGAAGGAAGTAATCCGATGCGTCAGGATCCACCGCGCGCCCTGGTCGTCGAAGATGACCCTTCCTGGCAAGCCATTGTCTCCGAGATCCTGGCCGACATGGGCCTGGGGGTGGACGTGGCCGACAGCCTGAACGCGGCCGTCATTAGCCTGCGCGCGGCCGCGCACCGGCTGGCGGTAGTGGATCTCTCGCTAGGCGGCGCGGATCATCATAACCAGGACGGCCTGGCCGTGCTGGACGCGATTCGCCGGCAAGACCCCGGCTGCGTCGCGATCTTACTCACCGGCTTTGCCACGGTCGAGCTGGCAGTGAACGCGCTTACCGTGCACGGCGCCCGCTCTTGCCTGCGCAAAGAGACCTTTCGCCGCGCTGAATTCCGCACGGTCGTGCATCAGGCATTGGCGATCGCGCCTCAGACCTTCGAGGTTTCCGAAAACCTCAAAGGTCTCGCCGCAGACCTCGAAGGCCTGGCGGATGCGGGCGCGCTGGCCCTGGTCGTAGAAGATGACGCAGGCTGGCGGGGCATCCTGGCCGAGCTGCTGGCCGAAGCCGGCGTGAGCGCGCGGTCATGCAGCAGCTACGGCGAGGCGCTGGGACTGCTGCGCCGCGAGAAGTTCGCTCTGGCCGTGGTTGACCTGTCTCTCGCCAGCTCGGTGGCCCCCGACGGCAACCTAGACGGCGCCCGCATCCTTGCGAACACGCGGGCGGCGGCCATCCCCACGCTGGTCGTCAGCGGCGCGGCCGCGCCCGCCGCCGTCGAGCGCGTCTACGCCGAACACGGCATCTTCGCCTACCTGGAAAAACAGAAATTCGATCGTGGGGCATTTCGCCGCATCGTTGGGGAAATCCTGTCATCCGCCCGCGGGCCGTCGGGCGAGGTGGCGACCCTGACGGAGCGCGAGCGCGAGGTGCTGGAACTGCTGGCGCAGGGAATGACGAACAAAGAAATGGCCACTAGGCTGGTCATCACGACCAACACGGTCAAGCGCCACCTGAAATCCATTTTTGAAAAGCTACAGGTCAACACCCGTGCCGCAGCGGCGGCGAAAGCGGTTCAGAAACCTGGTTTTTGATCGAGCATCGGCGCGCGAGCGATGCAGAGCCGGTTGCGTCGAGAGCAGCCTTGTGCTAGAATAACCTCTGAACTTTCGGTGCGCGAGGAATGCGATGAGGCCCAAGATTGACGACGCCTGGTTCGGCAGCATCACCGTCGAAGGCAAACGCTACGAGTACGATATCATCATTCGCCTGAGCGGCAAGGTGCGCAAGCGGCGCAAGGCCCTCTCGAAGGCGGTCTATGGCACGTCGCATAAGATCAGCCTGGCCGAGATCAAGGAACTGTACCGCAAGAAGGTCGAGCGGCTCGTCATCGGGACGGGCCACGAGGACCAGGTACGTCTCTCGGATGAAGCCGCGGCCTACCTGGCCGAGCATAAGTGCGCCGTTGACCTGAGGCCGACGCCGGCAGCGATCCAGTATTGGAACGAGGTTGAAGGCAAGGCGCTGGGACTGTTTCACGTGACCTGTTGACCGGCTGTACTCAAGACCCAAGCGGGGCGAGCGCGGTTGTGGCTCGTCCCGCTTTGTTTTTGTGCCTCCGGGACCCAAAGGGATGACTCCCATTTTTCGGGTTGGCTGCCTTTTCAGTGTATACTCGTCGGCAGTGGGCACGGCCGGAGATAGCATGCCCCGCTTTTCCGGGCACCAGCCCGAGCGATGAGACGGTCGAAGCACGCTCAAGGGAGCAGCCATGATACCTGCGATAATCGTTCACGGCGGCGCGTGGGACATCCCGCCCGAGCTGCACGCCGACCACCGGGCCGGCTGCCGCGCGGCAGCCGAGGCGGGCTGGATCGTGTTGGCGACCGGTGGATCCGCGCTGGACGCGGTGGAAGCGGCCGTGCGCGTCATGGAGGATCACCCGGTCTTCGATGCCGGGCGCGGCTCGCACCTGAATCGCGACGGCGTAGTGGAGCTGGACGCAGGCATGATGGACGGTCGCACGTTGATGGCGGGCGCGGTCGCCTGCGTCAAGCGTATTGCCAACCCGATCAGCCTGGCCCGCCGCGTGCTCCACGACAGCGAGCACGTCTTCCTGGTGGGCGAGGGCGCGGAGCGGTTCGCGGAAGAGGCCGGCATCCCGCTCTGCGACCCGGCCGAGTTGATCGTCGAGCGCGAGCGGCTGTTGTGGGAGGCGAGACGGCGGACGAACGACGAAAGACGAACGGAGTTCGGGCGGCGGTCGAGCGACACGGTGGGCGCGGTGGCGATGGACGCGGCCGGCAACCTGGCCGTGGGCAACTCGACCGGCGGCACCAGCTTCAAGCACCCTGGCCGTGTCGGCGACACGCCGATCATCGGCTGCGGGCTGTATGCCGACAACACGATGGGCGCGGCAGCCTGCACCGGCTGGGGCGAACAGATTATGAAGGCGGTGCTGGCGAAGACCACGGTGGACCAAATCGCGTTGCTCCGCAGCGCCACCGACGCGGCCAACGTCGCCATCGCCTATTTCGAGCATCGCATCGGCGGCCGGGGGGGCGTGATCTGCATCTCGCCGGCCGGGCAGGTGGCTTGGGCGTTCAGCACGCCGCACCTGGCCTACGCGTATCGCACGGCAGACATGCCAGAAGTCGTCGCCGAGGTGGGTGTGCGAGCGATCGCCAGGGAGCGGCGAGAATGAGCGAGCCAGGCATGAGCGAGAAACGCGTGCACGTCGTCGTCTCCGGTCGCGTGCAGGGGGTGGCGTTCCGGGCCAGTTGCCAGCGCCAGGCGGTGACGCTCGACGTGCGCGGCTGGGTGCGCAACCGGTGGGACGGCGCGGTGGAGGCGCTCTTCGAGGGGGAGCCGGCCGCAGTGGACGCGATGGTAGCCTGGTGTTATGATGGCCCGCCGATGGCGCACGTGACGAGCGTCGAGGTGAGCGTTCCCGCAGATGCGCCGCCGGAGCGGGGGTTTCGTGTGCGAGGATAGGCTGATACCCGACAAGCCCTACAACCAGGAGAAATCAAATTATGAACGTAGACGCCATCAGAGAAGAAAGCCGTCAAACCCTTGAATCATGGATTGCTTCTTGCACGCGCGGCGGAAAAGTATCACGAAACACGGTTGCCGTCGGCATTGTCGTTCTCGACTATTTACGGAAAGCTTGTCCTGTAGCAAAAGATGACACCATCTCACAAGGAGGCGAGGTCAAAGGGGCGCGCTCAGGGTTGGGAAACACGCTGGAAGCCTACGGTATCCCAGCTTCTTACTTGAAGGAGGTGACGACGCGTCAGGGCCATCAGGACGGCCAAAGGTTATTTGAGCAGTTTGGCTGGGGTAACAAGTTGATAAACCTGACAGCCGCGGAGCGTGACCAAGTTTTACAGGAGTTGATTGACGTTTTGCTGAACTACGCAATGGATTGGTTGAAACGGCAAAACCTCAAATTGGATCTTGATCGCCGACAAGCGCCAGCAACATGGATTCACACGATCGTCGAAAACGCAAAACTGCGTTCCGGCGGAGTGGTCGAACAGCATCTTGTCGGCGCCAAACTCGAGCGCCGCTTCAAAGGGCTTGTCATTCCGAATCATCCTGCTCATGCAGGTGACCGCCAGACATCCAGAGCAGGCGATTTCGAGATATCTAAGCTGGTCTATCATGTAACCGCGACACCATTCCGAAGCGTCATTCAGAAATGCGCCGACAACATCAGGGCAGGATTGTATCCCATTCTGCTAGTGCCGGCAGAACAAGAAAACAAAGCTCGCATACTGGCTCAGGATGAAGGAATTGACAAAGAATTCTCGATCATCTCGATGGAGACCTTTGTCGCGTTAAATATCATTGAGCTGGCGACCGATGAGAACAAAGATTTCTTCGGTGTGCTGAAAGAAATCGTAGAAATCTACAATAGAAGACTTGCTGCCGTAGAGTCGGACCTGTCATTGCAAATACAAGTGCGATAGGCCGCGCTCGGTACCCGACACGAGCTGACTGGAGAGCGGACAGGCGCGATTTGCCAAGTGGGCCGATTTGAGGCATCGTTGGGCCCATCCTGATTCGGAGGTTCGCGACGATGCCCGCTCGGCAACTTTTCCTGCATGTCCGCGGTTTGATCTGTAGTCGGCACAAAAAACCTGTCAATCATGTGCTGGAAACCCTGGCGTTAATGGTCAGCGGCTTGATCTTGGGCCGCAGCGCCCAGTTGTGGGAAATCGCCGTCTGGATCTCCTGGGATATCCAACTGACCAGTGGCGTGCGCCGCTTCGAACGCTGGTTGGCGGATCCCCACGTCAAGGTGGCGGACTTGTTTGAGCCGTTCGTGTTGGCCATGCAAGCGACCTTGGGTAACGAGACGGTCTACTTGATTCTGGACTGCACCCAGGTCGGGCCGCGTTGTCGGACCCTGCTGGCCTCACTGGCCTACCATGAGACGGTGCTCCCGCTGGGCTGGCAGAGTATCCGCGGCAAGAAAGGCCATGTCACCGGCGAGTTCCAGAAGGCACTCCTGACCCGCCTGCACCCCTACTTGAAAGCCTACCAGCATGTGATCGTGCTGGGCGATGCCGAATACTGCAACGAGACGGTGATCACCTGGGTGCAGAAACAGGACTGGGCTTTCGTTTTCCATACCCGCGAGACCAACTTGGTGCGCACAACCGACGATCCGGCCTGGCAACC
>JAPLHB010000125.1 GCA_026389845.1 Chloroflexota bacterium
GCCGCCGCGCGATCTCGCCCAACGTCAGCCCATCGGCCCCGTGCAGCACCGGCACGACCAGCCCACTGTAGGGCAAGATGGCATCTTGCCCCACTGAGACCGCCAGCCCCACGTTGACCTCGGTGTGCCGCACGATGCCGCAACCGGGCGCGTCCTCGGCCCAGGCGACGTTGACGTCCGGGAACTCGGCCAATGCCTGGGCGCACACCTTGAGCAGGATATCCGTGATCGTCAGCCGGGCGCCAGTGGCGGTCTCGACCTTCGCCAGCAGCCCTTCCCGCATCCGCGCCAGCGCGGTTGCCTCCACCTCGACCGAGAGGTAGAAGTGCGGCGCGGTGGCGAAGCTGTGCGCCATGCGCTCGGCGACGACGCGGCGGACGCCGGTGAGCAACTCGACGGGGGGTGCGGGAGCAGGGGAGGGGGGGAGCAGAGGGGCGGCCGCGGCGCGGCGGACGTCGTCTTCCACGATACGTCCGCCGGGGCCGGTGGCGATCACTTGGGTCAGGTCCACGCCCAACTCCTGCGCCAGCCGCCGAGCCAGCGGCGAGGCGCGCACCGGCGCTTCCTCTTGGACCTGTCCTGAGCGCAGTCGAAGGAGTGGCGCCTTCAGGCGGTCTCCGGCTAAAGCCTCGACTCCGGTAGAAGTAGGACTTGCGATTTGCGATTTGCGATTTGCGATTTGCGTTTCGGCACACCAGCGCACGTCCGCCTCTACGATCCGGCCGCCCGGCCCGCTGGCCTCCACCTGCGCCAGGTCTACCCCTAGCGTCGCAGCCGTCCGCTTTGCGCGAGGCGAGGCCATGACGCGGCCACGCGCAAGATTCTTCGCTTCGCTCAGAATGACAGATGGAGCGGCCAGCCCGGTTGGAGATGCGCGCCCCTGCTCCCCCGCGCCCCTGCTCCCCTGCTCCCCGACCCCCAACACGTGACTCAACATCCCCCCGATCGGCACGCTCGCGCCGGCCTCGACCAGGATCGGCCCCAACACGCCGTCGGCCGGCGACTCGACCTCGACGCTGACCTTGTCGGTCTCGACCTCCAGCACCGGCTCGCCCTTGCGCACCGGTTCGCCCGCGGCCTTCAGCCAGCGCACGACTTTGCCCTCGGTCATGGTCAGGCCGAGCTGTGGCATGTAGATGTCTTCTGCCACGACCTAATACCTCCGCCCGAAGAGCGCTTTGACCGTCGCAACTACCTGTTGCTCGTTCGGGATGGTCGCTACTTCCAGGATCGGGGCCATCGGCACCGGCGTATCCATGGCGGCCAGTCGCTTCACCGGTGCATCCAGGTAGTCGAACGCCTCGTCGGCGATGAGCGCGGCGATCTCTGCGGTGACGCCGAAGCTCAGGTGGCCTTCGTCAATCACCACCGCCCGGCCGGTCTTCATGGCCGATTTGAGGATCGTCGCCTTGTCCAGCGGCCTGATCGTGCGCGGGTCAACTACCTCGGCGCTGATGCCATCCCGCGCCAACGTTTCGGCCGCGGCCAACGCCACGTGCACCATGCGCGAAATCGCCACCAGCGTCACGTCCTGGCCTTCCCGTTTCACGTCGGCCACGCCCAACGGGAGCAGGTATTCCTTGGTCGGCACCGGCCCTTTGACGGTGTTGTAACACATCTTGTGTTCGAGAAAGATCACCGGGTTGTCGTCGCGGATGGCCGCCTTGAGCAACCCTTTGGCGTCGTAAGGGGTCGAAGGCATCACGACCTTCAGACCGGGGATGTGCGCCACCAGCGCGTGCAGGCTTTGCGAGTGTTGAGCCGCCGCGCCGCGGCCAGTGCCCAGCGTTGCGCGCAGCACCATCGGCACCTTGACCTGACCCGCGGTCATGTAGTGCATCTTAGCGGCCTGGTTGACGAGTTGCTCCATGGCCAGCGGCAGAAAGTCGGTGAACATCAACTCGACGATGGGTCTCATGCCTGTCATGGCCGCGCCCACCGCCAGCCCGACGATGCCGGCCTCCTCGATGGGGGTGTCCATCACGCGGTCTTTGCCGAACTCCTCGTAGAGTCCCTTTGTCACCATGAAGATGCCGCCCGCCCGGCCGACGTCTTCGCCCATGATGAACACGGCCGGATCGCGGCTCAACTCTTCAGCCAACGCCTCGCGGATCGCTTCGCCCAGCGTCATCTCGATAGTCTCAGGCATAAACGTACTCCTCGATCTGGCTCAGCTCCGGCAAAGGCGACCGGTTGACGAACGCGATGGCTTCGGCCATCTCGGCTTCGACTTTGGCTTCGAGGCCGGCGATTTCCGGCTCGGTCAAGGCTTGGTTTTCCAACAGCCACGCCCGGAAGCGGCCGACCGGCTCCTGCTGCGTGCGGGCATCCAGTTCTTCCTTGTTCCGGTAGCCGCGGCTGAAGCCGACGTCGCCCATGTGGTGGCCGCCCAGCCGGTAGGTGCGTGCCTCGACAAACGAGGGGCCGCCGCCGGCGCGGGCGCGATCTACCGCCTCCTTGACCGCCTCGTAGACCGCGATCACGTCGTTGCCGTCCACCTGGCTGGTGGGCAATCCAAAAGCGGCCGCGCGCGCGCCGATCGGTTGGCTGGTGACGGTGGCTTCCTCGGTGCGGGTGTACTCACCGAAGCCGTTGTTCTCGCAGACGTAGACCACCGGCAATTGCCACAGACCAGCCATGTTCAGCACTTCCATGAAGATGCCCTGGTTGGCCGCGCCGTCGCCGAAGAAGCAGATCGTCACCTGGCCCGACCGGCGCTTCTTGGCCGAGAGTGCCGCACCGGTGGCGATGCCGAAGCCGCCGCCCACGATGCCATTCGCACCCAGGATGCCCAGGCTCAGATCCGCGGCGTGCATCGAGCCGCCCTTGCCGCGGCAATAGCCGGTGACGCGGCCGCACAACTCGGCCATCAGACGATTGGCATCGGCGCCTTTGGCGAGCACGTGACCGTGCCCGCGGTGCGTGCTGGTAATGTAGTCATCGTCAGCCAGGGCCAGGCACGCGCCCGTCGCCACCGCCTCCTCGCCGATGTATAGGTGCAGCAGCCCCACCACCGTTCCTCGGCGGTATAACTCCTGCGCCGTCTCCTCGAATCGCCGGATGCGCCGCATCCGGTAGTACATCTCGTTCAGTAGTGCTTTGTCTTGGATCATCTGATTCTCTCGCTGATGAATGGTAGATTGGTAGATTGGGAACCAAGCTACCAATTTACCAATCTACCCATGTACCGACTTACCCACGTACCGTCGGCAATACGGCGCCGCCATCGGGCATCACGGCGACCGTGGCATCCGGCCCGGCCGCAACTAACGCGGCGCGAAACGCTTCGTCCAGATCGGTGAACGGCCGGAAGCCCATGGCGCGGGCGTCGTCGGCCGGCAGGCTCGAAACCAGGTAGATCGCGGCCTGCTTCAGCGCCATGGCCACGGCCGCCGCCTTGTGTCCGCCGAGTACGAACTCCCGGCAGATGCGGCTGATGATGGCGTCGGGGCCGCCAGGGTCGCGCATCCACTCGGCGAAGACGCGATGCCCCATCCCCTCGCGGCACTCGGCCACCAGCACGATCACGCCGCCTGGCCGGACGACGTAGCGGGCGTTCTCCAGCGCCTTCTGCGCCTGGTACAGATTGATGTCCCGCGGCAGACCGCCCGCGCTGACCACGACCACGTCGGCCGGCCGTTCCAGGGTGGCGCGGCCGAAGGCGTCCAGCCGGGCGCAGCCTTCGCGGTGCGCTGACTGTGGGTGCCCGGCGACGGCGCTCACGATTTGGTGGGTTTCGTCGAGGATCACGTTCAAGATGAAATGAACCCCGACCATCGCGCCGGCCTCTTCGATGTCCTCTCGGACCGGATTGCCCGCCAGCTTGCCGGCGCTGGCTCCGGGCTGAGTCATCATGCAGTGGTTGCGCTGGATCGTCTCCAGGCCGGCCACGCCGGGGATGACCGCCTTGTAGCCGCCGCTGTAGCCTGCGAAGTAGTGATACTCGATGGCCCCCAGGCACACGCGTACGTCGGCGGCCAACACCGGGCGGAAGACCGCCACCGGCGTCCCCCGCGTGGTGTGACCGATCACCGCCACGTCGTTCGGGTCGGAGTCCATGCAGTGCACGCGGCGGCTGACCGCGTCGCCGGCCAACTGCGCTCGCTCCTGCGGCGTGTGCGCGCGGTGCGAGCCAAGCCCGAAGACCACCGTGACGTCCTCGTCGTGGATGCCGGCGCGGCCCAACTCGGCCAGTACCGCCGGCAGCAGCCGCGCCGACGGGCAAGGGCGGGTGACGTCGCTGGTAATGACCGCGACGCGCTGCCCAGCCCGCGCCAATTCGGCCAGAGGCAGGCTGCCGATCGGCTGCGCCAGGGCCGCGCGGATCAGCTCGTCTTCGCTGCAATCCGGGCAGCAGCGCCCAGGCTCCAGCAGCAGAAGCCGATCGGCCGCATTGCCCGGCTCGAATGCCAGCTCAGAGCTACCGTATTTGAGATGCATCGCCATACGTCCTGCGTTCTCAGCCTCAGCCTTAGCCTCGTTATTCGTCCCTGCGTCACCCATCCGCCGCATCCCACAGCGCGCAGATGTTCTCCGGCGACACGTCGGCCTGGAGGTTGTGCACGGCAGCCAGCACGTAGCCGCCGCCCGATCCCAGGTCACCGATTCGCCGGCAGACCTCGTCGCGCACATCCTGGGGTGTGCCGCAGGGTAGCACGTGGCCCGTATCAATCCCGCCCCAGAACGTGATCCGATCGCCGAAGCGCCGCTTGAGAGACGCGGTGTCGTCCATGCCGGCCGACGAGACCTGCACCGGGTTGAGCGCGTCCACTCCCATCTCGATCAGGTCATTGATCTGCCAGGCCATCGAGCCGCAGCAGTGGTAGAGGATTTTGGCGTCCGACAGGCTGTGGAGCGCCTCGAAGACGCGACGCTGGTAGGGGTGGATGATTTTCTCGTAAGTGCGCGGGGAGACCATCGGCCCGGTGTGGAAGGCCACGTCTTCGCCGTAGAAAAGCACGTCTACGTCGCGGCCGGCGACGGCCAGCAGGCGGCGCGTCATCTCCAGCCACCGCTCGAACAGCAGATCGAGCAGGTAGATGCTGAGCTGCGGGTCGAGCACCAGATCCGCCAGCCAGTTGTCGAAGCCGCGTAGCCATTGGGCCTGGTGGATGCTGCCCAGCGGCAGGTTCAGGATGACGGCGTAGCCGGTGTCCCGGTGCAGGCGACAGGCGGTTTCAGCCACTCCCGCCGTCTGGGCCGGGTCGTCAGGATCCGGCCAGCGGCGGGATGCCGCGGCGATGTCGTCACGGCTGATCTCACCGACTAACGGCGCGGTGACGACGTAGTAGTGCCCGCGCTCGTCGGGCAGGCCGCGAACGATGCCGTAGCCGTCGGTGAAGGTGCCGTCGGGGTTGGCCTGGCCCACCGTATACGCGCTGCCCGGCATCACCGGGCGGGTGTCGCTGCCGAAGCGCGCCAGCACCGCGGCGGAGATGTTCGCCAGCCGGGCGCGTTCGTTGAGAAAGGTTACGCCTTCGGCTCGGTCTAGCCCCAGGTGGCTGACCAAGTTCCGGTAGGCGACTACGTTGATCCCGGTCGTCGTCGTGCCGCCCAGGTCGCGCGGCGTTCGATCTGGCTGGCGATGGGACAGCGCGGCCAGGACGCGCTCTCGCGGTGTCATCGTTACCGAGTCAGCAGGTAGCATGGCGAACCTCACGGGAATAACTGTCATTCTGAGCGGGTCTACCCCGAACCTCTTGTTGCGGCGTGAAACTAGCGAAGAATCGCAATAGCGCAAAACTCGCTACCCGTTGCCTGTCATTCTGAGCGGGTCCGTCCCTGAACTCTTGCTGCGGCGTGACACCAGCGAAGAATCTCCTTGCCGAGACGAGACCCTTCGCTGGATTCTCGCCGCAACGCACTTCACGGGATCGACCCGCTCAGGGTGACAAAAAGCGAGTTTTGCGGTACTGCGAAGAATCTTTTTCGTCCGTTGGTGAGACCCTTCGCTGGACTGATTCTGCAACGCAATTCACGGAACCGGCCCGCTCAGAGCTTGCCCTGAGTGCAACGAAGGGGTGATACCGCTTCTTGTTGCCGATAATGTCTACTTGTTCCCCGTCCCGGTGCCTTCCCCCGGCGCGGCCAGCCAGGTGTGGCTGCCGCCGGCGTTGAGCGCCAGGTTGCCGCCGTCCACCGGCAGCAGGACGCCCGTCACCGCCGATGCCGCATCCGAGCAGAGGAACACGGCCGGCCCAACGAACTCCTCCGGTTCCAGCAGGCGGTTTTGCGGAATGCCATCCTTTAGTCGCTGGTGCAGAGCCGGGTTGAAGGTCTTGGGATCGGCCATCCACCTCTTGAATCCCTGCGTCAGAATCTGGGCCGGCAGGATCGCGTTGACGCGAATCCCCTGCCCGGCGTATTCCACCGCCAACTCCTTGGTCAACTGGTTGACGCCGCCCTTCGCCATGCTGTAGGGGAAGTTGCCGCGGCCCAGTCCCGAAGCGCCGGCGATCGAGCTGATGTTGACGATGCTGCCTCCGGCGCCCTGCGCCAGCATCCGGCGGATAGCCTGCTGCGCACACAGGAAGTAGCCGACCAGGCTGACCTCGAGCGTCTTGTGCAGCGCGTCCAGGCTCAATTCGTGCGGCCGCGCGCGGCTTGGGAAAGCGAAGGCGTTGTTGATGAGGATGTCCACCTTGCCGAAGACGCGATCCACCTCCGCAAAGAGGCGCTCGACCTCTTCGGGGTCGGACACGTCGCAGCGGAACGCCAGGCTCTTGCGTCCCAGCGCGGCGACCTCCTGCGCCGTAATTCGCGAGCCGGCTTCGTCAATGTCGGGCACGGCCACATCTGCGCCGAAGCGCGCCAGCCCCAACGCCAGGGCATGGCCCAGCCCCCCGTTAGCTCCCGCGCCGGTGACGACGGCGACCTTGCCGGTCAGATCGAACAGTTTCTCTGCCATGTCATCCCTCCTTTAATGTTGTTGTACGGTAGCTTTTGTATATTAGTGATACAAGCTACCTGTTGACAATTGACAAAGTTCGTTTTTTGTGGTAACTTTCCCGAAAGTTAACGGGTAACACCTGACCGCAAAACTACAATCAGGGAGACCGGCCATGCCAGACGCAACCAATACATACAGTGTACTTTCCTGCCCCAAGCAAATGTTCAACGATTTCGTTCAGATCGGTGTGATCGTTCAAGACATAGACCAGAGCATCAAGGCGTTGTCGGATGTGTTCGGCATCGGGCCGTGGCGCGTGATTGACTGGCCGCCCGCGGGTCGGACAGACATCCGCAAGTTCTACTACGGCGAACCGGGTGACTTCACCGCCCGCATGGCCTTCGCCGAGCTGGGGCCGGTGGAACTGGAGTTGATTCAGCCGGTGTCGGGCAAGAGCATCTGGGCGGATTTTCTGGCCGAGCACGGCCCCGGCATCCACCACATCCGCTTCAACGTGCCCGAGATGGAGCCGGTGGTCGAATACCTGGCCGGACACGACGTCGGCGTGGCGCAGATGGGTTCCGGCATCCGCCCCGGCACGAGTTGGGCCAATTTCGACACCGAGCGGCTGGTTGGCTTCACCATCGAGGTGATGAAGACGGCGCCTGGCTCCAGCGGCCGGACGCCGGCGATCGTAGATGGAAAGGTGCAGGGCTAACGATGGATAATGGCTTGGAATCGTTGACTTTGTCCGCGCCGTTCAGCCGGACCCTGAGCGACCAGGTTGCCAATCAGTTACGGCAGGTCATTCTGCAGGGGCGGTTGAAACCGGGCCAGCGCATTGTGGAGCACGAGATTGCCGACGCGATGGCGATCAGTCGCGGGCCGGTGCGCGATGCCCTGAAAATCCTGCAAAACGAACGACTGGTCGTCCAGTACCCCCATCGCGGCGCGTTCGTCGCCTGGCTCACCTTGCGCGACGCCGAGGAGATCTACAGCCTGCGCGAGGCGCTCGAGTCCCTGGCGCTCGATTACGCGATCAAATATGCCACCGACGAGCAAATCGCTGAGTTGGACCAGGTGATCAATCAGATGACCGCCCAACTGCAGCAGGATTGCACGCAGACCGAGGCCACCGACCTCGACCTGGAGTTTCACCACACCCTTTGCCGCATCTCGGGCCACAGCCGGGTACTGGTGGCGTGGACTGCCCTGCGTGCCCAAGTGCGTCTGCTCATCCTCACCCACCGCATCCTGCAGCCGACGGACTTCCGCGAAAATGGGATCGAGTGGCACCGCCGTTTGGTCAACGCCGTGCGCCAAAGGGACACCCAGGTGGCACGAAGGGTGTTGCAAGACCATCTGGCCGCGTCGTTCGAAAGCGTAGCCACGGCAATCCGGGTCGGCAAACTCGAGCCGCCGATCGAGCAATGATCTCCCCCTCCCGCCAGGGAGATGATGCGGTCACGGCGTCGGCCAACGGTTAATTGTTAACCGATTGGGGCATGGTAGCACGGACTGGGAACTTTGTCAACACCAGGCCTGGGTTTCCAAACGATGCGGTCAGGGATGTCGGTGCGCTGCGTGGCCGCGCGCAGATCCGCGATGAATGACGTTTCGTGCGATAAAGGCTGGAAAATGAAATACGCGCTGAGATAGTCCTTGAGCGTCCCCCCCCGCCGCGCCTCCGCCAGCACCAAGCCGATCAATTTCTGTTTCCATTTGGCGTATAGGATCTGATTGGCCGTCCGCAAGGCCGCATCCGGATCCACCGCATTGTCAATGAGGCTTGAATTGTGGAAGTGATGCACGTAGACCGCCGTGGTTCTCGCAACCTGACCGCCGTGTTCGCCGATCCGCCAGCATAGATCGGCGTCTTCGCTGCCGTACCGTGTAAACCGGGGATCGGCCACCCCCCCCACGGAGGCGACGAAGTCGGCATCTAGCAGGGCGCAACAGGTGCCTGTGAACATGGGTGGGCACGTCTGCACAGCCAGCTCCTGGGCATGGGTGCTGCACATGAGTTCGTCGAACTCGTCAATACTCAGCCCCCCAGAATACACGTGAAACTGTCGCAGCGGCGAAAGTCGCTGATTCTCCTTTTTGGTTCTAAACCAGGCTTCGGCGCTGTTGTCAGGCCCGAAAGGGTGGCTAAGCGTCTGATGATAGTTCAGCGGGGCCAGCAGCTTCACGTCAGGATGCTTTTCGAACTCCTCGACCAGCCGCACCAGCCAATGATGCGGCACGAGCACGTCGCTGTCAATCAAGCAGATCGTGCGGCTCTTGGCGAGAGCGACCCCTTGCCGATTCGCGTGCCCCGGCCCGAGATTGGCGGGGTTTTCGACCAGCCGGATCCGCGGATCGCCGCGCGCCGTGGCGCGCAGGAATTGCACGACCTCTGGTTTCGAGCCATTGTCCACCACGATCAGCTCGAACGGGTCATCCGTATTCTGCAAGAGGGTCTTCATGCAGAGCCGGACATGCGCTGGGGCATTCCAGACCTTCATGATGATGCTGACGAAACCCATGTTTACCGGCCTCGAGAGGTAAGATCGGCGATCGGCAATCACTTCTTCCGGCATCGCTTCTTTTCATCGTTTTCTACCATGGCGCACTCCTACGGCTCCAGGGGAAGTGTTCGGAAGTAACCGCTGAACAGCCAGGTCTCTTGCCGGTCGACGCGACCTGCCGGATCAGTTCCTTCTGCCCCGCGTTGATGACCTCGCCCGTGGCGCGCGAGTAGCCCGATCTCGCGCTCGGTCTTCATCAGGCGGGCTTTCCCCAAGGGGGTAGTGTCATCCACCATGTCTACGACGGCGGGGGTACCCGGCTTCGGACTCGTGGTCGGACATGCTGTGCTCGCCGGTCTCTACTTCCCCCCTACATACGCGATGCAGTCAATCTCCACCAGGATACCCTTAAAGAGATCTCCCGCCCCGATCAGGCGCCGCGTCGGCATGCGCCCACTCTTGAAGTAGCGCAGGTACGTTGCGTTGAAGCGGTCGCGATCGGCCAGATTCAGCAGGAAGACGTTCACCCGCACGACGTCGTCCCAGGCTGCACCTTCGCTGGCGAGAGCGCGCGTCATCCCGTCCATCGTATGGATCGTCTGCTCCTCGATGGTCGTCCCAACGACCTCGATGTTCTCGACGGGGCCGAAGCCCGACAGGAAGAGCAGATCGCCCGCCCGGCGGGTCATGCTGTAGAAGGGTTCGGGGCTGAGTAGTTGGCTCATTCTCACCTCTTACGTGTTTTCGTCGAACAACGACTCGTCATAAGGCGCCAATGGGACAAGCGGCACAACGTCAGGGTTCACCACGTGATCGGGTCGCGGCCAGTGACCGGACAAGACCGAAGCCAGATTCTCCGCCGAGCCCTTAGATACTTCCTCCTTGGCCTCCACCGAGAGGGCAGCCACGTGGGGGGTGCAGACGACGCTCTCGATCTTCGCCAGTGGGTGCCGCGGTGGCTCTTCGACGTCAGCGAAGATGTTGACATGTTCCCAGGTATCTATCCCCGCTCCCGACAGCCTGCCTTCGCGCAGGGCCGCGGCCAGCGCGTCCTCGTCCACCAGCGCCCCCCGTGCCACGTTGATGAGCACAGCGCCGGGTTTCATCAGGCGCAGCCGCGCGTCGTCCAGCATGTGATAGGTGGCCTTGCTGAGCGGCAGGTGCAGGGAGACGTAGTCGGATTCCCGCAGCAGCGTTTCCAGGTCTACCAGCGTGACGCCCAGGGCTTCGGCCACGGGGTCGTGCGCCAGCATGTTCCGGCGGGTCACCAGCAAGTTGAGTCCGCAGGCCTTGGCACGCCGGGCCAGCGCGATGGCGCTGTTGCCGAACCCGACCAGGCCGAGCGTCCGGCCGCGGAGCCGCCGGAAGGTCCAGCCGACGTCACGGGCGCGCGACCAGGCGCCATCAGCGAAGGCCTCCGACATCTGCGGCAGCTTACGGGCAACCGCCAGCAGCAGCGCCATGGCGTGATCGCCCATCTCTTCATTGCAGAATTCCGGAACGTTGGCTACGACCACACCCCTGCGTGTCGCCGCGTCCACCGCCAGCTTGTCCGTCCCAATGCCGTACCGGGCAATGACCCGGCATCTGCGCAGGCTCTCCATGACCACCGCTGGCATGGACGCGGAGACGACACAGACGGCGTCGGCATCGGTCACGAGCGGTATCATCTCATCGGGCGTGTACGCCTCCACTGGGATGAGCGATACCCCGAAGCGCTCGAACTGCGCGGTTTCGTAGGGGATAATCGGGAACAGCCGGGCGTTCAGCCGCACTACGCGCGCGCCCTTCAAAAGTGATGCCCAATCGGTCACCTCTGTACCTCCTTTCTGATGAGTGTGGCACGCAGCACGCTTCTTGCCCTCCCGACCGGCTGAGCGGTACACCGGGTCGCGCCTGGCCAGAGCGGTCTCCATCGTCAGCGAAATGGTCTGTAGCGAGAGTCCGGACGACGGATGACGGTCGGCGGTCGGTCGTCCCATTACACGATTCTGCGAATCGAGTGTACTTTCCTGCCCTCACCGCGCGAGGAATCCCCCATCCACCGGTATCACGACGCCGCACAGGTAGTCCGAGGCGCGGGAGGCCAGGAAGACGGCGATGCCCTTCAGGTCGTCGGGTGTGCCCCACCGGCCCGAAGGGATACGCTCCAGGATTTGACGGTTGCGGGTCTGATCCTGCATCAGCGCCGTGTTCATCTCGGTCGCCATGTAGCCCGGCGCGATGGCGTTCACGTTGATGCCGTGAGCCGCCCACTCGTTGGACAGGGCCTTCGTCAACTGACCCACGCCCCCCTTGCTCGCGCTGTATGCCGGCACGGTCACGCCGCCGGTAAAGCTAAGCATGGATGCCACGTTGATGATCTTGCCGCGGCGCCGGGGGATCATCACCTCGGCGGCGAGTTGGCACAACGCGAACACCGAGGTCAGATTGATCTCCAGCACCAGGTCCCACTCGTCCAGGGGAAAGGCCTCGGCCTTGTGGCGGCGCTGGATCCCGTGGCTATTGACCAGGATGTCCAGCGTGCCGAGTGCCGCCAGTGCCTCGGCGAATCCACGGCGCAGATCCTCGCGCTGGGCGAGGTTGGCCTTGATTGGGGTGAACCCATCGGCCCTCGCCACCTCGAAAACCGAATCGGCCACGTCAAGGATTGCGACTGTGGCGCCAGCATCGCGCAGGCCCTGCGCCATGGCGCGCGCCAGCCCGCCCGGGTTGCCCGCGCCGGTCACCAGCGCCTTCTGTCCACTGAGGGCAAAAAGTTCCATGTCTCGTCACTCCGTGAAAAGCCGAATGAAGGTCGCCACGGTATCGGCGCCACGCTGCAGATCGGCGATGCTGACCCGCTCGTGGGCTGTGTGGGCGTCAGTGAGCTTACCCACGCCGAAGGTGCTGGTGGGGATGCCGAGCTGGTTGTTGTAGAACCACGCGTCGCTTGAGGCCGGCATGGCGATCATCTCGGCCTGCCTGCCCCCACCGGCCAGAGTCACGGCCTGTCGCATAACCTCGGTGACACGGGCCTGGGGAGGTGTAACGTATGCGTCATGGCGGAAGGTGAACTCCAGGTCGCAGCGTTCGGCCAGCGTTCCCTCTCCGGAGGGGGATGCGCACGCGGCTACGGCGGCCCTCAGCTCGGCCATCACCTGCTCTCGTGTCCGATTGGGCAGGAAGCCCAGCACCCCCTCGAGCACGGCCCGCGCCGGTACGGTAGCGGGCCACGTGCCTGACTCCAGCCGTCCGAAGACGAGCGGCATGGGGTTCTCGTAGGCGTCAAACACGGGCATCCCACGCGAGGCAGCCAGCAACTGCGCATGGTACGCCTCGAACACCTGCGTCAGGGTGATGGCCGCCTTGAGCGCGCTGATGCTCTCCCCGGGGCTGCCCACGTGGCCCGACCGGCCCCGGCAAGTGGCACGGAACCACACAGCCCCGCGCGCCGCTACCGCGATGCGCAGGTCGGTCGGCTCCAGAACGACGACCCCCTCCGCCGCCAGGTCACCGCGCCGGACCAGGGCCAGCGTGCCGTTGCCGCCGCTCTCCTCCTCCACGACGATGTGCATCGTAACATCGCTATGTGGGCGGACACCGGTGGCCTTCAGTTGCCGGAGAGCAGCCCAGAGCATGGCAATCTGGCCTTTGGCGTCGCAAGCACCCCGCCCGTAGATGAAGCCATCCTCGACCCACGGATCGAACGCTCGCTCCTGACCTTCCGCCGCCGGCACCACATCGGCGTGGGTGTTGAATGCCAGGGGGTGACCTCTTCCTTCGCCGGTGCCGCGCAGGCGGACGACCAGGTTGCAGCGCCCGACAGGGCTGAGGTCCGGCAGGACGCTGGCGTAGTCCGGGTCATCTACGAGATCAGCCATCATGGGCGCCAGCTCGACCTCGTCGGCTACGGATGCGAAGGCGCCGGTCAGGAAACCGATCAACTCTGCTTCGTGGCCCGACACCGAGGGATGCCGGATCATCTCGCAGAGCAGGTCTTCAGTCTCTGTCATAGCGATAGGATCACTTTCTCCATGATCTCCAGCGACTCGTGCGCCTCTTCCTCGTTCATCACCAGGGGCGGCGCCACGCGGATGACGCTGCCGTACATGCCGACCTTGCCAACGATGACGCCGTTCTGCGCGGCTTCGCTGATGACGCGCACCGTGATGTCAGGAGCCGGCTCGCGGGTCGCCTTGTCCGTCACGAATTCCAGGCCCGCCACCATGCCCTGGCCGCGCACGTCTCCCAGGTAGCGCGAGTGCTCCATGATGTCCCGCAGGCCCTGCTGCAGGATCGCGCCAATTCGTGCGGCGTTCTCGACTAGCTTCTCTTCCTGCATGATCTCGATGACCGCCAACGCCGCGGCGCAGGAGAAGGGGCTACCGCCCAGCGTGCTGCCCAGGTCGCCCGACTTCAGGCCGGTGAGCACCTCGGACGTCGCCATCAGCGCCGAGATGGGCATACCGCTCCCGATCCCCTTGCCGATGCACACCAGGTCGGGCGTCAGGCCCTCCCACTCCATCGCGAAGAACTTGCCGGTCCGGCCGAAGGAAGATTGCACCTCATCCAGCACGAACACCAGATCTTGCGCTCGCACCCATTCTTCGAGACGCTTCAGGTAGCCGGCCGGCGGGAATATGAAGCCCGCCGAGCCTTGGTACGGCTCAACGATGATCCCGGCCAGCGAGCCTGTCGAGAGGCAGTGCACCGTGGTGTCGAGGTAATCCAGGCACAGCAGTCCGCAAGTCTCCGGTCGCGCCTTGAACGGGCAACGGTAGCAGTAAGGGTAGGGTACGTGGATGAAGCCCGGCACGGTCGGCCCGAAACCCCGGCGGACGCCACCCAGTCCGCCGGCGCTGCGCGCCTCGGCCGTGCGACCGTGAAATCCCCCATAGAATGAGATGATCTCGTATCGTCCAGTATGGCGCTTCACCACCCGCATGGCCGCCTCCGTGGCGTCGCTGCCGGTGGTGAGGAAGAAGGCGCGATCCAGGTGCGGCGGGGTGATCTCAACCATGCGTTTGGCCAGCATCACACGCGGCTCGGTGGGGAATTCGTAGCAGTTGAGGAGTTTTGTCGCAGCTTCCTGGATGGCGTGAACCAGCTTCGGGTGACAGTGCCCGACGTTGGTCACCAACACGCCCGAGGTCCAGTCAATGTAGCGGTTGCCGTCCACATCGGACACGACGACCCCTTCGGCGTGATCCCACACCAGCGGCGCCTGGTAGCCCTGCACCCTGGCCTCGTACTGCTGGCTGATAGCCATCAGGCGCTGTGACTCGGGTCCGGGCAGGCGATCTTTCACATTGGTGATCTTGCCCATGTCCTTTTACTCTCCTCGTTCACCGGCGAACTGGTCGGTCGGGATCGTCACCTCAGCACCCCGACTCTCGGCCGAGACATACGCGGCATAGATGGTAAGCGTGGTATCTATCCCCAGCGCCAGGTTTGACTGCGGCTGCCGCCGCGCCTGGATGGCCTCGGCGAAGTCTTGCAGCTCGGGCTGGTAGCCCATGCTCCAGTTCTCGTCCGGCGCCACGGTAACCCAGCCCTCAGATACGCTTCCAGCACTCGTAGTGAAACCGGCCGGCGAACCCTGCGCCGACGATGCCCACACGTAACATCGGCTACCTCCTAACTGGTTCACCATGCGGTTGGGCAGGAGACCTCATGCCCCGGTGATCAGATTGATACCGTCGCGCCCCCCAACTCCTTGCTCCGGTTGGCAGCCTCCAGGAAGGCGACGATGCCCAGCGTCTCCTCGATGGGCACCGGCGAGACGCGCGTCGCGAAGAACGTCACGATCTTCTGGAGCAAGAAGTAGAAGTAGGGTGGCTCGCTGGCGGCGATCCCGCACCGCGTCGCCGCGCCGGTATGGACCACGCACCCGTACTCGGCGCGGCCGAAACGTGTGCCCCGCAGCACGCCAACCCGTCCGTCGCGCCACTCCCCGATGGCCAGGTCCATGTGCGGATGGGAAAGGCACCGCACCCGCTCGCACCCAGGCCCCATGAACTTGAAGAGCATCTCGGCTTCATGGATGCCGTACCAGAAGAGCCCCGGGTAGTCGTCGAGGAGCGGCGCATGCCCGAACGCTTCGCAGGAGAGGAGCTGCTCACCTGGCTCGGCCAGTTCCACGATGCCGGCGGCGTACCGCAGCGACGAGCAGCTCAGCAGCGGCGTGCCCGTCTCCTCGGCGATCCGCACCATTTCCAGCGCGTCGGCAGAGGAGGTCGCGAACGGCTTATCCAGGAAGATGGGTTTGCCGCGCGCCGCCCTGCGGAACTGCTCCAGATGTTGTCGGCCGTCGCAACTCTCGATCAACAGCGCATCCATGTCGTGGGCCAGCGCTTCGATGGTATCGTAGAGAGGAACGCCGAAGCTCTCCGTGATCTCCCGGGTGAAGCCGTCAATACGATCACGGCTGAGGGAAAACGCCGCCGTCCCTCCTCGATAGGCCCCGGCGACGGTAGCGCCCACGATGGGATACCTGCTCGCCGGGTCGTTCAACATCCCCGCGAAGATGGTGCAGTGCGAATTGTCCAGCCCGATGATGCCGACCTTCATGTCTCTTCAGTTCCTCAGCCCAGCGGATACTGCCCGAAGTCGCGGACGGCGTCGAACATGGTGATCAGGTTCTCCAGCGGCACGTCTGCCTGGACGTTGTGCACCGGGTTGAACACGAAGCCGCCGCCCGGTCCGAACACCCGGATCCGCTCGTGGACTTGCGCGCGCACTTCCTCAGGGGTGCCGTAGGGAAGCACCTGCTGCGTGTCCACCCCACCGCCCCAGAAGGTCAGCCGGTCGCCGAACTCAGTCTTCAACCGCGCCGGGTCCATCCCGCGGGCACTGGTCTGCACGGGGTTCAGGATGTCCACGCCGCACTCGATCAAGGTCGAGATGATGGGGTAGATCGCGCCGCAGCAGTGGTAGAAGACCTTCCAGGGCGTGTTGGCGTGCACCCAGTCCCAAATCCGCTTGTAGTAGGGGGCAACCATGTCCCGGAACATGCGCGGGGAGATCATCAAGCCTGTCTGCATGCCAAAGTCCTCGCCCCACCAGATCGCGTCGATGTTGTCGCCGACGGCATCCCGGTAGAGTCTGAGGTTGGCCAAGAGGTACTCCACCTTGCGCTCGTAGTATGCGAGCACGTAGTCCGGCCTCGCTCCGATGGTGTACAGCCACTCCTGGTACGACCCCCAGCGTCCCAGGATAGGCCCGAACTCGCCCATGAGCGCCTTATCGGTCTCGCGGCGCAGCGTCTCTGCCCAGTGGCGCCTCCATGCAAGGTCTTCGTCGCTGAAGAGCGGCATGGGCCACAACTCGACCGGGGGCAGGGGATCGTAGCTTTTTACCTCCACCATCCGGTCGAAATACGGACTCGCGGGCACCTTCTTGCCTACCAGTTCACCATCCAGGTACAGGCACAGCGAGCCGTCCGGCTCGCGCACGGGCGCGAAGGTGGCCGGCATTTGGACCGCCGTGCCGTCGTCCAGTTGCCACGGCCGCCAGGCATCGAGCCGCATCCCGAAGTCCTGGATCAACCTGGGCACCGGGAGCGCATCCACCCCTAGCGCCTCCACTACGGGCTGCTCGACCCAGGCCAGCATCTGCCAGACGTCCATTACTTTAGCCGGGTCGCCACGGATGCCCAACCGGGCCCGCAGGCGGGTGTAGAGGCCAGGCTCGATGCCCGTGATGCGCGTCCCGCCCAAGTCAACGGGGATCCGGTCGGGCTCCTGGTGGTTGACCGCTGCCAGCACCCGCTCGCGAGAGGACATGGTCATGAGAACTCCTCCTCAGGGATCATTCTTCGACGGAATCGGCACTCCAGAAGGGCGGTGGGCCACCGAAGCTCGCCTCTAGCCGCTGGCGCGCCAGGGCCAGGTCGCCAGACCGGATGGCGTCGAACACGAGCCGGTGATTGTGGGCGCTCGTTTCGAGGTCCTCGCGCTGCAAGGATGCGCGCACGGACCGCATGCTCACGGCCCAGAACATCTCCAGGAGCTTGGGCAGGAGTTGGTTGGCCACGTGGGCGAACAGCCTGGTGTGGAAGAGATGGTCCTGCTCGGCGTAGATCCGGCCCGCAGCCGCCAGACGCTCCATCTCGGTCACGGTGTCATCGAGCGTTGCGATGTCCTCCGGGGTGAGCTTCTCCATTGCCTCCGGGAGGAACCCGAATTCCAGGTGGAGACGGATCTGCCGCAAGTCGTAGAGGTTGTGTGCGTCAAGCGAGAAGCTGTAAGCCAGGCCCTTCGCGACCGTGGGCGCCAGGGAGAACTCCCGGATGAACCAGCCCGAGCCGGCGCGCGCCTCGATGATCCCGGCGGACTCCATGGCACGCATCGCCTCGCGTAGCGTCGCGCGGCTGACGCCCAGCGCCTGGGCGAGCCGGCTTTCGGCGGGAAGCTGATCTCCGGCTGCCAGCTTGCGCCGTTCCATGAAGTCGGCGATCCGCGCCTGGACAGCAAGATTGGTGTTTCGCGGTGTAAGAGGTTCGATCTCGTCAAGGATGGCATCATCGTAAGCGACCATGCAGACTCTCCCTCCACGACGCAGTGGTGGAGTCGTGCCGCGCAGCAGACAGGCCTATGCTATCGGCATGACAATGGTTGACGGAATTCAGATGTCTGACAGGATTATCGCGTATTCCTGTGCCTTTGTCAAGCCGCCGAATTGACTCATGAAGTCGAACGAGATCGCGGCGATACCCAAGCTGCTGCAAGAGCTAGAAATGGCGGGCTGCGCTGTTTGATGCCGCCCAGGAAGTGAACTTCACGGACGTGCACGACGTTTTGACACGGCCCGATAGGGGTGCTATGATGTTCTCACAGGCTCGATGATAGGTCCTCATGTTTTCCCACGTGAACCTGGCATAATTCTTAACCTATGAGATGATTTGGAACTCATGCTGATCAAAAACGGCGTTGTTTTGCACTATGACCGGTTGGAAGCCGGGCGCGATGTGCGGGTAGCAGGGGAGCGGATCGCCTTCGTCGGCAGTGGGCTGACGCCGGAGGCCGGCGAGCGCGTGCTGGACGCGACCGGCTGTTACGTGCTTCCTGGCCTGATTGACCTGCACAACCACGGCCTGCGACACCTCATGGCCCAATACGATGGCCTGGTCGAGTATTCACAACTCCTCGCGGCCGAGGGCGTGACTGCGTGTGTCCCCACTCTGCTCGGCAGCCCGCGGGAGAACGTCGAGGTCATGCAGAGAGGGTTGGCGGAAAGCGACGGCTTCCGGCGCACGCCCAACCTGGTCGGCTTCCGGCCCGAGATCACCTACCTGGCGAAGACCGGGGCAGGTTCTGCGGACTCACTGACCCGGATCACGGCCGAGACAACCGAGGCGCTCTACCAGGCCGCGCAGGGGACGATCAGAATCTGGGACATTTCCCCTGAGCTGGACGGCGCGGTCCCATTCGTCCGCTGGTGCCGGGAGCGCGGTATCGTCACCAGCCTGGCGCACAGCTCAGCTACCATCGAAGAAACGCGCCGGGCCGTGGACGCAGGCCTCTGCCTGGTGACGCATTTCTACGACACCTTCGACCCACCCCCTCAGACCGACGCGGGCGTCTATCCCACCGGATTGACCGATTACATCCAGGTCGAAGACCGGCTGACGGTCGAGATCATCCCGGATGGCGTGCACGTCCACCCATACCTGCTGGAAAAGACGTTCCGCTGCAAGGGCCTCGAACGCATCGTCTTCATCACCGACGGCGTGAAGGGCGCGGGCAATCCGCCGGGGGTCTACGACGGCCTCTATCCGGGCGTACAGGTGGAGGTCACGGCCGACCGTGGGGTCCGCCGCACCTCCGACGATGCCCTCTCGGGCAGCGCGCTGACGCATATCCAGGGTTTCCGAAACGCCATGCTCAAATTCGGCAAATCCCTGGTGGCGGCTTCGATCTTGTGCTCGCGGACGCCGGCGCGGGTGCTTGGTATGACGCACAAGGGGTATCTGGCAGCCGGGATGGACGCCGACATCATCATTGTGACGAGGGATTTCGACCTGGGAGCTACGATCGCCCGCGGCGAATTACTCTATCAAGTTTAGTTTGGAAGGGGGAAAACAACCGTGGAATACCGCGTCCTGGGCAAATCGGATCTGCGCGTCAGTTCCATCGGCCTGGGCTGTGTGACATTTGGCCGGGAGATTGATGCAGCGACCTCTTTCGCCGTGATGGATCGGGCGCTGGAGCGCGGCATCACCTTGTTCGACACGGCCGAAGCCTATGCCGGCGGTCGCTCGGAGGAGATCATCGGCCGGTGGATAGCCGACCGAAGTGTGCGGGAGCGGATCGTGCTGGCGACCAAGGTCCGGCCGCCGCTCAGTCGAGACCGTATTCTGACATCAGCCGAGGCCAGCCTACGCCGGCTCCAAACCGATGCCGTTGATCTGTTTCTGTTGCACAGTTGGGACGCGTCCGCTCCTCTCGAAGAGCCGCTGGAAGCTCTGGACCGCCTCGTCCGCCAGGGCAAGGCACGCGCCATCGGCTGCTCCAATCTCGCGGCGTGGCAATTGTGCAAGGCTCTCTGGCGACAAGACATCCACGGCTGGCCGCGCATGGAAGCGGTGCAGCCGAACTACAACCTGGTCGTGCGCGACATCGAGCGGGAATTACTCCCCCTCTGCGCCGACCAACAGATAGGGGTGATCTCCTACAGCCCGCTGGGCGGTGGGTTTTTGACGGGCAAATACCGGCCGGGAGGTGACGTGCCCGCGGGCACACGGATGGATGTTAGCCCGCTGATGCAGCCGATTTATTTCCACGAGACCGGCTTTCGTATCCTGGAAGAGCTGCGCGCCAGGGCTGTCGAGTTGGGTACGACGATACCGCTGCTGGCCCTGGCCTGGACAATGACCCAACCGGGCATTACCGCGGTGTTGATCGGCGCCCGCTCGCCCGAGCAGGTGGATCAGGCGCTCGATGCCGACGCGCTGGGCATGTCCGCTGAGTTGCGCGCTGAGATCAGCGCCTTGTGAATAGGAAACGATGAAGTACCCTCACTACCCGACATATCTCCGTAGCGTAGCCTTGTGCCCGTCTGCGCCGCTTCTATGCCCGCCGGGGGACGCCCACAAGGGGCTAAGCTACGCCTATCGGGTAATGAGTGAAGTACCTACAAAATGGTAAACAAATCTGACAGGAGAAAACAATGTTCAAGATCACCGGAATGCTCCCCGCTCTGCTGACCCCGTTTGACGCGGAAGGAAACGTCAACTTGACGGCGATGCGGGATTTGATCGAGTGGCACATCACCCAGGATGTAGCGGGGTTCTACATCCTCGGCTCGACGGGTGAAGGCCTGTTGCTTTCCGAAGCCGAGCGCCGCATGGTGGCCGAGGCCGTCGTCCAACAGGTCAAGGGTCGCGTGCCCGTGATCGTCCACGTCGGGGCCATCACAACTCAAACAGCCTGCGACCTGGCCGCTCACGCTGGGCAGATCGGCGCTGATGCCGTCAGCGCGATCCCGCCTTTCTATTTCAACGTCGGGCCTGAGGGCGTGAAGCAGCACTATCTCCGCATCGGCACCGCCTCGAGTCTGCCTTTCTACATCTACAGCATTCCTGGCACCACCGGGGTGAATATCAGCGTTGACACGGTGCGCGATCTGATCAAGGCCATGCCGACGCTGCGCGGGATGAAGTATACCGCCTACGACTTCTACACGATGCGCAAGATCATCGAGTTGGAAGGTGGGCGGTTGAACGTGGTCTCCGGCCCGGACGAGATGATGCTGGCGGGCCAGGCGATGGGGGCTGACGGCGCCATCGGGACGACCCAGAACATCCTGCCGCGTGTCTTCGTGCAAGCCTATAACGCCTTCCACGCCGGGGATCTGGCTGCCGCTCAGGCGCTTCAGGCGAAGATCAACTGGGTTGTAGACATCTTCCTCCAGTTTCCCTCGTTCTCGGCCGTCAAGGAGATCATGCGGCTCCTCGGCTTCGACCTCGGCGCCGGGCGTCGGCCCAACCTGCCGCTGACGGATGAGCAGCGGGGCCGGATTCGCGAGATGCTGGAGGAGGTCGGTTTCTTCCAATTCGCGACGCGACGGTAGGAGTGCGACTCATGGAGAAACCCCCTGTCTCTCGTTCGCGTACAGACAGTGTACGTTCCTGCATCGAAGAACTGCGCGACTTCGACACCGCGCTGCTGGCGAACACCATCGGCTACATTGATGCGACCCCGCCACACGAGTACTACATGGTCGGTTTCATCCAATCGGTCACGCCTGCCCTTGGGCCGACGGTCGGTGTGGCGGTCACGTGTGAGCTGGACAGCAGCTCGCCGGGCGGCCAACCGGACGTCGAAGGCTACTGGCAGCAGATCGAGCAGATGCGCCAGATGGACGCGCCGATCGTTTGGGTGGTGAAGACCGTCGGCTCGCGGCCCGATCACGAATGCGTGCTCGGCGATGGCATGGCGAAGACGCTTTACTCCGTGGGCTGCGTCGGCGCGGTGACGGACGGCGGCGTGCGCGACATTCCCGGCCTGCTGACGGTCCCCTTTGCCGTTTACAGCCGGGGCGTGACCATTCACCACACCGCGCTTCGCTTCCGGCGGATGAACGAGCCGATCGAGATCGGCGGCATCACGGTGCGGCCGGGCGACGTCGTCCACGCCAACGCCGAAGGCGTCATCGTGATCCCGCCTTCATGTCTGGACGTTCTGGCCGCAAAAGCCGTTTTGATGCGCGCCTTCGAGCATGAGGCCCACCTGGCCGCGCGGCGCACCGATCTCGCGCCGGCAGAGAAGCGCAGACGGACGGCGGAGGCGCTGGTGAAGTACGGGTTTGCGAAGTGATCTGCCGGGCCGACGTGCTCGTCATCGGCGCCGGTGCAGCCGGATGCCGCGCCGCGCTCGAAGCCCATGATCGCGGCGCGCAGGTGATCGTGGCAGCGAAGGGCCGCTTCCTGTACAGCGGCTCCACCTTTTATCCGGGCGCCATGGGTCTCGGCTACTCCTCCGCGCTGCCGGGCGCAGGAAAGTACACTCGATTCGCAGAATCGTGTAACGGAGCGGAGTCGCCCGGAGGAGGCCCCGAAAGCCACTACCGCGAGATCATGGCGGCCGGTCTGGGGATGGTCAGCCCGACGCTGGCCCGCATCCTGGCCGAGGAAGCCCCGCGGCGGTTAGCCGATCTCCTCGACCGTTATCATACGACGTTTCACCAGGAGGGCGGGCAAGTCCTGTTCCGGCAGCCCAGATTCGGCAGCGGCCTGGTCTGGGCTGGCACCGCCACCATCGAGGGCCTCCGCCAGGCCTTCGGTCGCGAGATTCGTGATCGGGGCATCCGTGTGCTGGAACGGACGGTCATTGCCCGTTTGCTGGGCGACGCGCGGGGTTGCGTCGGCGCGGTCGGCGTGACCGAGGGTGGCGACGTCAGCACCATTTCCGCAAAGACGACGGTGCTCGCCACAGGCGGGGGCAGCACGGCCTTCCTGCGCCACATGAACACGCCCGATCTGACCTTCGACGGACACGGTCTGGCCCTGGCGCTGGGCGCGCAACTGGTGAACATGGAGTTCTACCGGATGATCCTCGGCCTCACCGCGCCCGCCCCCCTTCCCCCCCCAGATTGGGGGGCTGAGGGGGGGCTGATGATCCCCGAATCATACCTGGCCTTGCTCCCCAGGCTGACCAACGGCCGCGGCGAGGAGTTTCTGGCGCGCTACCTGCCGCCGGGCGTCACCGTAGCCGAATGTCTGACCACGCGGGCAACCACCGGCCCTTTTCGCTTCGACGCGGCGGCCAGGTATTTCGACGTGGCTGTGTTCGATGAGACCAGGCAGGGGCGGGGCGCGCCGGGCGGCGGCGTGCAGGCTGATTTCACCGGTTGCGATCCGACGCAAGTGCAGGCAGGCCGTTGGGGCTGGTATGAATGGGCCAGGGCGCGAGGCGCGGACCTCCTGGCGCGGCCGGTGGAGGTCTCGCCCCACGTCCACGCCATCAACGGCGGGGTGCTGATCAATCCGCAGGCCGAGACCACCGTGCCGAACCTCTTCGCGTGCGGGGAGGCGGCCGGCGGCCCGCACGGCGCCAACCGGATCGGGGGCAACCAATTTGCGGGCAGCCAGGTATTCGGCGCACGGGCCGGACAATTCGCCGCCGAGCGGGCGGCCGAGTTGACAGCGCCGCGTTTGTCAGAGGAGCAGGTGGCCGAGGTTCAGGGCCAGATCACGCGGTTGCAGAGCCGGCCGTCCGGTCGCGCGCCTGCCGACGTGCTGCGGGCGATCCAGTCCGCCATGTGGAACGAAATGGGTGTCCATAAGGACGCGGCCAGCCTGAAGCGGTGCCGGAAGAAGCTGGCGGCCATCGCAGGTGCCCTGCCCGAGCTTCATGCGCCGGACTCGCGGCAGTTGTTCCTGGCCCTCAGCTTGCCGAACCTGCTGGCGACGAGTCAGGTGATCGTCCAGGCGGCCTCCTTGCGAGAGGAAAGCCGTGGCCCCCACTATCGCACCGATCATCCAGCCCGCAACGATGCGCGTTTCGGTTGTCCGATCCTCGTCAGCCGGCAGGATGACAAAACGTCATTCCGATTCGGAGGTTTGATATAATATGCGTGCAGTCCAATGTGTGGCGCCAGGAGAAGTGCGCTTCGTCGAAGCGCCCAAGCCCCAATTGAAGCCGGGGCACGCGCTGATCAGGACGATGTTGCTCGCGCTCTGCGGGAGCGACGTGCACATGGTCTACTATGCCCCGCCGGACGAGTATCCTTTTCCGGTGGGTACGGCCGGCCATGAGATGATCGGCCTGGTCGAGGCGGTAGATGCGCCTGGCTTCGACCTGAAACCGGGGGACGTGGCGTTGACCCTGGCGGCGCCGCAAACAGCCATGGCCGAGTACTACCTGGCGTCCGCTGAGGATGTCCTGGTGCTGCCCGCGGGGAAACCGCTGGAACAGTTGCTCATGAGCCAGCAGTTGGGCACGGTGATCTATGCCCTCAAGCGCCTGCCGAGTCTTTTGGGCAAGGACGTGGTGATCATCGGCCAGGGGTCGGCCGGGCTGTTCTTCGATGCAATGTGCCGGCGCATGGGGGCCGAGAAGGTTATCGGGCTGGATATCATCGGCGCCCGGGTGGCTGCCGGGCTGAAGTTTGGCGCAACGCACGCGGTGAACAACGCCCAAGAGGACGCGCTCGAAGTGGTCACACGCATCACAGGGGGCAGGCTGGCCGATGTGGTCATCGAGGCGGCCGGCGAAGTGGAGACGATCAACCTGACCGCACACCTGGTGAAGACCGGCGGTCACCTGATGTATTTCGGCATTCCGCGCGCCCACAATCTAACGTTCGATTTCTGGACCTTGTTTCGGAAGTATTGTTACACGACTTCGTCTGGGGGGTCGGTGTTCGAGCCAGGTCGCAGGTCGTTTCACGCCGCGCTGGATCTGGTCGCGCGCGGCGTGATTGACGTCACGCCGATGCCGACGCATCGTCTGACGTTCGAGCAGGTGATCCAGGGTTACGAGCTGGCGAGAACCCGCGAGGACGGCGCGATCAAGGTCGTCATCGAAATGCCGGGGTATCGCGCGGTAGGGGGGAACTGGCTCGGTCGGAAACCGGCCTGAGCGGAAAGAACGCAGATGAACGCAGAAAAACACAGACAAGCCGGGATAGAGACCACAGCACAGGCATGTGCGGTAGGAGCCGTTCCAGGGGACTGGTCTGCCATCCAACAGAACAGCTAAATCGCAATACCGCAAAAGTCACTACCCGCCGCCTGTCATTCTGAGCGGGTCTGCCCCTGACTTCTCGCGACGGCGAGCGTCCAGCGAAGAATCCGGTGTCGCAACGAGACCCTTCGCTGGAATCTCGCCGTGCCGGACCTCAGCCGCCCCGGCCGATGGTCTCGATCCGCTGCTTCACCTCGGCTTCAACTTCCTCGGGCGTGCCGCGGGTCAGTGTGTAGTGCAGGTCAATGTTGCCGATCAGGCAGAGCCGGTCGCCGTATAGCCGCTTGACCCGCTCGATGTCCATGGGACCAGGCTCCAACGGATGCAGGCCATCGAAGCCCAGGGTGAGCAGGTCGTCGAGCAAGGACATCAGGTTGCCGTCGGAATGGAAGACCCAGGGGAACCCTTCGCCCTTGATGGCCTGGGCGACCCGCCTGAGATGCGGCATGAAAACGTTGCGCAAGACTTTCGGCGAGAACATCGGCCCGGTCTTGTAGGCCATGTCGTCGAAGGTCCAGACGAAGTCCACGCCCAAGTCACGCAGATGCCGAACCACGGCGATCGTCCAATCCGCGTAGCGCCCCAAGAGCGTGTCAATCAGCCCCGGATCGTCGGCCAGGGCGTAGGAGAACCCCTCCAGACCCAGGCTTAGCAGCACCGGCGAGGCGCCCAGGCGCATGTTGGCTGCCACGGCATACTTGCCGCGGTTGCGCCGGATGAGCTGCTCCCCTTCGGCATAGAGGCTCGGATCGTCGGGGTCTGGAAAGACCACCTGCTCCAGGTCCGCCCGCGAGCGAATCCCTGGCCGGGCCACGTAGTTGATCTCGCCCCGCTCTTCGTATTCCCCGAAGATCGGCGGCCGGAGGGTCACCCCCAGGTTGTCGCGGCCCATCACCTCGTTCAATTCCTCGGGCAAGAACTGGTCGCGGCCCATCAGCGCCCGCTGCATGGGCAGGTCAATGCCGCCCTCGACAAACGGCACCCGGTCGGGCTGCTCGCGGCGGAGGGCCGCCAACACACGCTCGCGCGAATCCATGACATCTCCTTCAGAGACCCGGTTTCTCCGAGAAACCGGGTCTCTTGGTCTCACCGGTCCTCCAAAACGATTTCGGACAGGGGTTTCCCGCGGCTCAACTTCTCGGCCAGGCGCGCGCGGACCTCGGCAGACACTCTCGGGGGCTGCGGCCACGGCAACTTCTCGATCAGACCCGCCGCTTCCATCTTGCTGACCACTTGACCGCGCAGATCGCCGGCGTGGGCCGCTTTTGGCTTGATAACCACAGCGTCAGGCCGCTGTTCGATCTCCACTTCCTGGATGTTGCCCCAAGCTCTGATCAGTGCGCGTGGCACCAGCACACCCCGCTGAGTCACTCGTCTGGCAATAATCGTCATGCTGTTGCTCCTCCAGAAGTATGGTTGTTCGTTGCCGCCTGTACGTTATTATAGCACACGAAGGCGGGAAAACGTCACGAGCGCTTCATGAGTAACGGAAGCGTCTGGCATTTAGAATTTGACCACCTGCCCGGTTCGCCCCGACTCCAGCGCGGCAGTCAGCACGCGATGGTGCAGATGGGTTTCCTCCGGCGTCGCGCAGCCGAAGGGCTGGCGCATCTGGTCGCCGTGCGTCAGCTCGTCGCAAAAGGCCGCAACCATCTGGAGGATGCTGTCGGAAAAGCCAAACTCGAAGATGCTGCCCGTGATCGTGGCGTAGGGCGGCGTGTAGCCGAGATCGAGCACTTCCCAGCTCTGCGGCTGGCCGGGCCGGTAGGTCATCGTGCGCAACGTCCGCGGATATTTGGTGCTGAACTCGGCCGAGAACTTCGTGCCGGTGATCCTGATAAACCAGGTGTTGGCTTCGCCGGGCGCGATCCGCTTCGTGCTGATGAGCATCGGGAAGTGCTGATCGGCGGTTTCGACTTCGCAGGCCAGGAGCGCGTTGTCCCACGTCTCGCACGGCGCGATGCCGCCCTTGCCGTCCGGGCGCTCGGGCACGATCTTCGACAGCAACGCACGCACGTTCCTCGGCATCCAGCCGGAGCGCAGCGGAATGTGCAGCGGATGCATCCCCAGGTCGCCCATGCAGCCGTACTCGCCGTTGAACTGGATCATGCGCTTCCAGTTGATCGGCTTCTGCGGGTCCAGGTCGCTGGAGTGCCACAGCCCGGCCTCGACCTCGATGATCTTGCCGAAACGCCCTTCGCGGATGAACTTTACGACCTGGAAGGCGCCGGGGAAGAAGGGAAACTCCGACGAGCAACGGGCGAACACCTGGGGATGGGCGCGTAGCTCGGCCAGTATCTGCTCGTTGGCGGCCAGGTCAATCCCGAAGGGCTTCTCCCCCAACAGGTGCTTGCCCGCACGGATGATGTCGCCGTAGATCTGCGTGTGCAGATGGTGTGGCACCGCGCAGTAGACCGCGTCCACGTCGGGGCTGGCAAGCAGCTCGCGATAGTCGCTGACTGCGATCGCGATATCGCAAAGGTTGTCGGTGAACCACTCCAGGCAGGACGGTTTTGTGTCCGCGATGGCGACCAGCCGCGGACGGACGTCCATGTTCAGCAGATGACCCCAGCGTTGCGTCGCGCTGGCGAACTCCCGCGCCATCAGCCCGCAGCCGATGACGCCGAAGCGAATAATTTGTTCTGACATAGGTGGCCTGCCTCTTGATTGAAGCGCGTGTTTGTTGAAATCTAGGGGAACGGAGGGAACTCGATATACCCCCGGTTCCCCAAGGTTCCCTCAAATTCCCCCAGTTCCCCCAGTTCCCTCAAGTTCCCCCAGTTCCCTCAAGTTCCCTCAGCCCCCGTACCCCAACTCCCTCTGCGTCTCGTAAATGCTCTCCTCGATAATATCCATCGCCTTCATCGCCAGGTCATCTTCCATGATGAGCGGCGGCGACATGCGCAGGATGTGACCGGCGGGAATCCACGCCAGGCCCTTGCGGAACGCCTTTTGGTAGACCAGCTTGCCGGCTTCGTCGAACGGTTCCTTGGTCGCCTTGTTCTTGACCAATTCCAGCCCCAGCAGGCAGCCCAGGCCACGCGCTTCGCCGACGATGGGCGAGTTGGTCTCGATCCGCTTCATGCGCGCCAGCAGGATCTCGCCCAGGTGCGCCGAGCGTTCGCACAGGTGCTCTTCTTCGATCACTTCGATGCTCGCCAGCGCGGCCGCGCACCCCATCGGGTTGCCGCCATAGGAGGTGCTGGCGCTGATCTTCTCGATCGCCTCCTTGTGCTGCTCGCCGACCAGCATCGCGGTCACCGGGAAGCCGTTGCCGAAGCCCTTGCCCAGGGTCATCACGTCCGGCACGGTGTCCCAATTCTGCATGGCGAACATCTTGCCGGTGCGGGCCATGCAGGTCAGCACCTCATCGGCCATCAGCAGGATGCCGAACTCGTCGCACAGCGCGCGAATCCCCTGGATCCAGCCATCCGGCGGCACGACGCTGCCCGCCCAGCCCTGGATCGGCTCCAGAACGATGCCGGCCACGCGGCCCGCCGTCTCTTCCCTGATGATCGTGCGCAGGTAGTCCACGCAGAGCAGATTGCACTCCGGGTACTTCTGGCGGAACTCGCAGCGATAGCAGTAGCCGCGCGGGGCCAGGAAGAAGCCCGGCGCGCGCAACCCCTGGCTCGCATCCAGCCGCGCCAGGCCGACCGCGCCCATCGTCTTGCCGTGGAAATCGCGATGGAAGGAGATGAACTCGAACTTACCCGTCGCCGCCCGCATCACGCGCAGGCCGGCCTCCACCGCGGTCGTGCCCGAGTCGTAGAGCTGCATGCCGGTGAGTTTCTTCTTGCCTTCGCCCATCGAGATGTCGGCCAGCTTTTCGAGCAGCTTCATCTTGATCGGCGTAGTGAAGTCGTGGGCGTTCATCAGCTCACCGGCCGCCTTTTGCACTGCCTCTGTGACCTTGGGGTGACAGTGGCCCAGTCCGGTGACGTAGATGCCGGAGGAGAAGTCAATGTAGACGTTACCATCCACGTCGGTCAGCGTGCAGCCCTTCCCCGACTCGAAAGCCACCGGAAAGAGGCGGACTTGCGAGGAATAGCCCTTCATGTATTTGGCGGCGCGGGTATGAACTTCCTGCGATTTTGGCCCTGGCGGCGGTGTCGTCAGATGCGGGACGGTGTTGATGTCTACGGTGGCCCAATTCTTGTCGTACATGGATTGCCTCCTTGTGCTGATTTCTGTCACCCTGAGCGGGTTAGCCCCGTGAGATTCGTTGCGGCGAGATTCTAGCGAAGGGTCTCGGCTTTGCAAGGAGATTCTTCGCTGGGGGCTCGCCGTTGCCAGAGGTCAGAGACCAACCCGCTCAGAATGACAGATGTCTGAAAGCGGATTTTGCGCTATTGCCACGGAATGCTATGGCTGAGAAGCCAGGATTACGCTGACGCCTTTGTCGCGCAGCATGTTGATGAAATCGGGCGCCGCGCCAGCGTCGGTGACGAAGGCGTGAATTTCCTCGAAGGGGAGGATCGTCTGCAGCTTGCCCGCGCCGATCTTGCCGGCGTCGGTCACAACGACGACGCGCTCGGCCGCGCGCGCCATCTGCCGGAAAAGGCCAGCCTCCAGGACGTTGTCGGTGGTCAGTCCGCGCTCCGACGACACGCCATCGGTGCCGATGAAGAGCGTGTTGACGTGGAGTCCTTGCAGGGCAGTTTCCACCTGAGGCCCGACGAAATCATCGAAATCGTGGACGTAGATGCCGCCGAGCACGATCAGCCGCACCTGGCGGAAGCGGCGCAGCTCGCCGGCGATGACCAGGGAGCGGGTGACGACCGTCAGGCCGCCGCGGTCGAACAGTGCTTCGGGGATGGCGCGGGCGACCTCCAGGACGGTGGTGCCGGAATCGAGGAGGATGGTGTCGCCGGGGTGGATCAACGCCGCGGCCGCGCGTCCGATCGCACGCTTCTCCGCGATGCGCTGCAGCAGGCGGGCGTCGTACACCGAGGGCTGCCCCGGCCGCGTGATCGCCTGTGCGCCGCCGTGCACGCGTTTGACCAGCCCCGCCTCTTCGAGCTGTGCCAGGTTGCGGCGGATCGAAACCTCGGATACCCCGAACTGGCGGGCCAGCGCCGCGACGGTCACAAACTGACTGCGCAGCACCTCCTGCAGGATCTGGCCGCGGCGATCTTCGGTCTGGCGGGCGCTGGCAGGAAAGTACACTGTATGTAATGGAGAAGACATTCGATCATTCCCTATTTGGGGCTGATTCGATCACTCGTAACTTTCGATAGAACTCTATCACGCTTTCGATTTCATGTCAAGAAGCCTGTAGAAGCAGTTTGACAGGACTGTGTCCTGGTGATAAGATCGTATACGTGTATACAACAATAACGATATGCGAGGTAGCTATGTTGTCAGCCCAGGTCCTGTCCGATTCAGAAGCCTGCCGCATCCACGAGCTTTCTCTGAAAATCCTGGCGGAAGTGGGGGTGGATGTGTGCCACGAGACGATTCGGGCGCAACTCCTACGTGCGGGCGCCCTGGAAGGCGCGACGAACGCTCGCGTGCGCCTCCCCGCCGGCCTGGTGACGGAGGCGCTGGCGCACTGCCCAACCGAGTTCGTCTTGCATTCCGTTCGGGGCGACACCTATCGTATGGCCGCCGGGAACCGGTTCTACAGCTCCTGTGTGGTAGATCCCTTCATGCTGGATTATCGCGCCGGAAGGCGCCCGCCGGTGCTGGCCGATTGTGCGACCAACGCGCGTTTGGTCGACGCGCTGGACGTGATCGCCATGCCGTACAAGATGGACCTGGATTATGGCGACGCCGTCGGTCGCACGGTGCTCCTTGACAGCAATCTGGCCTTCATGTCCAACATGAGCAAGCACTACGTCTGCGCGCCGCACGACGCCGAGGCAGCCAGGATCTGGATGGACATGAGCGAGATCATGGCCCAAGCCAGTCTGTGGGAAAAGCCCATCGTGAGCGCGCTGATCTCGCCAACGTCACCCCTCACCTTCGACAGCCAGTTCCTGGATCTCGTCGCGATCCTGTTGCCGTACGGCATCCCCTTGATCCTGCTGCCTTGCCCTCAGGCGGGCGCCACCTCACCGTTCACCCTGGCCGGCACTGTCGTCGGCTTCAATGCCGAGAACCTGGCCGCCATCACACTGATTCAGACATTGCGCCCCGGTACGCCGTTGCACTATCACACCGTCGCGATGGGCTTCGACATGAGATCGGGCCGCGCTTCCCTGGGCGGACCCGAAAAGGCGTTGTGTGGGCTTGCCGCGGTAGATATGGGCCGATTCTACAACCTGTCCTGCGGCTGCGCCGGCACCGCCACCAACTCGGTGCACTACGACTTCCAGAACGGTGCGGAAACGATGGCACAGCTCTTGCCCGCGGTGGCGAGCCGCGCCAATTTGATCACCGGCATCGGCTCAATCGGAAATGGCATGGGCACCTCCGCCGAGCAGATCCTGTTCGACTGCGATCTGATTGCCCTGGCGACCTATCTGCACGCTGGCATTCGCGTGGACGATGAGCGTCTGGCTTTCGACGCCTTTGAACGCGTTGGGCCGGGGGGCGATTTCCTCCAGGATCCAACCACGTTGCAGTTTCTCCGCTCCGGCGAGCACTTCTACGCCGGCTCATTCGAGACTTCAGGCGCACAAGAGCCGGCGCGCTCGATGTATGAAAACCTGCATGCCCGCGTGGAGTACATCCTGGCCCGGCACAGGCCGGTCATCCCCGAAGCGCGTATCGAGGCATTGCGTCGCTATACGGAGGCCAACCGATGAGCGATGCTTCACTGCGAAATCCTGACGGCTCCCCTTTGCGCGCGACGACGCTGCGCGAGGGAGCCTTCCTCGCGTTGCGCCGCGCCGTTCTGTCGGGGCAATTGGCGCCCGGCGCGCGGCTACTGGAGACCGAGCTCGCCGAGAGACTGGGGATGAGCCGCAACCCGGTGCGCGAGGCGCTGGCGCGGCTCGAAGCCCACGGGTTGGTGCGCGCCATCCCCAACCAGAGCGCCCGCGTCATCCGCCCCCAGCCGGCCCAGGTGCAGGATGCGCTCCTGGTGCGGGCGCAGCTCGAGCTATTGGCCGTGCGGCTGGTCATGCGCAAGGCTGGCTCCGACCGGTTCGCTGGCCTGGCCGCGATCGTGGCGCAGATGCAAGCCCTGGCCGACGATCCGACCCCGCCGGACGCCGCCGCCTTCGGCCGCATGAACCTGCTCGATGCCGAGTTTCACGAGCATCTGGTGGCGTGCGCCGAGAGCGAAAGCCTGCAGCGCACGTGGACCGTCGCTGCGCCGTTGGATTTGATCTTCGCCCATGACATCGCGGCGCTTCTGGAGCACGTCGCGGAGCGTGCGGGCCTGGTCAGCGACGCGGAGAAACACGTGCGGCTGCTGGCGGGGTTGCGCAGCGGCGATCTGGCCCAGGCCGAGGCCGCGCTCAAAGAACACTTCACCCAGCCGCCGCGGGCGGGTATGATAGCCCTGGATGCGGCCAGCGTCGCCGTTTTGGGGTGGTAGGAGGCGATTTCAACATGATAGACTCGACCGGTATGTCCTCTCACATCAGTCCGCTCGTCACAATGCCCCCCGACCAACTTGATCTGGGAGAGATCTTCGGCCGCCTGCCGCCGAGACGCTGCGGCGAGGCCGACCGCCGCTACATGAACGAGGTTCTGGACGACGGCTTCGGCAACCGCGAATCGGCGCACATGGTGGGCCGGTTCGAGGCCGCTTTCGCCGAAAAGTTCGGCGCCCGCTTCGCCATCTCGCACAACTCGGGCACGGGGACCATGCTGTCGTGTCTCCTGGCCGCAGGCGTGGGGCCGGGAGATGAGGTCATCGTCCCCGCGGCCACGATGGCCTCCACCGCGATGGTGGTGGTTCAGGCCGGCGCGGTACCCGTCTTCGCCGACAGCGATCCGCGCACCTTCAACCTGGACCCGGCCGACGTGGCGCGGAAGATCACCGAGCACACCCGGGCCATCATCCCGGTCAGCCTGTTCGGGCTGTCCGCGGATTTCGATCCGATCCTGGCGCTGGCCCGGCCCTATGACCTGACGATCATCGAGGACGATGCGCAGTGCTTCCTGGCGACCTATCACGGCCGATTGGTGGGCACGTTGGGTCGCGCAGCCAGCTTCAGCCTGCAAGGCTCCAAGCACATGACCAGCGGCGGCAGCGGCGGCATGGTGATCACGGATGATGAAGCCTATGCCCGGAACATCCGCAAGGCGTCCATCCTCGGCTACAGCACGCTCGATGCGAAACCGGGCGCGACCATGATCCCGCGCGACGTGCGGCAAGACTACGCCTTCGAGCGACATGACCGCTTCGGATACAACTTCCGTATGTCGGCGCCCCAGGCCGCGTTGGGGCTGGCGCAACTCGAACGGCTGGACACCCTCGTCGCGGCCCGTCGCGCCATCGCCGCCCAGTACGAGCGGGTCATCCGCGAGGAGAAGTGCGAGTGGCTGATCCCGCCCCATGTGCCCGAGGGCTGCACACACGCCTATTGGTGCTACACCTGCACGTTGGACACCGAGCGCCTGGGCGTGGACTGGCGGACGTTCCGCAAGACCTTCGTCGCGCACGGCGGCGACGGCCTGTATGGCCTGTGGGTTCCGGTGCACCTGGAGCCGGTGTTCCGTACGCTTTCGTTTTTCGGCTCACCGGAACGCTCGCCCAACTTCGATCCGCGTTACAAGGGGCAGGTCAAGAGCTACGGCCCGGGCAATTGTCCCCAGGTAGAGGCGTTCCGCAGCCGGCTCTGCCTCTTCAAGACCGGCATGCAGACGTTGGCGAAGGTCGAGGCTCAGGCGGAGGCGCTGCGAGCTACCATCCATTACTATGCCTGAAATTTGGCAATAGCGCAAAACTCGCTACCAGTTGCCTGTCATTCTGAGCGGGTCTACCCCTGAACTCTTGTTACGGCGTGACGCCAGCGAAGAATCCGTTCGCTGCGCTCAGAGCCTGTCCTGAACACAGTGAAGGAACAAGTTCTCCTTGCCGCAACGAGACCCCTTCGACTGCGCTCAGGGCAGGCTCTTCGCTGGATTCTCGCCGCAACGCACTTCACGGGTGAGTGCAACGAAGGGGTGACAATAGCGAGTTTTGCGGTATTGCGGAATTTGGCTATTGACAAACCGCCGATGACCGTTTATAATGGCTCCTGAGTGAATCGAAACATCGTCAGCACGGAATCAAAACGTTTTTGTGTGCCAATCGTAACATAGCCAAGTCACTCAAGGTTGAGGATGTGCCATGAATGCGGCTGCTGAGGAGCGGCGCTCCTTCATCATCAACGAATTGGCCCGGATTCGCGCGGTCAAAATCGGCGACCTCAGCAGACACTTCGGCATTTCCGAGGTTTCCATTCGTCGTGACCTGGAACGGCTGGAACAACTCGGCATGCTCAAGCGCGTGCACGGCGGCGCGGTCGCGCTCCCCCCGCTGCCCAATGGCGGTTCTGCGGCGAGGGTCTCGCCGGCCAAGGAACGCATCGGCCGCGCCGCCGCCCAGTTGATCCGCCCTGGCGACCGGCTGCTGCTCGACTCAGGGACCACCGTGCTGCAAGTCGCGCGCGGTATCTCCGGCGATCTCCTGACCTCTGGAAATCTCACCGTTATCACAACATCGTTGCCTATCGTCCACGAGCTGGGACAGTGGAAATCGGTGCACGTGCTCTTCCTGGGCGGTATCTACCTCCCTGAATACCAGGTCGTCGTCGGGCCGCAGACTGTGGCCAACCTTGCCAACCTTCATGCCGATAAGTTGTTTCTGGGCGCCGATGGCGCAACCCTCTCTCACGGCGTCACCACGGCCAACGTCCTGGAGGCTGAAGTGGATCGCGCGATGGTCAAAGCCGCCCGGGAAGTGATCCTGGTAGCCGATTCGAGCAAGATCGGCGGCATCGGACTCACCACGATCATGCCGCTGGGAAAAGTCCATAAGTTGATCACAGATGAAGAAGCGCCGGCCGACTTCGTGAGCGCGTTGCGCGAGCAAGGCGTCGAGGTGTTGTTGGTTTAGGTGTGAATCTCAATCTTATCTCAGGAGGATGCGGTGATCGCTAAAGAGATCCGCTTGCACAGGCTATTCCCCGATGGGGGCAAGACTGTCATCGTCGCCATGGATCATGGTCAGACCTTTGGGCCCATGCCCGGCCTGGTAGATTTCACTGCCGCGGCCGAGCGTCTGAAGGAGGCCGATGGTGTTTTGATGGCCCCGCAGATGATCCGCTTTTCGGGCAACCTCTTCCGAGGCAAAGGCAGCCCCGTTGCCATTGTTCGCCTGAACTGGAATACGATTCATTGCGAGCCGTGGCACTACCAGCAGGCGCACATCGTCAAAGCCACCTCGGTGGAGACGGCCGTGGCAGCCGGCGCCGACATCGTGCTGGCGAGCCTGGTGCTGCGCACGGGCAGCGAAGAACACGACGCCCGCAACGTCCAGGGCTTTGCTGCGTTGGCAGAGGAAACGAACCGCCTGGGGATGCCGCTGATCGGTGAGGTCTTCCCGGTCGCGGGGTTCCGCGAGCGCCCCGACGAGTTTCACGATTACATCGTGAAGATGTGCCGCATCATCTGCGAGCTGGGCGCCGACGCGATCAAGACCTTCTACACGGGCGACCGGTTCGCGGAGGTGGTGGAGGGCGTGCCGATTCCGGTGTTTGCGTTGGGGGCCGAGAAGTTCGAGTCGGAGGTCGCTGCGTTGGAGCTGGCCGACAGGGCCACGCGCACCGGCGCAGCCGGGGTGGTCTTCGGCCGCAACGTCCTCCAGGCACAAGACCCCGCGCGGTTTTTGCGCGGGCTGAAGGACGTGGTCCAGGGACGCGTCACACCTGAAGAAGCTGCAGCAAAGCATGGTCTCAGGAGAGGGGCGTAGAGCATGTCGAAACCTCTCAAACTGGCCGTCGTGGGCGGCCGCCGCGGAGCCAGTTTCAACCATGCGCTGGCACGGTTGAAGGAGAGTGTCACGTTCACCGCGGTTTGCGATCTTTCCGAGGCGATGCTCGCCTCCTGGCGCACCGAACACCCGGACATCCAGACCTTCACCTCCTACGATGATCTGCTGGAGAAGGCGGACTGCGATGCCGTCTTCATCTGCACGCCGATGCTCCTCCATGCCGGACAGTCTGTCAAGGCGCTGGAGGCCGGCAAGCACGTGTTGAGCGAGGTGGTGGCCGCGGCCACGCTGGATGAATGCTGGCAGTTGGTCGAGACGGTAGAGCGGACCGGGCGCGCCTACATGCTCGCCGAGAACTTCTGCTACATGCGCCCCAACATGATGGTGCTCAACATGGTGCAGGGTGGGGTCTTCGGTGACGTCGTATACACCGAGGGCGCGTATATCCACGACTGCCGGGCGCTGAGTTTTACGCCCAACAACGAACTGACCTGGCGCGGGGAGTTACGGCGTCAGTTCAATGGCAACCTTTACCCCACGCATTCGCTAGGCCCCGTGTCCCAGTGGCTGGGCATCAACCGCAGGGACCGGCTCGTCTCGACCGCGACGTGGACGACGCCTGCGGTGGCCGCGGCTGCCTATGTGCGGGAGCGGCTGGGGCCGGATCATCCGGGCGCAGCCAACGGGTTCTGGTCGCCGGGCGATTCCGCGACGACGGTCATCCAGACCGAACGCGGTGCGGTGATCGTCTTGCGGGTGGATTGGGCCTCGCCGCGGCCGCACAACATGACCCATTACGTCGTGCAGGGCACGTCCGGCGCATACTTGTCCGGCCGTCACGACAAGGAAGATCCACTGGTCTGGATTGACGGTCAAAGCCCCGGCCGCAGCTACGACGGCAAGGCGCAATGGGAGTCGCTGTGGAGCTATGCCGATCGCTACGAGCATCCGCAGTGGCGCGAGTTGGGGGCCGACGCGACCCTCTCCGGCCATGGCGGGGGCGATTTCTTCGTGCTCAAGGCCTTCTGCGACGCGGTCCAGGCCGGAGCTACGCCGCCGATTGACGTCTACGACGCCGTGACGTGGAGCGCCATCGTGCCCCTTTCGATTGAGTCGGTGGCGAAGGATAATGCACCGGTTGCCGTCCCGGATTTTGCGAGGAGACGAAAGACGAGATGAACCAGGTAGGAAAAGCGCGGGTGGGGCTGTTAGGCCTGATGTTCGATCTCTACGATGCGTGGCCCGAGCTCAAGCCGATGATGGCCGAGTTTGCCGGCCAGTTGGTCGAGGAGCTTGCACCCTTCGCTGAGGCTGACTTTCCCGGCGTGTGCAACACCCGCGAGCAGGTGGAGCGGGCTGTCGCAGGATTCGAGGCCGACGGCAAAGATCTGATCATCGTGGTCCTGCTCACCTACGCACCCAGTCACATTGCCTTGCCAGCCCTGCTTGCCACCCGTCTGCCGATCTTGATCTTCAACACACAACAGTTGGCCGGCGTCGGCCCGGAAACGCTCAGCATTGACACCACCAAGAACCACGGCATGCACGGCGTCCAAGACCTCGCCAACGTGCTCCTGCGCGCCGGGCGGCCGTTCCACATCGTCACCGGCCACTACCGAGACCCGCGTGCCCTGGCCGAGGTAAAAGCCTGGTGCGATGCTGCCCGTGTCGCGAAGTACCTGCGTGGGCTGCGCATCGGCTTGGTCGGATATGCCATGGAGGGCATGGGCGACTTCGGCCTGGACGAGACCGCCTTCCTGAGTCAGGTCGGGGTCGAGGTGCGGCGGATCGCCATGAAGTCGCTGGCCGCGTTGGCTCAAGCTGCGCCCCAGGCCGCGATTGCAGCCGAAATGGCGCGCGATCGTGAGCGGTTCCAGTTCGCGGCGGAGATCACCGCGGCGGAGCACGAGGCCAGTGTCCGGCTGGAATGGGCGTTGCGCGAGACGCTGGTGGAGCGGGGAATGCACGGCTTCGCCGCGCATTTCCTGGCCGTGGGTCAGGAGGGCTGGCTCGATACGCTGCCATTCCTGGCCGCCGCTAAGCTGCTGGCCGAGGGCTACGGCTTCGGCGGCGAGGGGGATGCGACCAGCGCGGCGGCCGTGTGCATGATGCAGGCGTTGGCCGGTCAGGCGAACTTCACCGAGATGTTCACGATGGACTTCGCCGGCAACGCGATCTTGATGATGCACATGGGCGAAGGCAACTGGCGCATGGCCCGGCCGGATGAGCCGGTGCGGGTCGTGGGAACCACGTCGAGCGCGATCATGGACGTACGGATTAACCCGCTGCTGCTTGCCTTCAGCCTGGCGCCAGGCCCGGTTACCCTGGTCAGCCTGACGACGGTGGCGGATGGCAAGCTCAAGTTCGTGGTGGCTGAAGGGGATGTGTTGGATTTTCCCTACATACCGGATCAGGCACGCCCCCACTACAAGTTCCAGCCGGGGGGCAATTTGGCCGATTTCCTGACCCGCTTCAGCCTGGAAGGGGGATCGCACCACCAGGCGCTCGCCTATGGGCGTTGGGCCGGCACGGTCGAGAAGGTCGCCGCGCTGCTGGGGATCGAATGCGCCCGCGTGTGACGATAGCTGTCATTCTGAGTGCTGCCAAGCCGCGTGGCGGCGTGCGGGTAGTCTAAAGAAGTTCGGCTTTGTCCTGCTGAGCGGGGCGACGAGACAAGGTCCGTTGCGAAAAATATCCAGCGAAGCATCTCGCCCTGCACTTCATGAGCAGCGGGTCTATCCCTGAACTCTCGTCACGGCGTGACACCAGCGAAGAATCTCCTGGCCGCGACGAGACCCTTCGCTGGATTTTCGCTGCAACGCACTTCACGGGACCAACCCGCTCAGGGTGACAGCGGCCGAGCCTGATGAGGGAGGGAACAAGCCTGACATGTCATTGGCTGAACCAATTCAACTGGCATGGGATACCATCCGGCAGAAACCGACGAAAGGCATCCCCACCTGGATGCTGCACATCATGGAACACTCGCATCTCGAACGGTTGGCGGGTGTTTCCCCAGGAACCTATCGCAAGTATCCGGATGAGACGTACCTGGCGGCACAACGAGCCATCGGCATGTGTGTGCTCGACCAATACCTGGCCCTCAATCCGCTGACGATGACCCGGCACGGATTCGACCCGTCTCTGGGCATCGCGCCGTCGCCGGTGGGCGGGCTGGATTACACGCCGGTAGACATCAAGAGCGCCAGGGTGGAGCAAACCGCATCGGGGCGAAGGTTGATCCTGAACGAGATGGCGATCGGTTCGCCGGAAGCGGTCGTGGAGCACCTGGAGCGGTACGTCTTCCCCCGGATCGAGAAGGACATCGCCGAGTTCGACGCCGATCGACGGGTGCGTGAAATCATCGCCCGTGAGATGGCGTTGCAAGCCAAGATCGGGCCTGATTTCTTGAAGACCGGCTATGGCTTCATCTACTTTCCGTACTTTTATTACACCATCTACGGGTATGATCTCTATTTCATGGCGTATGCCTTGTACCCGGAGGTGATGGAGAGGCACTTCAAGCTCCTGGCAGACTACGCCGTGCTCAACAACCGGGCTGCCAGCCGGGCATATCGCGAGGCGAACCTGCCGCCTTTGTTCCGCCTCGATCACGATATGGCCGGTTCTCGCGGGACGTTGTGCAGCATGAAGTCGCTGGAGCGGCTCTGGTTTCCACACTTCTGCCGTGCGCTCGAACCGGTGTTGAACAGCGACGTGCGCTTGATCTGGCACTGCGACGGCAATCTCATGGGGATGGTCCCCCGGCTGCTGGATGTGGGGATTCGCGGCTTTCAGGGGTTCCAGTACGAAGACGGTATGGACTACGAGCGGATCTGCGCGCTGAAAGCGAAGGACGGCGGCGATCTGCTCATCGTGGCCGGCGTATCGGTGACGACGACGCTGCCGTTCGGGACGCCGGCGGACGTGAAGCGCGAGCTGGCCTGGCTGGTGGAGCACGGCCCCAAGACGGGACTCTTCCTCAGCGCATCCAGCACGATCACGCCGGAAACGTCGTGGGAGAACCTGCACACCCTGATCGAAGGCATCCGGTATTATCGGGAGCACGGCAGGGCGGAGATGCTCTTAGAGCGTGTCTCGGAAGTTTTGTTGCACTTTCACAGGTACACGGCGGGATTACGGGCAAGGCGCTGCAACATGAGCTGTACCATGCCTGCGTAGATCCAGGCTTCACTGGTCGTGGTCAGGACTTCGTAGTCCTTGCTC
>JAPLHB010000003.1 GCA_026389845.1 Chloroflexota bacterium
ACTGGTCTACGGCATCCCGGAATTCCGGCTGCCCAAGAGCATCATCCAGGCCGAAATCCAGACCGCAGCCGAATGCCTGGGCATCGAGGTGCGCACCGACCACGTCATCGGCAACACCTACACGGTGGACGAGCTGCTGAACGAGTATGACGCGGTCTTCCTGGGCACCGGCGCGGGGCTGCCCTCCTTCATGCGCATCCCCGGCATCAACCTGAACGGTGTGATGTCGGCCAACGAGTTCCTGACCCGCGTCAACCTGATGAAGGGCTACCTGTTCCCAGACTACGACACGCCGGTGAAGGTGGGCCGCAGGGTGGCGGTGATCGGCGCAGGCAACGTGGCGATGGATTCCGCGCGCAGCAGCCTGCGCTTGCAGTGGCTCCACGCCCAGCATAACGGCGATGGGCAAGGCGAAGTTCACATCGTCTATCGCCGCTCGCGCGACGAGGTACCCGCCCGCGAGGAGGAATTCCACCATGCGGTGGAGGAAGGCGTCATCTGCGACTTCCTGACCAACCCGGTAGCGATTCTGGGTGACGACAAAGGCCGCGTGGCCGCGATGCGCTGCATCCGCATGTCGTTGGGCGAGCCGGACGCCTCGGGCCGCCGGTCGCCGATCCCCATCGAAGGCTCCGAGTTCGAGATGTCCGTGGACACGGTGATTTTTGCCCTGGGTACCAGCCCGAACCCGATCGTCTTCAACCAAGCCGCGGGGCTGCAACGCACCAAGCACGGCACCGTCGTCGCCGACGATGCGACCGGTCGCACCCAAAAGCCCGGCGTCTGGGCGGGCGGCGACGTCGTCACCGGCGCAGCCACCGTGATCAGCGCGATGGGCGCAGGCAAGCGCGCCGCGGCGGATATTCATAAGTTCTTGAGCGATGAGACGCTGTTCAATGTTGGCTAGAAGCTGGAAGCAGGCGATTTTCCTACTGGCAACCACCTTCCAGTTTCGAGCCACCAGCTTCCAGTAACCAGCCATGACCACCTACACCGTTCACTTCCAACCCGGCGACATCGCCGTCACCGTCCCTGGCGGCAGCACGCTGTCTGCGGCGGCGCGGCTGGCTGGGTTCGACCTGAATCAGCCTTGCGGCGGACAAGGCCGCTGCGGCCGCTGCGCGGTCATCGTCAACGCGCCCCCTCTTGACACGAAGGGAGTGGAAGGGGATGAAGGGGTGCGCCGCCTTTCGACAATGCGCTTGACCAACGAAGATGTGGCGGTTGGGTATGCGCTTGCCTGCCAGACGGTCGTCGAGGGGGACGCGTGGATTACGGTGCCGCCACAGCAGGCCATCGAGCGCCGGCTGACCACGCATAAGGCGGCCGCGCGCGTCGAGGTGCCGTTTGACTACGACGCGCGGCGCCATCAGCCGATTCAGCGCTATCACCTGCGCCTCGATCCGCCCGACCTGGCCGACCAGACCGACGACTGGGCACGCGTGCTCCGCGCCCTGGCGCCCCTGGACGTGGCGCGGCCACAGGTAAGCCTGAACGTATTGCGCACCCTGCCCAGTGTCTTGCGCGGCGAGGATAGTAGGGGCGATCCCTCGCGGTCGCCCACCGATGGGCAGGAAGGGCAGGCGCCCCCATACGGGGATCTTCGACAAGGCCATGCCCCTACAATCATCAACGATGCCTGGGATATGGGGCCTGCGCCGTGGGAGGTGACGGCCGTCATCTCGCTGGACACCTGGGATCGGCCCGATGGCCCGCCCCAACTGCTGGCGATTCTGCCCGGCGACCAGGCGGACCGCAATTTCGGCGCGGCAGTGGACATCGGCACGACCACCGTCACCGTCTGGCTGGTGGATCTGGAGAGCGGCGAGGTGGTGGCCCAGGCCGCGGATTACAACGGCCAGATCGCCCGCGGCGAGGACGTGATTTCGCGCATCATCTACGCCAAGGCCGAAGAGCGCCTGGCCGAAATGCAACGGCTGGTGATCGGCACGATCAACCGGCTGCTGGAGGCCGCATGCAAACAAGTGGGGGCCAGGCCGGACGAGATCTTCAAACTGGCGATTGCGGGCAACACCACCATGATCCATCTGCTGCTGGCGCTTCCGCCCGAATCCATCCGCCTGACCCCTTACATTCCGGTGGTCAACCAGGTGCCAGCGCTGACCGCGGGCGAGTTGGGGCTGCTGGCGCACCCGCAGGCGATCGTGGACTGCCTGCCTGGCATCGCCAGCTACGTCGGCGCCGACATCAGCGCGGGGGTGCTGAGCACCAAAATGGACGAGGCCGCCGAGCTGACGCTCTTCATTGACGTAGGAACCAACGGCGAGACCGTCTTGGGCAACGCCGACTGGCTCGTCACCTGCGCCTGCTCGGCCGGCCCGGCGTTCGAAGGCGCGGGAGTCGAACATGGAATGCGAGCCACCGTCGGCGCCATAGAAGAAGTGTGGATCAACGCTGACACCCTGGAGCCATCCTACCGCGTCATCGGCCGCGAGGGAGAGAAGCCGAAGGGGATCTGCGGCTCCGGCCTGCTCTCGCTGCTGGCCGAGATGTTCGTCACTGGCGTGGTGGATAAGGCCGGCAATCTGAAAGTCGGCGCTTCGCCGCGCCTCCGCGAGGGCGAGCACGGCCCGGAGTACG
>JAPLHB010000206.1 GCA_026389845.1 Chloroflexota bacterium
GGCTCGCCCATGAGCGTGTTCGGCAAGGTGGTCAGCGGCATGGATGTGGCGGCCAAGCTGGAGGCCGGTGACGTGATCACGAGCATTACGATTGATTAGCGAGAAATAACATGAAGACAGTTTCTCGAGCTGGGCTGATCGTCCTTGTCGTGGCGCTGGGTATAGGCGGGTATTGGCTCTACAGCACCCGCCTGGCCTCCAAGCCCGCGGCTACCACGACGACGAGCTACACGCAGATCGTCGAGGTGAAGCAGGGCAACCTGAGCGCCAATCTGACAGTGGTGGGCCAACTGGACGCGCTTCAGCGATCTGATCTTACCTTCGAGCGGATGAACGGCACGGCCAAGCTGCTAACCCTGGCGGTCAAGGCGGGCAACACCGTCACGGCCGGCCAGGTGCTGGCGACCATTGACCCTGCGTCCTATCAGCAGGTGGTGGATCGGGTCAAGAGCGACCTGCAGGCGGCGGAGGAGAAGCTGGCGGACCTCAAAACGCCTGTCACTGAGCTAAAGATCGCCAAAGCCGACCTGGCGATTGCCAAGGCGGATTACCAGCTCCAGCAGGCCCAGGATGCGCTGGATACCCTGGTGAATCCTGATCTGCCGGCGCTACAAACGGCGGTCGCCGATGCGCAAAGCACACTCGCGAAAGCGCAGGCCGATCTGGTGGCTCTGCAAAACGACGCCGCCACCGCCGACAAGATCGCCAAGCTCCGCGACGCCGACTCGAAGCTTGGCGATGCCTACAACCGGCTGGCCGGTGAGAACTACGGCGATACTTACTACCAGGACCGGCTCCAGGTGGCGTACAACAAGATGCTGGACGCCCAGGACACGCGCGTCACGGCCGAAATTCAGCAGCAGGTCAACATCGTCGGTGCGCAGCTTCAGGTGCGCAAGGCGAAAAAGACGTTGGCCGATGCGCAGGAGAAGCTGGCGACCAGCCAGGTCGGGGGTGATCCGCTGGCGCTGGCGAAGGCCAAATCGGCGGTGCGCGATGCCGAGGTGGCGCTGGCGACGGCCAAGGATGACCGGGTCACGCTGACCGAGGGGACGGACGCGACCGTGCTGGCCTCGGCGCAGGCTGATGTGGACAAGAAACGGCTGGCGGCCGCCGACGCCGAGGCGGCGCTGGCCGGCACCAAGCTGACCGCACCCTTCGCCGGCACGATCTTGCAGACCAACGCGGCGGTCGGCGACACAATTGCGTCCACAAAGAAGATCCTGACCGTGGCAGATCTCGCGGGGCTGCAGGTGGTAGCCTCGATTGATGAGACGACGATCAAACGCGTGGTCCAGGGGCAAACCGCCCAGATCACCTTCGATGCCTTGCCGGGACAAACGTTGCGCGGCCAGGTGGGCGACGTGCCGTTGCAGGGCGCGCTGCAGGGCGGCGTGATGGTTTACCAGGTGCCGATCTCACTGACGGGCGCGGAGAAGCTGCCGTTGTTGGTGGGCATGACCGCGAACGTAAAGATTCAGTTGGGCCAGGCGCAAAACGCGCTCTTGATACCGACTCTGGCGATCCAGCGCGGCAGCAGCGGCTACCAGGTGTTGGTGCCGAATGCGACCGATCCGCAGGGCGCGCCGACGGCCGTGCCGGTGGAGGTGGGGCTGAGCGACGGGGTGAACACCCAGATCGTGCGGGGCCTCAACCTGGGCGACAAGGTCGTGACGCGACTGGCTGCGGCGACCACGACCAACCAGTTCAACCAGGGCGGGCCGGGTGGGGGGATACCGCCAGACGCAATTCCGGCCGGCGGCGGCCAACAGCAGCGCGCCGCCGGTGGCGCCGGTGGCCAGTGAGAGGAGTAGATCAAAAATGAAGCTCAAACGACTCGTACCGATCCTCCTCGTCATCGCCGTCCTGGCGGCCGGAGGTTATTGGCTTTACCGGACGCGCCTGGCGCCGAAGCCGGCAGCCACGGCCAGCAGCAGCTACACCCAAGTGACCGAGGTAAAGCAGGGCAACCTCACCTCGTCGCTCAGCGTGGTGGGCCAGTTGGCAGCGGTGCAGCAGACCGACCTCACTTTCGAGCGGATGAACGACACATCCAAGCTGCTGACGCTGGCGGTCAAGGCGGGTAACACCGTCACGGTCGGCCAGGTATTGGCGACGATTGACCCCGCGTCCTATCAGCAGGCGCTCGACCAGGCACGCAGCGACCTGCAGGCCGCCGAAGAGAAGCTGGCCGATCTCAAGACGCCGGCCACCGAGCTGCAGATTGCCAAAGCCGATCAGACGATTGCCAAGGCCGAAAACACGCTGCAGCAGGCTAAAGAAGACCTCGCCACACTCCAGGCGCCGGACTTCAGCAGCTTGCAGGATGCGGTGGCGAATGCCCAGGACAGCCTGACCCAGGCGCAGCTCCAACAGACCCTCGCCGAGCGCGATGCCACGGCCAAGAGCGTCCGTGACCTCCAATATGCCGTGGGATGGCACGAACGCCGCATCAACGAGTTGCAGACGCTGGTGGCTGAAGGCAAGGCCAACCTGGAACAGATCAACTTGCTGGCGACCGAAAAGGATGCCCTGAGTCAGGCCCAGGTGGATCTGGCGCTGGCCCAATCGCGGCGGCAGGCCGCGCTGCAGTTAGCCGCGGCGAAGGTGACCGCGGCCCGGGAGACGTTGGCCGATGCGCAGGATGCGTTGGCAACCAGCCAGGCCGGCGGCGACAAGTTGGCGCTGGCCAAGGCCCGACTCGCGGTACGCGATGCCGAAGTATCCCTGGCTTCCGTCAAGGATGACCGGGTCACGTTGACCGAGGGGGCGGACGCGACAACGTTGGCCGCGGCGCAAGCCGATCTGGACAAGAAGCGGCTGGCCGTGACCGATGCCGAGGCTGACCTGGCGGGCACCAAGCTGACCGCGCCGTTCAGCGGAACGATCCTGCAAACCAACACCACGCCGGGCAACCTGATCGCGGCCAACACCAAGATTCTGACCGTGGCGGATCTCAAGGGACTGGAAGTGGTGGCCTCGATTGATGAGACGACGATCAAACGGGTTACGCAAGGACAGACGGCGCAGGTCACGTTCGATGCCTTGCCGGGACAGACGTTGCGCGGCCAGGTGGGCGAGGTGCCGTTGCAGGGCGCGCTGCAGGGCGGCGTGATGGTTTACCAGGTGCCGATCTCGCTGACGGGCGCGGAGAAGCTGCCGTTACTGGTGGGCATGACCGCGAACGTGAAGATTCAGTTGGGCCAGGCGCAGAACGCACTCCTGGTGCCAACTCTGGCAATTACGCGCGGCAGCAGCGGCTACCAGGTGTTGGTGCCGAATGCGACCGATCCGCAGGGCGCGCCGACGGCCGTGCCGGTGGAGGTGGGGCTGAGCGACGGGGTGAACACCCAGATCGTGCGGGGCCTCAACCTGGGCGACAAGGTGCGGCTTTAGCATCTTTGGCATGTTCGGCAGGCGTTGAGTCGTCAATGAGGTTATCATCCTTCAACCAGCGCGCAACCAGCGCGGCGGCTTTGGCATCTTGGGCATCCCGCATAGACGATAAGAGGAGCGTAACGGCATGAGAAAGTTGCTGATGGTCATGCGCGTGGCCGTGCAATCGTTGACCGTCCATAAGCTGCGCTCGATTCTAACGATGCTGGGCGTCGTGATCGGCGTGGGCGCGGTGATCGCGTTGGTGGCAGTGGGACAGGGCGCGCAGGCGCAGGTGGTCAGCCAGTTCCAATCACTGGGCGCCAACCTGTTGACCGTAACCGCCGGGACCAACTTCGGATTTTCGCGCAGCGGCCTGCGGCAGAGCGTGCGCCAGCTCACCATTACCGACGTGGAGGCGATCCGGGGATTGGCGACCTCGGTTTCGTTAGTGGCGCCCGAATACAACGCCAACAACACTACCGTCACCTACATGGGCAAAACCACTTCGACCGGGGTGACCGGGGTGACGGCCGAATACTCAGTCGTGCGCAATTGGGCCGTCGCCAGCGGCCGCTTCATCACCGCGGAAGATGACGCCAACCTGGTGATGGTCGCTATCCTGGGGCAAAAGACGCTGGAAAATCTGTTTGGCAGCACGCAGGTCAACCCCATCGGCGAGGTCGTGCGCATCAACCGGCAGAACTATGAGGTGATCGGCGTGCTGACGGCCAAGGGGCAAAGCGGCCCCAACAACCAGGATGACGTGGTTCTGATCCCGCTGCGCACCGCGCAACAGAAGCTCGGCGGCGCAGGGACCACCACTGTGCGCTCGATCAGCCTGCAAGTTCGTTCGTCCGGCGAGATGGACCTGGCGCAGGCGCAGGTGACCGCGATCTTGCGTGCGCTGCACGGCCTGCAAACCGGCGCGTCGGACGACTTCACCGTTCGCAACCAGACGGACATCCTCAACACCGTCGAGCAGACCACCGGGACCTTCACCACCCTGCTCGGCAGCATCGCGGCCATCTCGCTGCTGGTCGGCGGCATCGGCATCATGAACATCATGCTGGTCAGCGTGACGGAGCGCACCCGCGAGATCGGCTTGCGAAAAGCCGTGGGCGCCACACGCGGCGACATCCTCGTGCAATTCCTGGCCGAGGCGATGGTGCTCAGCGTGCTGGGCGGGGCGATCGGGGTGGCGCTGGGTGTGGGGGGTGCGCAACTGATCTCGCCCCTGCTCGGCACCACCAAGGCGCTGGTCACGGCCCAAAGCGTCATCCTGGCCCTGGGCGTGTCGCTCGCTATCGGCATCTTCTTCGGCTTCTATCCCGCCAACCGTGCCTCCGGGCTGAACCCAATAGATGCGCTGCGGTATGAGTAAGCGCCACCTGGCAACTTTATGTACAGACGAATTCCCGCCGCGGTGGTCTGGAGCCTGGTGCTCCTCTATATCGGGGTATTCGGCTGGCTGTCGGTCACACGGCACCAGGCCTTTGCCACCAACGCGTATGACCTGGGGAACGCCAACCAGGCCATCTGGAACACCGTTCATGGACGTCCCCTCTACTTCACCAACTGGCGCGGCGTCGAGCTGAACCTGGCGACCGACAGCCGGCTGGCGATGCACGTCGAGCCGATCTACTTTCTGCTCGCGCCGATCTACTGGCTATGGCAACGCCCGGAAACGCTGCTGATCCTGCAAACGGTCGTCCTGGCGTTGGGCGCGTGGCCGGTCTTCTGGCTGGCGCGCCAACGCCTGGGCGACCTGGCCGGTGTCGCCTTCGCCGCGGTCTACCTGCTCTTTCCGGGGCTGGAGGCGGCCAACCTGTGGGAGTTTCACGCGGTCGCGCTGGCCGCGCCGCTGCTGCTTTTCGCATTCTACTTCGGTCAGGCCCGCCGCTGGCTGCTGTTCTGGCTCTGCGCGCTCCTGGCCATGGCGACCAAAGAGGAAATCCCGCTCAGCGTGGCGCTGATGGGGTTTTATTTCGCCTTCTGGGGTATCCGCCAAGCCAGGAGTCGAGGCTTCAGCCGGGTTTTCGAGCCAAATTCAGACCGCCTGAAGGCTCGACTCCAGACCCAAACCGCCGTCAGGAATGGCGGCCTCAGCCGGATACCATCCGAGACGCGCCACGGCCTGGCGGTGGCGTTGGTCGGAGTGGTGTGGTTCGTGGTGGCGTTCTTCTTCGTCATCCCCTACTTCGAAGGCTCCGGCTCGCCGTATCTGAAGTACTACGAGGGTCTCGCCACTGGGCCTTCGGGTCTGACTGCCCGGTTCCAGGCTGTCTTCACCACCCTGTTCAGCCAGCGCAATCTCCAATACCTGGTGGACCTCTTCACGCCGGTCGGGTTTCTCTCCGTGTTCAGCCCGTTGACGCTGGCGTTTTCGGCTCCCGACCTGGCGATCAACCTGCTCAGCACGCACGAGCCAATGCACTTCGTCGAGAAATATCATTATGTCGCCCCGCTGTTGCCCGGCATCATGATCTCGGCCATCCTGGGCGTCTCATGGCTGGCGCGGCGGCTGGCGGAACGGCTGCACGTGCCCTTCCGGGCGGGTGTGTTGCTGCTGACCGCCGGGATGCTCGGCGCGACCGGCTACTATCACACCTACCACGGCTACACGCCGCTGGCACGTGCGTTCGAGCGCTACACCGTCACCGCGCATCACCGGCTGGGCGAAGCGATCGCCCAGGAGATCCCCGCCGATGCGGCCGTCTCCGCGCAGCCCAACCTCAACCCACACGTCAGCGGTCGCAAGACCCTTTACCGATTTCCGTACATCGGCGACGCCGATTACGTCTTCCTGGACGTGTCCACACTGGCCGATAAGGACGACCAGTACGGGCTGATCCAGGCGTTGCTGGACGGCGATCGGTTCGGCCTCGTGCGTGCGGAGGATGGCTATCTGCTCCTCCGCCGCGGGGCGCCGGCGCAACCCACCCTGCCGGAGGCGTTCTACGGCTTTGCCCGGCTGCCCGCGGAACCGGACGACGCCGAGGCGCCGCCCGTGTCCCAGTATACCACCGACATCGTGTTCGAGGATGCGCTGCGCCTGGTCGGCTTCGACCTGGCCGACGGCCGGCGCACCGAGATGCCGCAGACCCCACTCCGGTTCACTCTCTACTGGCAGGTGACGCAACCGCTGGCCGCGGACTATCGCATCGCGCTCTATCTGCTCGACGACCAGCGACAGGTCATTGGCGGGATGAATTTGGATCAGCAACCCGCCACGCAGTTCTGGTACCCGCTGTCGCGGTGGCAGCCAGGCGAGACGATCAAGATGGAAATCAACGATATGCCGTGGTGGACGAGCCAATATCCCCGCTACGGCGTGGCAGTGGGCGTGCTCAAGGGCGCTGATCCGTGGGAGCGCGGCATCCGGTTGCAGCCGGACGCCGGCATCGGCTCCGTGATGACCCCGCTGGCCGACAACGAAACGCTGGTCGAGCTGATGCGCTTCCGCACCGATGCAGGCGGGATGTCGGAAAGAATCGCCCTGCCCCCCAGGTTTCAGCCGCCGCAACGGATGATAGCGCAGGAAGCGCTTTGGGAGGGAGGGATGAAACTCATCGGCTACCGCCTCCCCAGCGCCACCATCCATGGGGGCGGCCCGGTGAACGTCGTCCTGTATTGGGAGACGCAACAGCCCATCGCGACGAACTACAAGGTGTTCGTTCACCTGGTACGCGATGGACAACTCGTCGGTCAGCACGACGCCGAGCCAGGGCTTGACGGCTTCCCGACCTCGAACTGGCGCGTGGGCGAGGTGATTCCCGACCGGCACCCCATCCAGATCCCATCTGACGCTCCATCGGGCGCGTATCACCTGCTGGTCGGTTTCTACGACCCGGTTAGCGGGGAACGCGTGATCTTGAGCGATGGAGGCGACAGCGTGACGTTGTCCAACGCCGTCGAAGTCAGCGAGTAGTCATACATCGGGATGGCGTTATTTGACAAAAATGGTACGCCGTAGTATAGTTCCACATATGACGATGTGCCGTCAGACCCGGAGAGTTGTATGACTCTTCGGGTCTGAATTTGTCTGAGAGGCAGCTACGACCATGACAATAGACTCCAACGCGCACGCCCAGGCCATTCGCGGCTCTCTCCAAAGCCTGGCGGGTGACGCCGACCTGGCCGGCATGGAGCTGGTGCGGCTGATCGGCATGGTTGCCACCGCCTATGCATCGGCGGTGGACGAAAACCTGCGCGACGCCGGCCTGTCGTGGCCGCGCCTGGGCCTGTTGCTGCGCCTGATGGCCGAAGAACGGTGCGGCGTCGCCGGCGGCCTGTCGCCCACCCACCTCAGCCACCATCAGAACGTCAGCAAGAACACCATCAGTGCGCTCTTGCGCGGGCTGGAGGAGCAGGGGCTGATCGAGCGCACGCTCGACGCCGACGATCACCGCGTGTTCCGCATCCGCCTGACCGACGCCGGCCGGCAGATCATTCAGGCCCACGCGCCGGGACACATCAGACTCATGAATGAGTTGGCGGCTGGCCTGACCGCGGAAGAGCGGCAGCAGTTGACCGCACTGCTGACGAAGCTGCACCAGTTGCTCATGACTCCCAGAACAGAATCAGTTGGTTAAGGACACTACAAATTTGTGCCGTCAAAGGGAATGTATGATAATAGCTGTCTGGCTTCGGATTTCGGCTTCAATTTAGCCGAAGCCGGACGGCGCGTATTGGCCAGTGCGTCAGATGGGTTAACCACACCCGGTTCATTTTGGAGGAGTCTCTACAACTATGCTGCGTCTAATCAAATACTTAAAACCATACACCTTTTTGATCCTGCTCGTCATCGCCTTGTTGTTCGTGCAGGCCAATGCCGACCTGGCCTTGCCCGACTATATGTCCGACATCGTCAACGTCGGCATTCAGCAGAGCGGTGTGGCAAACGCCATACCCGTGGCGGTCCGCAAGACCGAGATGGATAAGCTCACCCTATTCATGAGTGCGGCGGACAAAACCAGGGCGCTCTCCGATTACACCCTGGTGGATCAAAATTCCCCCGACTACGCCACTCGTGTCACCCTGTACCCCGGCCTGGCACAGGAAGCCGTCTACGTCCTGAACAAGATTGACAGCGCGGAGACCACCTGGCTGAATCCCGTGATGGGCAAGGCGTTCTTGGCGGTTTCGGGCATCCAGCAGGTTCTGGCGAATCCGAGCCAGGCCGCGGGCATGGCCTCCGGCATGGGCTTCGACTTGAGCAAGCTGCCGCCCGGGACGGACATTTTCGCTATTCTTGCAAAGCTGCCTGCCGCACAGCTCACCCAGATGAGCAGCACGTTCGCGGCGAAGTTCGCGGCCCTGGGCGACAAAATGATCATCCAGGCCGCCGTCACGCCGGTTAAAGCCGAGTATGCCGCGCTCGGAATAGATACCGGAAAGCTCTCGTCCAACTATATTCTTCGTATCGGGCTGCTGATGCTGCTCGTGACGCTGCTCTCCGGGGCCTGTACGATCACCGTGGGCTTCCTGGCAGCTCGCACGGCGGCCGGACTGGCGCGCGATCTGCGCCGGTACGTCTTCCAACGGGTCGAGAGCTTTTCCAGCACGGAGTTCGACAAGTTCTCCACAGCCTCACTGATCACCCGGTCCACGAACGATATCACCCAGATCCAAATGGTCGTCATCATGATGATGCGCATGGTCTTCTATGCGCCCATCATCGGGGTGGGCGGCGTGATCCGTGCCCTGGCGAAATCCACCTCGATGTGGTGGATCATCGCCCTGGCGGTGATCGTGCTCCTGGGCCTGATCCTGACCGTATTCACGATTGCCCTGCCCAAGTTCAAGATCATCCAAAGCCTGATTGACCGGCTCAACCTGGTGACGCGTGAAAACCTGTCCGGGATGATGGTCATCCGGGCCTTCAACATGCAGACGTTCGAAGAGACCCGCTTCGATGCGGCTAATAAGAACCTGACCAGCACCAACTTGTTCGTCAACCGGGTCATGGTCATCATGATGCCGATGATGATGATGATCATGAACGGCGTGACGCTGCTGATCATCTGGGTCGGCGCCCATCAGGTGGCCCAGTCTTCGATGCAGGTCGGCGATATGATCGCCTTCATGCAATACGCCATCCAGATCGTCTTCTCCTTCCTCATGCTGGCGATGATGTTCATCATCCTGCCGAGAGCGGCCGTATCGGGTGATCGCATCGCTGACGTGCTGGAGACGCAACCGTCCATCAGAGATCCGCAGGCTCCGCAGCAGTTTGGCGAGCCGTTCAAGGGCACGGTCGAATTCCGCAACGTCTCGTTCCGTTACCCTGGGGCCGAAGAGGATGTTTTGCATAGTATCAACTTCACAGCCCAACCCGGCCAGACGACTGCGTTGATCGGCACCACCGGTTCGGGCAAATCCACGATTGTCAGCTTGATCCCGCGCTTCTACGATGTCACGGGGGGCGCGGTCTACTTGGATGGCACCGACATCCGGGAGGTCACGCAGCACGACCTGCGCACTAAGATCGGTTACATCCCACAAAAGGGTATGCTCTTCTCCGGCACGATCGAAAGCAACCTGCTGTATGGCGATGAACACGCCAGCGACACAGAGTTGAAATTGGCTGCGGACATCTCCCAGGCTACCGAGTTCATCTCCGCAAAACCCGAGGGCATGCAGACCGAAGTGGCGCAGGGTGGCATGAACGTGTCCGGCGGCCAGAAACAGCGTCTTGCGATTGCCCGTGCTCTGGTCAAGAAAGCGCCCGTCTATATCTTCGACGACAGCTTTTCCGCCCTGGATTTCAAGACCGACGCGGCCTTGCGCCAGTCACTCAAGGAGCATATCGGTTCGAGCACCATGATAATCGTCACTCAACGCATTGCCACCATCAAGAATGCCGAGCAAATCATCGTACTGGATGAAGGCAAAATTGTTGGCAAAGGCTCCCATAAGGAACTTATGCAGGACTGCGAAGTTTACCGCGGTATTGCCTTGTCGCAGTTGAGCAAGGAGGAGTTGGCATGAACATGCAACGCAACAACACCCCAGCCAACAACAATACCGGCCTCGGTGGCGGCCGTCCTCCGATGGGCGGCATGGGACGTGGCGGCCCGATGGCGATGATGCGCAGAGGCGAAAAACCACGTGACTTCAAAGGCACCCTGAACAAGCTGATCCAATATCTCGGGCACTACCGGCTCTTGATCTTGTTCATCGGGTTACTGGCGATTGCCTCGACGGCCGCGAGCATCTTGGGGCCGAAGATCCTCGGCAGCGCCACGACAGAGTTGTTTACCGGGGTCATGGCCCAGATCGCCGGCACCGGCAGCGTTGACTTTGGCGTCATCGGCAGAATCATCTTGCAAGTCCTGGCCCTCTACCTGTTTTCCGCGCTGCTGTCCTACGGCCAGGGCTGGATCATGGCTAACGTGGCGATGGATATCACCTACCGTTTCCGCAAGGACATCGCCGAGAAGATCAACCGGATGCCGCTCAGGTACTTCGACGGCACCAGCCATGGTGAGGTGCTTTCCCGCATCACCAACGACGTAGACACGGTCAGCCAGACGCTCAACCAAAGCCTGACGCAGATCATCACCTCTCTGGCCACGGTGATCGGCGTGCTGGTTATGATGTTCACCATCAGTTGGCAGATGACCCTGGTGGCTATAGCCATCCTGCCGTTGTCGTTCGGCATCATCGGCCTGATCGTCAGCCGGTCACAGGTTTTCTTCAAGCGGCAGCAGGACTACCTGGGGCACATCAACGGTCACGTCGAAGAAATGTATGGCGGGCATGTCGTGATGAAGGCCTTCAACGGCGAGGCAAAGAGCGTCGAGCAATTCGACCTGATCAATGGAACCCTCTACGATTCGGCCTGGAAATCGCAATTCCTGACCGGCTTGCTGTTTCCCATCATGAATTTCGTCGGCAACCTGGGCTATGTCGGCATCTGCATCCTGGGCGGCTATTTGGCCGTCCGAGGCGCTATCACCATCGGCGACATCCAGGCCTTCATCCAATACGTCCGCTCGTTTACGCAGCCGCTCTCGCAGATCGCGAACATCTCCAATGTGCTCCAGCAGACGATGGCCGCCGCCGAGCGCGTGTTCCAGTTCCTGGCCGAACCCGAGGAAGTTCCTGACACCGCGAATCCTGTTCACTTGGAAAAGGCCGAAGGCCGCGTGGATTTCAAGCATGTTCACTTCGGATACAGCCCGGACAAGATCATCATCAATGACTTCACCTTCTACGCCGAACCCGGCCAGAAGATCGCCATTGTCGGTCCCACCGGCGCCGGCAAGACGACCATGGTTAAGCTGCTGATGCGCTTCTACGACGTCAACAACGGCGCTATCCTGATTGACGGGCACGACATCAGGGAATTCAGCCGTGGGGATCTGCGTTGTATGTTCGGCATGGTGCTGCAAGATACCTGGCTCTACAACGGCTCCATCATGGAGAACATCCGCTACGGGCGTCCCGGCGCCTCGGACGATGAAGTCATCGCCGCTGCGAAAGCGGCGCGCGTCGATCATTTCGTCCGCACCCTGCCGGAGGGTTACAATCTGGTGCTCAACGAAGAGACCACCAACATTTCGCAAGGCCAGATGCAGTTGATGACCATTGCCCGCGCCTTCCTGCTCGATCCCCAGATCCTCATTCTGGATGAAGCCACCAGTTCGGTGGACACCCACACCGAGGTGCTCATCCAGAAGGCAATGGACACCCTGATGAAGGGCCGCACCAGTTTCATCATCGCGCACCGGCTGTCCACCATCCGCGATGCGGATTGGATCCTGGTAATGAAGGATGGTGACATCGTGGAGCAGGGCAAACATGCGAAGTTGCTGGCAAAGAACGGCTTCTACGCCGAGCTATACAACAGCCAGTTCGAAGGGAAGAAGATCTAGCCTGAAAGAGGAGCAACGACCGTTTCCGGTCTAAATCCAGCCTCTTCCGCTTCCTGAAGGAAGCGGAAGAGGCTGGCCCTCTTTCTTGGATTAATCCGAAGCAGCCTGGCGCACAACGGATCAGCATCACAGGAGTGCATCTGGGGCAACATCCACTTTTTGGTCCAGAGAGGTGCATGAGATACTCCAGGATTGGGTGGACGCCATCATCACCTTCTTGATCGTGATGGGCAGCGCCCTGTTGAGCTTCTACCAGGAATACAACGCCAACAATGCCGCCGAGAAGTTGCGGGAGCAGGTCTCGTTCAAGACCGATGTGCTGCGCGATGGCAAAACCGTTTCGCTGGCGACCGACGAAATCGTCCCCGGTGACGTGGTCTTGCCCTCGGCCGACAGCCTGATCCCCGCCGACGGGCTGGTGATCGAAGCCCGCGATTTCTTCGTCAACCAGGCGGTGCTGACCGGCGAGACCTTCCCCGCTGAGAAGACGCCGGGCGTCGTGGCTGAAAACGCCGGGCTGGCCGAGCGGACGAATGTCGTATTCATGGGCGCCAACGTCCGCAGCGGCAGCGCGCCAGGCGGCACGGTGGCGCTCAACGACACGCTTGGCCAGCCGGTGGTCGGGGACGCAGGCGGCGGGAGCGGCCCCGCCGCGGTCTCCCTGCGCGCCGGCTACTGGCCGTGCTTCGCGGCGGCCGCGGTCAACAACGTGGCCGCCGCGAAGCTCACCGGTACGAACAACGTCCAGCTCACCTGGAGCGGGACGGGCGTCTTCGACGTCTGGCGGGGCACGTCCCCCTACTTCGCGCCCGGCGATTCCGGCAGCGTGCAGATCGGCAACGACGTGACCAGCCCCTTCACCGCGGCCGGCGTCCTGGGCAACCCCGCGATCAACTACACCTATCCTGGTGCTGGCCCAGAACGCCTGCGGCACGTCAGGCCCCGCGAACCGCACCGCCGAGTTCGACTTCAGCCTGACGCCGGGCAGTCCGTGAATGAACGCGAAGACCTCCGAGGTTTTGGAAACCTCGGAGGTCTTTCGTGTTCATCGCGTGTGGTCACTCACCGCACAGGGCGATGGAATCCTTCATGGCAACCTCGATCTCTCGGCTTGCGCTCGTTGTCAGAGTTCATCCGGTTCTGCTTCGCGCAGAGCGAGCACTCCCTGGCGAGCGCGCGGGTAGACGGTCGTGTACAGCTTCTGAACAGCCTTGGAGATGACCTCATCTTCATCCTGCGCGACACCTGCAGCAATCAACTCATGCATCAGTATCTGCGTGGCGCGGTCTATCTGGAAAGTTACCGCCGGTATCTGCCGTCCATCCAGGGCTTGCCGCAGCGACAGGAAGTCCTCCCAGGCATCCTCAGCAGATAACAACTCTTCTTCGGGTTCGTGGGGTTTGACCTGATAAATCTTGCTCATCTCCGCCTCATCTCTATGCACCGCCGATAAGTATCAGCGATCAAGGCCTCACTGTAATGCGTCCCTTGCCGGCGACAATCCTGCAACAAACTTCTCGTCTCTTCGGCTGTCAGGATTCCATCCTGGCAGGCACTCAACAAGATACCGACGAAACCGGATAGAGGAAGGCGCAGACTGGTGGCGACCTCACGCGCTGCCTTCTCCTCCAATAACAGCCGTGCCACCTGGCTCCCTACTCGCTGCATCATAACGATCGCTTCAGCCTCGGCGATATGAGTGGCATAGTCCTTCACTTTGGCGAACTTCGAGGCGGCGATTTGCTTTGCAAGATGCTCGGCCTGCACTATCTCATCCGGGCCGAGCCTTTCAACAACAAAGAGACCTTCTCGGACTAACTGATTCGCGGCATTGCCGGCCCCGTGCCGCCGCAGCTCCAGCAAGACAGTCTCCGGAATGTGGATGGCGACAAAGTACCGGCGTAGCAAGTCAATCCGTCCACATTGAAAAGCCGAGACCAGCGGACCGGTGTTCGATGCAACGACGATCTCGCTCATATAGTCTCCTTACTCGGTACCGCCATCTTACCGCCAAGCGCGAGGTTTGTCAATGCCCGGAACAGTGGGGCATGCTATCACGCCCGCAGGCGAACAGGAATTCCCAATCTTCCCAAAACCCATTGACCCGCCCCACCGATTCGGCTATAATGTGAAAGCACAAGCGAGCCTTGTCGTCTCTCGACATCCTTTCCCACCTTCACAAGGAGGCGCCCCATGAAACGCAATCTCATCCTCGTTCTCACCGTCTGCGCCAGCCTGATGGTCGTCCTGTGGCTGACCACGACCGTCGGGGCCGACCGGCTGGCGGGGCCGGCCGCCCCCCTGGCCGGCGCGCCGCCCGTCGTCAGCTACCAAGGCCAGATCGTCGTAGCCGACGCTGCCTACAGCGGCACTGGCTATTTCAAGTTCGCCGTGGTAGACGCGCCGGACTGCGCGGCCGGCTACTGGATGAACGACGGTTCAACCCTGGCTTGCACCGCGCCGACGGACGCGGTCAGCCTGCCGGTCAGCAGCGGGCTGTTCAACGTGCTGCTGGGCGACACAACTGTGACGAACATGACGGCGCTGCCCGCCTCGGTCTTCAGCGACACGACCAGCTACCTGCGGGTGTGGTTCAGCAGCACCGGGAGCGCGGGCACTTTCGTCCACCTGACACCGGACCGGCGGATCGCGGCCGTGCCCTACGCGCTGCAGGCGACCAACGCCAATTTCCTCGACGGCCAGGATGGCAGCTACTATCTGGATGCGACCAACCTGAACGCCGGAACGCTTGCTACGGCGCGTTACTCCGCCTACGACGATCTGGGCGTCGAGGGCTATCTGGGCAACGCTGCGGGCGACCTGGCGCGCAACAACGGGACGCTGCAGACCACCCTCAACGCCGACCTGCTCGACGGCCAGACCAGCGCCGACTTTGCGACGGCGTTGCACAACCACGACGCCGCGTACGTCAACGTCAGCGGCGATACGATGACCGGCACACTAAACATCAATGCGGAGGTGAGCCATGGCCTCTCCGCCATTACTACAGACTCTCACGCCTCCGGCGCGTCCGCCGTCGAGGCCAAGAATAATGGGATTGGCAAAGGGCTGTACGCGTCCAGCAAAGAGTCGAACGCAATCGAGGCGGAGGGCGCCAACCGTGGCATCCAGGCGAAGGGCGCCAACTATGCGGGCTACTTCCTCGGGAATGTCCACATCACCGGTACCCTGAGTACGGGCGGCACAAAACCGTTCAGGATTGACCATCCGCTCGATCCTGCGAACAAGTACCTCTACCACTTCGCAGTCGAGTCGCCCGAAGTACGAAACCTCTACCAGGGCAACGCCGCCCTGGATGCCGCCGGCCAGGCGGTGGTGACGCTGCCCGACTATTTCGACGCGCTGAATGCCGACGCGGAGTTCAACTATCAACTCACCTGCATCGGCGGCTTCGCCCCGGTCTACATTGCCGAAAAGGTTTCCGGCAACCAGTTCAAGATCGCCGGCGGCGTGTCTGGCCTGGAGGTATCGTGGCAGGTGACGGCGATCCGGAATGATCCGTACCTGCGAGATCATCCGGTTCAGGCCGAGGTGATCAAGAACAGCGACGAAAAGGGCACATACCAGTATCCCGAAGGCTATGGCCAACCGGAAACCGCGGGAGCCGATTACCAACGCCCATAGCGCGCCCCTCCCCCGACGCAGCTTCAGGTCGGGGGGAGGCGAAAGGAGCCATACCATGGACAGGAAACTTACGTTTGGTCTGGCCGTGCTGCTGGGTGTGCTGATCTGCGCAGGTATGACGCTGGCGAACGGCAGCGGCCCGACCGTGGACTGGTGGGTGATCGCGGGCGGGGGCGCGCCGTCCAGCGGGGGGAACGTGACGCTCAACGACACGCTGGGCCAGCCGATTGTCGGCTCATCGAGCGGCGGGAACGTCACCCTGCACGCCGGCTACTGGCCGTGCAACACGCCGGCCGCGGTCAGCGGAGTGGTAGCCACCAGGCCCACCGCTACCGACGTCCAACTCACCTGGAGCGGGACGGGCGTCTTCGACGTGTGGCGGGGGACCTCCCCCTACTTCGCGCCGGGCGACGCCGGCAGCGTGCAGATCGGCAACGACGTGATCAGCCCCTTCACCGCGGCCGGCGTCCTGGGCAACCCCGCGGTCAACTACACCTTCCTGGTGCTGGCCCAGAACGGCTGCGGCGCGTCCGGCCCCTCGAACCGCACCGCCGAGTTCGACTTCAGCCTGACGCCGGGCAGCCCGTAAGTCCAAGCGCCTCGAACGTGCCAGGCGCCTCGAACGTGCCAGGCACCTGCGAGGTGCCTGGCACGTGAGCGCGGAACATCTCCTCAGGATACAGTCCTTCGCCTCTGGGATCGCCTGATGCCGAAACCATTCCCCCTCTGCCATGACCCTGGCAAAAACCTCTTGACAAGCCCGCGCAGCCGTCGTATAATGTCGTGCAGAGTGCTGCATTCTTCGCTTCCTGCATCGCCCCAAGGTGCTCCACGGCTGCCGGCCCACGTGGGACCGGACGCTCGGGCTCCGTCCCTCGTGCCTGACACTTTGTCGTTCACCGCACGTCTCGCGCCAAAGGAGGCCCCCATGCAACGCCATCTGCTTCTCGTCCTCACCATCCTCGCGACTCTGCTGATCCTGGCAGGGCTGACCGTAGTCGTTGGCGCTGGCCGGCTCGCTGAGCCGGCCGCGCCCCTGGCCGGCGCCGGCGCGCCGACCGTCGTCAGCTACCAGGGCCAGGTCATCGTAGCGGGATCCGCCTACAGCGGCACCGGCTACTTCAAGTTCGCGGTCGTTGACCAGTCTGGCATGACCACCTTCTGGTCGAATGATGGCACATCAGTTAGCGGCGGCGCGCCGACAACCGGGGTGACGCTAACGGTCAGCGCCGGGCTGTTCAACGTGCTGCTGGGCGCCCCGCCCATGACCGCCCTGACCGCCGACGCCTTCCGCAGCACAGAGAGCTACCTGCGGGTCTGGTTCAGCAGTGACGGCAGCACTTTTATCCTGCTCAGCCCCGACCGGCGCATCGCGGCCGTGCCGTATGCTCTGCAGGCGGAGAAGGCCAAGAGCGCCGCCAACGTCGTCATCGTGGCGAAGAGCGGAGGCGATTTCACCACGATCAGCGCGGCGCTGGCCAGTATCACCGATGCAAGCGACACGAACCGCTACCTGGTCAAGGTGATGCCGGGGGTCTACAGCGAGCACGTGACGATGAAACCGTACGTGGACATTGAAGGCGCCGGCGAGCTGACGACCAGGATCACCTACACGGGGAGCGCATCCTTCGACACAGGCACGGTGGTGGGAGCGAGCAACGCCGAGCTGCGTTTTCTGACGGTGGCGAACACGGGTGGGGACAACTGGGTCACCGCCATCTACAACGGGTCCGCCTCCCCGCGGCTCACGCACGTGACCGCCACCGCCTCGGGAGGAACGTACGCCTACGGCGTGTGGAACTACACCTCCTCGCCGGCGATGACGGACGTGATCGCCACCGCCTCGGGGGGAACGAACTCCAACTTCGGCGTGTTCAATGACACCTCCTCGCCGACGATGACGGACGTGACCGCCACCGCCTCGGGGGGAACGTTCAACTCCGGCGTGGCCAACGGCGCCTCCTCGCCGACGATGACGGACGTGACCGCCACCGCCTCGGGGGGAACGAACAGCTACGGCGTGTACAACTTCCTCTCCTCGCCGGCGATGACGGACGTGACCGCCACCGCCTCGGGGGGAACGAACTCCAACTACGGCGTGTACAACACCGACTCCTCCTCGCCGACGATGACGGACGTGACCGCCACCGCCTCGGGGGGAACGGGCGCCTACGGCGTGTACAACTACAACTCCTCACCCACGATTCAGAACAGCACGATTGCCGCCAGCGGGGGCACGAACAATTATGGCATCTACAACACCGCCGGCCTTGACCTTGACACGTTCACGGTGAAAGTCAGCAATTCGCAGATCACGGGGAGCACGAGCACCATCCGCAACGACAGCAAATACACGACCCGCGTCGGCGCGTCGCAACTGGCCGGCGAGGCAGCGAGCGCCGGCGGCGGCCCAATGACGTGCGCGGGGGTGTACGACGAAAACTATGCGTTCTACGCCAGCACGTGCCCTTGAGAAGCGGCAGGGCCGGAAGGAGCCAACCATGAAGCTGCGCCAACAGGGTTCCCTTGCCATCGCAGCATGGGTGCTCGCGCTGCTGGTCGCGGCCAGCGGAGCCAGCGCGGACAGCGGCCCGGCCGTGGACCAGTCCCCCCGTGACTTGATGTCACGGGGGGACTGGTGGGTCATCGCGGCCGGCGGCGCGCCATCCAGCGGCACCGGCGTGGCGCTGAACGATACGCTGGGCCAGCCGATGAGCGGGACATCGTCGGGGAGCGGTCTCGCGCTCAACGCCGGCTACTGGCCGTGCAACCTCCCGACCGCGATCAGCAACGTGACCACCACGAAGCTCAGCAGCAGCGATGTCCAACTCACGTGGAGCGGGACGGGCGTCTTCGACGTGTGGCGGGGGACCTCCCCCTACTTCGCGCCGGGCGACGCCGGCAGCGTGCAGATCGGCAACGACGTGATCAGCCCCTTCACCGCGGCCGGCGTCCTGGGCAATCCGGCGGTCAACTACACCTTCCTGGTGCTGACCCAGAACGGCTGCGGCGCCTCCGGCCCCTCGAATCGCACCGCCGAGTTCGACTTCGGCGTGACGCCGGGCAGCCCGTGAGCGAACGCAAAGACCTTCGAGGTTTCGCGAAACCTCGAAGGTCTTCTGATCCTCTATTCGGGATGGGGTTCTCACCTCGTCACCTTGTCACCCCGTCACCCCCTCACGCCCCGCACCTCCGCCTTCAGCCCCTTCAACCGCTTCATCACATCGTTCGCGCCGCGGCCGAAATAGTCGTGGAGCGTCACATACTCGGCGAAGAGCCGGTCGTAGATGGCCGTGGCCGCAGGGTTCGGCGTGTAAGACTCGTCCCGCAGGCTCGCCATCTGCTTCGTGGCCTTGACGATGGTATCGTAGCCGCCGGCCGCCTTGCCCGCGGCCACCGCGCCGTGCATGGCCGAGCCAAGCGCGCCGCCCTGGTGTGTCCCCGCGATCACGATGGGCCGCCCGGTTACGTCCGCGTAGATCTGCATCAGCAGCTTGTTGCGGTCGGGCAGGCCGCCGGTCGCGACGATCTGGTGCACCGGCACGCCGTTATTCTGGAAGGTCTCGATAATGATGCGCGTGCCGTAGGCCGTCGCTTCGATCAGCGCCCGGTAGATCTCTTCGGGCTTTGTCGCCAACGTCGCGCCGATCAGCAGGCCGGTCAGGTCCACGTCCACCAGCACCGAGCGGTTGCCGTTCCACCAGTCGAGCGCCAACAGACCGCTCTCGCCCGGCTTGAGCGCGGCGGCCCGCTCCTCCAGCAGTTGGTGGATCGAGATGCCGCGGGCCGCCGCCTCGCGCTCGTAGGCCGCGGGCACGCAGTTCTCGGTGAACCAGGCGAAGTGGTCGCCGACGCACGACTGCCCCGCCTCATAGCCGAAGAAGCCGGGGATAATGCCGTCTTCCACGTAACCGCACATGCCGGGGACAAGCCGCTCCTGCGTGCCGAGCACCATGTGGCAGTTGGAGGTGCCCATGATGATGACCATGCGGCCCGGCTCGACCACGGTGGCGGCCGGCACCGCGACGTGCGCGTCCACGTTGGCGACCGCGACCGCAGTGCCGGGGCGCAGCCCGGTCCAGGCCGCGGCTTGCGCGGTCAGCCCGCCCGCGTTCTGGCCCAGCTCGCTGATGCGACGCGAGAGCTTCTCGTCTACGAAATGCTCCAGCCGCGGGTCGAGCGCCCGGAAGAACGCATCCGGCGGGAAGCCTTCGCGTTTCGACCAGATCCCCTTGTAGCCGGCCGTGGTCAGGTTGCGCGTCTCCACGCCCGTGAGCTGCCACACCACCCAATCGGCCGCTTCGATCAGCCGGTCGGCCGCGGCGTAGACCGCGGGGGCTTCGTTCAGGATTTGCCACGCCTTGGGCACGAACCATTCGGAGCTGATCTTGCCGCCGTAACGATTCAGGAAGGCGAAGCCCCCCGCGCGGGCGATCTCGTTCAGCTTGTTGGCTTCGGGCTGGGCCGCGTGATGCTTCCACAGCTTGACCCAGGCGTGCGGCTGATTCCGCCACTTGGACAGGAAGCAGAGCGGCGTGCCGTCGGCCTTCGTGGGCAGCATGGTGCATGCGGTGAAGTCAATCCCCAGGCCGATCACATCCGCAGGGTCAACGCCGCTCGCCCGCAGCACGGCCGGAATCGCGTGCTTGAACGTTTCCAGGTAGTCGTTGGGGTCTTGCAGCGCCCAATCCGGCTCCAGGCGAATCTCTGTGCCCGGCAGCTTCTCGTCAATGACGCCGTTGGCGTAGGGATGGACGTAGGTCGCCACCTCGCGGCCGTCAGCCACGTCCACCAGCAGCGCCCGGCCCGATTCAGTGCCGAAATCCACGCCGATTGTGTACTTTGCCATACGCTACTCCTGTTGTACGGGAACTCTGGGGAACTGGGAGGAACTCCGGGGAACTTTGGGGAACTCCGGTTCTCCCTCAATTCCCTCAGTTCCCCCAGTTCCCTCAGTTCCCTCACGCCGCCACCAACTTCCGGCTCCCCGCCACCGCCAGATGATCCCGCAGCACCCACACCGTGCGGTCGTAGGTCGCCTGTTGTCCAGCAGCCACGCCCGATGCGCGGAACGCCACTTCATACGCCTGGCGGATTTCGGTGCCGACGTTGATCTTGGCGATGCCATGCTTGATCGCGCCGAGCACGGACTCTCGTTTGACGCCGGAGCCGCCGTGCAGGACGAGCGGAATCTGCGTCGCCGCGTAGAGCGCGTCCAGCCGTTCCAGGTTCAGCCGCGCCTCCACCTTCTTCTGGTCGCGCGCGCCGGCCGCGATCGCGCCGTGGATGTTGCCGATGGCGACCGAGAGCCAGTCGCAATCGGTCTCGGTCACGAACCGCCGCGCTTCTTCTATGTCGGTGAAGCCCTTGCCCGAGGCGAACAGCTCCTCATAGGGTGGCAGCGGCCCGGCCTCATGGCCCAACACCGCGCCCAGCTCGGCCTCGATGGGCCGGCCGGCCGCGTGCGCCAGCTCGGCGGCCGCGGCCGTGGCGCGGATGTTCTCGGCCAGCGGCAGGCGGGAGCCGTCCACCATCACCGACCCGAACCCCAGCGCCAGCGCCTCGCCGATGATCGCCAGGTAATCCACCTGCTGGCCGTCCTCGTCAATCACCGGCACGTGATCGAGGTGCAGCCGGACGTGGCTGGGGTTGTTCCAGCGGCCGAACTCCTCGGCGACCGCCGCCATGCTCTTCGCCTCGAACTTCATCCACTCCGGTCGCGCGACCGCGATCAGGGCGAACGAATCCTGATCGGCCACCGCGCGGATCACCGGCTCGACCATCGGCAGATAGGGAATGTTGAAGGCAGGGATCACCACCCCGGCGCGAAGGGCATTGGTGAGAATGCTGGACGTATTTAACATGGTATGGTTTTCTCCTCGAAAGAATTGGGGCAGTATCGCAAAATTCGCTTTTGTCACCCCTTCGCTACACTCAGGGCAAGCTCTGAGCGGGTCGGTCCCGTGACTCTCGTTGCGGCGAGAATCCAGCGAAGAGCCTGTCCTGAGCGCAGTCGAAGGAGTCTCGTCGCGGCAAGGAGATGCTCGTCGTCGCGAGAAATCAGGGGCAGACCCGCTCAGAATGACAGACGACGGGTAGCGAGTTTTGCGCTATTGCGAAATCACCCTTGTGGCAGCGCCACATCGAAACCAAGATAATAGCCGAGCGCCTCGGCCACCGGCGCTTGCACCGCGCCGGGCGTGATACTGACGTGGTGGCGGTGGCCGTGGACGCCGACGTGCAGCAGCACATCCTGAAGCCTGGCGATTTCGGCCACGCCCGCGACCCCGAAGAAGTCCGCGGGGATCGGATCGGCGGTGATGTTGCCCTGGCCCAGATAAACCTTCACGCGGCCCTCGTCGGTCATCAGGCTGCCAAAGGTGAACGCGCCCGGCGCCAGGCGGCCCTGGTTGCAGCCATAGCCGCAGCCCCAGCCGAGCGAGTTCGCCAGGATCGCGTGGTCGGTGACGTGGCCCTGGCCCGCCATCAGGCTGGCCGGCGCGGGGCCGCAGTGGAACAGGATGCACTTGTCGTCAGCGTCGCCGTAGTTGTTGTTCCAATCCAGCAGCGCCGCGGGCCGGTAGGCGGCCAGGCTCAGCGCGTGCATGGCGACCGCGTTGCCCGTGTCCACCTCGCACGCCGCGGCGATGCCGGCATCGTTGAGCGCACCCATCGCCACACACGGCGAAATGCCCATCTGCGCCTGGATCTCGGTCCAGCAGCGGATCGCCATCGCGTCCAGCCGGTACTCGGCGACGATGGCGTCCAGCGTCACGCCCAGGCGGACGAGCTGGTCAAACGCGCTGCCCGGCACGCCCTCCCACGAGCTGTAGCCGCCCAGGAACGCGGCCTTGGCCCGGTAGGCCGGATCGGCGGTCTTGACCGCCCTCATGCGGCCGAATAGATCGGAGAGATCAAGCGTCTCCACGGTGATGCCGCGGCGTTGCAGCGCCACCTCGTCAATGCGGACGGTCTTGAAAGGCGTAGTGCGTGCGCCGATCGCGCCGACGACCATCCCCTTGACCCCGCCGACCACGCGGCACACGCGGTCGAAGTGATCCACGTTGGCCGCGAAGCGGGCGCTGCTGGGGCTGACCACATGCGGCGCCAGCGCGGTGAACTTCACGCCGTACTGCCGGAAGACGTCCATGATCGAAATCTTGCCGCAGAAGGCATCGCGGCGCAGCGCCGGAGCCATCTTGTCCAGGTCGTCGGGATAGCCCTGGATAAAAATAGGCACACCCGCCTCCTGGAGCGCGGCCACCGCGCCCGTCTCATCGCCGAAGTTCGGCAGGCAGAGGATGACGCCGTCGAACTGGCCGCGGTGCTCCCGCAGGAAATTGGCGTAGACCTCGCCCTCGATCGGCGTCTCGACCGCGCCATAGCGCGTGGCCGCGGCGTCCAACACGAGAACCTCGTGCCCCAACCCCTTCAGCACGGCCGCCATCTCCTCCCGCGCCGACGCGATCAACGACGCAGGGAAGAAGCCGCGGTTGCCGAAGAACAAAGCAAAAGTTGATTTGGTATTAGCCATGATGATAAACGCTCCACCCCATATACTTCACCAGCGCCTCATCCACCGCGCCCGCGACTTGCGACAGATTGATCGCCGTGTGGTGCTCGTAGCCGTTCTCGCAGATATAGGTCAATAGCTTCTGGAGATTGGGGATGCGGGCCACGCCGAAGCCGCCGAAGGTGGTCAGCGGATCATTCGTGATCTCGCCCTCGCCCAGGTAGGCCAGGATGCGGCCGGTGTAGTCGTCGGTGGAGATACGGCAATAGGTGAACGGCTCGGCCCTGACGCGGCCGACCACGGTGCCGAAGGTGTTTTCCTTGCCCACGGTGTCCGCGATGATCGCCTGGTAGTCCATCACCATGATGTCGTCGGGCAAGATCGGCTTCTGGGCGAAGATATCCTTGGGCAGATTGGAGCAGTGGAAGACGACGCACTTGTCGGGGTCTTCGCCGTAGTTGTTGTTCCAGTCCACCAGCGCGCTGGGTTTGCCCGAGGCGAGCGCCATCGCGACCATGCCGATCACCCCGGCGATGTCGGTCTCGCAGGCCGACGGCATCAAGTTGTTGCTCATGATGCTCATGATGGTGCATGGGACGACACCGTAGAACTCCTCCATGGCGGTCCAGCACTGCAACGCGCTCGCGTCCAGCTTGTTATCGGCCATCCAGTCGTCAATTACGACGCCGAGCTGCGCCATCTTGACCAGCGCCTCGGCCGGCGTCTTGCGCACGGGCACGTAGGCCTTGATCTGCTCCAGCTTGGCCTTGACCTTCGGCGCGGACTTGGTCAATTTCGCTGCGCGGCCGAAGATATCCGAAAGATCCACGGTTTCCACGGAGATGCCAGCCCGCTCGAACAGCTTTTCGCTGAAGCGTACGGTGATGAAGTTCGCCGGCCGCGCGCCGATCAAGCCAACACGCGCGCCCTTCAGCCCGCGCGCGACGCGACAGGTGGCGGCGAAGCGCCGCAGGTCGGCCAGAAAGCTCGCGCTTTCGGGATCAACGGTGTGCAGCGTGGTCAGCGAATACTTGATGCCGTACTGGCGCAGGTTGTTGCAGACCGACATCTTGCCGCAGAAGCCGTCGCGGCGGTCCGCCACCGTCATCTTGGTCATGTCGTCGGGGAACGCCTGGACGAGCACCGGCACATCCAGCCCACTCCAGCGGATGACGTTCGCCACGGCGCGCTCGTCGCCGAAGTTCGGCAGTGTCACCAGGATGCCGTCAATCTCGTCGCGGTGGCGGCGGAAGAGATCCGCGCCCTTCTCCGCTTCGCTCACGCTCTCCACGCTGCCATAGGTAGTGTCCTCCGGGCCGAGGGCGACGACCTGGATGCCTTCGGCTGCCAACACCTTCAGCATCGTCTGGCGGCCGGTTTCGCACAGATGCGCCGGGAAGAAGCCCCGGTTGCCGACGATAAGACCCAAAGTGATCGGTTTCATAGTCTACTCCTGATATGAGGTTTGTATGATCGTGTCCACCATCGCCCAAAAGTTCTCCATCGGCGTGTCGAGTTGGACGTGATGCGTCGGGCCGAGGATCAGGCCGCCTTCTTTGCCGACGGTCTCGATCCGCTGGCGTACCTGGGCCGCCACGTCCGCTGGCGCGCCGAAGGGCAACGTGTGCTGCTCGTCAATCGTGCCCCAGAAACAGAGCCGGTCACCGAATTCGCGTTTGAGCTGGGCGGGATCCATGCTGGCAGGCTGGATCGGGTTAAGCACATCCACGCCGATCTCGATCAACTCAGGGATGATCGGGGTGATGTTGCCGTCAGAGTGATACGCGACTTTGAGCCGCGGGTTGATCCCCTTGATCTCCGCGATGAAGTCGGCCAGGCGCGGCTTGAGGAAGCGACGCCAGTGCCGCGGGGAAATGAGCATGGCGTGCTGCGCACCCACATCGTCCCCGATCCAGATCATGTCCACGCCCATCTCGGTCAGTCGTTTCGCGGCGGTCAGGTGATAGCGGAAGGGAATGTCCAGGATGCGTTCGGCCAGATCAGGCTTGGCAACAAAATCGGTCAGCAACTGCCCGTAGCCGCGCAAGGCCCAGGCGGTCTCGAAAATGGTGCACACCGTCACACCGACGATCCAGTATTCTTCCTTGAAGGTCTGAAGCGTCCATTCCACATCTCGATACAGCTCCGGCCGGTTGGGATCGGGCGGCCGATAGGTCTCGATCGCGGCATCGGCGGCCAGTGGATGGCCCACCATCTCGGTGTAGTGACCGACCCCGTAGGGCGTCTCATAGGGCGCCGAGTCCCACGTGACACCCCACTCGTCGGTGTAGCGGCCAGGCGCCTGGTAATAGGAGTTCGCCCACCCGACCGAGGTCTGCAGCATGTCCACGCCGAGCGCGCGCTCCAGTTCGTAGGTGTTGCCGCCGCCGTGGGGGTTGTGAACAAGGCGCCTGGCACTTTCCGAAGTGCCAGGCGCCCGCCGGCGTGCCAAATCCACGGTCAGCCGATCAGCGAACTCCGGCGTGAAGCTGACCTGCATGGGACAGCGGTCGGCCGTCTCGTGGCTGAGCGCGGCCAGGACGCGGTCGCGGTGTTTCATGGCCGCGTCTTCCTCGTATCGTTATACCAGAGTGGAAAATACCGCGTGTACGATTCGCCGCCCATCCGCGCGACTTGCCGGGGCGTCACGCGGCCAGCGCAGACGCGGGAACTGGTCATCGGATCAGCGCAAGCGCCGTTCATCGCCGCGGCGTCATCCACCCTGGCCGGGTTGACGAGCGGCGCGGAGCCGACGCGGTGTGGCCCCTCACCTCCCGCCTGAGCTGGCATGCCGGCGAGAATGAGGCCCCCGAAGATCAGCCCGGCCAGCAGGAACGCCAGGCCGAAACGAAAGCATGGGATATATCTGGACATGGCGATGGACCTCCTTACGGTCTCTACTGGCTTCTCAGCGATCTCTAATATCCCCCATACTCCAGCGCCGTCTCAAATGCGGCGACGACGTTCTCCGGCGGCACGAACGCCTGGACGTTGTGTACGGCCGCAAAAACGAACCCGCCACCCGGCGCCAGGTCGTCAATCCGCCGCTTGACCTCGTCCCGCACTTCGTTCGGCGTCCCAAACGGCAGGACGTGCTGGGTGTCCACGCCGCCGCCCCAAAAGGTGATGTCCTTCCCGAAGTCGGCCTTCAGCTTCTTGGTGTCCATCCCCCGCGCCGACACCTGGACGGGGTTGAGGATGTCGAAACCGAGGTCAATCAGGTCGGGGATCAGGTTGCGGGTGGCGCCGCAACTGTGGTAGAACAGTTTGGCGTTCGTCTTCTTCTTGATCGCCTCCACCAGCCGCCGCTGCTTGGGCTTGATGAGCTTGCGGTAGACTGAGGGCGAGATCAGCCAGCCGTCCTGCCCGGCCACGTCGTCCCAGCAGGTGAAGACCTGGATGTAGCGGCCGACCTGTTCCAGGTAAGCGTTGCACGACTCGATGTAGATGTCGGTGATCTGGTCCATCAGGCGGTCGGCAAAGGCCGGCTCAGCCACCAGGGCCATGAGGAAGTTCTCCAGCCCCATGGTGCGCGCCGGTTGCTCGAAGATGCCGCCGCCGATCACCGCGCTGCCGACCAGGGCGTAGTCCGTGTCTTCGTAAAGCGACTTCGCCTGGCTGCCCAGTTTCCGTTGCTGCTCCGGCGGATCGGGCCGCGGCCAGGCATAGCGATCGAGCGCGGCCATCGTCGGCTCTTTGATCGGGAAGTCCACCCAGTCAAAATAGAGGCCGCCATCCACCGGCATGTGCAGCTTCGACCCCCAGCGGTCAATGAACGCATGGTAATCTCCTTCCCGAAAGATCGCCAGCCCCGCGGCCGTAGCGGCCGGTAACTGCACCATGCGGAAGTCCACGCCGAACCGCTGCATCAGCGCCTCGTCCACGTAGGGCAACTGCTGCACGTGGTCCAGCATGACGATCTCTTCCAGCGGCAGGCCGAGGTGTTTCTTCAGGGCGACGTAGCTCGTCTTGACGATGGAAGAGACGATCGTGCCCCCCAGGTCAATCGGCACGCGGTCGGGTTCCTGGTGGTTGAGGGCGAGCATGACGCGTTCGCGTGGCTTCATCGAGGGCCTCCCGCGGACCTGATGGGTTTCCACCTCCCAGGTCCGAATGTAGAAATTCCTAGGTCAACCTTCGACGCAAGACCGCTTGCAGCGAGACGGAAACTACGATGATCAGGCCGTAGATAAACTGCGTCCAATACGCCAGCCAGCCCGCGGCGACAATGCCTGGATTGATAATGGCGATGATAAAGGCGGCGACGAACGTTCCAAAGATGGTGCCCGTCCCGCCAAAGACCGACGTGCCGCCCAGGAACACGGAGGCCAACGTGTTCAACAAGTAACCTTCGCCCAAGGTGGGCCAGAGAAAGAGGACTTCTTCGCTGACGACAAAGCCCGCAAAGGCAGCCGTCACACCGACAATGGTAAAGGTCAGTATCTTGGTGCGGTCCACGTCCACGCCCATCAGCCTGGCACTGTCCACGTTATCGCCGGCAAGATAGACGTGCGCGCCGAACTTGTGGTGGTTCAAAAAGAACCACACGACGATGGCAATGATAATCATCCAGACAAACTGCATAGGAATCACGCCACCGATCCTGCCGACCAGTAGAGGGTACAGGATGGTCTGTCTAACAGGCGTCATGCCAAGTCCCTGACCGTTCGTCACCACCATCACCACACCCCGCCACAAGAACTGCGTTCCGATCGTTGCAACCAGAGAGGGGATGCCGAGCTTGACGACGATGATGCCATTCAACCAGCCTGCGAACAAACCGGCCAGGAGGCAGGCGATAAAGCCCAGATAGACACCCAGTTGCGGATTCGTCTGGCTGAACAGCAGGAACACCACATCAAAGGCCGCCATGCCCCACGCCATAACGGAACCGAAGGACAGGTCAATCTCCTTGGCGATGACGACCAAGGTCAAGGGAATCGCCATCAATGCGAAGAAGGGCGTTGTGGACATGAGGGAATTGTAGATATCGTACGCCCCAAAGGTCCGAGGGGACCGCCAAAAGAAAAATCCCCAGATGAGCAAGGCGACAAGAACGATGGCGATCTGTAGAGCGTACTTGCGCAACAGTCTTGCAAATCCGCCCCTCTGTGCAGTGGGCGAGAGCGGTCTTGGGGCTTCAGCTACAGAATTCATTTGACTTGCCTCCACTCCCATCATGCCGTCTGGTTGTTGGTTTCGAGGCTGCCCGTCCGGGCGAGACGAGTCAGCCGATCAATCAGCTCATCGAACGTCAGTTCACCCTTCATAAACTGGCCTGCGACGGTGCCCCGGTCGATCACCACAATGCGGTCTGCGACGGGATACACGTGGACGATGTTGTGATCAATAAAAATAGCGGACTTGCCCGCTTGCTTGATACCGGCGACAAAATCCAGGCATTTCTTAGTCTCGCTAATTGACAGGCCCATCGTCGGTTCGTCGAGAATAATCAGCTCGGCCTCGAAATAGAGCGCCCGTGTGATCGCAACGCCCTGGCGCTCGCCGCCGGAAAAAGTCCCGACGGTTGACTCGGGCGTGACCGCCGACGAGGTAAAGCCCATGGCGGTATTCATCAGCTTTTGGGTTTCGTTTCTCATCGCGTTGATGTCGAGCAGCCCCCAACGGTTGGAAAGCTCACGGCCCATAAAGATATTGCGCCATAAGGATTGCAGGTCGGCCAAGGCTCTTTCCTGATAGACGACCTCAACGCCCAGATCGCGCGCCCTGGCGACGGACAGGTGATCGACCTTTTTATTCTTCCAATAGATTTCGCCGCCGGGATCCGGTTGGTGGTAGCCCGTAATGATCTTAACCAGGGTGGACTTGCCCGCGCCGTTGTCGCCGAGCAAACCAACGATTTCATTGGCGCCGACTTCAAAGTTCACGTGGTGCAGCGCCGCGACCTCGCCGAATGTCTTGGAGACATTTTTCAGTTGGAGCACATAGTCCATCAAACCACCTCCTGATTCTATGCGGCGCGGGGCGCAGTGCCCCGCGCCGCATACGTGCGATTTGAGACCTTTGAGGTCTCGCGAAGCGCCTCGAAGGTCTAGCTAGTTACCGGATATTCTTCTCTGCCAGCGGCGCGACAAAGTCAACGTTGCTCTTGTCCACAAAGCCCGCGCCGGTATTGATGGCCAGGCCAGAGAAGCCATAGACCTTGGTCAAGCAGATTTGCAGGATCGGCAGATAGCCCTGCAGCCATTCCTGCTGATCAATCACGAGGCCCGTAAAGCCGCCCTTGATCGCCGCGATGGTCGCGGGCGAGAGGTCGAAGCCTGCGATCGCGATATCGCCCGCTTTCTTGCCAGCGGCCTTGAGATAGGTCTCGGCCGTCGCGGTCAGGCCGCCGTGATCGGTCACGACCAGCTTGACATCCGGGTGCGAGGAAACATAGGCGCTGAAGGTCGGCGCGCCCGCGACGGGGTCTTTGTTCGTCGCCGCATCAATCTCGATGTAGTCCACCGTCAAGCCGGCTTCTTTCAGAGCTTCAACCACGCCCTTGGTCCTTTCGCCACGGGTCGGTTGCGAGAGCAGACCCCAGACCATGGCGCGATCGCCCGCCTTGAGACCAAAGACTTTGACGGCTTGAACGCCCAGGGCATGGCCCGCCGGGTAGTTCGAAGCGCCGACATAGCCAAAGCCATTGGCGCCATACTTGGCTTGCACCTTGGGCAGCTCGGAGTTCTGGCTGGTGACGATGATGCCCTTGCTGACCGCGTCGTCAATCAACGGGTCGAATGCCTCGTCGCCAGGATGGCCCATCACTGCAATGCCGTCCGGCTTGGTCGCCGCGGATTCGCGGAACTGTTGGATCATCTTCTGCGGATCCCAGTCGGACCAGACGTAGTTCACCTTCGGGCCAAGATCGGCTTCGGCCTGCTTGGCGCCGTTGTAGACGTTCACCGCAAAGACGCCGCCCTGCGGGCCGCCGGGGAAGAAGACGATTGTGACGTTGGAGCACCACTTCCCGGCCGAAGAGGCGGCTGGGGCAGCGGCCGGAGCTGGCGCAGGGGCCGGTGCAACGCACGCCGTCATCATCATCGCAACGATGAACAGCACGGTCAGAATAGTTCGAGCACGCATGATTGGTTCCTCCTTTGGATTCGGGTTGGTTCCTGCATCGGACCGATCGAAAGCCGTGTTACCGTTCTCACATTTCCGGCCACCACCTCCCTTCAAGTCAGAAGAGCCTTCATCTGGAGCTTTCGCGAATCATCAGCTCCGGCGACAGCAACGTGTTCAAAGGGCCAGCGACGGCGTAACCGTCGTGCTCCGCCTCGATCATCGTATGCAACTTCCGCACCGCGGCGCGGCCCACCTCAATCATCCCTTGATAGACGGTCGTCAACGGGGGCTGAAAGTAGGCTGCTTCCGGGATATTGTCATAGCCAACGACCGCCAAATCCTCTGGCACGCGGCGCCCGGCGGCATGAGCAGCCCGTAGCGCGCCCAGGGCCATCTGATCGTTGCAGGCGAAGACCGCATCAATGTCCGGGCGGAGGGTCAGTAGCCGCCGCAAGCCCTGCTCGCCGCTCGCCGCCGACCAGTTGCCCTCCACCTGTAAGGAGTCGTCGGTCGGCAGCCCGATCTGCCGCATCGTCTCTACCCACGCGTCGCATCGCTCCCGCGCCTCCCACCAGTGCAGCGGTCCGGTGATGACACCGATGGTCCGCCGTCCCGTGTCCGCGAGGTGCCGCACTGCCTGCGTCGCGCCGCCGCGGTTATCGGCCGCCACTACTGTCAGGCCGGGACGCGGGGCCATGCTGAGGAAGACCATCGGCGGCAGGTGTTCGAGCCGCTCCGGCGTGATCCACTTCCGGTTGTCGCTGACCTCGGGCACGGCCCAGATGATCCCGTCCACGCGGCGGCCCAACAATGCGGACAGGGCCATCTCCACGGGGCTGTCGGGCTGGTAAAGCAAACTCAGCATCAGGAAGTAACCTAGATCATGCGATTCCTGCTCGATGCCGACGACGGTTTGAGAAGGTCCGAAGTATTCCAGCCCAGTGGCGACCACGGCAATCGTTTCACTGCGCCGGTTGATGAGGCTGCGGGCCAAAATGTTGGGGTGGTAGCCTAGCTCTTCGACCGCACTGAGAACACGCGATCGGGTCAGCTCGGAGACGCGGCGCTTACCGGTCAGCACGTTGGAAATCGTGCCCGGCGAAACCTGCGCGCGCTTGGCAACATCTTTGATGGTGATCATGCCGTCATTGGCCCTTGAAGCGCGGAGAATTGTTGGCGCGAGAAGCTCCAGAACTGTAGGTCAGTATACCAAAAAGGTTTTAATTTGTCAATACGCAATTTAACCCCTTCGATCACGCCGCACCACCGGACATCGGGTGTATAATGGTAGTGGAGGCATGAGAGCGCTATGAATCACCCCATCCACATACTCCACAAGAAACACCTCGTCCGCCTGCCGGCTGCCGTGCGGTCGGCCCTGAAACAAGCCCAACAACGCCAGACGCCGCGCGCGGCCTCGGCCGCGCGCAAGTGCGCGGAGGAAGCGCTGCGCGAAGCGGAATCCCGTTATCGCACTATTGCCGATTTTACCTGGGATTGGGAATTTTTGTTGAACCCCGAACGTCATTTCGTCTACGTCAGTCCATCCTGTGAAGGCATTACCGGTTATGCTCCTGGCGAGTTCCTTGGGTCTGATGATCTCTTTCAGAGGATTGCCCATCCTGAGGATGCCGACAATCTGAACGCGGAAATCGAGCGAGCGTTTTCGCTGCAAATTCAAACGGGGTTTGATTTTCGGATTGTTTGCCGGGATGGAACGATTCGTTGGGTCTCGATGGCATACCAACCGATCACCGATCCAACCGGAACCAGTCTTGGCGTTCGCGGCTCTATCCGCGATATCGCTGACCGCAAGCGCGTCGAGGAAGCGCTGCGCGAAAGCGAGTGCAGGTTCCGCAGCATTGTCGAGCAATCGGCAGATGGTATTGTCCTGGCAAACGAACAAGGAAACATTGTCGAATGGAATGGCGCGCAAGAGCGGATTACCGGGCTGAAACGGTCTGAAGCGGTGGAGCATCCGGTGTGGGATGTTTTGTTCCAGACACTCTCCGAGGAACAGAAAACTCCGACCACCTTTGAGCATCTCAGAGCCAGCACGCTCGAATTCTTGAGAACAGGGCAGATGCCCTGGTTGAACCAGTTGCGCGAGACGGATATCCAGCGCCCCGATGGAACACGCCGGAGCGTGCAAGCCTTGATGTTCCCCATCAAGATGGACAGGGGTTTTATGTCGGGCAGCATCTCTCGCGACATCACCGAGCGCAAGCGGGCGGAGGAAGCGCTGCGCGAGAGCGAGGAGCGCTATCGCCTCATCGCCGAGCGCGTGGATGATATTGTCTGGCAGTTGGATTTGGGCTTGCATTTCGTCTACGTCAGCCCGGCGGTCAAGCGCGTGCTGGGATATACGCCACAGGAAACACGCGGGCTTTACGTGGTGGACCTCCTGGACGAAGACGGCTTGGCCCAAATGCGGGAGATCCTCCAGAACCGGTTGAAGCGGGAAATGGATCTTAATATGCCGACTGAATACCGGATGCGTCACAAGGATGGGCGCTGGGTGGATGTCGAAGTGCTCTCTTCACCGCTATTTGATACTGAGGGACATCCCACTGGCTTCGTAGGCATCACCCGCGATATCGGTGTGCGCAAACGCGCGGAGGAAGCATTGCGGAAACATAAGGAGGAACTACAGACCATCTTGGATTCTGTTCCAGCGTTGATCTTCTACAAAGACTTGGATAATCGCATGGTGCGCGTGAATAGGTCTTGGGTCAAAACGTTTGGATGGGCAGAAGACAAAGTAGTAGGGAAAAGTCTTTCTGAGTTTTTCCCACAGAAGCAAGTGGATCAATTCTTCAGAGATGATTTGAAAGTTCTCACGTCGGGACAGCCAAAGAGAAATATTCTTGAGGTGATCGAGACAGGTCATGGCAAACGCTGGTTCACAACCGACAAAATACCATACCGGGATGAACATGGTAATATAGTGGGCATCATAGGCTTTGCTGAAGACATTACCGAACGCAAGCGCGCGGAAGAGGAACGGGAAAGATTGTTCCAAGAGGTGCAGCGCGCCCGCGCGCAACTGCAAGCCCTTTCTCGCCGCCTGGTCGAGGCGCAAGAAACCGAACGCCGGTTCATCGCGCGCGAGCTTCACGACGAGGTCGGTCAGATTCTCACCGGGCTGAAAATGCTACTGGAAACCAGCAGTCACTTGCCGGCGGACACCCTGTGCTCTCGTTTGAGCAACGCGCAATCGCTCGTGGAGCGACTGATGGAGCAGGTGCAAGGCATGTCGCTCGATCTGCGTCCGACGATGCTGGATGACCTGGGCTTGCTGCCCGCGCTCCTCTGGCTTACGAAACGCTTTGCCGACCAAACCGGCGTCCGCGTTCATCTTGAACATGCGGGGCTAGACCGACGCTTTGCGCCTGAAATCGAGACGGCGGTGTACCGCATCACGCAAGAGGCGCTGACGAATGTTGCCCGCCACGCCGGTGTGAAAGAAGTGACCGCGCGTCTCTGGGTGACGCCAGATACTCTCGACGTCCAGGTCGAAGATCGCGGCCAGGGGTTTCACGTCGAAGCCGCGCAAGCTGCTCCCACTTCCAGCGGTCTCTCTGGAATGCGCGAGCGCGCCGTTGCGCTCGGCGGAGATTTGAGCATAGAATCCACTCCAGGCGTTGGCACGCGCGTTACTTTTCAAGTGCCTTTGAGCGGAGGATGAAGGAGAGGTGAAAGTGAAAATTGTGTTAGCAGACGATCACCCCATCGTCCGACAGGGCTTGCGCGCTTTGCTGGAAGCCGAGACAGATTTCCAAGTGATCGGCGAAGCCGGAGATGGACTCGAAGCGGTTGCGCTGGTCGAGCGCGTCGAGCCCGACGTGTTGGTGCTCGACTTGATGATGCCGGGGCTTGCCGGCCTGGAAGTCGCGCGGCAAACCAGGCAACATTCGCCGCAGACGCGCGTCGTGATTCTCTCGATGCACGCCGACGAGAGCTACGTTCTGGAAGCATTGACCGCCGGCGCGAGCGCGTACGTTCTCAAAAGGTCTACCACCGGCGATCTGGTGAAGGCGATTCGGGATGCAATCGCCGGTCGGCGGTTCCTCAGCCCGCCGCTTTCCGATCGTCTGATTGACACCTACGTCGAAAAGGCAAAGGGCGAGCCACTGGATTCCTACAACACTCTCACCACGCGCGAGCGCGAGGTCCTGCAACTCGTCGCCGAAGGTCACACGAACGTCGCAATCGCCACGCGTCTGTTCATCAGCCCCCGCACGGTGGAAATGCACCGCGCCAGTCTCATGCACAAACTCGGTCTCCAAAACCAGGTCGAGCTGGTGCGTTACGCCTTGCAGCGAGGAATCCTGGCGAAAGAATAACACAGACCTGACAGGTCTCGGAGACCTGTCAGGTCTGGACTGCGCCGCCCCGTATCCGAAATACGGGGTTTTTTGTTGTCCCAATACCGTAGAGATACGTATAGTCACTCTCGCACAAAGATGATAAACTACATGGGCGGCTTGCCATGCCGAAAGAATGAGATTATGGAGATGATTATGCCCACGCGCCCTCTTCGCGTCCTGTTGGTGGACGACAATGAGACTTTTCTGGAGATTCTTACGCGCTTTCTGCTGGAGAACCACGGCGGGGAATTTGTCGTCGTCGGGACAGCCGGGGGAAACGCGGCGGCTTTGGCTCAGGCCAAGGCTTTACAGCCCCAAGTCATTCTCCTCGATTTTGACCTGCCCGCGGGACAAGGGTTGGCGCTCATTCGCGACTTACGGAGTGTGTTGCCTCAGGTCAGCATCGTTGCGATGACATTGCAGGCCCCTGTCGTCTATGATTACTGTCGGCGGGTAGCGCTAACCGATGGGGCAGATGATCTCATTCTCAAGAATGTTCTAATTACGGAACTACTGCCATGTGTTCAGCGAGCAGTACAGGCAAGGCAACCGCCAAATGACGTACCAGTAACGTGAACTGTGAACTCGTGTTGTCTGACCAGGGAGGAATAAATGCGAACACCAAACGCATTTCGCATGCGACCCAGATTCGGATTGGCGCTGCGCCTCAGCGGACTGATCGTCCTCGTGGCGCTGATCGCCGGCGGATCGGTCGGCGCAGCATTGATCGAGAACAGTCGCACCGTACTGCGCGAGCATGTTCTTGAGAGCAACCTCGCCGCTGCCGATCTGGCGGCCCAATTCGCGGCGAATTACGTCGAGGGCGCGGAGACGAATGTTCACTTGTTCGCGGCACGTCCCCTTTTCATTCGCGCCGTGCTAGAAAACGACCCGGCAGAAGCGGAAATGCATCTCGCGCAGTTCCAGGAAATTGACGCGCGCTTCGATAGTGTTGCCATCTACGATGCCAAAGGAATCGGCTGGGCGAGCGGACTAAAGGATAAGTGGCAGAATCGCGGCGGCACGGTTGCCGACCGCGAGTGGTTTCAGCAGACGCTGGCGACCCAAAAGCCATACCTGGGAATCCCAGTTCTCTCGCGCGGAACCGGACGACCAGTCGTAACCTACGCTGTTCCTTTGTTCGACGACAAAGGCGAGCTGCGCGCCGTGCTCGTCGGGGGCATTTCGCTCGCCGCGCTTTCCGACGCGATCACCGGCATCCGCGTGAGTTCTTCTGCCCGCGCGAGTTTGATGGACTCGCGCCAGGGCGGCATCATCTTGGCGCACCCTGACCAGACCCGCATCTTAACGCCCGTTTCGGGACAGAATGCGGCAGCACTGCGCGCGATAGCCGGCGAACGTGGAACGCTGGAGACCCGCAGCAGCAGCGGCGAGTTGGATCTGGCGGCGTTCGCCCCGGTGCCGCGGCTGCCCTGGGCGGTTATGATCCTGGAGCCCGCCGAAGCCGCCTTTGCCCCAGTCAACGCACTGACTCAACGCGCGCTGTTGCTGATTGGCATCACACTCGTAGTTGCCATAGTGCTGGGAGTATTGCTGGCGCGCACGACCACCGCGCCGGTGCAGCAACTGGTCAAGGGCGCGGAGGAAATCGGCAAGGGCAATCTGGACTACCAGATCAAAGTCAGAAGCAGCGACGAGATCGGTCAGTTAGCCAGCGCGTTCAACGCGATGGCGGCAAACTTGCACGCGTCGTTGGGCGAGACCGCGCGGCTGTACCAGGAGACGCGCGCGTGGGCGGCTGAACTGGAGCAGCGCGTCACGGAACGGACTGGCGCGCTGCGCGAAAGCGAAGCGCGTTTCTCCACCGTTTTTCACACCAGTCCCATCGGGATAAGTATCACCCGCTTAGCCGATGGGCAATACATTGACGTCAATGAGGCATTCTTGAGTTTTTTTGGCTATACGCGCGAGGAGGCGCTTAGCCACACCTCGCTCCGATTGCAGACGTGGGCTTTCCCTGAGGCTCGAGACAGGGTGGTCAAGATGTTGCGCGAGCAGGGTCGGGCACGAAATATAGAGGCACAATACCGTAGAAAGTCGGGGGAAATCTGGACAGGGCTTTTCTCGGCAGCGGTGATGGACGTAGCCGGTGAACTACATATCCTGGTGCTGTTGCAGGATATCACCGAGCGCAAGCAGGCAGAGGAACGAATCCAATACCTGAATGCCGCGCTGCACGCGATCCGAAATGTCAATCAATTGATCACGAAGGAGAAAGACCGAGGCAGACTTCTCGATAGTGCGTGCCGAGTTCTCACGGAAAGCCGGGGCTATCTCAGCGCATGGGTCGCGCTGATTGACGCAGAGGGCGCGCTGCAGGCGACGTTCGAGTCCGGGCTTGGGAACGCGTTCTTGCCATTGGTCGAGCAGATGAAGCAAGGGCAACTTCCCGACTGCGCCCGGCGTGCGCTGAGCGAGCCAGGAGGCGTGGTCGTCATTAACCCACCTTCCGACTGCGGGGAGTGTCCCCTGACGCGCTATTATCCTGAGAGGGGCGGCATGTCTGCTTGCCTGGCATACGAAGGCAAGGTGTACGGTCTGCTCACCGTCTCCATCCCCACGACGGCGCTTGGTAAGGAAGAACAAGCCCTTTTCCACGAACTCGCCGGCGACCTTTCGTTTGCCCTGCATGTCATCGAGGTCGAGCAAGTGCAGAGGCAGGCGGAGGAGGCGCTCCGCGAGAGCGAGGAGCGCTACCGCACCACGCTTTACAGTATTGGCGATAGCGTCATTACCACGGATACCGAAGGCCGCGTTTGGCAGATGAACCCGGCCGCCGAAAAGATCACCGGTTGGCGCGAGGCCGAGGCAAAGGGAAAGCCCATCGGCGACGTATTCTGCATCGTCAACGAAGACACGCGCCGGGAGGTCGAGAACCCGGTGGAGCGCGTACTGCGGGAGGGTATGGTGATAGGGTTAGCCAATCACACCCTGCTCATCGCCCGTGACGGCGCCGAGTATCCCATCGCCGACAGCGGCGCGCCCATTCGCAACTTGCAGGGAGAAATCACGGGAGTGGTGCTGGTATTCCGCGACCAGACGGCTGAAAGAGCCGCCGAGAAAACCCTGCGCGAAAGCGAGCGCAAGTTCCGCGAAACCGTAACATCCCTGGACGAGGGATATTACAGCGTCACTCCGGATGGGTTGTTACTTGAACACAACCCGGCATACAATCGGATTCTCGGCTTTGACATCGCCCAGGATTTGAAAGGACAAAAAACACCTGACTTTTGGCAGAATCCGGATGACAGAAAGCAATATCTAAACGCGTTGATGACCCAGGGATTCATAAGGAACTACCAGGTGAATGCGAAGAAAACTAGCGGTGAAAAGATGGCCGTTTTGTTGAATTCCCATCTGGTCAAAGACGAACAGGGCAGGCTGGTGAGAATTGAAGGGACTTTCACAGATTTCACTGAGCGCAGGAGGATAGAAGAGGCTTTGGAAGCAAGCGAAGCCAAGTACCGGGCGCTCTTCGAGAACGCACAGGTAGGCATGTACCGGTCAAAACTGGATGGTTCTGCCATTCTCGCCGTCAACCGGAAACTTTGCGAAATTTTCGGTTATAGAGAAGATGAGATGATCGAGAATCCGGCGACAATCCGTTGGGCGGATTCGGCCGCCCGCGAGCGAATGGTGATAGACCTTCGAAAGACAGGTTCCTTGCACGATTACGAACTCGATATCCTGACGAAAAGCGGCGAAGTACGCGCTTGTTCGGTCTCTATCCAACTCTATCCAGATCGAGGTTACATCGAGGGCTCGGCGATCGACATCACCGAGCGCAAGCGCGCGGAGGAGGAAATCCGCCGGCTGAACGCCGAACTCGAACAGCGCGTCGTCGAACGCACGGCGCAACTCCAAACCGCGAACAAGCAACTTGAAAGCGAACTCACCGAACGCAAGCGCGCGGAGACGTCACTGCGGGAGAGCGAAGAACGATTTCGTCGCCTTTCTGAGGCAGCGTTTGAAGCCATCATCATTCACGAGGGAGGCGTTCTCCTTAACACAAACGACCAATACCCTGAGATGTTCGGGTACGAACTAAAGGAATTACTGGGAAAACAGGTGATGCCGTTGACAATAGCCCCTGAAGCTATCGAGTCCGTAAGGAAAGAGATTGCTACGGGCGGCCGGGGACCTTACGAGTCCATCGGGCTGAGGAAAGACGGGACCAAGTTCCCGATGGAAATTCGGGTCAGAGAGATGGGATACGGAGGGCGTAAGGTCAGGGTCGCAGCCATTATGGACATCACCGAGCGCAAGCGCGCGGAAGAAGCGCTGCGCGAGAGTGAATCTCGGTTTCGAGCCGCGGCAGAAGGCAGTCTGGATGCGTTTTACATTTTCAAGAGCGTGCGTGATGAAAAAGGTCAGATCGTTGACTTTGAGTTTGTTGATCTGAATGCGCATGGTGAAAAATTGATTGGGATGCCCAGAAAAGAGATAATCAGCCAAAGGTTGTGTGAACTTATTCCGATCAATCGCACAGATGGATTTTTCGATAAATACGTCCGCGTGGTCGAAACTGGAGAAACACTGGATGAGGAATTTCCTATCAACGCCGAACAGATCAATGCCGCGTGGCTTCATCATCAGGTCGTTCCTCTTGCGGATGGTGTGGCGATTACCTCGCGAGATGTTTCCGAGCGCAAGCGCGCCGAAGAAGAAATCGATCAACTCAATAAAGACCTGGCTCGCCGCGCGACGGAATTGCAAGCCGCCAACAAGGAACTCGAAGCGTTCGCCTACTCCGTCTCGCACGATTTGCGCTCGCCTCTGCGTGCGATTGACGGCTTTTCGCGCATTCTCATCGAAGAGTACGCTGGCAGTCTGGACGCCGAAGGAAACCGTTTGCTGAACGTCGTTCGCACTAACACACAAAGAATGGACCAACTCATCACCGATCTGCTCACCCTCTCGCGAATCACGCGGGGCGAAATGCAGTCTTCCCGAATTGATATGACCGCGCTCGCGCAGACGATCTACCGCGAGCTTGCACCGCCGGAGGCGCATGCGGCGTTTACGTTTTCCGTCGCGCCCTTGCCTAATGCGTCTGGTGATCCCGCCCTGCTCCGGCAGGTGTGGAGCAACTTGATCTCCAATGCCATCAAATATACAATGCCCAAAGATAAACGGCGAATTGAAATCGGCAGCCGCGTGGAAAGCGGAATGATTGTTTACTTCGTGAAAGACAATGGCGTCGGCTTTGATCCCGCCTATACCCACAAACTCTTCGGCGTCTTTCAACGTTTGCACAAAACCGCAGAATTCGAAGGCAATGGCGTGGGGCTGGCGATTGTCCAGCGCATCGTCCACCGCCACGGCGGGCGCGTGTGGGCGGAAGGACAAGTCAATCAGGGCGCGACGTTCTATTTTGCGTTACCCCAAAAGGAGACCGATCATGAACGGACAAGTTGAAATTCTGTTGGTGGAGGACAATCCCAACGATGCGGAGTTGGCGTTGCGGGCATTGAAAAAGAACAACCTTGCCAACAACGTCGCCGTCGTCACCGATGGCGAAGAGGCGCTGGATTTCGTCTTTGCGCGCGGCGCGTTCAGCCACCGCAAGATCGAAAACGGTCCGAAGGTGATCCTGCTCGATTTGAAACTACCCAAGGTGGACGGACTCGAAGTCCTACGGGCGATCAAAGCCGATCCGCGTACCAAAATCATTCCGGTCGTCGTGCTCACCTCGTCAAAAGAAGAAAGTGATATTGTCGAGAGTTACAAGTTGGGCGCGAACAGTTACATCGTCAAGCCGGTAGAGTTTGACAAGTTCGTTGCCGCCGTCAAAGACCTGGGAATGTACTGGCTGCTGCTCAATCAGCCGCCGACGAAATGAACGTCGTCGGCGAGAACGCTGCGGCAGCGTTCTTGCGTTGCCGCGTTCTCGTTCGCCGTAGGAGACGGAACGGCATCCGGCTCCTCCAGGAGCAATCCAGTGGAAACGAATCAACCCATCCGCATTCTGTTCGTGGAAGATGTGCCTGCCGACGCGGAACTCGCCGCGCGCGTGATTCGCAAAGAAGGATTGGCGTTTACCTCCACGTGCGTGGGAACGCAGGACGAGTTCATCGCCGCGCTGGATGAATTTCGTCCCGACGTGATCGTTTCGGATTACACGATGCCGCAATTCGACGGGATGCGCGCGTTGAAAATCTCGCTCGAACGGGACCCCGCGCTGCCGTTTATCGTGTTGACCGGTACGCTGAACGAAGAGACCGCCGTCAAGTGCATCAAGGCGGGCGCGACCGATTACGTCATCAAGGATCGGATCACGCGCCTGCCGTTTGCGGTCAAAGATGCGTTGGCGCAGCGCAAAACGCTTCAGGCAAAAGAGGCCGCCGAACAAGCGTTGCGCGCAAGCGAACAGCGCTTTCGGTCCATTCTGGACAATATCGAAGACGGCTGCTATGAGGTGAACACGGCGGGCAACTTTACTTTTTTGAACCCTGCGCTAGTCCGCATGTTGGGACGCCCCGCGAATGAATTGATGGGGATGAACAATCGCCTGTACATGACCCCCGAGGGAGGAAAAGCCGTTTTCCAGACTTTCAATCGGGTCTTCCGAACGGGGATTCCGGAACAAGCCCTCGACTGGAATTTGGTGCGCCCGGATGGGACGCTTCGATCCGTCGAGGTTTCCGTGTCCCTGATCAAAGCCGCCGATGGAAGCATCAATGGTTTTCGCGGCACCGTGCATGATATCACCGAGCGCAAGCGGGAGGAGGAGGCGCTGGCGCAAGAACGCAATTTGCTGCGCACACTGATAGACAACCTGCCCGATCGCATCTATGCCAAAGATGCCGAAGCCCGCTTCACTCTCAACAACACGGCGCACCTCCGTTCTTTTGGCGCGCAGACGCAAGAAGAGGCGGTGGGCAAGACCGATCTTGACATTCGCCCGCGTTATGTTGCCGCGCGTTATGCTGCGGACGATCAAGCCGTCATCCAGTCCGGTGAGCCGCTGCTCAACCGCGAAGAGCCGACCGTTCTTCCAACTGGCGAGATGGGCTGGCTGTTGACTACCAAAGTGCCTTTGCGCGACCCGCAGGGCAAGGTCGTCGGACTGGTCGGGATCAGCCACGACATCACCAAGCGGGTACAAGCGCAAGAGACGCTGCGACAATCTGCCGCACGCCTGGAAACCATGCACGCGATTGACCAGGCGACCCTGGCCATGCAGCCGATAGCGAGGATTGCCGAGACCGCCCTGCGGAGCTTCCGCCGCCTGGTGCCATGCTGGCAGGCCAGCGTCATGCTCTTCGATGCCGAAGCCGGCGAAGTTACTGTTGTGGCCGTCCATGCCGAGGGCGAGACCAAGCTGAGTGCGGGAGCGCGCTTCCCCGCAGAGGCGTTCCGCATCGCAGAACTGCAGCAGGGTCGCCCGCACATCGTGGAAGACATTCGCAACCTTCCTCAACTGCCGCCGGCGCTCCAGGCATTGCAGGCCGAGGGGATGCGTTCCTTCGTCAACATACCGCTGTTCGCGGAGGACCGGCCGATCGGCGTGTTGAACCTGGGCGCCGACCGCGTCGGCGCGTTTTCCGCCGAACAGTTGACCATTGCCCGCGAAGTGGCCGACCAACTGGCGATCGCCATCCAGCAGGCCCGTCTGCGCGAGCAGGTGCAGCGCCGCACCGCCGAGTTGGAGCAGCGCGTGGCCGAGCGCACGGTCGAACTCTCGGAGACGGCCGCCAGGCTGCAGACCGCCAACGAAAAGCTCAAAGAGCTCGACCAACTCAAGAGCCAGTTCGTCGCCAACGTCTCCCATGAGCTGCGTACGCCCCTGACCAACATCAAGGTCTATCTGCATCTGCTGGAACGCGGCAAGCCGGAGAAGCATGCGCAGTACATGACCACGCTGCACAGTGAAACGAACCACCTGGAACACCTCATCGAGGATCTGCTGGACATCTCCAGACTGGATCAGGGGAAGATCCGCATCAGGCTTGCGGCGGTGGATGTCAACCGGGTCATGGCCATGCTGGTGGATGCGCGGGCGCTTCTGGTCAAGCAGGCCGGCCTGACACTGGAGGTCTTGCCCCAGCCCGAGTTGCCCCCGGCGCTGGCCGACGCGGACCGGCTGATGCAGGTGTTGATCAACTTGATAGCCAACGCGGTGAACTACACACCGACGGGGGGCAGCCTCGTTTTGAGCAGCGGGCTGCAACGGAGCGACGGTCAGACCTGGGTCACTCTGACCGTGAGGGACACCGGGCTGGGCATCACCCCCGAAGACCAGGCGCACATCTTCGAGCGCTTCTATCGCGGCGAGGCTGCCCGCCAGTCCGCCACGCCCGGCACCGGGCTGGGTCTGGCAATCTGTCAGGAGATCATGCAGCGCCACGGGGGACAGATCACGGTGGAGAGCCAGGTGGGGCAGGGCAGCACATTCACGGTCTGGCTTCCAGCAGCGACTCACGAGTAACACAAAGCTGCTCCATAGGACTTGACAGGGCTTGCGGTTCGTAGTACAATGAAAGTAATCGTAACTCATCACGGATATGCGTAACCGCAATGCCCGAACCGACCCGGGACCTCTACCTTGAAGAACGCCGCCAGCAGATCATCCGCCAGGTGAAGCAAGCTGGGCGCGCCTCGGTCGCTGAACTCAGCCAGCAGTTCGGCGTCTCCGAGGTCACCATCCGCGCCGACCTGCAAGCCCTGGCCGAGAGCCGCCTGGTCTTGCGCACCCATGGCGGCGCGGTGCCGGTCAATGCGGCCGCGCAGGATTTGCCGTTATCACTTCGTCGCCAGCAGCAGGTCCAGGAGAAGCACCACATCGGTCAGACCGCCGCCCGCCTGGTGGCCGACGGCGACGCCATCATCCTCGACAGTTCCAGCACCGCGCTCGCCATCGCCCAGGCCCTCAAGAACCGGCGCTATCTGACCGTCATCACCAACGGCCTGAGCATTGCCCAAGAATTTCTGGACGCGCCCGGCGTGACCGTCGTCATGCCCGGCGGTGTGCTCCGTCGCGACACCGCGTCGCTGGTGGGCGCCGACGGGCTGGAGATGCTGCGCAAGTTCAACGTCCAGACGGGTTTCTTCGGCGCTCACGGTATCACGGTCGCCGAGGGCCTGACCGACGTCAGCTCGGACGAAGCGGAGATCAAGCGGCCGTTGGCCGCTCTCTGCCGCCAGGTCGTCGCCGTGCTGGATGCGACCAAGTGGGGTCGCGTCGGCGTGGCGTCCTTTGCAACGCTATCGCAGATTCACACGGTCATCACCGATTCCCACGCGCCGGCCGAGTTGGTCGCGCAGGCGCGGGCGCTGGGGGTCGAAGTCATTTTGGCGTGATACGTGCTACGTGATACGTGACCGGCAAGAGTCAGGTTCGCCGCGCTCACGCAGCACGCAACACGCAGTACGCAACCACCACACAGGAGCTATCCCTAAAATGCCAGACGTCCATCCGATGTCCCCCAAGACGCCCGAGGAAATCTCGGCGTTGATCGAAGAACAGGCGCTCACGCGCGAGGATCTGCTGGGCTATTTGCGGCAGGTGAAGGAAATCCGCGCGATCGAAGACAACATCGCTGAGTTGTTGGGTAAAGCAGTGCTCAAGGGCGCGTCGCATCTCTACGCCGGCGAAGAGGCCGTCTCGGTGGGCGCGGTCGCTGCGCTGCGCGACGACGACTTCATCACCTCCACGCACCGCGGGCACGGCCACGCGCACGCGCACGGCGACTCGGCCGCCAAGACCCCCGAGGCCAAGCAGGAACACTACAACAAGATGATGGCCGAGGTGTTGGGGAAGTCGGGCGGCTACTGCAAGGGCAAGGGCGGCTCGATGCACATCGCGGATGTGGCTCACGGCAACCTGGGCGCCACCGGCATCGTCGGCGGCAACCTGCCCGTGGCCGTGGGCGCCGCGCTGGCCCAAAAGCTGCAAGGCACCGATCGCGTGGTCGTCTGCTTCTTCGGCGACGGCGCAACCAACGAGGGCAACTTCCACGAGGCGCTGAACATGGCCGCGACGTGGAACCTGCCTGTGGTCTTCGTGGCCGAAAACAACCAATACGGCATGTCGGTGCCCTGGGCCAAGGTCACCAAGCTGCCCGACATCGCCCAGCGCGCCTGCGCCTACGGCATCCCCGGCGTGGTGGTGGATGGCATGGATGTGATCGCGGTGCGCGGCGCGGTCGCCAAGGCGGTCGAACGTGCCCGCCGCGGGGAAGGGCCGAGCCTGATCGAAGGCAAAACCTACCGTCACTACGGCCATTCCCACTCCGACCCGCGTAAGTACCGCACGCGGGAAGAGGAAAAGGAGTGGAAAGCTCACGACTCGATCACGGTCCTCAAGAACGAGATGGAAGGCCTCGGTTGGTTGAACGACAGCCAGTACACGGAACTGAACGAGGCCGTGGAGGGAAAAATCAAGGCCGCGTTGGCCTTCGCCAACGCCTCCCCCGAGCCCGATCCCAGCGAGGTCGAGACCGACGTCTATGCCCCGTCGAAGACCACCGCGGCTGACATCGAGGCGGAGCGCAAGCTGCGAGAACGCGTGCATGCTGCTGAAGCCGGTCTCCAGACCGTGCCACCCATGCGCCAGATCTCCTACGCCCAGGCGCTCGTCGAAGCTGCCCGCGAGGAGATGAAGGCCGACCCGCGCGTCTTCATCATGGGCGAGGACGTAGGCCTCTACGGCGGCGCATACGGTGCAACGCGCGGCCTCTGGGAGGAGTTCGGCGACTGGCGGGTGATTGACACGCCGATTTCCGAGGCAACCATCGGCGGCGCGGCCGTCGGCGCGGCCATGGCGGGGCTGCGCCCCATCGCGGAGATCATGTACGTGGACTTCACCCCGCTGGCGATGGATCAGATCGCCAACCAGGGCGCCAAGAATCGCTACATGTTCGGTGGCAAGACCAGCGTGCCCATGGTGATCCGCACCGAGGGCGGCGCGGGCCGCGCGATCGCCGCGCACCACTCGCAAAGCCTGGAGGCGCTCTGGACGCACTTCCCCGGCATCTACGTCGTCATGCCATCCACGCCCTACGATGCCAAGGGGCTGCTCAAGGCCTGCATTCGCGACGACAACCCGGTGATGTTCATCGAGCACAAGATGCTCTATGGCGCCAAAGGCCCCGTGCCGGACGAAGACTACATCATCCCGCTCGGTGTCGCCGACATCAAGCGCCCCGGCAAGGACGTGACTCTCGTCACCTATTCGCGCATGGTGTTGCGTTCGCTGGAGGCCGCCGAGTTACTGGCGAAAGAGGGGATTGACGTCGAGGTGATTGACCTGCGCACCCTCAAGCCGCTGGACATTGACACGATCATCTCGTCGGTCAAGAAGACCGGCCGCTTCGTCGGCGTGACCGAGGCCTACGAAAACACCAGCTTCATCAACGAAGTGATGGCCCAGGTGAACGATCTGGCCTTCGACTGGCTCGATGCGCCGATGGTGCGCGTGGCCGCGCTCAACGTGCCGGTGCCGCGCGCCGAAGTGCTGGAAGACATGGCGATCCCGAACGTCGGGCGGATCGTTGCTGCGTGCCGAAAGGTGGTAAGCTGATGGCCAAAGAAGTCTTCATCCCCCAGTTGGGCCAAACCGTCGTAGAAGTCACGCTTCTCGAATGGTCGGCGGCCGACGGCGCTCAGGTCCAGGAGGGGCAGCAACTCCTCCTCGTCCAGACCGACAAGACCGATTTCCCCATTGATGCGACGGCTGACGGCACCCTGCATCGCGGCCCGTTCAGCGCAGGCCAGGTCGTGCCGGTGCTGACGGTGGTGGCGGTGATCGGGAAGCAGGAGGAGGCGTTTGACAAGGTGACAGGGGGACAAGGTGACACGGTGACATCTGAGCGTGCTATAAGTGCCGCACCACTAGAACCGACCATGGGGGCATCCGATCACCTTGTCACCTTGTCACCAAGTCACCGTGTCATGGTCTCCCCGCGTGCGCGGAAGCTGGCTGAGGAACGGGGCGTTGACCTGGCAAAGGCCGCCATCAGCCCGACCGGCGGCGCGGGCGTCCGCGTAGCCGAGCGCGACGTGTTGGCCTATCTCGTCTCAGCGCCCAAGGCGACGCCGCTGGCCGAAAGACTCGCGGCCGAGGCGGGCATTCCCTTGCGCGATATCGCCGCGACCGGACCCGGTGGACGCATCACCAAAGAAGACGTCGAGCACGCCGTCCAACTTCGCACCCTGCCGGCCACGGAAGCGTCGCTCCCGCAGCCTGCCGCGCCAGTTCCCGCAGTTCCATCAATTCCCGCAGTTCCCGCGGCGCCTTCCAGCTTCCAGCCGCCAGCTTCCAGCCACCAGCTTCCACCGTCCGAAGTGACCGACCGCATCCCCCTCAAGGGCGTCCGCGCCATCATCGCCGACCGGATGGGCACGAGCGTACACACGACCGCGCGCGTCACCCTGATGATGGAAGTGGACGCGACCGAGTTCGTGGCGATGCGCGAGCGGCTGAAGGCGCGGGTTGAGAAGGAATGGGGCTTTGCGCCCGGCTACAACGACCTGCTGGCGAAGATCGTCGCCGCCGCGCTGCGCAAGTTCCCATTCGTAAACGCCCGTCTCGCGCCCGATGCGATCGAGCTGCTGGCGCACGTCAACCTGGGCATGGCCGTGGACACCGAGCGCGGGCTGCTCGTCCCGGTGATCCGCGACGCGGACAAGAAGTCGCTGCGCCAGTTCGGCGCGGAGTTCCGCGAGATGGTGGACCGGGCGCGCAAAGGCCGTTCGCTGCCCGACGACCTGAGCGGCGGCAGCTTCACCATCACCAACCTGGGGATGTACGACGTGGACGCGTTCACCCCGGTCATCAACCTGCCCGAAGCCGCGATTCTGGGCCTGGGCCGCATCGCGCCGAAGTGGGTTTACCGGGCCGAGTCGCCGGCCGCCCCGGTTCTGCGCCAGATGTGGACGCTGAGCCTGGTCTTCGATCACCGCCTGGTGGACGGCGCGCCGGCCGCGCGGTTCTTGCAGTTTATCAAGGGGTTGATTGAGGAGCCGTATTTGCTGCTGGCGGAGTGAAGTCAGGAACCAGGAATAGAGTCAACACTTGAACGGTGAGTCGGGTTCTTGCCCGCGCAGGAAGCCGACTCACCGCTATCAGATCAGCTGTCTCGCCACCTCGGCAAAGTCATCGGGGACAAAAAAGTCCGGCGCATACAAGCGATCCAGGGCGTTGATCAGCTCCGTCTCCAGGTCAGAATACGATAGGCGCGACACTCCCGTTCGATTGATGTACGCGCAAAGAGCCGACATCAGTTGATGCCCGCCCAGGTCGCGCAGGAATTGTCCGCTACTGAAGAAATCGGGCTGAGTGATTTGTGTGAGGACGCTGTCATACGCCTGCGCTACTGCCGACTCATCGAAGGTCGAATCCCCAATCAGGTGTGTACAGGCCTGTTTGAGTCGCAGGCATTCAAGGCACAGATAATTCACCCATTCGACGCGGCTTCTGGGCGGGGATGTCCAGGGCGGCGTGACATCTCTGGGCTTACGCAAGCGGGTATCGTTTGCTTCGGCATTCTTGCAGGAGTTCAGATGCCAGTACGTAAGCCATCCGGCATGAGCTTCGAGCATCGGCTGGGCCAATTCTTGTAGCAGAGCAGACACCACTCGATCATCGCGGGGTAAGTTCTCAGCCCCGCGTACGCCGGTTGTGTTGAAAGATCGAAACGCCTCAGCTACCAGGCGCGGATCAAGGAGATAGTTCTCCACCTCGTGTCGCCGCCACAGCCAACGTTTCTGACTTCGGCGGCTCCAAGTTTGCTCCGCTTCCTCGGCAGAACGATAGTTCCGGTCTTCAACAACATAGGCTTGATCCCGCGGATGGCTCCACGTTCCGTCAGAACGTTGGATACGTGATCGCACTTCCAGCCAACTCGCCACGCTCCCCAGGCTTCCATCGCCACCAACGGGTTCGATCTGCACCTCACGGCCGAGTTTGTTCACGATGACCAGATTCAGCACACGACCGTCCAGTCCATCGGTCGGCCCTTCGCAGACCAGATAGATACTCATCGGTGATCTTCCTCTGATCTTGAACGGTCACCCAACTCACCCAGGTCTCTGAGAATCGCCTCCCGAGGAAGCGCATCCCGCAGGTAAGCCGAATGGGTGGTGGCGATAATCTGGTTGTTCTGTCCGATACGCGGCAACAAGTAAAGCAATTTGCGTTGCCATAGGGGGTGTTGATGGAGTTCGACTTCATCCACCAGGACAATTGACTGGTGAACGTGTTCGGTAACCATGCGGATCAAGAACAACAGCAACATCTGCTCACCGCTGCTCAGACCATCGTAGCGGTATTCATAAGTGCCGTCGGTGAAAACTAGCTGCATCTGCTCCAGTTCATCGCGCTCGACTCTCTCAATCCTGTGAGGCGCGCAGATTTCGGCGTATCGTTCCTGGATGCGCTTGAACTGATCCAACTGACGTTTATCAACCGACGGGACGAGGGATTGAACAGCCAATGCCAGCAGAATCGTTCGCGGATCGGCGGTACGTCGCTCATCCGGGTTGACTCCATTCCCGTTCTCATGGATAATATCCCAGATGTCACGGGGAATGACCTTGCCCATGCCTGTCCGCTGCTGATCGAAGGTAAAAACCCCCCCCACTCTTTCAAACCAACTCCAGTCAACACGGCTGGTAGGCAGCAATCGCGCAACCTTCACGCGCCCCTTGAACAAACGCCAGGCCTGATATGGGTCAAACCGCGCATAACCCCGTGGATACTTCTGTCTGTCACGCAAGTAAGGGTATTCCCAGGAGACTGATACTTCATCTACGTCGGGAATCTTTTGATCCTCCTCCGACAAAGCGTATAGCTCCCGTGTTGCCGCGATCTCTTCCGGTGAGAAGCGTACTTTGCAGGTTACCCTCGTTTGTAGGGCGCCACGGCGAACCACTCTCGGAGTCAAGACGAAGTCCGGCCGACTATATGGTAGCTCAGTCGGCTGCCCGAGCCCTATTGCCAACGCATCCAGAACGGTCGTCTTGCCGCTCGTGTTAGGACCGACAATGACCGACACATCGCGTACGCGTCCCACAGAGTCGGTGAAATCCAGTTCCAACTGTTCAATATGGCGAAAATTCTCGATCAATGCACTTACGACTTTCATCCGACATTCCTTTCACGCGGCCACCGTAAGCCGCCCGACGTCCGATCCGATAGGGCGAGTATAGCACAAATCTGCATAAAACCATAGCGACGCGCGACCGTTGGGATTGCCTGTCTCGCCAAAGCGTGGTATAACCAGTCATCCCGTCAACTGATCAACGGATTCAATGAGACGAAGCCGCTGTCCCAGCACCAGGAGCGCAACCGATGACCAAAACCGCATGGCCTCTGTCCGATCTCGCGCGCGATCGGCGCGCGATGCCAACCGACCACGAACAAGCCCTCCGCGACTTGATCGGCAGCTTCGACAACTGGTTCGCGAGCGCGGAGACCGTCGCCCGCGGCCGGATGACGCAGGAACTCTACCCCTATACCGCCCTCTTCGCGCCGATCCAGGTCAACGGCCTGACGCTCAAGAACCGCCTGGTCATGGGGCCGATGGGCAACGTGGGCATGGCCGACGAGCTGGGGCGACCGTCGCAGCGGATGATCCGCTATTTCGTCGAGCGCGCCCGCGGCGGCGTCGGGCTGATCACCTCGGGACTGGTGCCGGTCAGCCAGGGGATTGACCCCTCGGTGACGGAAGTGGGCGACCGCAGCCTCTTCCCGCGGCTGGATAGCTCCCGCACCGTCTTTCCGCCCTGGCGCGAGCTGGCTCAGGCGGTTCACGCGCACGGCGCCCGCTTCTTCGTCCAACTCACCCCCGGCCTGGGCCGGGTCGGCTCGCCCGAATGCCTGGTGAAAAAGTACCGGCTGCCCGTCTCGGCCTCGTGGAACCCCAGCTTCTATATGCCCCAGATCCCCTGCCGGCCGCTCACCGACGGCGAGTGCCGCCGAATCATCGCCCATGCCGGGCAGGCCGCGGCCGACGCGCAGGCGTTGACGATTGACGGCGTCTACCTGCACGGCCACGAGGGCTATCTGCTGGAGCAGATGACCAACTCCGCCTTCAACCGCCGCAAGCTGGGCCGCTACGCCGACTGGCAGGCGTTCGGGGTCGAGACGGTGCGCGAAATCCGCCGGCGGACGGGCGCCCACTACCCGTTGATGTACCGCATTGACCTGTCGCTGGCGCTCAACGCCACCTACGGCGACCGCATGGCGAAAATCGGCAGCCTGCGCAAGTTCCGTGATGAGCGCACCGTCGCCGAGACGCTGGACTACATGGCCGCGCTGGTGGCCGCGGGCGTGGATATGTTCGACGTAGACCTGGGATGTTATGACAACTGGTGGCTGCCCCACCCGCCCGGTCCCTTGCCGCCCGGCCTCTACCTGGCCATCGCCAAGATCGTCAAGGACGACTTCGCCAGCCGCGGCGTCCGCTCCAACGCCGGGCTGCCGGTTCCAGTCGTCGCCGTGGGCAAGCTGGGCTATCCCGATCTGGCCGAGCGTGCGCTGCGCGAGGGGTTGTGCGACCTGGTGATGCTGGCCCGGCCGCTCCTGGCCGATCCGCAGTGGCCTGCCAAGGCTTACGCCGGCCGCGTGACCGAGATCATCCCCTGCATCGGCGACCAGGAAGCGTGCCTGGCCGAATTAGTCGAGGGCGGACACATGCAATGTGCGGTTAATCCGCACACCGGACTGGAAGACGTCTTGCCGGCCGATCCGCCGCCGGCTGCCCGGCCCAGAAAAGTGGCTGTGGTGGGCGCGGGCCCGGCGGGAATCATCTGCGCGTGCACGGCCGCGGCGCGCGGGCACGTCGTCACCCTGTTCGAGCGCCGCGATCGGCCCGGCGGGATGCTCGTCCCCGGCTCCGTCCCGCGGTTCAAGTTCGATGTGGCGAACTATCTGGCCTACCTGGAAGGGCTGCTGGCGCGACACGTGCGCGAGCATGAGCTAACGCTCAGCCTGGGGTGCGAGGCCACGGCCGGGAGCCTGGCCGCGGGCGGTTTCGACGCGGTCGTTGTCTGCGCCGGGGCGCGGCCGGCAGTGCCGCATGTGCCGGGAATCGAGCTGCCTCACGTGGTTCAGGCGATAGACTTACTCCGGGGCGGCGGGCACGGTCGGGAGATCGGCCCAAGCAGGCTCTTGAATGGAAGCCAGGTCGTCATGGTGGGGGGCGGGGACGTGGGGTGCGAGACGGCCTACTTCCTGGCGACCGAGTTGGGGCAACAGGTCACGGTGATCGAGATGCTGCCCGCATTCATGCGAGGCACGTGTACAGCCAACCGCGGCCACCTGATCCACGCGCTGGAACGCGCCGGGGTCAGGCTGCTCAACTGCACGCGGCTCGTGCGCGTCGAGCCGGACGCTGTGACCGTGGTGCGCAACGTCTCCCCTACCGTGCCCGATCCCGCGGTCACCTGGGCGCCGCTGTTGCCGGACAACGTGGTCAACCCGCTGGCGCGGCCGCTCAAGGTGGAAGAGCAGGAGATGATCTTGCCGGCCGGCCAGGTGGTGCTCGCCACAGGCATGATCTCCGACGACACCCTCTACCGCGCCTGCATGGCGGCCCGTGTCGCGCCGGAAATTCACGCGATCGGAGATGCGTTTGCGCCGGGGCGAGTGTTCGAAGCGGTGAAGGCCGGGTATGCGATCGGGACGGCGCTCTGATACGTACAAGAGATTATCGGGAATAACCGTCATTCTGAGCGGGTTAGCCCCAATACGGTTCAGTTAGCGGGCCGGGCTCCCATGCCCGGCGGCGTGGGAGCCGCCTCTGCTGTCTTATCTGAACCGTATTGGGGTTAGCCCCAGACTCCTCGTTGCGGCGTGAAACCAGCGAAGAATCCCTTCGTTGTACTCAAGGCAGGCTCTTCGCTAGAGGCGCGCCGCAACGCACTACACGGGGTAGACCCGCTCAGGGTGACACACGTTCTATTTCCGATCAAGTTTACAGGACTCTTTCCTGTCTTTACTGCCGCGCGCCAATCTGCCCCACCGAGGCGCCGGTCACCTGGCCGCTCTGCATCGTGCCGATAGTGATGTTGTCGTTGATGGTCGTCTGCTTGACGTTGCCGATGGTCTGGTTGACGTTGTAGACCGTCTGGCTGACGTTGTAGATCGTCTGCTGGCGCGCGCAGCGCGCAGCGTCCTGGCGCTCGCGCACCTGACCCTGGCGGGGCTTCGGGAAGAGCACCGCTTCCGGCGAGGGCATGTAAACCATGAACATAGCCCACTGCCAGCGCCAATCTTCGGGCAAAGTCGTCGGTTCCAACAGGTGCAGCCGCGCCCAGGTGACGGCCTCATCGAGCGACAGGCCGATCGCCAGGGCGGTGTAGAGTTTGTGAAAAAAGGCGACCGCCGCGGTCGTCGCCAGCTCGCCCTGAGCGCCGATAACCACCGGCACGCCAGCCCGGAGCAACGGCGCCACGAAGGACCAACGCCCGCTGTTGCACGCGCTGAAGACGGCCAGCTTCGTCCCCGCGGCTCGCAACAGACGGCCGAGTTGCTCGGCGTACATCAGATCCACGTACACTCGGTCGGCGCCATACACCGCTTGGTAGTCGGGATGCTGCCAGACCTGATACTTGCGACCGTCTCCCGGATCGGTCCGCATCTCTTGCACGAGGAAACCCGCGCCGTCGGCCGACGCGTTGGTGTCGCCCGAATAGTGGAAGATGTCCACCGGGCCTCGCGCCAGCGCAGCCTCGAAACGCGTCTGCGCGCCCGTGATAGATTCCATCGCCAGGTATTCGCCGACCGGCTGCAAAGCCTCCGCCAGCCCCTGGCGTTCCTCCTCGATACCCCAGCGGTCGCTGCCGCGCACCATGAACGGCGCGCCGGCGAACAACAGGCGTTGCTTGCGCCTGGCAGGCAAAGTTTGGGACGTTCCACTCGGCGCCTCGCGCACCAGGGAGATGCGCGAGTCCAGCGCAAGGAAACCGGCCGTGGCGTCGCCACCGGACGCGTCGGGCCGGTAGAGACATTCCCACGGCAGGTCAACGAGCGCGTTGTCCAGGCACAGGCGGACGCGCAGGCCGTCGTCGGGCGGGATGCGCTCCAGGCTGCGAATCAAGAGCGTGTAGACGGGAGGAGGCAGCAAGACCGCGGCGAGCTGTTGCCCGCCCGCAATCAGATCAACCCAGGTCACGGACGGCTCGCCGGCCGTGCGATCGCCGAACAGGGCGCGGACGGCCCCCAACGCGTCAGTTTCCAGCCGCACCGTCGTCGGCTTACGCATATCGCCCACCGGCGAGCTGTGCACGAGCACCTGGGCGTGCGAGGCATCGCTCTGCCAGGCGCGGATTTGGAAATCGTGAAAGTCCATGCCGTCCTCCTGTCCAGAGAATCGCCCCGCCTGTCACTCTGAGCGGGTCTGACACAGAAAGTCCGCCGCGGCGAGCTACCAGCGAAGAGTCTCGCACGTGTGCAGGAGATGCTTCGCTGGGATCTCGCCGCAACAGACCGCGACTCGTTGACCCGCTCAGCATGACATTTTCATCGGCCGTGGCGCCGCGCCCGGCACGGGCAACTGCGCAAAGAATCGTTCTCTTATGCGGCCGCCGGCAGGCTTTCCCGGATCACTTCCGCCACGCCCTTCGTCAGGTTGAGGAGCTGGGTCTTCCGGTAGCCGATGTAGTCATTGCCGGACTGCACCAACACGGCCAACAGGATCACCTGGAGGCCGGCGACGATCGCCAGCACCTGCGGGAGCTTGAGCAGCTTCGCCATGCCGATGACGTTTTCCAGCGTGGTCATTCGCTCCACCAGGACGGCGAATCTGGCGCCCAGGGCGGCCACGTCATCGGCCGTCTTGCCGATGATCTCCGGCCCGACCGCGGTCGCGGCCAGCCAGCCGGGCAACTCCTTCTTGAATCCGTCCAGCCCGTACAGCTTGTTCACCAGGGTTCCAAACACCTCGATCTTGCCATCTTGCTTGATCTTAGCCAGCCATTCCTGAACCTGTTTGCGCGCCTTATCCTGCAGGTCTTTGCCGAGCAGGGCCATGAGTTTGTCGTAGACGTTGAGCAGCGTCTTGGCCGCGACGGCCACGGCCTTTGCCACAAATGCGCCGACCCCCTCCTGGATGGCATCCAGCTTGGCCTGAATGTCCTTGCCCAGCAACCCGGCGCCTTCGATCACCGCGCCCCATTGCGTGTTGAGAACCAGGTTCATCGCCACGTCCCCGCCGAACTCGCAGACGCGCTGTGCGATGGCGCCGGCGGTTGTGGTCGCTGCGCTCTGGAGGTTGGCCTTCGCTTCTTCAGGCGTGGCCGCGACTGCCCGAACGGCGCGGCGCGTGGGCGCCAGAGACGCCAGGCCGGCCGTCACGGGCAGCGCCATGGTCCGCTCCAGCGCACCGATGGCATCGGCCAGGGCCGGGCCACGCACCCCGCGCATGACAAGGCCCTTCGGCGTTGCCTCTCCGCCCTCCGTGATTTGCAGCAACTCGGTCGCCACCTGCAGCTCGGCCGCGGCCTGGGCCAGCAGGTGTGCGCTGATCCCCTCGCGCGCCGCCGGGTCCGGCGAATCCAGGTAGCCCTGCGCCAGCCCCACCATGCCGGCCGACACGTCGGCGAGCGCGTCGGCCTGCTCGACCAGCGCGTCGGCCGCGGGGCCGCCCACCCCGCGCGTGACCGGGCCGCCGGGCGCCTTCGGCGCGGCGTGCAACAGGCTGAATCGCGCCAGGTAGTCCTGGGCGGCTTCTTCGTAAGTGCGATAGGTCTTGGTCTGCATGGAAGCCTCTTTTCTAGTCTAGATCTCGTCAACAATCACGCCGGTGACATTGCCGCTCACCGTGCCCAGGTTTTGGGCTACATCGAGGTTGGCTTCATCCCCGACCTCTTCCGCCTGAAGCCCGACCAGGGTTCCCGCGACAACCTTCACCCGCTGCTCGATCTTGATCCCACCCTTGACTCGCCTGGCGACGAGGCCGACGACCGTGCCGCCTTGCGCGATGGTCTCCACCGTCTGCTGGATGACCTTGCGGAACTGCTCGGCGGCCGCGCCCGCGCGCGCCATGCGTTCGGGGAACAGTGCGCCGTCGGGCAGGCGGCTGTAGAGCACAGGTACGCCCCACTCCGCGTTGAAGGGCTGGTCAAGACCCTTGTCCGTGCTGGTTTCGAGCAGCATGGCCCGCCGGCCGACGTACATCGCCTCGTCCAGCGACAGGCCGCCGGCCAGGGCGCTGTAGAACATTCCACTGAACGCCTGCGCCGCGACGTCAATCACCTCGTACTGCATGGCGATGATCGCGGGGATTTCGCCCGCCGCGAGCGCGCCCGCCACGCCGTCCCACGGGTACCGCGCGTTGCGCGCGCCGGAGTAGCACGCGCCCAACACGGCCAGCCGCACGCCGCGCTCCTGAAGAATCGCCGCCAGGTCACCGGCGCGCAGCCGGACCTCGTTCTTCTGGATTTTGTCCGCCACCAGGAGCAGCGCGCCCTCTTCCCGCAGCGGGCTGCCGGGCGTGAAGGGATCGCCACGCTGTTCGGTGATGCCGTGCCCGGCAAAGTGAAAGATGTAGGTGCCTTTCGGCAGCTTCGTGGCGAGGTCGCCGGGGGTCGCATCCATCAACACCGGATCCACGGTGATGCGCACCCCTTCCAGGTCGAAGTCCTGCACGGCGCGCTGGATGGCGGCCACGTCCTTGTCCAGGTAGAGCACCGACTGCTGCGCGGGCAACGCCGTCGCGATCGCCAGGCGGATGTCGGTCACGTCGGCCGAAGACTTCGCGATCGCGGGATGTGGATGCGGCAGCGGCTCGTGACGCACCACCGAGATGCGGGGGTTCAAGGCCAGAAAGCCCCGCATCGAATCGGGGCCGCCCAGCAGATCGAGGAAAGCATACTCCCATGGCCACTGCTTCAACGCGTGGTCGGCAATGATCAGGCGAAGCCGGACGCCGCCCTCGACACCGGCCTGGTCATAGGCATAGCGGAAACGTTCACGGATGACCCCCTCGGGCAACAGACAGCCAGCCAGCTTCTTGCCGAGGCTGACCAGGTTGCGCAGAGTGATCTGTTTCCCGGCCAGGTAGGCCAGCATATCGGACGCGGGGGCTTCGCTCGCCGGGACTGTGACGGGGGTGATCGTCTCCCCGGCTTCCGGGGTAGGCAACAGGGCTACCTGGCATGCGGCCTGACCGTCGGCCGGGCGTGTCAGGTACAGCTTAAAGTCAACGTACTGGCGCTGCTTCATAGATAGACTCTCACGTAAAGAGCGGCATCTTCTTGTGTGCAGCACGTCCTTCCAGCCGCGGGTGCTGGTTGTAGCCGGCGTCGTCGAGCAGGAAGAGCAGCCGCGAGTGCAACTGCTGGTAGGTGAGCTGGTAGTTGGCCTCGCGGATGGCCTGGAGCGCATAGTAGGTCATCGCGCCGTGGTATTTGCCGCCGATGAACGCGTCATAGGAGTATTCCCGATCGGTGCAGCCGCTCAGCAGGATCTCCTTCATGCCGGATTCGGGGAATTTCTCCTTGCGCTTCGGCGCTGCCTTCCACGGGTTCTGCAGCACGGGTTGGCCGCGCAGGGCCGGGCTGAGGAAACGCACCCGCCGGTCGTCGGGCGTCTTGAGGCCGGGGATGAACTCCCCAACCACCACCCGCGTGACCGAGCCGGAGAAGCAGGAGTCGGAGATGACCGTCAGGTGAACGTCCTTCGGCAACGCCGTTTTGAACAGCCCACGCAGATCGTCGTCTACGATCAGGTGATCCCCGCAGTCGTAGGGGCAGAGTGCCTCGTCGTACTTCTCCTCGTCGCCGCTGGTGTCGGTCACATACGTGCCGTGCGACGAGTTAGTGAAGACGAGCACGTCGCCGGGCTTGGCCCCCGCCAGCAGCGCCGTCAGGCCAGCCATCACGTTGGCCTTTGTTGCCTGCGCATCGAGCATCAGTTTGACGTCCGCGGAAGGAAAGTCGTAGTGGCTGACCAGCAACTCAGCCCAGGCCGTGGCATCGTTGACGCAACCGTTGAGGTCGCTGCCGTCGTACGGATAGTCGTTGATGCCGACACAGAGAGCTTTCTTCGCCATGGTTTCCTCCTGAGGTGTGAATGTGCGTTAACTGCCGTTTGTGCTGCTATTGTACAGCAAGGCTACGGGACTGTCAATATCTTAACCAAACCGGAGCCGCGCAACCGGCGGCGGCGCCCTTGCGTATATCAGGTTGTGGCTTGAGTCACACTGATTAATCCATCTGGAGGTTCGCCATGCGTTTCCTATCTGTCATTTCCATCCTCCTCGTCGCCGCGCTGCTGAGCGGCTGCACGTTCGGGGGTGGGATCATCGGTTCGGGCAAGGTTGTCACGGTGGAGAAGGATTTCACCGGCTTCAGCAAAGTCGCTATCGGCAGCGCCTTCACGGCCGACATCACCCGCGCCGACAAGTTCAGCGTAGTTGTCACCGTGGATGACAACCTGGAGAAGTATCTGCGGGTGGTGCAAACCGGCGACACGCTGAAGATTACCCTGGAGATGGGGCCGAGCTTTTCGCTGCGCGGCAACAACACCCTGAAGGCAAAAATCACCCTGCCGGAGTTGAGCGGCGTCACCGCCAGCGGCGCGAGCAACGTAACGCTCACAGGGTTCAAGTCGGCGGCGGCGCTGGCGACTGACGTTTCCGGCGCCAGCACGCTGAAAGGCGACGCGCAGGCGGGCGACGCCCGGTTTGTGGTGTCGGGCGCGAGCACGCTGAATCTTCAAGGGGCCGGCCGAAACCTGACCCTCAGTGTCTCAGGCGCGAGCACAGCCAACCTCGACAAGTTCGCAGTGGCGGACGTCCGGGCAGACGTGAGCGGAGCCAGCTCTGCCACAGTGAACGCTACGGGTCGGCTGGACGCGGAAGCCAGCGGCGCGTCGAAACTGCGCTACACGGGCAGTCCCGTCCTCGGCACGATACACACTTCCGGGGCGTCGTCGGTGGACCGAAAGTAGGTTCCCATTGTCATTGCGAGGGGCCGCAGCCCCGAAGCAATCCCTCCCGTGCTTGGGATTGCTTCGGGGCATCCTTCGACTGCGCTCAGCTATCCATGCCGGGTGCGACCTCACAGCCGATGAAAACAGCGGAAACGGCTCCCAGACATCGGCTGTACTTTCGCCCGCCGCCGGAGCGTCGGGCATGGGAGCCCGACCCGCTGTTCTCAAGACAGGACGCTCCTCGCAATGGCGAGGTTTCCGAACAGTGGCCTACCCGGTTTCCCGGTCCCCCGCGCTCCCCTTTCCCTCGTTCTCCGGCCCGACCGCCGGCAGCCACACGGTAAACGTGCTGCCCTGCCCCGGCTCGCTTTCCACGGTGATCCTACCGTTGTGCCGCTTGACGATCTCCTGGCAGATGGATAGGCCCAACCCTGTGCCTGCAATGTTCGCCTGGCGGGCGGCATCGCCGCGATAGAACCGCTCGAAGATGTGCGTCTGGTCTTCGGCCGTCATGCCGGGGCCGGTGTCGCGGACGGAGAATGTGACCCATTGCAGATTTGAGACGTGAAATTGCAGATTACTTGCGCCCTGCTCGGCGGGGTTGCCAATCTGCAATCTGCTATCTGCCGTTTGCAATCCGGTGCTGAGGGTAATTGTCCCCCCACGCGGGGTGTAGCTCATTGCGTTGGTCAGCAGGTTGCTCAGCGCCGGCAGCAACATGCGCTGATCGGCCCACGCGGGGGGCAGATTTTCTTGGGGTTTCAGGTGCAGCGTCAAGCCGCGCTGGAGCAACAACTCGCTCCGCTCGGCCGCCAGGATGGCGATCAAGCCGTTGACGTCCACCGGGGCGAAGACCGGTTGCGCCTTACTCAGATCGAACCGGGAGATCTGGAGCAGGTCTTCGATCAGGCGTTGCAGCACCTCGCTCTCGTGATGCAGGGTCGTCATGTAGTGGCCGCGCTTCTCGGGTTTGCCGCGGTCGAGCAGGTACAGATAGGTGATGATGTTCGTGAGCGGGGTGCGCAGCTCGTGCGAGACGTTGGCGACGAACTGGCTTTTGAGCACGTCGAGTTCCCGCAGCCGATGTGCGGCTTCCTGGAGCGCTTCGTTGGCGGCCTGGAGTTCGGCGGTACGCGCGGCCACGCGTTGCTCCAGCTCTTCGGCATGACGGTGAATTTCCTCGTGGAGCTGGGCGTTCTCGATCGCCACCGCAGCCTGGTCTGCCAGCAGGCGCAGCACTCGCAGCTCAGCTTCGGTCCAGTCGTGTGGCGAGGAACGCGCCGCGTTCATCACCCCCACCACCCGGTCGCCGATCTTGAGCGGCAGGCCGACGATGGCGCCATCCCGGTATTGGGGCGGCGCGGCATAGAGTGGATGGCTGTGCATGTCGGGGATCACCAACGATTCGCCCGCCCGGGCTACCCGATAGGTGAGGCCCTCGGGCCGCGGCTCGGCGAAAGACTGGCCGCGGCGGCCATCGCGCCACAGCGATGAACCGAACGTCAGTCGGTCATCCCGGTACAGGAAGACGTGGGCGTTGTTAAGCCCGGGCATCAACCCCAAGGTGTGTTCGAGAATGGCGTCCAGCACATGCGGCAGATCGAGGCTGGAGGTCAGACTGAGGCTGGCCTTCCGTAGCGCCTCTAGCTCGGCTGCGCGCTGTTCGGCGGCCTCGAACAACTCGGCCTGGCGCGCTTCGGCTTGTTTGCGCGCGATGACCAGGGCGATCTGCGAGGAGACGAAAGTCAGGATCTCCTTCTCGATCTCGCCAAAGCGAATCTGCGGATCGTAGCTCTGCACCGCCAGGACGCCGATGGTCTGGCCGCGGGTTTTGAGTGGCACGCCCAGCCAGTCAATCGGCGGAGTGCCTCTCAGTTGCACTTCGCCGATCTCGATCAGTTGGACCCGGCGTTCGGCCGAGACGAGTTGCGTCTGGCCCGTGCGCAGCACGTATTCCGTCAACGAGCGCGCGGATTTCCGCGGCTGGGGCGCCGCGTCGTAGGCATCCCGGTAGTAGGGAAAACTGACGACATCGGCAACCGGGTCGTAGACGGCGATGTAGAGATTTGTGGCCGGTATCAGCCCTGCCAGGATTTCGTGAATGGCACGGTAGAGCTCGTCCAGGCTCTCGGTGACCACGGCGGCATCGGCGATGCGATAGAGCGCGGCCTGCAGCCGGGCGTTCCATTCCTGGGGTGCGGCGGCCAGCTCGCGCGCGCGCTGGACCAATAACTCCTCAAGCTCGGCGATTCGATCGGTCATGAATGATGGTTCTCCTTATATCCCATCAGCTTGCCCACCAGTGCGGTGAGCGCGGCGACATCATACGGTTTCTGCATAAACGCGGTGGGTATCTCGCGGAGGCCGTGCGCAACCGACGGATAATCAGCGGCCGGGCGGCCCGATCATCGTCTGCGATCAAGAAGCGCGTGTGGTCCCTCGCGTGGTGCGCGGTGCGTGTCACCGCGTCACCGACTCCATCACCCAACCGGCAGCCACACGGTGAACGTGCTGCCCTGCCCCGGCTCGCTTTCCACGGTGATCCTGCCGTTGTGCCGCTGGACGATCTCCTGGCAAATGGAGAGGCCCAACCCCGTGCCCGACGCGCCGCTGGCCCGCCCGGCTTCGCCGCGATAAAACCGCTCGAACAGCCGCACCCGCTCTTCGGCCGTGATGCCGGGGCCGGTGTCGGAGACGGAGAACGTGACCCACGTGTTGCGTATTGCGTGCTGCGTGCTGCGTGCTGCGTGTTCCGTGACCCCCTCACCCCCCCGCTCATCTGCTCCTTCGCCCCCCCGCTCCAGTCGCGTTCGCACGGTGATCGTCCCCCCGACCGGCGTGTAGTTCATCGCGTTGGTCATCAAGTTGGTGAGCACCTGCGTCACCATCTTCGCGTCGGCTCGCACTGGCGGCAGGTCGGGCGCCAGATCGGTCTGGAGCTGCAGGCCGCGATCGGCCAGCAACGCGGCGCGATCGCCGGCCAGATTGCCGACGATCTGGTTAAGGTCAAGCTCGGCCAGGGCGGGCTGGTTTTTGCCCGCATCCATGCGGGACAGATAGAGCAGATCTTCGATCAGGGCCGTCAGCAGGCCAATTTCGCGGTAGAGCGTCGCCAGGTATTGCGCCCGTTTCTCCGGCTTGCCTCGCTCGATCAGCGTCGCCATCAGCGTGATGTTGGTCAGCGGCGTGCGCAGCTCATGAGAGACGTTGGTAACGAATTGGCTCTTCAGGCGATCCAGCTCACGCAGCTTCTCGTTAGCGGCCTGCAACGCGGCCTCGCGCTGCACAAGCTCGGCCGTGCGCTCGGCCACGCGCTGCTCTAGCTCGGCGGCGTAGCGGCGCACCTCGTCGTACAGTTGGGCGTTATCAATGGCGACGCCGGCCTGATCGGCGAAGGCGAGCAGCGACTCGGCGTGGCCGGCCGTAAAGAAACCGGGAGTGGCGCTGTTCAGGTTCAGGAAGCCGACCGCCTGGCCCTTGATGCGGATGGGCGCGCCGACGTAGGAGCGCACCCAGCGCGTCTCGGGGATGTCTACCCAGCCCGGATAAACTTTCGTATCCGCGATGATGAACGGCTGGCCCGTCGCGGCCATCTGGCGCATATTCGGCACGTCGGCGACGGCGAAGCGGAGCGCCAGCAGCGGCGCGGTCAGTCCACGCTCGACGTAGCCGCGGTGCCGCGTCACCCGTGCGATGCCGTCTTCGATCAGCATGATACTGGCGGTCTCATGCGGCACGACCCGACCCACCACGGCCAGGATGCGGTCAAGCACCTCGTCGAAGCTGGCCGTGCTCGCCAGGGCCGCCGCAGTATCGCGCAGCGCCTCGGCCAGGATGCGCTGTTCACGTTCGGCCGCCTGCGCGCGCCGGCCCGCGGCGATGTGCCGCAAGGGCCGAAGAAACGTCTGGAAAAAGGTCATGGTCTATCTGTTCCCCACCGGCCCCGCTCCCCATCGCCCCACTGGCGCGGCCGGCAACCATACCCGCAGCCTGCCTTGTGAGTCTTCGCCCACTTCCGTCGTAATCCGGCCGCCCAGCCGGGCAACGATCTCCTGGCAAATCGAGAGTCGCAGTCCCGCGCCGGGCATGATGGTCTGGCTGCGATTGACCTCGGCAGACCCCTGACCGGACAGCGCGGGCGCCATGCTCAGCCATTTGCCGCTCACCGACAAGATGACCCAGTCGCCTTCGGCGTCCTGCTGACCCTGCGTCTGCAAGGTAAGCGTCTCGCCGCTGGGCGATTGATCGTTCGCATAGCTGACCAGGTTGGTGATGACCTGCCGCAGCATCCGCACGTCGGCCATGAGCTGGGGGAGATCGGGAGCCAGGATCAACTGGAGGAACAGGGCGCGGTCGGCGACCAGCAGATTGCAGGTCCCGCGCAGGGTCTCCAGTAACTGGTTCAAATGCACTTGGGTCAGCCTCGGCTGCGCGCGGCCGAAGTCCAATTCGGCCACGTTGAGCAGATTCTCGATCAGGAGGTGCAGCATGTCGGTCTCGCGCTTCAGCACGGTCATGTAGCGGTCGCGCTTCTCGGGACGGCCGCGCTCCAACAGATCCAGGTAGGCCTTGATGTTGGTCAAGGGTGTACGCAGCTCGTGGGAGGCGTTGGCAAGGAACTGACTCTTGAGCCGTTCCAGGTCAGCCAGGCGGGCGTTGGCGGTTTGCAACTCGGCCTCTCGGCGCGAAAGCTCGACTGTACGCTCGGCCACCCGCTGTTCGAGGGTATCCATGACCTGCGCCCGGTCCAGGGCGTTACCGGTCATTTCGGCGACAGAGACGAGCAGGCGCACTTCTTCGGGGGTACAAATGTGGCGCTCCCGCCACCCGAACTGCACGACGCCGATGATTCTGCCTGAAGCGGTCCGTAACGGCAGGGTGAGTCCGCCATGGACGATCCCCAGGCTGGCCGCTTCTTCGGGCAGGACGGACGCAAGTGGTTCAGACAGGATGTCCCCGGTGACGTGCACCTCGCCCGTGAGCGCGACCTGCCCCGCCACGCCTTCACCGATGCGATGGCGCACTTGCTGCCAGGGGTGAAAGGGCAGGTCGGGAGGATACCAGCCCCAGATGACGAGATTGCCTGACTCTCGTTCAACCCGGAAGATCTGACCGGTGGCCGCGCCGCTGATGCTGATACTTCTTTCCAGAAAGATCGGAATGATCTCATCGGCCGGGTGCGCCACGCGCAGGACGGTTGATAGGTCCGCCAACGCCTCCAACTCGGCGGCGCGGCGCCGGATGGCCTCAAACAACTGCGCCCGCTCGACCGCGACCGCGGCCTGGTCGGCGAAGGCTCGCAGTGACTCGGCGTGGGCCGCGGTGAAAAAGCCCGGCGTGGCGCTGTCCAGGTTGAGGATGCCGATGACCCGGCCCTGGCTGCTGATCGGCACGCCGATGTGCGAACCGATCCAGTGGGTTTCAGGCAGATCCACCCAGGAGGCATAGCGACGAGTATCGAAGATCGCCAGCGGCCGGCCGGTTTCGATGATCTCTCGGAGGTTGGGGGTGTCGGCGAGCTGAAAGCAGACAACTCGGGTGGGATCGGGCAGGCCCCGCTCCACAAAGCCCCGGCTACGGACCACCTGGGCGATGCCGTTCTCGATGACCATGATGGTCGCGGCATCATGCGGCACCACTCGGTCGGCCTGCTCCAGGATCTGGCCCAGCGCTTCATCGAAGCTGAGGGCGCCGGCCAGGGCGGCGGCCGTGTCGCGCAGCGCCTCGGCCTGCGCCCGCTGCTCCCGTTCCGCCTCGAACAGTTGAGCATTCTCGACAGCCACGGCCACCTGATCGGCGAAGGCCTTCACGTTATCGGCACGGGTGTGGGTGAAGAAACCAGGGATGGCGCTGAACAGGTTGAGGAAGCCGAGCAGTTGACCTTTGACGCGCAGCGGTGCGCCGACGTGCGAGCGCGCCCATTGTGTGGCAGGGAAGATGACCCAGCCCGGATAGGTCTGCGTGTCGGGTACAATGACGGGCTGACCCGTTTCGGCCATCATACGCAGGTCGACTAACTCGGCGATCGTCATGCGCATCGTGGCGAGTGCTTCCGCCAGTCCTCTTTCGGCGAACCCATAGCTGCGCGCGACGCGCGCCACCCCGTCTTCGACCAACGTAATGAAAGCGGCATCGTGCGGCGTCACCCGCCCCAGCTCGGCCAGGACGCGGTCCAACACATCGTTGAGGCTCAAGGCGCTGGCAAGAGTGGCGGCCGTGTCACGTAAAGCCTCGGCCTGCACGCGCTGCGTGCGCTCGGCTTCCAGCAGCCGGGCGTTTACCACGGCGATGGCAGCCTGGGCCGCGAACATCGCCAGCAATTCCAGGTCGGCCGGCGCGAAGGCCTGCCGCGCGGTATTGTCCAGCGCATTGAGCACGCCAATCACCTGGCCTTGCCAGATCATGGGTACAGCCACCAAGGCCGCCAGGGGCGCAGCGTCTTCAAACGCGATAGCCCGGTTCGGCCAGGTGCGATAGTCATCGACGATGATCGGTTGGCCGGTCTGGGCGACGAGACCGGCCGCGCCCTCACCGTACTGTAGGATCATGCCGGTGGAGTCTTTCGGCGTATTGTAGCTGACGACACAGCGGACTTCCCGGCGGTCGGGATCGCAGAGATGCAGCTCGCCACCCGCGGCGTGGAGCAGATGGACGGCCCGCTCGATGATGGTATGCAGCAGCGTATTGAGGTCTTGCTGCAAGCTGACTTCTAACACCGTCTCGTGCAGGGCCGCCAACTCGCCGGCTCGCCGCGCGAGGGCATCTTCCGCCTGCTTGCGCTGTTCTTCGACCGCGATGGCCGAGGCTATGATCTCGATCAGCCGCCGGTCGTCGTCGCTCGGAACAAATGGCTCCGTAAACAAGGCGCACACGACGCCGACATTGTGACCGCCAAACCGGACGGCTTTGCCGACGTAGGTTTGCAGCTCATACTTGCGCACGGCCGGGTCAGTCTCGGCATAGGACGACGCCGGCAAGTCCGACAACACCACGATTGCGTCCCCGGCGGCGCGGATGAAGTCATAACAGATGTGCCGTTCGGGCCGATCGGTGGACGGATAGTCCGATGGAACCTGCCACCGCCCCCACGTGCAGAGCATCCCCTTGTCCAGGCGGTTATACAGGGCCGTCGCTGCGCCCAACAGCTCCCCGCAGAGTACGACCAGGCGGTTGATGTTCGCCATCGGGTCAGGCCCGAAGCTGAGCAGGCAATCCGTGAGCCGGGCCAGGCGCTTTTCATTGCGCTGACGCGCGGTGATGTCGGTGAAAGCGGACACCACGCCGGTGAACCGGCCGTCGCTGAAAAGAGGGCGGGCGCTGACGATCACCGGAACTGTGCAACCGTCCTTGCGCAGCAACGCCGCTTCGTACTGCGTCGTAATGCCTTCTGGCCGCCTGGCCGTCTCCCGATCTACGATTTCCCGGTGATCTTCTGGCACCACCATGATCCAGGGATGACCGATCAACTCGGCGCGGGGGTAGCCCAACAGCTTCTCTGCGGCCGGATTCGCAAAGGTAAGAATGCCGCGGCTGTCTTCGATGAGGATAGCCTCGGCCACTCCCTGCACGATGCTCTCGTTGAAGGCCTTCAACTGCTGGGTCTCGGCGAACAGGCGAGCATTCTCGATCGCGGCGCCCACCTGGTGGCCGATGGCTGCCAGCAGGCCCAGGCTGTCGGCCGTGAACTGGCCCTCGACGCGGCTTTCGATGGTCATCACGCCGACCGGCTGGCCTTTCGCCTTCAGCGGCAGACAGACCAGGGATTGCCAGCCCTCTTGGACGGCCGCCGGCGAGAGGTTTCTTGCTTCGCTGGCCAGGTGCGGTACGATAACCGGCTCATCTACTTTGGCCGCGTGTCCCGCGATCCCTTCGCCCCATCTGAATCCCGTCAACTCACGAAGGACATTCTCCGAGAATCCCCGGTGCGCGAAGGGCGCGAAGACCCGTCTGGTTGCGTCGAAGAGGTAGATGATGCCGCCTTCAGCGTTGAGGACTGCCAGGGAGTGCTCGAGGGCGGCGTCCAGAACCGCGCTCAAGTCGAGGGATTGGCCGACCGTCACGGCGATGGCATTGAGGGCCGCTAACTCTCGGTTGCGGCGCCGCAGCTCATCTTCCATCTGTTGACGGTTCGTGAGGTGAGAATCCATAGGTTCATTATACCACAATCGGGGCGCTTGTCAGATTATTGGACACGTGTCGCATCGCGCGATATTTTAACCAAACGCTAATGCACATTTTGGGCGAAAGTGAGTATAATATGCACTTGGTTCATACACGATGCCGATCGCTTGCTTGTCATTCTGAGCGACTTGACGCCGAGCGTCTAGCGACGGCGCGAGAAAGCGAAGAATCTCCTACCCCAAGACGAGACCCTTCGCTGTTTTCACGCCGTAACGAGAGTCGAGGGTTCGACCCGCTCAGGGTGACAGGCGGGGAATTCTCTTTGTGAGGTATGCACTGCATGATAGACGTAGCTGATCTTTCCAAATCCTACGGCCCCATCGAAGCCCTGCGGGACGTGACGTTCCACATCGCCGCAGGCGAGATCGTGGGGCTGCTGGGGCCGAACGGCGCCGGCAAGACCACCGCCATCAAGATCTTGACCGGCTACCTCCAGCCCGACCGGGGCACGGCCCAGGTAGACGGCCTGGACGTGCTGACTCACACGCGCGAGGTGCAGGCCCGCATCGGCTACCTGCCCGAAAACGCGCCGCTCTACCCCGAGCTTTCGGTCCAGGCCTACTTGAAGATGATGGCCGAGTTGCGCGGCATTCCCGAAACAGAGCACGTGGCGCGCATCTCCGACGCGGTCCGCGCCACCGGCCTGGCCGACCAGCTCGCCCGGCCCATCGGCCAGCTCTCCAAAGGCTTTCGCCAGCGCGTGGGCCTGGCCCAGGCGATCCTCCATCAGCCCCGGCTGCTGATCCTGGATGAGCCGACCATTGGCCTCGACCCGACGCAGATCGTCGAAGTCCGCGGGCTGATCCGCCGCCTGGCCGAGCATAGCACGATTCTCTTCTCCACGCACATCCTGTCCGAAGTCGAGGCGCTCTGCGACCGCGCCATCATCCTGATGAACGGGCAGGTGCGGGCCGACGCGCGGCTATCGGAGCTGGAGAAGACGGCCGATGCCGTGCTGGTGCTCCAGGGCAAGGCCGAGGGCGTCGAGCGGGCGCTGCGCACCCTCAGCGGCGTGCGCGGCATCGAGCTGGGTCGCACGGCCGACGGCTTCCCCTCCTACCGCATCCTGGGCATGGGTGACGTAGACCTCTGCCCCGTCATCTACAACCTGGCCCGCACGTCCAACTGGCCCGTGCGCGAGCTGCGGCGAGACGTGCGGACGCTGGAGAGCGTGTTCGGGCAGTTGGCGGCAGCATAATGCGTACTGCGTAGTGCGTACTGCGTAATTCGCGATGCACGGTGTGAGATTGTTGACGCAATACGTAATACGCAATACGTGTCATCCGAGGATAACCCATGAAACAAACTCTTTCCATCACCCGCAAAGAGCTATCCACTTACTTCGGCTCGCCCATGGCGCTGATCTTCGTCGGCGCGTTTCTGACGGCCACGCTCTTTGCCTTCTTCTGGGTAGACACCTTCTTCGCCCGCGGGATCGCGGACGTGCGTCCACTGTTCCGGTGGATGCCGCTGCTGCTGATTTTCCTGGTGGCCGCGTTGACCATGCGCCAGTGGAGCGAGGAGCAACGCTCCGGCACGCTGGAAGTGCTGCTGACGCTGCCGGTGAGCAAGACGCAGCTCGTCCTGGGCAAGTTCCTGGCGGTCATGGCGTTGGTGGCGTTGGCGCTGGCCCTCACCCTTTTCCTGCCGATCACCGTCTCGCTGATGGGCAACCTGGATTGGGGCCCCGTGATCGGCGGCTACCTGGCTGCGCTGCTGATGGCCGCGGCCTACACCGCCATCGGCCTGTTCGTCTCCTCCCGCACAGACAACCAGATCGTGGCGCTGATCCTGACCGTGTTGGTCAATGGCCTCTTCTACCTGGTGGGCACGAGCGGCATCACCGATTTCGCGGGCCGCGGCCTGGGCAACGTGCTGCGGGCGATCGGCACCAGCAGCCGCTTCGAGAGCATCCAGCGCGGCGTGGTGGATTTGCGCGACCTGGTCTACTACGGCACGCTGGCCGCGATCTTCCTGGCCCTTAACGCCCTCTCGCTCGACCGCAAACGCTGGAGCGCGGGCGCGGCGACCACCGCCTACCGCCGCGGCGTCAGCTTGACCTCGGCGCTGCTCGTCGTCAACTTACTGGCAGCCAATATCTGGGTCTACCCGCTCAACGGTCTGCGGCTCGACCTGACCGCACAGCAAGAGTATAGCCTCTCGCGCGCGACGAAAGACCTGCTCGGGGGCCTGGGTGAGCCGCTGCTCATCCGCGGCTACATCAGCGAGAAGACGCACCCGCTGCTGACCCCGCTGGTCCCGCAGATCAGCGACATGCTGCGCGAGTACGAGATCGCGGGCCGCGGCAAGGTCACGGCCGAGGTGGTGGATCCGATCAAGGACCCGGACGTGGAGACCGAGGCTAATCAGACCTACGGCATCCAACCCACGCCGTTCCAGATCGCGGGCCGCTACGAATCGTCGGTCATCAACTCCTATTTCGACATCCTGGTGCGTTACGGCGACCAGAACACCGTGCTGAGCTTCCGCGACCTGATCGAGGTCGAGCAGCAGCGGAGCGGCAATCCGGACGTCCGCCTGCGCAACCTGGAATACGACCTGACGCGCGCGGTCAAGAAGGTGGTCTACGGCTTCCAGAGCGTGGACACGGTCCTGGCCTCCATCAAGGGGCCGGTCAAGTTGACCCTGTTCGTCACGCCTGCCACGCTGCCGGAGGAGCTTAAGCCCGCGCCCGACACCATTGCCAAGGTGGCGAAGGAGATCCAGGCCAAGGCAGCCGGCAAGTTCACGTTCGAGCAGATCAACCCGGACGCGGCCAACAGCCCGATCAACCGGCAGAAGCTCCTGGACACCTACAAGCTGCGGCCGATCGCGGCGTCGCTCTTCTCCAGCGAGAGCTACTACCTGGACATGGCGCTGCAGATCGGCGATAAGACTCAACTCCTCAACCCTGGCGGCACACTGAGCGAGGCCGACGTACGCACTGCTATCGAGTCGGCGCTCAAGCGGTCATCCACGGGCTTCCTCAAGGTCGTCGGCTTCTGGACGCCAACGCTCACGCCCACGCAAGACATGTTCGGCCAGCAGCAGCAGCCGTTGCAGAGCTGGCAGCAGGCCCAGAAGCAGTTGAGCAACGATTACACCATGCGCACCGTGGATCTCACCAGCGGCCAGGCGCCGTCCGACATTGACGTGCTGGTGCTCATCGCGCCGCAAGGCATGGACGACAAGGCGCGCTACGCGGTTGACCAATACCTGATGCGCGGCGGCTCAGTGGTGGTGGCCGCGGGCAACTATACCCTCGCACTCGACCCGTACGCCGGCAACCTGACGTTGCAGCCCGTCGAACAGGGTCTGCAAGAAATGCTCGACTTCTACGGCGTGCGCGTCGAGCAGTCGCTGGTGATGGATCCGCAAAACGAGGCGTTCCCGGTGCAGGTTGCGCGCAAGGTGGGCACGATGACCGTCCAGGAAATTCAGGCCATCAATTATCCGTTTTTCGTGGACGTGCGCGCCGACGGCATGGACAAGACCAGCCCCATCGTGAGCAAGCTCTCGGCGGTCACGATGAACTGGGCCTCGCCGATCACGGTGGACGCGGAGAAAAACAAGGCGCGGCAGGTGACGACGCTGCTCAAGTCCACCCCGAACTCGTGGCTGCGCACCAGCGCGGACATCCAGCCCGATCTGCAAAAGTACCCGAGCGTCGGCTTCCCAGTAGAAGGGGACAAGGCGTCCCGGCCGCTGGCGGTGGCGGTGAGCGGTTCGTTCGAGAGCTACTTCAAGGGCAAGCCGTCGCCGTTGGGAAGCCAGGGACAAGTGCCAGGCACTTCGGAAGTGCCAGGCACTTCGCCGACACCCGGTCCGCAGGCAGGGGGCGCTATCGAGGCTTCGCCGGAGACGGCGCGGCTGGTCGTCGTCGGCAGCGCGGAGTTCCTGACTGACGTCGTCTTTCAGATTTCATCCAGCCTGACCCAGGATCGCTACCTGAACAGCCTTCAGTTCCTGCAGAACGCGGTGGACTGGTCGGTGGAAGACCTGGAGCTGCTCACAATTCGTTCGCGCGGCACCCAGGCGCGCGTCCTGGCCCCCATGGCCGAGGGCGACCAGCGGTTCTGGGAGGCGCTGAACTACGTCCTGGCCCTGGTCGGCCTGGCAGCCATCGGCGGCGCGTGGTACGTGCGGCGGCGGAATGAGAAGCCGATGGAGTTGGCGCCGGTGATGAAAGAGAAGGCGGGGAAGTGAGGCGAAAAACGAGAAACGAAAAACGAAAGGAGCTCATTGCGGGCGACATTTTTCGTTTTTCGGCAGTACCGCAAAACTTGCTTTGTCACCCTGAACGAGTTGGTCCCGTGACGTGTGTTGCGGCGAGAATCCAGCGAAGGGTCTCGTTGTGGGCCAGAGATTCTTCGCTGGTGTCACGCCGTTACGAGAGATCAGGGGCAGACCCGCTCAGAATGACAGGCAACGGGTAGCTAGTTTTGCGTCATTGCGTTTTTCGTTTTGCGTTTTACGCACGTGAGGGAACGGTAACATGAACAAACTACAACGCATACTTGCCGGCGTTCTGATTCTCCAAATAGTCCTTGCCGTCATCGTCTTCCTGCCACGTTCCGGCGCGGCGGAAACGGCGGCGCCGATGTTAGGCGAGGTCAAGGCCGAGGACGTCAACTCGCTGACGATCCGCGACGACCAGGGCAAGACGCTCAAGCTGGCGAAGGCCGCGGGCGGGTGGGCGCTACCCGACGCGGGCGACTACCCGGCCGACGCGACCAAGATTGCGCCGGTGCTAAGCAAGCTGGTCAGCCTGAAGACCGGCCGCCCGGCCACGCAGACGGCCGCCAGCCACGCCCGGCTGCAGGTGGCCGACGACAAGTTCGTGCGCAAGCTGGACATCACCACCAGCGGCGGCGCGAGCAAGACGCTGTTCCTCGGCTCCAGTGCGGGCGCGGGCGCGACGCACGTCCGCCTGGGCGGCCAGAACGACGTCTACCTGGCGAGCGGGCTGTCCACCTGGGAGTTGAACACCGACGCGGCCTCGTGGATTGACACGCTCTACGTCAACGTGACCCAGGCCGACGTGACCGGCTTCAGCCTGGCAAACGCCAACGGGCAGTTCAGCTTTACCAAAGACGCCGCGGGCACGTGGAAGCTGGACGGCCTGGCCGCGGGCGAGACGCTGAACGCCAGCGCGATCACCAGCCTGCTGAGCCAGGTGACACAGTTGCGGATGAGCCGACCGCTCGGCAAGAACGATGATCCCGCCTACGGCCTGGCGAAGCCCGGCGCGATGGTGACGCTGAAGACCAAGAAGGACACCCAGGAGAAGACGATCACCCTGACCGTGGGCGCGAAAGACGCGACCGACAGCAGCTACGTGGTCAAGTCGTCCGATTCACCGTACTACGTGCGGGCCGCGGAGTTCAGCGTGAAGGATTGGGTGGAGAAGAAGCGGGACGGGTTCCTGCAATTGCCGCCGACGCCGGCGCCGGCAGGGACGCCGAAGCCGTAACCATACCCCAGACCTGACAGGTCTCGGAGACCTGTCAGGTCTTTTTCTTGTCAGCCGGCATCAGTACTTTCCTCCCAAGTCGAAGCCCCTTCTCTGGATTCTCCTCTGTTTCCAGAAACCCAGAAGCCCACGCCTGCTTCACAGGCAGTCCAGAATTCCAGCATCAAGAGCGGGCGCAACGGAAGCCGATAACGCTATCCACGAAGGTGGGAGCGAACCAGTAACGGCCCGCCGCACGGACGCCCCTCTGAACGCTGACCCACGAGCCGCCCCGCAGCACGCGGTACTGATCCGCATCCGGCCCCTTGGGATTCTGCGCCGGCGCGTTCCGGTAATAGGTCGCATTATACCAATCCGCCACCCATTCCCAAACATTGCCGGCCATGTCCACCGCGCCATAAGGACTGGCGCCAGAGGGATAACCGCCAACCGCCGTGGTGTCATCCTTGTTGTTGTTGAAGTTGGCGCGTTGGTTCTCCGGCGCAGCGTCACCCCACGGATACTTCCGGCCATCCGTCCCCCGCGCGGCTTTCTCCCATTCCGCCTCGGTTGGCAGCCGCCGGCCGGCCCACTGACAGTATTTCTGCGCCGCGTCCCAGGCAACGTAGATCACCGGATAGTTGTCATACTCGGCGTTGCCGTAGTAGCTGGCGCGCGTATGTGTCTTGCTCGCGCTCGGCGGCTGGCACGCGCCCGCAGCCACGCACTGGCGGTATCGCGCGTTCGTCACCTCGGTGCGGTCAATCCAGTACGCATCCAAATAGACCTTGTGCTGCGGCTTTTCGTTGTCGCTGGCCTCGCTGTCGCCGTCGGCCGCACCCATCGTGAACTCGCCGGCCGGCACGTATACAAGTGTCATGCCATCTTTATCAGAGACCATGGTCGAGGCGATGCCTGGAACTGACGACTTGATCGGTTCGGAGGCCTTCGTCGGGAGCGCGGCTGTCAGCGTTTTGGTCGGTTCGGGACGCGGCGTGGCGGTCAGTGCGGGAGTCACCGTCGGCGCAGGTGTGATCGGTGTTGGCCCAGGCCGCATGGCCGCCCAGGTGGTGATCACGGCCACCAGGCCCACCAGGCCCACCGCAACCACGATCCACCCCACCGGCCATTTGCGCGCAGGCGGGGGCGCAACGACCTCGGAGCGCGTCAGCTTCGGCGCCGTGGCCTCCTCACGACGGGCGGGTTCCTCTGCCAGCTTCTTCTGTGGCATGGGCGGCTCAGCCCGCACCCACTTCTCCCCGTCGTGGACGTACCACTGCCCCGTCTCGTAGCCGATCATCCACCAACGCCCCTGCTCGTCCTGGAGCATCAAGTCCTGGAGTCGCGCCTTGAAGTCGGTTTCCGAGAGTGTGCCGGCGTCGTACTGGGCTTTGAGCTGCCGGAATTCGGCGGCAACCTGGGAAGAGTCCATCGCATGTTCTCCTTCGCTCACTCGTTTCAGTGGGGCAGGTCTTTAGGTTTTGGCCGCGCTTTGATTTCTTCCGGCAAAGTAGCAGGCTTGCCGGGCCGGGCTGTCGGCGGGGGTGGCAGGGAGGCAGCTTCTCGGGCGGCTCGTTCCTCGGCAGCACGCCGCGCGGCGATGCGGTTCCGCGCTTTGGCAAGCAGCGTCTCGGCATCGCGGTAGTGGGGCTGGAGCTCGAGGAGCTGGCTGCACAGACGCTCTGCCTCGCCCCAGTTCTCCAGCCGGAGCTGGCTGCTGGCCTGCTCGTAGAGATCATTCAACTGGGCCCGCCGCTGCTCAGCGGCCTTGCGGTCGGCAAGGGTTTGACGCGCCTGCGCCAGCAGCGCCTCGACGTCCTGGTAACCGGGTTGGAGGCGCTCGATTTCCTCGAAGTACTGCTGCGCCTCCTCCGGTTGGCCGGCTTGCAACCGTTGTACGCCCCGCCGGTAGAGGTCGGCCAGTTGCGCCCGGTGCTGCTCGGCGGCCTGGCGCTCGACTTGAAGTCGCTTTGCGCGTACGATCAAGGCTTCTGCCTGGGCATAACCGGACGACAGGTTCTGTACCTCCTGGAACTGTGCCAGCGCCTCGGCCAGCTTACCTTCATCCAGGTTGCGGATGCCCTGGCTGTAGAGGCTGGCCAGCCTGCGCTCCCGTTCATCGGCCTCGATCGCCGCGCGGGCGGAAGCAAGCAGGTTTTCTGGATCGGGGTAGGCGGGGTCAACGGCCGCGATGCGCTCGAACACCTTGACCACGGCCGGCCACGTGCCGGCCGCGTGCAACCGGCGCGCCTCCGCGTAGAGATCGGCCAGAACCTTGCGGCGTTTGGCGTCGGCCAGCAATACCGCGGCATCCCGATAGCCGGCATCCAACGCCAGGATCGCCTGGAAGTGTTCGACGGCCGTCGCCCACGCCTGGGTCGAGACCGCGTTCTGCCCCTCGGCGTAGTGCGCGGCCAACTCCGCCTGCCGGGTCGCCTCAGTCAATTTGGCGGCGGCGTCTTCGTAGCTCTCACGGCGGGCCAGGATTTCCCGGAACGCCTCGACTGCCTGGTCCCATTGCTCGGTGTAGAAGCAGGCGAGGGCCTGGGTGTAGCGCCGAGCCAGTCCCTCTTCGAGGTCTTTGTCCTGCACCTTTGCTTCGGGCTTTGCAGGTGGGGGAGCCGGCCTGGGGGCCGTGGCTGCCAGGTCGAAGATGCGGCCATCCGGCGCGCGCATGTAGAGCACCGGTGTGCCCCACTCCAACCCGTTGTCGTTCGCCGCGAAGATCGCCAGCCGCGCCTCGGTGAGAGCCGCATCCACGGGATAGCCGTCGGCGAGCGCGGCATAGAACTCCCGCGTGAAGGTGATGGCAGCCTGATCGCTGATCTCGAACTGCATGGCGATGACCGCGGGAAGGCCCTGTTGCACCAGGCTTTGGGCTGTGCCGGCAAATGGGTCGCTGCGCGAGGCCCGCCCCCCCTCGCAGGCGTTCAGGATCGCCAGTCGCATCTGCGGGTGGTTGCGCAGGAGCCAGCCCAACTCCTGGCCGCCCACGGCGCGGGCGCCGCCCTGGTCATCTTCGAGGAGCAGCGCGCCCCCCTCCGACTGTTGGACGAACGCGCCATGGCCGATGAAGTGGAAGATGTGGTATTGCCCTTGCCGCAGCCGCCGCTGCAGCTCCGGCAGCGTGGCCGTGTCGAGACGGTCGAGCGTCACCAGTCCGCGGCTCTGGAGATCCGCCAGGGCTTGGGTCAAATTCGTCCATTCACGGCCAGTGTCCAGGGATGAAACACCGCTGGGCGCCGAGATCATCAGCAGGATCTTGAGAGGCGGTTGGACCGCGAGCGGCTGGATGCGCTCCGCGATATCCAGGTAGCGGACGATGGGCGTTTTGCCGAAGAGAGCGAAAAAGAGGTTGCGCTGCGGCTCGTACAGGTATTCCCAAGGCAGGTCGGCAAGCTCGGGCGCGTCGGTCAGATTGAGCCGCAGCCGCAGGCCCTTATCCTGCCGGGCCGCTTCGTCGAGGCTTTGATGCAGGCATGACAGGATCTCCCTGCCGAAAGCGGCGTCGAACAGTTGCCGGCCGAAGTCCTTTGCAAGCTCAACTTCCCGCGATTCGAACCGGCGCACATCACGGCGCGGCCGGCCGATCTTCAGCAGGTAGTTTTCCAGAGCCTCAGCGGAGAAAGGCAAAGTAAAATCGCTGGCGACGGAGATCGCCTGGCTGCCGACGACGCGCGCCCGGTAGCCGGTTTCTATGCGCTCAAAGCGCAAGTCGAAGTCCAGGTAGCTGATTTCGGCCATCGCAACCTCCGACCCGTCAGGAACAGGCCGCGTATCGCGCCGTGGCATCGTCCGTACTTCTCAATCATCTGGGGTAGGGGCACGGCCTTGCGCCTGCCCATCAGGGCGACCGCAAGGGTACGCCTCTACAAATTGAGAAGATACCAATGCGTCTCATGCTGATCCGATTATACGCCGCGGTGATGGAATTTGTCAATCGGTTTCGCCCGACGACAACGCGAAACTGAACGCCCCCACCTCCAGGGTCCGCGTGTATGGCTGCTCCCCCGCGACGATCGCTGCGATGCGATAAAAGTAGCTTGCGCCCGGCGGGTCGAAGGCGTGGGTGTCGGTGAAAGCCATCGTGCTCCAGACCGCGGCGGGTGTCACGTCACCCAGCTTGGCCGAGCCGGGCGCGGCCGGGGCCAGATAGGGCGCGGTCGCCCGGTAGACCTCGTAGCGACCGACGCTGCTGCAGCAATACGACCAGGTGAGCGCGGCGCCCCCAGCGGACCGCCGAATGGCGACCGCGAGAAGCGGTCGGCCCAGGTGCGCTGCCAGGCCCACCGAGGCCTTGACGTAGTTGGTGAAATACGTCATGTTCAGCCGACTCAGTTTGTCGTTGGTCGAGTGGTAGTAGGAGTTGAAGTCGTCGTAGTCATCCTCGATCGCCAGAATGGCCGGATAGCCTCTATTCCAAAACGAGGCGTGATCGCTCGCGCTTTCGCCATCCGCGGTGATGATCGGCGTCAGGTTGGCCGACAATCCGTAGGTAGTCAACACGTCGCCAAACAGATTGGCGAGCGCCAGATCGCCCGGATAGCCGGGGTTGGAGGTGAGCCGGGTGTGCAGGCGCAGCGTGGGGCCATCGGCGGCGTCCCAAGCGATCATGTCCATGTTGTAGACAGCGACAACGTTCTCGCCCGCGGCCTTCACCGCGGCGGCGTAGGCATTGCTGCCGAGCAAGCCCTGCTCCTCGCCGGTGAAGAGAACGTAACGCACCGTGCGCTCGAACCGGTAATGGCTGAGGAGGTCGGCTGCGACCAGCACGCCGACCGCGCCGCTGGCATTGTCGTCCGCGCCGGGCGCGTTCGTCATGCGCTGCTGTCTGGACGAGGTATCGTCCAGGTGCGCCGTAACCAGGACGATCTCAGCCGGATGAGTCAGCCCAGCCTGCGCGGCGATGACGTTTCGTCCGCTATACCCCGAGTAGGCGTCGCTCCAGTTCTGGTAGCTCACACCCAGCCCGAGCGCCTGCAGGTGCTCGTAGACGTACTGGGTCGCCTGGGTGATCGGCGTACCGGAGGCGGTGTAGCGCGTGGCTATGGTGTAGGGGCTGCCGCCGATGGTCACCGACTGTTCGCCGCTCAGCCCGGCCGTATCGCTGTAGACCGTGCTCTGCTGCACCCGGCCGATCATCTCGACCACCTGGGGATCGGATGTGATGGCGGCCGGCGCGACGAACGGCACTGGCGCGGCCGACCAGGTCAGCGGTGTATCGGGCAGTCGCTGCAGATCGAACCCCAGTTCGGTCAGCGCCTCGGCCTGTGCGCCAGCAGCGCGGACGATGATTCGCCGGCCGTCATCGTGGAGTACGGTCAGGCCCGGCGGGATGGCACCCGCGCGCGCCGCGGCCCCGCGCTTCAGGGCGAGCACGTAATCGCTGCCGCGACCGCCGGCGTCGAGCACGCGATAGGGCACGCCAGCCTGGTCGAGCTGGCTGCGGGGCGCGATGACCAGGGCATAGTCCTGGCCGCTGGCATCCTGGAGCTGCGCGTAGACGAACAAATCAAGCCGGGCCATGGGCCCGGCCAGGGCGACCCGTACAAGGACGATCGGCTCTGCCGTCTGACCGGCGACAGAGAGCGGAAGAGGGGCGAACAGCAGGATCAGGACTAACCAGGCGCGGGCAACGATAGACTGTCTCATGGAAAACTCCTTCTGCGCAACCGCGCGAGCAACGCGCCGAATGTGACCGCCGTCATTCTCACGCCCGGCGGATAATGCTAAACTGCCTCTCAGTTCCGCGTTTCGGAACCGAGACATTCTGCCCGGAGGAAAATCCCCATGTACGTCATCACCGTAGACGTTAACAAATGCGAAGGGTGCGGTGACTGCGTTGACACCTGCCCCAACGAGCTGATCGTCATCGCCGAAGAAGCCGGCAAGAAGTACGCCATGTACAAGGGCGACCCGGACGAGTGCATTGGCTGCTACTCGTGCGAGTCGGGCTGCGAAGAGGGCGCACTCACGATCACCGAGCTGTAAGCCAGGAAGCAGGTAGGCAAGTAGGCAAGGCGCCTACACGACCGAACGACTGAAGTCATTACTGCGAACTTCTTCCCGCTCGCTTCGTAGTGACGACTTCAGTCGTCCGTCTTCACGAACCTATTGCGACAACCGCAGCCGCACCGTCTTGATCTCGAACGGCCGGAAGTCCAGGGCGATCCGGCCGGCGTCACACGACAACTCCACAGCCCCTTCCTCCATCAGATCGGTCTGCGCAGCGCTTTCAATCGGCAGCGAGGTCGCGAGCGTGCAGCGCGTGGCCGTGCGCATCGCCTCGTAGAGCAGCAGGATCACATCCTCCGAACCGTCCCTTCGCCCAGGCTCAGGGCAGGCTTCGGCCAGCTTCACGGTCTCCAGGACCACGTTCGGCGCGCTCAGGCTGAACAGCGATCTCGCTCCCGCCGCGCCCGAAATCGTCATCACCGGGCAGTTCAACTCATACGCCTCGCGCACCACGCCGCTCTCGGCCAGGGAACCGTTCCACGCGACCAGCGCGTAGGTGAAAATCTGCCGGCCGCGGTCGGCGGTCGGATCCGGCGCCAGGGCCGCTTTGAGCAACGTCAGGTTCAGTGAGTTGCCCGTCACACTGATGCCGTATTTGCAGTCGTTGAGCAGAGCCACCCCGCGGCCTTCCTCGGCCAGGGCGCTCCACTTCTGCTGCGGCACCTCGAAGCGGTCGGCGTCGTAGGGCCGCGAGCGGTGCGTGGGCCGGCGCAGATGGCCGAACTGAATCTCGTGGATCGCCTCGTCCGCGTGGATGGTCACGGGGAAGCAGACCTTGAGCAGCTTGTGGCGCTCCTGCCAGTCCACTTCGGTCGCGAACTCGATCCGCCGGCTGCCCCGCCGCAGGCTGATGACCTGGGCCAGTGACGAATCGTGCAGCTTGCGGGTCAAGCGCAGCCGGGCGACCAGCGGGCCGTTCTCGATCAGCTCCAACGTCACCGGCTCATCCGTGGACACCGGCATCTGCTCCGTCATGCTGTTCACGTCCCACGCGTCCCAGACGTCCGGCACGTCACGGTAGAGGCGGAACTGGTTCCCCGGCCCGGCCATGATCTCGCGGCTGGATGCCTTGTCGAACAGGGAGACGATCTCACCCCGCTCGTTGAACTCGACCCGCAACAAGTCATTCTCGAGAGAGCGTTCGGTTGCACGTGCGACGTGCTGCGTGTTGCGTGTTGCGTGTTGCGTATTGCGTATTGCGTGATCCGTGATGGTTGTCCAGCCACACGCCGGTACTTCGACTTCGGCCTGTCCCCATGACCTTTCCACCAGTGCCGACCGCGGCCACGAGAGCGAGTTGAAGATGGTCAGACGCTCAAGTACATTCTGGCCGCATTCCGCTGCTCTCAACAGGCCAGCCGAGTCATCCTGAGCGGAATCCGGCGTCGTGTGCCGGATGGAGTCGAAGGATGCTGTGATAAAAGTCGTCGCGGCGGCATTGGCGGTCGTCGTGGCGGTCTCGATGGCCTCGGCATGGGTCTGCTCCGCTTCCGCGTACACCCGTTGGATGGACGAGCCGGGCAGGATGTCGTGGAACTGGTTCAGGAGCACTTTCCGCCAGGCATCATCGAGGGTGCGGCTGGAAAAATCGAAGTCGTTGAGGCTGCGGGCGGCCGTGCCCCAGAACTCGGCCTCACGCAGAGCCAACTCCGCCTTGCGGTTGCCCCGCTTCGTCCGCGCCTGTGAGGTGTACGTGCCGCGGTGGGCCTGGAAATACAGCTCGCCGACGTAGCGTTCCCGCGGCAGGCCAGCCTGCGCCAGGTCCGCGAAAAACTCCGCGGGCGAGGCGATGCGGACGCGGGGCGCCCCCTCCAGGTCAGCCGCGCGGCGCAGGTACTCCAGGTGATCGCGCTCCGGCCCGCCGCCGCCATCGCCCCAGCCGAAGGAGAGGAGCATCGTGCTGACGCCGTTCTTTTGGAGCCGGCCGTGCCAGCGGTCGAACAGCGCGCTCGGCTTCGTGTGACTGTTGTAATCGCGGAAGATGTGCGCCGATATCGCAGTGCCGTCAATCCCCTCCCACCAGAAGGTGTTGTACGGAAACGGGTCGCCGCCGCCGTAGGCCCAGGTGATTTTGGCGGTCGCAAAGCCGACGCAGCCGCACCCGCGGAGAATCTGCGGCAATGCACCGGAGTAGCCGAAGACGTCCGGCAGCCAGAGGACGCGGCTGTCCGCGCCGAACTCTTCCCGGAAGAAGCGCCGGCCCCACGTCACCTGGCGGATCAGCGCCTCGCCGCCGGAGATGTTGGTGTCGGCCTCCACCCACATCGCGCCGTCGAGGATGAGCTGGCCGGCCTGCGCCGCGGCCTTGAAGCGGGCGTAAAGGTCGGGGTAACGCGCCGCGAGCAGGGTATAGAGGTGCGGTTGGCTCTGCAGGAAGCGGTAGGTAGGGTACTCGGCCATCAGGTTGAGCTGGTTGACGGCCGTCGCGGCCATCTTGCGCTCAGTCTGCGCCAGGGGCCAGAGCCAGGCCACGTCAATGTGCGCATGGCCGAAGGCGTAAAAGATCGGCGCAGTGGAGCCATTGACCGCGTCGAGCAGCGGCTTGAGCCGCGTCCGGCCGGCCTGCACGGTCTTCAACATCTCCGCTTCGGGCAGCTCAGGGTCAACGATCAGCGTCGCGTCCATGAGGCCCTGGTCAATCTCCGCGACGCGCAGCGAGAGCGGATCTAGCCGGCCCCGCAACTCGTACAATGTCGTCCAGTCGAGCGCCAACTGGTACACGTCCTCCAGCCAGACGCCGAAACTGCTCGCGCCGACCGTCGTCTGGGTCGGGCCTGGTTCCGGCATCGGGGGCGTGCCGAAGGGCGCCGGCCCCTCGCCCACGCTGACCACCCCATGTCCGGCATAGGTCTCCAGCAACAGATCGTAGCGTGTGCCCGGCACGGCGCTATGGGTCAGCGTAATCTCCTTGTGTCCCCAGCCAGTGGAGCCGGCGATCTGTCCGTCGAGCCAGACCAGGCTATCGCCGCCCGGCGCCAGGCACAGGACGATCCGCTGGCCGGCCGCGTCGTCGGGCAGGATGACCTCGCCGCGGAACCAGCCGTATTCCCACTTCGCGCCCCAGCGCGTGCCAGAGGGCATGGGGCGAAAATCGCGAGTGCGCGCCTGCTCGGCGGCCAGGTGTCCCATGGTTGCGAACCCGCTCAAGGCCACCGCGCCCAATGGTCGGTAGCAAAGCTCCCAAAGCACCTTTTGCCACCGCTCGATGCGGTGACGCCATTCCTCGGTCAAAGCCATGCGTGCTCACTCCTTTGCGTGGATGTCATTACTATAGCGTACAAGTCGCCGTTTGTCACGCGGTCCGGGTGCTGGTGAGAGTTGGGTGCGTTTCATTCTTGGAGCACGCCGTTTGACTTGTCATGCTGAGGCCCGTCGTTGGGGCCGAAGCATCTCGCTTGCCGGCGCGAGACCCTTCGCTGGCGTCGCGCCGCTGCGTACTTTGGCTGGTAGACCCGCTCAGGGTGACAGACGCGCCCCCAACGCGAAACGCACCCGTGAGAGCTTCCAGACGTGACAAATCGCCGTAATTCGCATATACTCCACGTCAAGAGATGCTGGTATACATCGTCACCCAGGGCACACCAGACGGTGACCGCATCAAACATTATCGGAAATAGGGTCATTCTGAGCGGGTTGGCCCCGAACCTCCTGTTGCGGCGTCAAACCAGCGAAGAATCTCTCTCATCCGGCATGGAGACCCTTCGCTGGTGGCTCGCCGTGACGCACCGCACGGGGTTAACCCGCTCAGGGTGACATTCTCACAAGGCCTGCTTATTACCGATAATGTCTATTCGCCCGCGGGCGTAGAGTATGACATATGATGACCCTTTTCGGACAACGCTGGAATCGCGCGTCTACTTCTACAGGAAGACTCAAACCCAGCCATATTATGGGGCTTTTGTTGCTCGCCCTTCTTACCGCTCTCCCCCCGTTGCTTTTTGTCCCACCGACAACGAAGTCGGACGAGAGCTATCACTGGGCATACGCGGTGTACCTGGCGAAAACAGGTACGCTCCCGCCCTACCTGTCTCCAGAAGATGCCACGTCCCGCGAGGCGCATCAGCCACCTCTCTACTACTACCTGGCAGCCGTGCTCTCCCGCCGCACGGCTAACCCGGACGCCATCGCGAACCAGATCAAAAACCCCTTCTTCCTCGGCACGGAGCGCGGGAACCGCAATTTCGACATCTTGGGGCCTGATGCCCTGCGGCTATTTTGGATCGGACGGCTTCTCAGTCTCGTTTTCTGGCTGTTGGTCCCATTGACCGTCTTGTGGGCCTGGCGACCGGCTCTCGGTCTGCGAGACAGCCTGACCGCCGCGGCTCTGGTCTCTTTGATCCCGCTTCTGCCCTTTGTCGGTACGTCCTATAGCAACGACATGCCGAGCGTCACCTTTATGGCCGTGGCTTTGGGCGCCTTACTGCGGCTGCTCGACCCCGCAAAAATGCCCCGGTGGCGCTGGTGTTTGTGGCTCGGCCTTGGCCTGGGCCTTTCCATGTTGAGCAAGCTGTATGCCCTTCCTCTCATGGGCGCTATCGCCCTGATTGCCCTGATGCCGGGCCTTGCGATCGAACCCAAGCGTCGTCTGCAACTGCTTGGTGCGCTGGCCCTAACAGGGATCATGCTCGTTCCCTGGATGTGGAATAGTTACCAGCGTTTGGGCGACCCACTGGGGCTTTCCGTCTTCGGGCAGGTCATGGGGCAAGACCCCACCTGGTTCCGGCCGGACAAGGTCCTCCAAGTCGGCATACAGACGTGGCGAACCTTCTGGGGCGACCTTGGTCCCGGGGGTATTGATGCGATCCCCCCGGTTTTTGCCGCGGGGCTTGGCGTCATTGAGCTGGCGGCCATTGCCGGGATCGTCCGTCGGCTGCAACGGGCCCCCCAGGTCAAGCGTCACCTGCCCATTGCTTTGCTGCTGGGGCTATGGGTGTTGTTAGCCCTGGCTTCTTTTGCCTGGACTTTTCTCCGCGCCGAAGTTCAGGTCATTTCTGGTGGACGCAATCTCCTCTACCTCCATTTGGTCAACGCGCCGCTCCTCGTCGCCGGTCTTCAGCACTGGCTGAAGCGGATGGCTAACTCGGCCCTGTTCGGCGCAGGTCTTGTGCTCACATTGTGGTCTTGGGTGTATCTGTCGGCCTGCTACCCCCTGCCCCAAACGGGAATCCTCCCGCCACAGCCGCCTACGCCGATCGCGCGTTTTGGCGACCAATATGCCCTTTTGGATTGGCAGGCCCGACAAGTGAACGACACGATTCACGTCCACTTCACTCTGGCTAAGGTGAGCCAGGACGATGAGCCGCGTGCCTATTTCCTTCAGTTGGTCGCGCCCAGCGGCGAACTACTGGCAAACCTCAACACGTATCCCGCCTATGGCGCCCTTTCTACCGCTTACTTGCCCCAGGGCACTACGTTGCACGAGTTCTACGAACTGCGGGCCTCTCAGGCGATCCCGCCGGGGACGCGCTTGCTTCTGGGACTCTGGGCGCCGCCGGCCGCCGAAGAACGGCTTCCGGCTTACGATGCGGCGGGACATGCCCTTCCCGACTCCGCCTATTCAGGCCCGTGGTCCTCGCCCTTGAAGTGATGCTGATGAAAAGGAATAACCAAAATGGAGTTACACGCTGTCCCACGGAAGCATTACCTGGATTGGCTGCGCGTGCTGGCGATCCTGACGATCTTCATCTATCACAGCGGTCGTTTTTTTAGCGCGGACGATTGGAACATCAAGAATCCCACCACTTACCCCGCCATTGATGCCGTGGCTGGTTTTCCAGAGACCTGGCTGATGCCCCTGCTCTTCGTCATCTCGGGTGCCAGCCTGTTTTTCGCCCTGGGCAAGACCGCGCACGGCGACCGCCCGGCGCAAGGCGGTCTCAAGCGCAGGAGCGGCGGCCTGGGGGGCTTTCTCAAGGACAAAGCCCTGCGCCTGCTGGCGCCCCTGGTGGTTGGCATCTTCACGCACATCGCGCTGCAGGTCTACCTGGAGCGGCTGACCCACGGCGAGTTCAGCGGCTCATTCTTGGCCTTCTACCCCCACTATTTTGAAGGGTTGTATGGGATCAGCGGCAACTTCGCCTGGCAGGGGTTGCACCTGTGGTACCTGGAGGCGCTGTTCGCGTTTTGCCTGCTCTGCTTGCCGCTCTTCGCGTGGCTCAAGAGCAGCTCCGGTGGACGCGTGCTGAATCGCCTGGGTGATTATCTCGCCAGGCCAGGCGCGGCCTATCTGCTGGCGCTGCCGGTGATCCTGCTGATCAACCTACTCAGCCAGGACAACCCCTTCGGGACCGACTGCGGCGGCTGGAGCCTGCCGGCTTACCTGATCTTCTTCCTGTCCGGCTTCGTGGTCACCTCGAATGAACCACTGCAGCAGGCTATCCAACGTCAACGCCGGCTCTCGCTGGCAGTGGCAGTGGTCGGAGAGATCGTGAGCACTGGCATGGTGGCCTTCTTGGGCGATCCGGCCTTCGGCACGGCGGGCTTCGTCTTGATCCACATCCTACGTGGCCTGCGCGCCTGGTGTTGGATCCTGGCGTTCCTGGGGTTCGGGATGCAGCGGCTGAACTTCAGCACGGCCTTCCTGCGCTACGCCAACGAAGCGGTGCTGCCGTTCTACATCCTGCACCAGACGATCCTGGTGTGCGTGGGCTACTTCGTCGTACAGTGGGCCATCCCCGATCTGGCGAAGTACGCCATCATCGCGGCCAGCTCGTTCGCCGTTATCCTGGGGTTGTACGAATTCCTGGTGCGGCGGTTCAATTTCCTGCGCGTCCTGTTCGGGATGCGGCCGCTTGGCGGCCGACGCGAAGACGTGTATAATCCACACATCCACAGCGTAGACCCAACTGGTCAAAGGAGATCGTTATGACCACGCCGAAAACCATGAGAGCATTGGTCAAAAAGTACGCCCGGCCCGGTCTCTGGCTGGATGAAGTGCCGGTCCCCGAGATCGGCATCAACGACGTGCTGATCCACATCCTCAAGACCGCCATCTGCGGCACCGACATTCACATCTGGGACTGGAACCCCTGGGCGCAGCGGACGATCCCCGTGCCGATGGTCGTCGGCCACGAGTTCGTGGGCCAGGTGGCCGCGATGGGCAGCAATGTGCACGACCTGCAGATCGGCGAGATCGTGTCGGGCGAGGGGCACATCGTCTGCGGCCGGTGCCGCAACTGTCTGGCAGGCCGGCGCCACCTCTGCAAGGACACCAAAGGGGTCGGGGTGAACCGGCCCGGTGCGTTCGCTGAGTACCTCGCCATCCCCGTCTCCAACGTCTGGCACGCCGATCCCAAGATTCCCCTGGACGTGCTGGCGATCTTCGATCCGTTTGGCAACGCCACTCACACCGCCCTGACCTTCGAGGTGCTGGGCGAGGACGTGCTGATCACCGGCGCCGGCCCCATCGGGATCATGGCGACCGCGGTCGCCAAGCACGCGGGCGCGCGCTACGTGGTCACGACCGATCTCAACCCCTACCGGCTGGAACTGGCGAAGAAGATGGGCGCGACCATGGCGGTCAACGTCAAGGAGAAGACCCTCGCCCAGGTGCAGCAGGAATTGGGAATGAAGGAAGGCTTCGACGTGGGGCTGGAGATGTCGGGCAGCGGCGCGGCCTTCCGGGACATGCTCGCCAACCTGTGCCACGGCGGCAAGATCGCGCTGCTGGGGATCCCCTCGGCCGACCTGGCGATTGACTGGAACACGGTGATCTTCAACATGCTCACCATCAAGGGCATCTACGGCCGCCAGATGTACGAGACCTGGTACCTGATGCAATCCATGATCCAGACCGGGCTGGACATCAGCCCGGTGATCACGCATCGGTTCCCCATCGCGGAGTTCGAGCAGGCGTTCGAGGTGATGGCGTCGGGGAATTCGGGGAAGGTGATCCTGACTTGGGCGGAGTAGCGCGGATGAATCATCTCGTATACAAGATTTCTCAGGAGAACACAACGCATGTCTAGCGACACATCCCTCCCCAGCGGCGCCGAAGCCGTCACCTGGAACCTGGCCGACCTCTACGCGGCAGCAGACGACCCAGCCATCGAACGCGACCTCGACCTCTCGGACGCGGAGGCAGACCGGCTGGCCGAGACCTACCGCGGCCGGATCGCGGGCCTGAGCGCGGCCGAGATGGCCGAGATGCTGGCCGCCTACGAAATGCTGCGCGAGCGCGCCGAAAAGGTCGGCAACTATGCCTCCCTGGTGTGGGCCGCGGACACGACGCCGGCCGCCCACGGCGCGCTGCTGCAAAGGGCCACCGAGCGCGGCTCCCGTCTCAGCCAAAAACTCGTCTTCTTCGACCTGGAACTGGCCGCGACCTCGGACGAGGTTGCCCGGGCCTGGCTGGCCGATCCAATTCTGGCGAAGTACCACCACTGGCTGGAGTTGATCCGCCGCTACCACCCCCATTTGCTCACCGAGCCGGAAGAGAAAATCCTGGCCGAGAAGTCTATCATCGGCCGGAGCGCCTGGAGTCGCTTCTTCAACGAAGTTCACGAAGCAGCGCGTTACGACTTCGACGGCGTGCAACTGACCCGCGATCAGATCCTCAGCAAGCTCTACCGTGCCGACCGCGAGGAGCGACAGCGCGCGGCCGCTGTGGTCACGGCCGGTCTCAAGGAGATGCAGCGCACCACCACTTTCATCTTCAACAACATCCTGGCTGACAAAGCCTCCGACGACCGCCTGCGCCACTACCCGACCTGGATCACCCAGCGCAACATGGGGAACGAAGTAGACGACCGCACGGTGGATGCGCTAGTGGCGGCGGTCACTGCCCGCTATGACATCGTGGCCCGTTACTATCGCCTCAAGCGCCGGCTGCTCGGCCTGGACGAGCTGTTTGACTACGATCGCTATGCGCCGCTGCCGGCGGCCGACCGGCGTTATTCGTGGGCTGAGGCGCGGCAGATCGTACTCAACGCCTATGGCCGCTTCTCGCCCCGCATGGCCGAGCTTGCCGGTCTCTTCTTCGACAAAAGCTGGATTGATGCGGCCGTGCGGCCCGGCAAGCTGGGCGGCGCGTTCAGCGCGGCCACGACGCCATCGGTGCACCCGTACATCCTGATGAACTACGAGGCCCGCCCGCGCGACGTGATGACCCTGGCGCACGAGTTGGGTCACGGCATCCATCAGAAGCTCGCCGGCGGCCAGGGCTTGCTCCAGGCCGACACGCCGTTGACCACCGCCGAAACCGCCTCGGTCTTTGGAGAGATGCTGGTGTTCCAGGACTTGCTGTCCCGCGAAAGCGACCCGCAGGTGCGCCTGGCGATGCTCACCAGCAAGCTCGAGGACTCCTTCGCCACCTGTTTCCGGCAGATCAGCATGAACCGCTTCGAGCATGCCATCCACACCGGGCGGCGGGAAGAAGGCGAGCTGCCGATCGAGCGGTTTTCGGAATTATGGCTGGCGACGCAGCGCGCGATGTTCACCGACAGCGTCACTCTGACCGATGACTACGGTCTGTGGTGGAGCTACGTGACGCACTTCATCGGCACGCCCGGCTACGTCTACGCGTACGCGTTCGGCGAGCTGTTGGTGCTGGCGCTCTATGCGCGCTATCAGCACGACGGCGCGGGCTTCGCCGACGCGTACGTGGAGATGCTCTCGGCCGGCGGCTCCCATTGGCCGCACGAGATCGTCAAGCCGCTGGGCGTAGATCTGACCGACCCGGGCTTCTGGAGCAATGGCTTGCAGATCCTTGCCGACATGGTGACCGAAGCTGAGCGGCTGGCCGCGTGATTTGGTAACTGTTCACCGTTACCCCGCGAACGCCGTAGCATAGGGCCTTGTGCCCGTTCCGCGCCCCTTTTACAGCCGTTTTGACGCCTGCGGAGCGCCCACAAGGGGCTATGCTACAAGTCCGTTACCCCAACGGTGAACAGTTACTGCGCCTAGCAGCACACCGCCCAGAAAGGGCATAGGAGGGGTTTCTTTCATGGATACTCGCGAAATCGGCACCGTCAAGTGGTTCAGCAATCAGAAGGGCTACGGGTTCATCGCCCGCGAGTCCGGCGACGACGTCTTTGTTCATTTCTCGTCCATCGAGGCTGACGGCTACCGCAGCCTGAACGAGGGTGACAAGGTCGAATTCACCGTCACCCAGGGCGCCAAGGGTCTTTCGGCGACCGAGGTGAAGAAGGTCTGAGCCGCTGGCCGGCCTGGACACCTAAGTTGAGCCGGGATCGCCCCGCGACTGCGCGGGGCATCCCGGTTCCTTTTTTCTCTGGAGCATTTCTGATGGCAGACAACCTGCTCACGGTGGCTGACGGCCTGGTCGTCAGCATGGAATATACCTTGCGGCTGGACGACGGCGAGGTGCTGGACACCTCGACCGGGGGCGAGCCGTTGGAGTTCATCCAGGGCCAGGGGCAGATCATCCCCGGCCTGGAGCGCGCCCTGTACGGCATGGGCATCGGCGACGAGATGAAGGTCGCCGTGACCCCTGAAGATGGGTACGGCGAGCATGATCCCGAAGCCTACGAGGAAGTTCCGACGAACGCGTTCCCGACCGACATAGAGCTGGAATCCGGCATGGAGCTTCAGGTCAGCGACCAAGCAGGCGAAGTCTACCAGGCCTACGTCGCCGAAATCCGACCCGATACCGTGCTGTTGGACTTCAACCATCCCCTCGCGGGCGAGACGCTCAATTTCGAGGTCAAGATCGCCGGCCTCCGCGCCGCCACCGCCGAAGAGACGGAACACGGCCACGTACACGGCCACTAGCACGAGCACGAGCACAAGCACGAGCACTAAGCGCGGGCGCTTGTCCCCGCGTGGGTTCCCACGGCTATAGTGGTCGCAGCAATTTCGTTGCCGAGTTGCGTCTCGGGCGCTTGTCCCCGCGTGGGTTCCCACGGCTATAGTCTATCCGATAAAGATTTGGGGGCGATGAGACACTGCAACCTAAACGTCGCAGCTTAAGACGACTCACAGGCCCCGGCGTTCAGGCTGGGGTGTCCCGTTACCCCAAAAGCTTACCTGAATACCTATAGCAAGAACACGGACTTTCGTCCGTGTTCTTTTTTTGGCCCCTGCCCAGACTTCGACCCGCCCCCGTTACCTTCCCCCGGACATTACGTCATTTCTTGTGAACAGAGCTCGGCAAGATCGGTAGGAGACACCCCATGACACTTCGAAATCACGCGCTTGCGACGGCCCTACTGGTCGTCTTAGTCGTCGGCCTGGTACTCCCCGCGGCAGCACAAGGCGTCACGCCCGCGCTGGATCAGCCGCTTCAACTTGCCAAAGGCGGCTTCGGCCCCCAACTGTTTCTCGTGAGCTTTGCCCAGGGTCAGGTCGGGGCATTGCGCAGCCTGCCGGTCGCCGTCCATGCAACCGTGCCCGGTGGCGAGCGTTACGTCGTCAGCGCCGCGCCGGCCGTTGCCGACCGATTCACGGCCGCCGGCATCGCCTTCATCCTGCTGGACGCCGACACCACCGGCAAGGTCTATTATTTCGTGGATGCGAGCGATGCCGGCGCGGCCGAGCTTGCCGCCAGCTTCGGTCGGAGCATCTTCGAAGATGACGCGGAGCTGCTGCTGGCTGTACCCGCGGCCGGCGAGGCGACCTTCGTCGCCGCGCTGCCGGCCCACGGCGTCCGCATCGCGCTGCTATCGAGCGTCGCGCTGCCGCCTGACGCGCTCTTCCCCCCACCTGCCTCCCCCGCGCGGGCCGCCGCAGCCGATCCCACCATCGCCGGCCTGCTGACCCAGGTGACAGAGTCCGGCCTGCAAAGCCTGGTCGCCGACCTGAGCGGCGAACGGCCGGTCAACGTCGGCGGCAGTCCGGTCACGTTCGCCTCGCGCTACACCTTCGCCGGGCCGATTCGCAGCGTCGAGCAATATATATACGAGCGTTATGTCGAGCTTAGTCTCTCCCCCGCCTACGTTTGGTGGACCTACGGTGGCTACAGTGGACGCAACGTCATCGCCGACATCCCCGGCGCGTTGCACCCGGAGCGTATCTGGCTGGTCGGCGGGCACTTCGACAGCATCTCGGACGTTCCTTACACCTCTGCGCCGGGCGCGGACGACAACGCCACCGGCACGGCTGCCACGCTGCTGATCGCGGCCGCGCTGGTCGGCCACCCGTTCGCCGACACGATCCGCTTTGTCCACTTCTCCGGCGAGGAACAGGGGATGTGGGGCAGCAAGGCCTACGCTCAGGCGTTGAGCTATGCGGGCAGCCAGGTGATGGGCTACCTCGACCTGGACATGATCGGCTACGACGGCGACGGCGACCGGACCATGGAGCTTCACGCAGGGACGCGGGAGAATTCGACCGCGCTTGCCTCAGCCTTCGTCACCGCCAACACGACCTACAGCCAAGGACTAAACGTCGAGTTCAAAACCGATACGGCCAACCGCTTCTCCGACCATTCGTCGTTCTGGGATTACGGCTACGCGGCATTCATGGCGATCGAAAACTTCTTCGACGATGCGATTCCACGCGACCGCAACCCGTGGTACCACACCACGAGTGACCGGCTGGTCTCGGTTGACCTGAGCTACGCCGTCCGCACCGCGCGCGCCGCGCTGGCGGCCACAGCCGAGTTGGCGGGTCTGCTCACTGGCCCCACGCCGACACCCACCCTGACCAGCCAACCATCCAACACCCCGATCCCCTCGTGCACCGAACAGGTCGCCAACGGCGGCTTCGAGACGACCGGCGGCTGGACGTTCGCGGTCACAGCCACCCAGGGCGGCTACACGACCGCACAAGCGCACAGCGGCGCGCGATCCGCTCGGCTAGGCATCGCACCCTCCCTCAGCTCGCTCAGGCCGGCGCCCGAAAAAGCGGGGCATGCTATCTCCGACCGAGCCGACCCTCAACAGCCAGAAGTCAACCTGCTCGGCGAGATCGCGCCCGACGATGCGAGCTACTCGACCGCCTACCAGACTGTGAGCATCCCCGCCGCCGCCAACACGGCCACCCTGACCTTCTGGTATCTGCCCGGCGCGGAGTCCACGACCGGCGCCGACTTCCAGCGCGTCCTGCTGCTCAACGCCGACTATTCCTATCGCGCCACGCTGATGCAAGTCCTGCAAAATACCTCCACCTGGCGTCAGGCCGCCTTCGATCTGACCGCGTACCGCGGCCAGACGCTCGTGCTCTACTTCGAGGTCTACAACGACGACACAGCCGCCGGCCCGCGCGCCTGGCTCTTCCTGGACGACGTGAGCCTGTTGGCCTGCACCGGCGTCACGCCGACAGCCACGCTGTCGCCATCAGCCACGCCGACCGCGACGGTCACTCAGACTCCCAGCAGCCAGCCAACCCACACGCCGACCGCGACGCCGACGGTCACTCAGACCCCGACCAGCCAGCCGACCGACGCACCGACCGCGACGCCGACGGTGACTCAGGCCCCCATCAGCCAGCCAACCCACACGCCAACTGCCACGCCATCGCCCACCGCACCCTGCGCCGAGGTGGTGCGCAACGGCGGATTCGAGCAGAACACCGCCTGGACCTTCGCCCGGACGGCCACGCAAGGCGATTACGCGACTGTCCAGAAGCACACCGGCACCCGCTCGGCGCAGCTGGGCATCACACCTGGCGATTCTGGATTGGCGATTGCGGATTTCGGAATGGTTTTCCCTTCCCCAATCCCCAATCCGCAATCTACAATGGCCGGCAGCTACTCAACCGCGTACCAGACCATCAGCATCCCGGCGAACGTTCGATCGGCCGACCTCACCTTCTGGTATCTGCCCGGCGCGGACGCGACGACCGGCGCCGACTTCCAACGCGCCCTCCTGCTCAACGCCGACTACACCTACCGTGCCACGCTGCTCAAGGTCTTGGAGAACGCGTCCACCTGGCGTCAGGCCACCTTCGACCTGTCCCCCTACCGCGGCCAGACTCTCATCCTCTACTTCGAGGTCTACAACGACGATACGGCCGCCGGCCCGCGCGCCTGGCTATTCCTCGATGACGTGAGCATCCAGTCATGTTCGAAGCTGCCGGCTACCCCTTCCAGCGGACCGCACGCCTGGCTGCCGCTGATCCTATTCTCGCCCTGATTCTGTAAGTCGCGTTACACCGCTGTGAACCCTCTGTGCGGTATACTTGCGCCGTCTTTGTGACAAGATACCGCATCGCGAGGAATCATGGACGTCTTCTACCAAACCGTCGCCACCTTCTCCTTCACCCTGCTTGGCCTCTGGTGGGGAGTGCTGCAACTGCGCCACGACGAGTGGATCAACGACCCGGCCCGCAAACGCCTGGCCTATAGTGTGCACCTGGCGTTTCTGACGCCCGGCGTGATGAGCCTGGCCGCGCAGGTGGCGGGCGACGTCAAGATCATCTGGCGCGCCACCTTCGTGCTCGCCGCGGTGCTGGGCGCCATCGCCACCGTATTGCTGATCCGGGGCAGCACGGGCCGCGAGACCCCGGCCGGCTGGTTCACCCGCTTCGGTCGTTGGTTGACCGCTGGCCTGTACGTGCTGGTGGCCGTCTTCGCCTTCGAGCCGACCCTGGCGAACCTCTTCGGCGGTGGGATGAAGGCGCTCCAGGTCGAGGGGCTGCTGCTCACCTTGCTGGTTTTCCTCGGCGTCAACGTGGCCTGGGAGTTCCTGGCGCAGCCGAAGAGCTAACCCCGTTCAGCCTCCGTTTCTATTAGACCTTATCGGGAATAAAAATGGCGGGTCGGTCCCGTAAATTGCGTTGCGGCGTCACACCAGCGAAGGGTCTCGCGCGTCATGAAGGAGATTCTTCGCTGGTTTCACGCCGTAACGAGAGGCCCAATGCCGGCCCGCTCAGAATGACAGCTATTCCCGATAATCTCTATTGACACACCCACCGTTCTATGCTATAGTTCGGCCCGTCTCCATAGGCTTTCCCCCAGCTCATGACGTGCGTGAAACACGAGGAGACGGATTGATGGACGCCGATAGTAGCGCGCCGACCAAGGGTCTGCGCATCCACCTCCTAGGGCAGTTCCGTGCGGATTATGAGGGCGAGCCGGTCAGCAGTCTGGGCCAGCCGCGCCTCTGTTTCCTGCTGGCCTACCTGCTTTTGCACCGCGGCGTCCCCATCTCCCGCCAACAACTCGCCTTCGCCTTCTGGCCCGATACGAGCGACGACCAGGCGCGCAGCAACCTGCGCACCGTGCTGCATCGCCTGCGGGACGCGCTGCCCGACGGCGAGCGCTACCTTGTGCTTGATCGGCACACGGTTCTTTGGCGACCCGAGGCGACCCTCTCGCTGGACGTGGCCGATTTCGAGGCGGTTCTGGCGGCCGCACAACGGGCCGCCGATCGCGAGGCGGAGCGCCGGGCGCTGCAAGAAGCGGTCGAAGCCTATACCGGCGACCTGCTCTCCGACTGCTACGACGACTGGATCGCCCCGATCCGCGAGCGGTTGAGCCAGGCGGCCCGGGCTGCGTTGGAACGGCTGCTGGTACTGCTGGAAGAACGCGGGGAATATCGGGGCGCCCTCCAGTATGACCAACGGCTGCTACGCCACGATCCCCTGCACGAAGCCACTTACCGCCAGTTAATGCGCCTCCACGCCCTGAGCGGCGACCGCACGGGAGTCGTGCGAGTGTTCCATACCTGTGAGACCGTGCTCCGGCGCGAACTGGATGTGTCTCCCGCGGCCGAAACACGCGCGGCATATCAGGCCAGCCTCAAGCAGGCCGCGACGTCCGCCGCGATACCCCAGCCGCGCCCCCCCATCTCTGGCCCGCAGCGCCACAACTTGCCGCTCCAGTTGACCAACTTCATCGGCCGCGCGCGCGAGGCGGAGCAGATACGCGGTCTCCTGGCCGCTCACCGCTTGGTCACGCTCACCGGCTCCGGCGGGGTGGGCAAGACGAGCCTGGCGCTGCGCGTGGCGACCGACCTGCTGCCCACGTTCGCCGACGGCGCCTGGTGGGTCAACCTGGAGGCAGTGGCAGACGAGGCGCTCGTTGCGCAGACCGTCGCGCACATGCTGGACGTGCGCGAGGCGGCCGGCTGCTCGCTGTCCCAGGCGTTGGCGGACCATCTGCACGACAAGCGCCTGTTGCTTATGCTGGACAACTGCGAGCACCTGTCCGGCCGCGTGGGCCAGCTTGCCCAGGACTTGCTGCGCGCAGCGCCCCAGTTAAGCATCCTCGTTACCAGTCAGCGGGCGCTGGGCATCCCTGGCGAGCTTGTGTGGCGCGTGCCTTCGCTCACCGTGCCATCCGCCGCCCCTCCGCGCGCGATCAGCGCCGGCAGCGTGGAACCGGCCCCGGCCGCGGGACTGGGGCAGTACGAGAGTGTCCGGCTCTTCGTGGTGCGCGGCCAGGCGATCCTGCCCACCTTCGCACTCACGGACGCCAACGCCCGCGAGATCAGCCTGATCTGCCGGCGGCTGGATGGCATCCCCCTGGCGCTCGAACTGGCCGCCGCGCACATCCGCACCCTCACCCCCCAACAGATCGCCCTGCGCCTGGACGACGCGCTCGGTCTGCTGGCCCGCGAAGCAGCCGCGCGACCGGCGCGCCACCAGACATTGGAGGCTGCCGTGGCCTGGAGCCACGAACTGCTCGCCCAACGAGAACGAATTCTGTTTCGCCGGCTCGCCGTCTTCGCCGGGAGCTTCACGCTGGCAGCCGTCGAGGCCATCTGTGCGGGCCACGGCATCGCACCGGATGCGATCCTGGAGCTACTGGCCGGCCTCGAAGACAAGTCCATGCTGGAATCCGAAGCGACGCCCACCGAGGTACGCTTCCGACTGCACGAGGTGATCCGCCAATACGCGCTCGCCCGGCTGGCCGACGCGGACGAGACCGACCGCACCCGAGCGCGCCACCTCGACTACTACGGCCGGCTGGTGGCTGAGGCCGGTGCCAAGCTGACCGGCAGCGAGCAAGGGGCGTGGCTGGATCGCCTGGAAGTGGAACACGACAACCTGGCCGCGGCGTTGGGATGCAGCCAGGGCGCCGACAGTTGCCGCGATGCCGGCCTGCGCATGGTCGGCGGGCTGGCCCGCTTCTGGGCGACGCGGGGCTACTTCGGCGAGGGCCGCTACTGGGCCAGGACATTGCTCGCGGCGCCGGCGGAGGTCGCGACCACACCCGGACGCCTCGCCGGTCTCACGGCGGCTGCATCCCTGGCCTACTACCAGGGCGACTACGCTGAAGCGCGCGGTCTCTACACCCAGGCGCTGGCCGCGGCCCAAGCGTTGGGAGACAAGGGAGCCGTCGCGACCATCACCCGTGGCCTGGGAACCATCGCCCATGCGCAGGGCGAATGCGCGGTCGCACTAAGCAACTATGAAGCGAGCCTGACCGCCTGCCGCGAGATCGGCGACCGTTGGGGCGAGGCTACTGCGCGGGCCAATCTGGGCCTGGCCCTCTGGCAGCACGGTGACCACGTGACGGCACGCGGCCACCTGGCAGCCTGCCTTGACCTGCGGCGAGAGTTGGGGGACGAGACCGGCATCGCCTACGTGCTCAACGTCCTGGGCGACATGGCCTGGTCCGAAGGCAAACCGGTCGAGGCGCAAAAGCTCAACGAGGAGAGCCTCCTCATGCGGCGCCGGCTGGGCGACAAATGGGGCATTGCCTACTCGCTGGACAGCCTCGGGCTGATCGCCCGCGGTCAGCGGGACTGGGCGCGAGCGCACGCCTGCTTTGCGGAGTGCCTGACGCTGTTCCATGATCTGGGCAGCCAACGCGCCACCGCCGACACGCTGGATCACATCGCGGGCCTGCTGGCTGACGAGGGGAACCCCCAGGCGGCAGATCAGCTCATGGCCGCGGCCGCCGCGCGGCGAGAAAGCCTGGCCGCGGTCCTGCCGCCGAGCGAGCGCGCTGGCTATGACGAGCAGCTCACCCGCGTCCGGTCGCAGCTCGGCGACGAAGGCTTCCGCGCCGCCTGGACCCTCGGCCGCGCCGCATCGCTTGACCAGACGGTGAGCTACGCACTGAGGCTGTTGACGCTGTCCTGAATTCGAGTCAGTCTCCTACTCCAACAAAGCCCTGCGGCTTCGCGTAGGGCTTTTTTATTGCGAAGTTTTTGTGAAATTCCGCATGAAACGATTTTGAAGCGGTAGGTGTGCTATATTTGTATCATACTTGTCAGAGAGGATCAGCCAACATGCGCTTAAAAGTGATATCGTTCATCGGCGCGGGCTTCATGCTCCTGTGCCTGCTTTTGTTGTTCACTGTTCTTTTGCACCCGGCTGTAGCAGAGGCAGGAACAAACACGCCTGCAGCATTCACCGCCACCCCAACGCTCGACGAATTGGGCCGCCTGCCGAACGTGGCGACGCCGCAAGCCGCGAAGCGCTTCTTCTTGCCGATGGTCAGAGGGTCAGTTCGGCCTATTCCCACCGCCCCACCCGACCGGATTCTCAATCCTACCTGCTGGTGGTTCCCGCTGGGGCCGTCGGGCAGCGACGATGTTGAATGCAGCGCCACGCAAGGCCTGGTGATTCAGCGCAACAACATCAGCTTCACGATGGTCGCCTGTTGCGGCACGTCCGGCGCCAAACACTACGCGGTCATGGTGGATGTCTCCCGCACTGCCGGCGAAGGCGACTACCGGATCGGCTTCGACGTGCGGAGCCTGGTCCAGGGCGGCGGCTATCTATTTGGGGTCAACCCTGACACGCGCTCGTACAGCCTCATCCGCGTGGACAACTCGAACTGGAAGGGCGGCATATCCCTGATCCCTTGGACAGTCTCCGACAAGATCCTGCCGGGCGCAGCGGTCAACCGCCTGCAGATCGAGCGCCGCGGCCCCACCATCCTGCTGGCTATCAACGGGCAACAAGTCGCCGCGGTTCAAGACACCACCTGGCTGGATCAGGGCATCGGCTGGACCCTGTATGCACGCAATTACCAGGCGGGAGGGGCCGTGATGCGTTTTGAAAACATCCGCTGTCTCCAGTGGAACGACATCCCAACGCGCTGATCGCACACTGCCTTCTTCTCGTTCGATCATTGTTGGACTTGCCCGTGAAACGCAACATGAAACGGTTTTGATGCGGTACATATGCCATATTTGTACATATAAAGTTCGACGCAATAAGCCATGGGATGGCTCGGAGGATTCACCGAAAATGAACCCGGTTGCAACATCGTCCCGCACTCACCTGTTCACCGGGCATCTGTGGCTGGAGGAATTCGCCGATGGCGGAAACGAGTGGCGCGGGAAGGTGCAGCACGTGTTGAGCGGGGAGACGCGCTATTTTCAAGACTGGCATGTGCTGCTGGCCTTCCTGCAAGAGACGTCGCAGCGATCGGCCACGATAGCATCCTTTGAGAATCTGAAACCCCATTCGCAAGCCATTGAGCCTGAATAACTGAGCCATTTGACCTGCAAGGAGAGGACATGATGGTCCCAACGCTTTACCCCCCATCGAGAGGGGCGTTCGCCTCCTCAACAACTCAGATCAGCCTCTGGCATCTGCTGATACAGATCTGGTTTCGGCCGCGCCGGGCTTTCAAGGCGATTGCCGCCGGCCCCGGCTGGCTGTGGGCCATCCCGCTGGGCTGTGCGCTGGCGATCTTCTACGCCCGGACCTTTACGGCGGCCCTGGTGGGCGCGCCGATTTTCTCAGCCACGCTGATCGGCGGGTTGGGGGGCATCCTGGGCGGCTGGCTGCTCCGGGCGCTGCTCCTGCACGCGTTCGCCGCCGGCCTGGGTGGCCGCCCCGATTTCGGCCTGCTCTACCGCACGACCGCCTGGGCCGCCTTCCCGCTGATCCTGCGCGATGCGGTGCAAATGGGCGCCATGCTGGCGACCGGACGGCCCATCGCCCAGGGCGGGCTGGCGTTCCTCGTGACCGAGGCCGGCGCGAGCGCGGGCTGGCCGGCGGTGATCGCTCGGATTGCGCTGGAACGCACCGATCTGTACACGGTCTGGTTCCTGGCGCTGTTGGCCGGCGCGGTGGCCGTGGCCGCCAGGCTTGCGCGCGGCAAGGCGCTTCTGGTCGTCGCCTGCTATGGTCTGTTGAGTCTGGCGGTCATTTCGGCCGCCGCCCTGGTCAATGTTGCGTTTCTTAACCGGTGAGATGTCGAACTGTGCTGACTGTCAAAGGAGAAAATGCCCATGCGGCTCTCGATCCGTCCCAACTCCGTTCATCTGCTCATTTTGACGTTCGTGCTCCTCTGCGGGGTGAGCATTGCCCTTGGCCCGCAGCCCGCCTATGCCCAATCAACGAGCACGCCGACGGCGACGCTTACTGCACTCCCGCCCACCGCCACGGCGACCGCCACGCTGACCGTGGCGCCGCCCACCGCCACGGCAACCGCGACCAACATCCCACCCACCAATACGCCGACCGTGACTGCGGCACCGCCTACGAGCACGCCCACGGCGACGCCGACGCCGACGTCCACCCCGATCCCCACCGTAACGCCGACCAGCACGACCACGCCCACACCGACGGTGGTACCGCTCAGCCTGCTCTTCCGTTACTACACTGTTCCCGAGGTTGTTCGGGCGACCGAGCCCTTTGAGCTTTTTGTGGTGCTGCAAAACAACAGCGCAAGCGTCGTGCGCGACATCTATCTCGTGCCGGAAGCGCAGGCCTCCCATGGCTTTATACCTTTCGACAGCGGGTCAGTGCGCTTCCCTGAACTCCGAGCAGGTCAGCGCGCGGCGGTTTCGAAGGGGTATCGGTACTTGGGCGCTAACCCATCGGGAATCCCAGACACCGGGACGGCCTATGACCTCAACCTGCACTTGACCTATCAGCCCGGGCAGCGATCGAGCGACGATTCGGTGAGCCTGCACATCCTGGTCTTGAAGCCTTTGGGTGTCGTTGACCCAGAACCGACCCTGGAACGCACCTTCGCCCAGCCGAACCTGATCGTGCGGCGCAGTTGGACGACAGTCGCCGGCTCGACCGACTACAGCCCTTTGCCGGTCTTGTTGAATGAAGCGTTCGAGATCGTCCTCGAACTACACAACATCGGTCAGGTGGAGGCAGAGAACACCTACGTGGATTTTCCGCTCGATAGTGACAAGTTCATCCCGGTAGGCTCGACCAATCGCAAATATCTGACCGTCAGCCTGGGACCGGACCAACATGCCCTGGTCTCGCAGACTCTGCGGCCGACGACCGCGGGAACGCCAGGGGTGGGTGGCTTGAACCTCGACGTGACGATCGGCTACGATTTCCGATACGCAGGGCAGCCGGTTCACACGGAGGCCACGCAAACCATCGGCATCTATGTCACCACGCCGACACCTACGCCGGCGCCTACGCAGATACCTGAACCGACGGAACCTCGGCCGGTCCAGGTGGTGGTCACGGCGACGCCGGCGCCCATGCCGACGCTCACAGGGCCAAATGTCATCCTGCGCCAGAGCGATTCGAACCCACACCCCGTTGTTCAGGGTGATGCGTTCGAGGTTTGGGCGGAACTATCCAACACCGGCTCCGCTGCCGCCACAGACCTGCTCATCACGTTTCAGGAGACCACCACTCTGCAATTTGTAGGATCGAGCGGTGTCCACTACGTGCGCGAGCTGATGCCCGGCCAGACGATCACCGTATCCCAGAAGCTACAACCTAACGGGAAGAACATACTGGAAGTAGGCTACCCCAGCCAGAAGATCAACCTGCAATACAAGTCTGCGGCGAGCCACGAGGAGAAGACAGGAGCCGGAGACATCCCGCTTGTTGTTGTCCCCCCGACGTCGGCGGCCGCCCCGTCACCGCAGTCGGGAGCGGCGCCGACCGGTGAACCGACGGCCAACGCGTTGTCAAGCGGCATCGGCGCCAATCAGCCCATAGCCAGCAGTATCGAAATGGCGGCCCAGTCGCCGACACTGCTCAGCAATCGCTCCGGCAATCAGCTGGTTCGGATCGCCGCTGTCGGCAACGCGGCCATCGCCGGCGGGCGCGATCTGACCGCCGGCGTCGGCCAGGCTGCACAGCCTCGCTGGCTCAGGCTGCTGCTCGCGTTCCTGGGGCTGGGGACGCAACGGCCATGAGCACGCGCTATCGGCCACGCATCTTCCCGCCATGGATGGGCTGGATGCCATCCACGCCCCGGCGCGGGTGCGCCCGGTGGGTGGGGGCCTGGATTGCCGCCCTGGCGCTGGGGATGTGGGCGCTCGTTGCCCCGATCCCGATCCTGGCTGAAGGCCACGGCCGCAGGAGCCTGGCAGCCGAGACGGGCACTGCCACAAGCAGCTCATCACCCACGGCAACCGCGTCCCCCTCACCGACCGCAACGCCGTCGCCCACCGTGACACCAACCGCAACGCCGTCGCCGACCCTGACGGCGGCGCCGACGTCCTCGCCGACGGCCGTACCTGCCGCCGTCCTCAAGCTCCAGCGTAGCTACACGATCCCGGAGCAGGTCGTGGCCGGCGCGACGTTCCAACTCTTCGTGGTGTTGGAAAACGTGGGGACGCTGGAGGCCGACCATATCGGCGTGACCTTCGTGCCCGATCAATCGGAGATCACCCCCAAACCTGTAAACTCGACCAACGCCCGCTACATCCTGGGCCTCAGCCCGCGAGAAACGGTCCTGCTCGCCCAGGATTTGCAGTACGACCGGCGCATCAGCGGCCTGCAGGGCGTCGAAATCCAGATAGACGTCCTCTATCAGCGAGGCGGCCAACAGGTGCGCAGCAGCGAACGGGTACAGATTGCGGTCCTGGTGCAAGCGCCGCCGCTCACCTCTACGCCGACGGCCACCGCCACGGCGACGGCAAGTGCGACAGCCTCTCCTACGGCGACGCCAACCACCCCCCCTACGGCCACGACCACCGCTACTGCGACGTTGCGCCCGCTGCCTTCTGCGACGCCGGTCGTCACCACCGAACCCTCGCCGCGACCGACTGAGGCGCCCGCGTCGCCGACGCCGACCGCGCCACCGCCAGCTACACCGACACAGGCGCCCGTCGTCGCCACAGCAACAGTTACCGTTCCGCCGGTTGCGGTCAAAACAGCCCCGGCCAGCCGGGGCATTCCCGTTGACCTGGCGGCCAGCCCACTCGTGGTCATCGAGAGTTACACAACGGCGCCTTCCCCTCTCCTGCCAGGTCTCCCCTTTACCCTGACTCTTACCCTGCGGAACATCGGCAAAGGAGAAGCGCAAACGGTGCTCGTGACCTGGCAGACCGCGCAAATCGCGCCCCTGGGCATCGGTTACGTCCGGCAAATCCCTGCGCTGGCTGCAAACACAAGCGCACCGATCACCGGCCGCTACTATGCCGAGGCGTCTATGACCGCCGGCGCATACAAGGCCCCCGTCCAGATCGTTTTCGAGGACAGCGCGGGTCAAGGGCAGGAACGCTGGGAGGAGTTGAACTTCATCGTCGGCGCCCCGCCGCCGCGATCCGAGTCGTTGTGGCAACGCCTGCTCCGTCTGCTCTTTGGCGGAGGCGGCTCGCGATAGGTCGTATTTCCGTGATCGTGTGTCCCCTGATATGGCCCTGCGGCCTTCCCGTAGAGCTTTCTTGTGAAACAAAGCATGAAACGATTTTGAAGCGGTAAGTGTGATATACGTGTTTTGATCTTGCATTTGTCTTGTGCGACATCAGTGCGTCGCTCTTCGCAACGGCGTAGCGTATCCGTTGAACATACAAATGCAGTTCAGTCACCTTATCGGAACCCAACGGAAATTCAACAAACTGAACGGAGGTCCAAATGTCAACGATTCCCGGTGAAGTCAGAACATGTGCCCACTGCAATGGTAAGGGGGAGTGCCCGGCCAACAGCGGCTGTGTCTCATGCAGAAAGCCAGCGGGTATAACTAACTCTATGTGGAGTGGCGTCCTCGTCTGCTCAGTGTGTGGTGGCAAGGGAGCTGTCTGGATTGGCCCCAATGTCGTGCAGGTGCAGGCTGAGAAGTAACCCCAACCAGGCTTCACGAAGGGGCGTACCACAACTCTCAAGTCGGGGGCGCTCTCACACCCGGCGCTAAGACAGCCCACGACGGTTTGGCAGCTTGGAAGAGTTGAATGTTGAGGCTGCTGGCGCTCTAATCTTTTCGCTGAGGCCGGTACCCGACCGTGCCATCCCAAAAGGCCCTGTGTTGCCCGCAGGGCCTTTTTTTGTTGTGGACTTTCTTGTGAAATCCGACATGAAACGATTTTGAAGCGGTACATGTGCTATATTTGTATATAGAAAGTCTGATACAACATGGGTCACAAGGTGGCCTGGAGAACTCACGAAAATGGACATGGATGCGCCATCACCCCGCTCTCACCTGTTCACCGTGCGCCTGTGGCTGGAGGAATTCGCCGACGGCGGCAGCGAGTGGCGCGGAAAGGTGCAGCACGTGTTGAGTGGAGAGACCCGCTACTTTCGAAACTGGCATGCACTTCGGGTCTTCTTACAAGAGATGTCGCGGCGGTCGGCGCCGGTGGCAGCCGCTCAGAATCCGGAAAACCCACTCGCAAGCCATTAAGAGCGCATCGCGTTCGGTTTACGAACATCATTGACCAGACACACTCGGAGGCATGGGTACTATGATTGGCCCCCACATCATCGGCGGTATCGGCAACTATGAAGCGCTCTTTCGACGCTGGCAGCCACGGGCAACACTGCTGCTGGATCCATCGGAAGGCGCAGCGCGCACGGTCAAGAACTGGTCGCCGGGCACCTTCATCATCGGCAGGCTCTATTACAAAGATGAAGACGTCCAGGATCGCATCTTGAACGACCCCAAAGGGGCAGCGCGGTGGGCGGCGCAATTAATGACAGCCGCCGCCGCTAGAAACCGCGAGGTGGACGTCTGTTTTCGATATACTAAAAGGGAACCAGTTGGCTGCACTTTGACAATCGAAAAGGGAACCACCTGAGCCAAGATCCGTTATCATGGGCGGACGAGACCTATGCTAACGGAGGAAAGGATGATCAGCGTGGAAAACCGCGA
>JAPLHB010000191.1 GCA_026389845.1 Chloroflexota bacterium
GATTGCGGATTGCGGATTGCAGATTGCGGATTGCGGATTGCAGATTGCGGATTGCGTAAGGGGTCTGGTTACATGAGGCAATTCACGCAACACGCAACACGCAACACGCAGCACGCAACACGCACCACGCAACACGCAACACGCAGCACGCAACACGCAGCACGCACCACGCACCACGCACCCCGCACCGCAGGAGGCAACTAATGGCGAACATTCTCATCATAGACGACAGCGCCCTCTCGCGGCGCATCATGCGGCGCATCCTGGAAGTCGCCGGGTATCAGGTGCAGGAGGCCGCAGACGGGATGGCCGGGCTGGAAAGCTACTTCCTCAGCAAGCCGGATCTGGTCTTGCTGGATATAACCATGACCGGGATGCACGGGCTGGAGGCGCTGACGCAATTGCGCGCGCTCGATTCCCAGGCGCGGGTGATCATGGCGTCGGCCGACATCCAGGCCTCCACGCGTGCGATGGCCGCAGAGGCCGGCGCGATCGGCTTCGTCAACAAGCCGTTGACCGCCGAACAGGTTCTGAGCGCGGTACACGCCGCGCTTCAGGCATCATAAGGAGCTACCGATGCAACTGACCGCAACCCAACAGGACGCCCTCGTCGAGCTGATCAACGTCGCGTTCGGCCGCGCGGCCGCGGCTCTTTCCGGCCTCACCGGCCAGCGCGTGCTGCTCGAAGTGCCGGAAGTTGCCGTGTGCCCCCTCAGCGACCTGGGCCAGGTGCTCGGGAAGGTCGTACAGGGCGAAATCGCCACGGTGCACCAGATCTTCGGCGGCGAGATGACCGGCGACGCGCTCCTGCTGCTCGACTACACGGGCGCGGTGTTGCTCTCCGAGCTGTTGGTGGAGCATCGGCCCAAGGCAAAGCGGCTGGACGTCTCAGACCGCGAGGTGCTCACCGAGGTAGGCAACATCCTGTTAAACGCCTGCCTGGGCACATTCGGCAACATGCTGCATGTCCACATCTCGTTCGCGGTGCCGCGGCTGCGTCTGGAAGACCTGGACGGCCTCCTTCACTCGCTGGTGATCGGCCGCGATGAGCTGCGCTATGCCCTGGTGATCTACACCACTTTCCGCCTGCGCGAGAGCGGGGTGGGCGGCTACCTGGTCATCGTCCTGGGCGTCGCGTCGCTGGATCGCTTAGTGCAGGAAGTGGAACACCTGGGCTAAGAACAATATGGATCTCGACAGGGCTACCCTACGTTGGCTAAATGATTCCGTCGGCAATGGCATCCTCACCACCGATGCCGGCCTGGTTGTGCGCGGCTGGAACCAGTGGCTGGAGCTGCACAGCGGCCGGCCGGCGGCCGACGTGCTCGGTCGCAACCTGTTGGAGTTGTACCCCGAGTTGGTCGAGCGGCGGCTCGACGCGTTCTACGCCCAGGCGCTGGCCGGCCAGGCGGTCGTGCTCTCCCAACGCTTCCACCGCTATCTGTTGCGCCTGCCCGCCCAACGCAACCGCGCGGGATTCGTGGAGATGCAGCAGACCGCGGCCATCGCGCCGCTCTATGAGGGCGATCAGATCATCGGCGCCATCACTACCATCGAGGACGTGACGGAACGCGTCCTGCGTGAGGAGGAATTTGGCCGCCAGCTTGCCATCCAGGACGCCCTGCACGAGATTGACCGCGCCATCTTGACCCTCGACCTGCCCGAATGCCTGCGCCGCGTGGTGAACAAGACCGCCGGTCTGATCGGCGCGCCGGTGGCGGCCGTCGTATTGTGCGAGCGCGACGGTCCGCGCGTGGCCGCCTGCACCTATGCCAGCGGCGATTGTCCGCCCGCCGCGCAGGCGTTGGCCGAAGGCACGATCGCGGCCTGGGCCGCGGAGTCACGGCAGGCCATCCTGTTGGCCGACGTGAACGCCGCGCGGCCGGGCGCCGCGGCGCTGCGCCCCCTGGCGCCGGGCAGCCGCAGCGTCATCGCCGCGCCGCTGATCATTGAAAACCAGGTCATCGGCGCGCTGGTGGTTGAGTCCCCGCGGCCCGATGCGTTCAGCGAGACCGAGCAATCGCTGGTGATCGCCCTGGCCACTCAGACCGCGGTCGGCATCCACAACGCCCGTCTCTACACCGCGGTGGCTGAGAGCGAGGAACGCTACCGTGATCTGATCGAACACAGTCGCGACCTGATCTGCACCCACGACCTGGAGGGGCGCATCCTCACGGTCAATCCGGCCGTGGCGAAAAGCGTGGGATATGAGGCCGACGAGCTGCTGCAGAAAAACCTCCGCGACTTCCTCGTGCCCGAGGCGCGCGGCCGCTTTGCCGCTTACTTAGAAACGATCCGCCGAGACGGCGCCGCCCGCGGCCTGTTGCAGATGCTCACCCGCACAGGCGAGCGCCGCGTCTGGGAATATGACAATACCTTGCGCACGGAGGGGGTGGCTGTCCCGATCGTGCGCGGCATGGCCCACGACGTCACCGAGCGCCTGCGGGCCGAAAAACGCAGCCGGGCCTTCTCACAGTTGGGCCACCGGCTGAGCACCGCCGCCACTGTCGAGGAAGCCGCCGGCACCATCATGGACGTCGCCGACGAGCTACTGGGGTGGGATGCGTGCAGCTTCGACCTCTACTCGGAGGAAACCGGGACCACCGCCCCCGTTCTGAACATGGACATCGTGGCCGGACGACGCGCGGCGGTGCCTCCGGCCTACCCGGGCGCTTCGCTCACGCCCACCACGCGGCGGCTGCTCACCGAAGGCGGGCAGTTGATCCTGCGCGACGCGACCGGCGCGCTGGCCAATGACCTGATGCCCTTCGGCGATACGAACCGGCCTTCGGCCTCGCTGATGTTCGTCGCCATCCGCAGCCGCCAGCGGGTCGTCGGCATCCTGTCTATCCAAAGCTACACCCCGTACTTCTATGACCAGGAAAGCCTGGCCGTGCTGCAAGCACTGGCCGATCACTGCGGGGGCGCGCTCGAACGCATCCAGGCCGAAGCTGCCGAGCACGGACAGCGCGTTCTGGCCGAGGCGCTACGCGACACGGCCGCGGCGCTCTCCGGCACGTTGGACTTCGACCAGATCCTCGACCGCATCCTGGCGGAAGTCGGCCGCGTGGTGCCCCACGACACGGTCAACATCATGCTTATCACGGGCGGGCAGGCCCGCATCACGCGCGAGCACGGCTCCGCCGAGCACGGGCTGCCCCCGCCGTCGCTCGACCTGCGTCTGGACGTGCACGAGACGTCAACGCTGCACGAGATGGCGGCCACGGGCCGGCCGTACATCGTCAGCGACACACAAACGTATGAGGGCTGGGTGCATTCCAACGAGAACCGCTGGATTCGCTCCTACGCGGGCGCACCGATCCGCAGCCGGGGGCAGACCCTGGGCTTCCTCAATTTGAACAGCCACACCCCTGGTTTCTTCACGTCCGCACACACCGAGCGCCTGCGGGCCTTTGCCGACCAGGCCGCCATGGCCTTGGAAAACGCCCGCCTGCTGGCCGAAGCGCAGCGCCACGCGCGCGAATTGGCCGTCCTCTACGAAACGGCGATCGCCACCACCGGCACCCTCGAGACCGACGCCCTGCTGGCCGAGATGAGCCGCCAGGTTTGCCGCCTGATTGCGGTGGACAGCCTCTTCGTGGCACTCTACAATCCCGAAGCAGAGGAATGTCGGCTCGTGTTCGCTATCAGCGATGATGAGGCGGTGCAGGATCAGATGGTGGGGATGCGATTGCCCCTGGCCGGCGAGGGCTTGATTGCCTGGGTCGCGCGTACCGGCCAGACCCTCCACATCGGCGACGTCCAGGGTGATCAACTGCCCGCGCCGCTGATCCAGGTCGGCCCGAAAACGAAGCGCGCCTGGCTGGGGGTTCCGCTGATGGCCCACAACCGGCTGATCGGCGTCATCAGCATCCAGTCGAATCGGCCGCACGCGTTCAGCGATGAAAACCGGCGTCTGCTGGAAGCCCTGGCCGCGCCGATCGCCATCGCCATCGAAAACGCGCGGCTCTACGAGGAAGTCCGCAGTCACGCGGCCGAGCTGGAGCAGCGCGTGGCCGTGCGCACCACCGAGCTGCGCGACGCCAACGAGAAACTGCGCGAGCTGGATCGCTTCAAGAGCCAGTTCGTCTCCAACGTCTCCCACGAGTTGCGCACGCCGCTCACCAACATCAAGCTGGTGTTGGGCCTGCTCGACCGGGGCAAATCCGACAAGCGGCCGTATTACATGGCGACTTTGCAGCGCGAGACCGATCTACTAAACGCCCTGATCGAAGACCTGCTCTACCTCTCGCGCATGGACCTGGGCAGGGTGCAGCCCAACCTGGAAATCCTGGACGTGAACGCCCTGGCCGCCACCCTGACCGGCGATCGCACCGCACTCTTCGCTGACCGCGGCCTGATGCTCCGGCTTGAAACCCGGCCCGACTTACCGTTCGTGCGCGCCGATCCGCGGATGCTGACCCAGGTCCTCGCCAACCTGATGACCAATGCGATGAACTATACACCGGCCGGGGGAATGGTGACGGTGAGCACAGGATGGCAGATGGCAGACGCCGGCCCCAATCCGCAATCTCAAATCACAAATCCGCGATGGGTCACGCTTTCCGTCAGCGACACAGGCCCCGGCATCTCGGCCGAGGAGCAGGCGCGGCTGTTCGAGCGCTTCTATCGCGGCGACGCCGCGCGGCAGAGCGGCGCGCCGGGCACCGGTCTGGGCCTTTCCATCTGCCAGGGCATCATCCAGCGCCACGACGGGCAGATCACCGTAGAAAGCGTCGTTGGCCAGGGTACCACGTTTACCGCGTGGCTGCCCGCGGCGGAAGACAAAGCGGATTGACACCAGCCCAGGTTCCTGTATAATAAGGGCATCGGTTCGCCTCGTTTTCGCTGCCAGGAAGGCTTCAACCATGTCCGATCTCCTCGGTGAGACCATCGGCGGCTACCGGTTGACCGGCCGGCTGGGCCAGGGCGCAATGGCCCAGGTGTATCGCGGCCTGGCGCCCGATGGCCGGCCGGTGGCCGTGAAGCTCCTCCACCCCCACCTGACGGGTGACGAGGGGTTCCTGGCCCGCTTCCGTCGCGAGGCCGAAGCCGCCGCGCGGCTCGATCACCCCCACATCGTCAAGGTGCTGGATCACGGCAGCGAGGGCGAACTTCATTACCTCGTCATGGAGCTGGTGGACGGGCCATCGCTGCAGGCGACGCTGCACGACCGGCCGCGGCCGCTCGAACCCGCGGAGGCCGTCTCCCTGGTCGCGACCCTGGCCGGCGCGCTGGACTATGCCCACCGACAAGGCGTCATCCATCGCGACGTCAAACCTTCCAACATCCTGCTGCGCGACCGCCGGCTGGCCGATCCTGTGCTGAGCGATTTTGGCGTGGCGCGCATGGTGGATGCAACCGTGGCGACCCAGGCCGGCGCGCTGCTGGGCACGCCAACCTACATGGCCCCGGAACAGGGTGAGGGTCAGCCCGGCGACGAGCGCAGCGACGTTTACGCGCTGGGCGTGATCCTCTACGAGTTGCTCACCGGTCAGCCGCCGTTCCAGGCCGATTCGCCCTACGCGTTGATTCTGCGGCACATCCACACCCCGCCGCCTCTACCGCGTTCGCTCCGACCCGACCTGCCGCCCGCCCTGGAGATGGTGGTCTTACAGGCGCTCCAGAAGGATCCGGCGGCCCGCTATCCTACCGCGGCATCCTTTGCCCAGGCGTTGACCGCCAGCCTGGCGCCATCCTCGCGGCCAGGGCGTACGGGGCTGACTGTCGCGCTGGCTGCGGTCGCGCTCCTCGTGCTGGCGGTCGTCGCGGCCTGGCGTCTGGGCTGGTGGCCCGGGGGCGCGGCGCTGAACGGCGCGCTCGCGGCCAGGGCCACGCCGGCCGTGCTCGCCCTGCAGGGCGGCCCGACGATCGCGGACACCTGGCTCGACCCCGACGTGCCCGACCGCCCTGCGTTCGACGACGGCAAGCTTCACCTGCAAGGCCCCTCGACGCCCGACCGCGTGATCTTCCGCGTGGCACTGCCCGAATGGCCGGCGAACACGGAGCTGCTTACCGCCACGTTGAGCCTCTACACCGTGCCCTGGCAGGCCGAGGAAAACCGCTCCGCCACCGTGGCCGTCCATCGCATCTTGCGCGATTGGGACGTGACGACGGCCACCTACGAAACGCCGTGGAGCATGCCAGGCTTCGAGCCGGATGTGGACTACGAGAGCACGCCGCTCATCACGGTCACGTTGACCACGCTGCTGACGAAGGAAGGCTGGCTCGACCTGGACATCACCCCCGCTGTGCGCGAGTGGCTGGCCGGACAACCGAACTTCGGCCTGGCCCTGCGCCTGACCGACGACAGCTTCGGCATGGCGCATCTGTGGGTCTACGCGGGGGAATACGAGGATCCGAACCTGCGGCCGAAGTTGACGCTGGTATACCAGAGGCGGTGAGGCGTGGATGGATAACCTTAACGTCCCCCACTTGATTGATCCGCTCGGCCAGGCGATCCCCCTGGCGACGCCCGTGACCCTGCTCGGCCGCGGGGCGGAGTGTCACGTGGTCATCGCCGACCGCCGCGCGTCGCGGCGGCATGCGGAGATCGTCTGCGGGGACGACCCATCGCCCAACCCGATCGCGTCCGCCGGCTTCGTCCTGCGCGATCTGGACAGCACGAACGGCGTCTGGTTCAACGGCCAGCGGTTGAGCCAGATGGCGCGGTTGCACGACGGCGACGTGATCGAGATCGCGGGCGCGGCCTTCACCTTCCGCGACCCCGATGCCACACTGCAAACGACGCACTTCCCGAAGCTGGTGATGGATGAGGCAACCGGCGATGTCTGGGTTGATCGCTGCCCGGTCCAGCTCTCTGCTAAACAGCGCGGCCTGCTGACCTTGCTCTGGCGGCGTCGCGGGCAGGTATGCGCCAAAGACGAGATCGCCGCCGCGGTCTGGCCGGAGTGCCGGGGCGATATCTACGATTATCAGATCGAAAGCCTGATCAAGCGGCTGCGCGTCAAGTTGGAACCGGACGCCGCCGAGCCGTTCTTGATCGTCAACGTACCCGGCCGCGGGTATCGGTTAGCGGTCTAAGTTATCAAGGAGAGGAATATGTCCAGGCACACGTTCTATTGGCTCCAGGCAATCATCGCATTGAGTTGCCTCGTCGGCTTGTCGCTCCTCCCGAGCGATGTCCTGGCTTTTGGCGGCACGGTACCCACTCCTGTGGGCGGGCAGATGCCAGGGCCGGGCGGTCAATTCTACATTGTTCAGCGCGGTGATAGCTGGTCCAGCATCAGCCGGTTTACGGGCGTCACCGTAGACGAGTTGAAGGCCCTGAACCCCCTGGTCCGCCATCCGAACGACCAGCTCTGGATCGGCGACCGGCTGTTCATCTCTTCGCAGCCTTCGCTGCCGCCCGCCATACCTGGTCTTCCCCCCAGCGGTTACTGGTATCAGGTCAAATTGGGCGATAGCTGGTCCTCGATAGCGGCCACCACTGGCGCGTTGGTGCAAGACCTGTGGCGCGCCAATCCGTTCCAACTCAACCCCTATCATTGGCTCTACGTCGGCCGTTGGTTGTGGATTCCCGGTGCGTCAGCTCCACAGCCAGCCCCTCGCGCCACGGCGACAGCGCCCGCAACGCTCGGACCGGCGGCGCTCGCCCCGACGGCCGCGGCCACCGCCGCAGCAGCGGCAGCGACTCCGGTCGTTTCACCCTCAGTAGCTATCACTGCAGGAACCTCGGCGGCGGTGGGAACCGCGGCCGCACCGGCGCTCACGGCCACCGCCGCAGCAGCGGCAGCGACTCCGGCCGTTTCACCCTCAGTAGCTATCACTGCGGGGACATCGGCGACGGCGGGAACCGCGGCCGCACCCGCGCTCACGGCCACCGCCGCAGCAGCAGCGGCAGCGACTCCGGCCGTTTCGCCCTCAGTAGCTATCACTACAGGGACCTCTTCGGCGGTGGGAACCGCGGCCGCACCCGCGCTCACGGCCACTGCCGCAGCAGCGGCAGCGACTCCGGCCGTTTCGCCCTCAGTAGCTATTACTACAGGAACCTCGACTGCGCCGATGGGAACCGCGGCCGCTTCGGCACTCACGGCCACCGCCGCGGCAACTCGGGCCGCTCCCGCGCTCACAACCACTGCCGCAGCAGCGGCAGCGACTCCGGCCGTTTCGCCCTCAGTAGCTATCACTACTGGAACCTCGGCGGCGGCGGTGGGAACCGCGGCCGCTCCGGCGCTCACGGCAACTGCCGCAGCAACTCGGGCCGCTCCCGCGCTTACGGCAGCCGCCGCGGCAACCCGTGCATCACCGGCGGCGCCAGCCCTGACGACAACCACCGCGGTAACCCAGACAGCAACGACCGTGGCAGGCGCCAGAGAGACACCAGCACCCACGAAATCTCCGACTCCGGCCGGGCTGGCGGTGTCGCCGGCCCCCCAGCGCACAGGCGGACTACCCCTGGGCTGGCGCATCGCAGCCGGTTTGGGCGTGGCAGGAGCGGCAGGTGCGGGGGTCTATCTGTGGAGGCGCAGGCGACGACAGTAGAGCGTCGCTCAACGTGAGGCCTGGGAGTTAGACTTCCAGGCGGCTCATGCCAGGCGCGCAGCCCTGGCACAATAAGCGAAAACAGCGCAAACCCGAAAGGTCTCGCAGCGTCCCGCCAAGCGGGAGAGGCCCTTCGGGTTTGCGCTTTAATTGGAGTTTCGCGGTACGCTACGAAGCACCCTGAGCGAAGCCTCGCTGTCGTGTAGCAAGGCGCAGTCGAAGGGTGCGGCCATACCGAAAAACGCAATCGCGCAAAACTCGCTACCAGTTGCCTGTCATTCTGAGCGGGTTCGTCCCTGAACTTTTGCTACGGCGTGACACCAGCGAAGAATCCGTTCGCTGCGCTCAGAGCCTGTCCTGAACAC
>JAPLHB010000167.1 GCA_026389845.1 Chloroflexota bacterium
AGCAGACGGGCCAGCCCCTTGCGGCGGGGCTTGACCTTGCCGAACGTGATTGGATGCGCTGCGATTGTCATACCAGGATCCTCCTCAGTTGTTTGGGTGACTCAACCCTTGTGACACTTGCAGTATAGCCGCAGCTTGCGATGATTTGATGCGCGGCCTGCGAAGAAGTTGTGAAGATTCGCCACGCAGGTCGGTCTAGAACTGCAACGCTCGATCTGGCGGATTTGACAAATCGTGCCGTTGGTGTTAGCCTGCTATATGTTATACGCACTTAGATGCGCAACGTAAATTCTCTGAGGTGAGCCATGTGCGAAGGTAGTCAAGGATCGGCTGAAGGTTGCCGCTGCCAGGGCAGCCGCATGCGCGGTTTCGTGCAACCCCGGTTGCTCCTGCAACTGCTCAAGAAGCCGGCCCATGGGTACGAGCTGATGGAGGCGCTGGGTGCAGCAGCGGATGACCCCACCCCCGACCCGGGGACACTCTACCGCACGCTGCGCGCGCTGGAAGAGGACGGACTGGTACGCTCGGCATGGGAGACCGGCGAGTCTGGGCCGGCGCGCCGGGTTTACGAGTTGACTGACCAAGGGATCGAGTTCCTGCACGCCTGGGCCGCGAGCATCCGCGGCACCCGGGCGCAGTTGGACCGATTCCTGGCGGAATACGAACAGCAGTTCCAGATCAAAACAGGAGGGTAAAGACGATGTGCGGACAGAGCGGATGTCATTGTGGGCACGGCGGTGGCTGCGGAGGCCACGGCCATCAGCAGAGTGGTCATCGCCACGGCCACGGCTGCCACGGCGAGGAAGCAGCCTGTGCCTGTGGCGGTAGCTGCGAGTGCGAACAGGAGGCAGGCGGCTGCCGGTGTGGAGGTGGCGAAGCCCAAAGCTGCGGTTGCGGTTCGGGTGGACACGGTGAGCATCACGAAGATCACGGTCACCACGCGGAACACGCGCGGGGTTTCCAGCGGCGGTTCATCAGCCGAGCCGAGCGGATCGCCGAGCTTGAGAGCTATCTAAGCGAGCTGGGGGATGAGATTGCGGCCGGCCAGGCGTACTTACAAGATGTACAGGCCGAGGCCACTGCGGTTGAGGAACGGATTGCGTCACTGAAAGCCGCCTGAGGCGTGGATGAAGGCGGTGGTTCACGTGAGTGCGTGAACCACCGCCCTCCTGTTGGAGGCCGAGAACAGGTGATAAGCACTCCGCTCACACCAACGCTGTCGCCCAGGCAGCGCGTCTCGTTGGGATCGATCCTGCGCGCCTATCTTCAGGTGGGCCTGACCGCATTCGGCTTCACCATCCTGCAGAAGCTCAATTCGCTGGTTCTTGGTAATCACTGGATGGATGAAGACGAGCTGAATGAGGGCCTCGCCCTGGTGCAGCTTTACCCCGGACCGATCATGGTGGACCTGACCGCCTACGTGGGCTACAAGCTGCGCGGCGTGCCGGGCGCCCTCATGGCCACCCTCGGCTTCATCCTGCCTTCCTTCGTGCTGATGCTGGTCCTGTCGGCCGCCTACTTCGCGGCCGGCAGCCTGCCCTGGGTGCATGCCCTGTTCCTGGGCCTGGAGGCGCTGGTGGTCGGCGTGATCCTGAATATCACGCTCGATTTCGGCCAGCGGGCGATCCACGGCAAGGTCGAGGCGGCCGTTGCCCTCGGCGCATTCGTCGCCATGCTCTTCAAGCTCAACGCCGTCCTGATTGTGCTGGCCGCGCTAGGCCTCGGCGCGTGGCTTTTGCGTCCAGGTGTGTCCGCTGCCAAGACTCCCTCTCGATCCCCTCAACCATCACCGGTCAATACTTCGGCCAAGCGCTGGGTGGCGATTGGTAGTGTGGTGGCAGTCGTTCTGGCCGTCGCCGGTCTCTCGCTGGCCCTGCGGTCCGATGTTGGACGGATGGGGCTGTCGTTCCTCAAAATCGGCTCGATTGCTTTCGGCAACGGGACGACCATCGCGCCCCTGATCCAGGCCGAAGTGGTAGATGGCCACCATTGGTTATCGCTCAGCCAGTTTGCGGATGGCATCGCCCTGGGGCAGGTCACTCCCGGCCCCTTCTTGATCACAGCAGCCTTCGTGGGCTACAAGATGGGCGGCGTCCCGGCCGCGGTCTTGGCCACGTTCGCCATTTTCGCCCCCTCCTTCGCCATGACCCTGATCTTCACCGAGGTCTTCAGCCGCGTGCGCGATCTCAGGGCCGTCAAGGGCGCGTTGGCCGGCGTGCTGGCTTCGTTCGTCAGTCTGCTGGCCGTGGTCACCTGGCAGCTGGGCACCGTGGGCGTGCAGGGTCCGGCCTCACTGGCTCTGGCTGCAGCAGCCTTCACCGGCGTGCGCTATTTCAAGCTGGACCTGATCCTGGTGTTTCTCGGTGGCCTGATCCTGTGGGCGGGGTGCTTGGCCCTCGGGCTGGCATAGTGACAAGAAATCGACGGCATGAACGAACGAGTTCTTCTGGCCGTCTTCGCCCATCCCGATGATGAATCGTTCTGCTGCGACGGAACGGGCTATCTCTTGCAGAAGATTCGCCATCGTGGGTTCAGCATCGCAAAGTCGAGCAACCACACGAGCCCCCATCAACTCGTGCGCGCCGAAGAGGGAGAAACCATGCATCCGAAGAACCGGTTAGGTACGTTGTGCGCGGTTATGCTGATCGTTGGGATGCTGGCGGCCTGCCGCCAGCCCGCAACCCCCGCTCCCAGCCCCATCCAGGCGTTGAATCCGACGGCTGCGCCCAGTCCTGGCATTGGCCGAGGTATGATGGGGCGGGGTATGACGAGCAGCGGGCATGCACCGGGCGGGCTGGTCGCCGTGTCACGGGACGGTAAGGCGTTGGCAGCCGACCCGAACAGCCAATTGCCGGAAAACGCCGCCGCGCAAAAGGTCGGCGACTTGAATATCTCGCTCGCTCTATCGCCCTATCCACCGGTGAGTTTTCAGAGCGCCAATTTCGACGTCACCCTGACAGATGCAACAGGCCAGTCCATCACCGACGCGAAAATCGCGCTTGATCTGACCATGCCGGCGATGCCGATGCCGCCTAACAAGCTGGAGGCGCAGCATGCTGGCAACGGCCGCTATCATGCCACGGGCAGGTTCACGATGCCCGATTGGTGGCGGATCGAAGTTATCATCCAACGCGGGAACACTCGGCAATCCGCATTCTTCGACGTGTGGGTATAGACCTATGATCATCAGCAACCTGATCGTCGCCTTCGTCACGGGCCTGATCAGCAGCTTTGGGCACTGTCTCGGCATGTGCGGCGGCATCGTCGCGATCTACTCGGCGCGCCAGCCGGTGCTCGTCGCGACCGACGGAACTCGTCCGAGTATTTTTGTCCGCATCAGCACGCTTGCGCCTGTGCATGTCGGTCGCATCACGACCTATACGTTTCTGGGTGCATTGATCGGGCTGGCGGGATCGTTGCTTGACCGGGTCGGCGGATTGATGGGCTGGCAAGGCATCTTTTCCATCGCCGTCGGCATCGCGATGATTGTGGTTGCCCTGAGCTTGATAGGTGTGCTGCCGCCCATCGAGGTCGCGCTTGCTTCGGTCACGGGCCGCGCCTCACCGATGAAACACATGCGCGGCCTTTTCGGGCAGCGCAGTCTGCTGGCAAGCTGGGGACTGGGCATCCTGTGGGGATTTCTGCCCTGCGGTCTGGTCTTTGCAATGCTCGTCGTCGCGGCAGGTACTCACACGCTGTGGGGCGGCGCGCTCACGATGCTGGCTTTTGGGTTGGGGACCGTGCCGACGCTGTTGGGGTTTGGTCTTGCGGCGAATCTGCTCAGCCCTCGACTGCGTGGGCGCCTGCAGTTCTTCGCCGGGCTTCTGATCTTCTTGTTTGCCATGCAAACGATCCTGCGCGGACTTGCCGCGGCGAATGTCATCCACTCACTCATCATTGGACCGGTGATGCTATGGTAGAGACAGTTCGATGTATACACTGCGGCGCAGAAACCAAACATCCTGTGACGAAAACGATTGATGGGCGCGCGCGCAACTTCTGCTGCGCGGGATGCCTGCGCGTTTATGAGCTCGTGCGCGAGGAAGGAGTGTGCCCAGATCAAAACGGACGAGGAACGCCAGCGCCCGTCTACGCAGAACAAGCGAGTTCTATTGACCGACAACCCAAAGGAACTACGTCATCGCAAACAATTAGTCTCCCCATAGCAGGGATGACGTGCACGAGTTGTGTGGCGCACGTAGAAGACGGCTTGCGCTCTGTGCCCGGCGTGCTCAACGTGAACGTGGATCTCGCCGCCGGACGCGCGAAGGTCGAGATGATCCTGGGCTCCGTCACAATTGCCGACTTGAGACACGCGGTCGAGGATGTGGGTTACGAAGTGCCAGACGTGGGCGACTCGAGTGAGGAACTGGTTGACCGCGAGCAAGAGCGCGAGCGCGAAAAGCGCGGTCTTGTTTCGAAGTTGGCAAGTATTCGGAAGCGCAGGCTAAATGGCTAACGTCGCACCCTATGAAAAATCCAATCAGGCAACGGGGGAGACGGTTAACGGGGCCGATGAATGAAACCATGAGAGAAAACAGCCCGGCAGCCGAGCATCGCTGGCTGGCTGTGGCCGGGCTGTTTTTCAAGCTGGGCGCCATTTCCTTCGGCGGCCCGGCGGCCCACATCGCGCTTATGGAGCAGGAAGCGGTGCGCAAACGGGGCTGGCTGAGCCGGGAGCACTTCCTGGATCTGCTGGCGGCCACCAATGCGGCATGGTGCTCTTTGCCTTCATCCAGCGCGATGTGGTCAGCGGTTTCGGCTGGTTGACCCAGCAGCAACTTCTGGACGCCATCGCCGTGGGGCAAATGACGCCTGGCCCGGTGCTGTCATCGGCTACCTTCATCGGTTACCTGGTAGCCGGACTGCCCGGCGCGGTCGTCTCCACCGTGGCGGTCTTCTTGCCTTCCTTCGCGATTATCGCCCTGATCGGCCCCTGGATCCCGCGCCTGCGGAAATCGCCGGTCGCGCGAGCGTTCCTGCGTGGGGTAAATGCGGCGGTGGTGGCCCTCATCCTGGCGGTGAGCGTCGCGCTCTTCCGCTCGGCCATCGTGGACGTGTGGACCGTGTTGATCCTGTTGGCGGGACTTCTGGCACTGCTGCGCTTCCGGGCTGATACACTCTGGCTGGTGGTGGGCGGGGCGGCCATTGGGTTGGTGCGCTACCTGGTGGGTTGACGCGAGTCCATACCCGCCATCGCAGCACTCCCCTGGGTAAGGCCGCTGGTTGATGTGTATTGATGACCTGCCAACAAGCTACTCTCTGCTGCCAGCGTAATAGTGAAGGTCGTCCCCTGGCCTGCCAGAGAGCTGACGGCAATCTGTCCGCCGTGGGCCGCGACCAACTGGCGCGCAATGGCCAGGCCCAGCCCGGCGCCCCCGCCCCGCCGGCTGCGGCTCTTGTCACCCCGATAGAAGCGTTCGAATACGTGCGGCAGATCTTCCGGCGGGATGCCCGAGCCAGTGTCGGTAACCTGGACCTGGATTCTCTCACCAGAACGCGCTACGCTCAGGACCACTCGTCCGCCAGCCGGCGTGTGGCGCAGGGCATTACTGAGCAGATTGCGCAGCACCTGGGCGAGCCGATCGGCGTCTCCTTCGATGACCGACACAGCCTCGCCAGCCTCCAGTTCCAGCGTGACGCCCGCGGCTTCAGCGATCGGGCTGAATTGGCCTACCGCGGTCCGGGCCAGATCAACCAGGTCTACCGGCGCGCACTCGAGGCGCAACTGCCCGGCGTCCGCCAGGGCCAGGTCGTGCAGGTCATCCACCAGGTGGGTCAGCAGGCGCGTTTCGTCATACAGGCTGGCCACCTGCGCCATCTCTAGCGGATACACGCCCTCCAAGATCGCCTGCAAGTTGCCCTGGACGATGGACAGCGGGGTGCGCAGCTCGTGGGACACGTCCGCGACCAGGTTCTTGCGTAATGCTTCGGCCTCCGCCAGGCTGACGGTCATGTTATTGAAGGCGGCCCCCAGCGCGCCGATCTCATCTTTGCTCTGTACGCTCACGCGTTGGGACAGGTCGCCGCCGGCAACGGCTTGTGCGGCGCGCGTCAGGCGCGCCAGTGGCGCGGTCAACAAGCGGCTGACCAGCACGCCGAGACTTAACGACAAGAGCGCCGCGAGCAGAGCGGCCCAGACCAGCGATATCTGCACCTGGCGCAGAAACGCCTGGCCCTGGGCGTCCAGCACCACGTCAGCCGACCGTATGTTCAGCAGCGTCCCGATCGGTTGGCCGTCCAGGGCCAGGGGCAGGCCTTGCGCCAGCACGCTGGCCGGGAGCAGTTCGCCGACCAGTTCGCCCGTTTTGCTGGCGAGCACGCGACCGGCGATGTCGGCCACCGCGAGGTTCGGTCCGGTGACGCCCGTCGCACCCCAGCCCCGTCCCATGCCCATGCCGCCTGGGCCAAGCTGCGCCAGCAGCTCGGCCACGCCATCCCAGCTTCCGTGCGTCGCGTAGTATTCCGTCAAGGTCTGCGCCCAGGCTGGCTGACCGGTCATGCCGCTAGCAACCACATACTGGCGGAATTGCTCGCCGGTGGCGCGCAGTGAAACCACGGCGACCACCCCAATGGCAGCGAGCGAGATCGCCAGGAAGGCCAGACTCAGCTTGACCCACAGGCGGTTCATAATTCGGCTCCCAGCTTGTAACCCACCCCGAACACCGTCTGGATGTAGCGCGGGTGGCGGGGATCGTCGCCCAGCTTGGCCCGCAAATTCTTGATGTGGGCGTCTACGGTGCGCTCGTACCCCTCGTACGCGTCACCCTGCACCCGATCCAGCAGTTCCAGCCGAGTGAAGGCACGGCCGGGGTTCTGGAGCAACACCGCCAGCAGATCAAACTCCGTCGGCGTGAGATCCAACGCCCGGCCGTCGAGCGTGGCCTGATGCCCGCCCGCGTCTAGCACCAGCGCACCGGCTCGCAGGAACTCGGGCGCCGGGGTTGCGCCAGACGTCCGGCGCAGCACGGCGCGCACGCGGGCCACCAGCTCGCGCGGGTTGAACGGCTTGGTGACGTAATCGTCGGCGCCCAGCTCCAACCCCACGATCTTGTCGGTGTCTTCGATGCGCGCGGTCAGCATGATGATGGGCGTCTCGCGCTCACGGCGGAGGATGCGAGCAACCTCAAACCCGTCTATGCCGGGCAGGCCCAGGTCGAGCACCACCAGGTCGGGCTTCTCGCGGCGCGCCTGGATCAGCGCCGTCTGGCCGTCGCCGGCCTCCACCACCACAAAGCCGGCTTGCTCTAGGTACGAGCGTACCAGCTTGACGATCTTGGCTTCGTCGTCCACGACCAGGATTTTCACGCTCATAGGGCCTCCACTCCTGATGCTTTCTATCCGCGCACTGCGCAGCGCCGCACCGAGCGCATTATGCTGCATAATACCTTTTTGCGCAAAGCATTCAGCGACCGTAACTGTTCACCGTTGGGGTAACGGACTTGTAGCATAGCCCCTTGTGGGCGCTCCGCGGGCGTCAAAACGACTGTAAAAGGGGAGCGGAACGGGCACAAGGCCCTATGCTACGGCGTTCGCGGAGTAACGGTGAACAGTTACCAGCGACCGCGGTAAAGGCTGCGCTTTCTCCCTTAACTGACCACGGGGGGGTCCTGGGACCCACCCGTGGTCAGTCACAAGATGAGGAGGACTAGCGGCTAGCGCCGCGACCGCCCCAATATCCCTGGCCCACACCTGCACTTGCGCCGGAGCGCAGCGCAGGTGCAATTGTCATCCCACCGGGCCGAGTTTGCCCCTGACCCAAACTGGACCGAGCCTGGCCCTGCTCGAAGGCCGGGCCCACGTTGGTACGCTCGAC
>JAPLHB010000056.1 GCA_026389845.1 Chloroflexota bacterium
ATTCGCCATTTGCCGGTTTGCGCCAATGCCCCGCCTCATCCTGCGTCCACCCCGCTGCTTTGGCCGCGGCCGTGATCGTCTGGACCAGGCCGACGCCGCCGGGGATGAGAGTGCCGGTGGTGAGCAGGCTTTCGTCGGTGAGGATGTTCTTGAGCCGGATCTCCACCGGATCCATGCCCAGCGCCTCGGCCAGCTTATCCATCTGGCTTTCGGCGGCGAAGTGGCCCTGCGGCCCGCCGAAGCCGCGGAACGCCGCGCCGGGCACGTTGTTGGTGTAGACCACGACCGTATCCACCGCGACGTGCGGGATTTCGTAGGGGCCGGTGCAGGTGAGGGTCGTGTTGCCGAGCACCTTGTTGCTGGTGTACATGTACGCGCCGCCGTCAGCGATGACCTTGACTTCGACCGCGGTCAAGGTACCGTCTCGCTTCGCGCCCCATTTGGTGTAGAGCTTCATCGCGTGGCGCTTGCCGTGGCCGATGATGGACTCTTCCCGCGTCCAGAGCGTCTTGACCGGCCGCCTGATCCCGCGCTGCGCCAGCCGCCAAACCGCCAGCGCCAGGGTGATCTGCACCGACATATCCTCGCGGCCGCCGAACGCGCCGCCAATGGCCGCGTAGATCACTCGCACCTGCTCCTGCGGGATGGCGAGCGCGTGGGCAATCTGCTCCTGGTCAACGTGCGTCCACTGGCCCGCCACCTCGACCGTCACCCGGCCTTCTTCGTCCAGGTAGGCGACGCCAGCCTCGGGCTGGAGATAGGCGTGCTCCTGCACTGGGGTATGGTAGACGCCCTCGATGATCACGTCGGCCTCGCGGAAGCCCTTTTCCGTATCCCCCTTACGGATGCGGTAGCTGTAGGCGACGTTGTCCGCGCTGTGGGGGTGAAGCTGGTACGCGCCCGGCTGCATGGCCGCTTCGGGATCGAGCACCAGCGGCAACTCTTCCCACGCGACGCGGATCAGCTTGCACGCGGCGCGCGCCTGTGTCTCGGTCTCGGCCACCACGAGCGCCACCTGGTCGCCGACGAAGCGCACCACGTCCGCGCCGGCCTTGGCCGAACCAGGTCCGCAGAGCACCGGCTGATCGGGGATTTGGAGGCCGTACTCGTTCACGGGCACGTCGCGGGCGGTGAAAACGGCCACAACACCCGGCGCCTGCTCCGCTTCCGCCGTGTCAATGCTCACGACGCGCGCATGCGGCCAGCCGGCGAACAACGTCGCCATGTGCAGCATGTCCGGGCGGACGATGTCGCCGGGGTAGAGCGCCTGCCACGTCACCTTTGCGGGCGCGTCAATGCGAGGGGCGTTTGTGCCGATGGTCTGGTGGGTCATAGGTGTCTCGTCTTATCTTTCTCGTTCACGCACGGTCGCCCGTTCAATCGCTTCCAGAATCTTGTAATACCCCGTACACCGGCATAAATTCCCCGTCAACGCCTGCTTGATCTGTTCCTGGGTGGGTTGCGGGAACTCCTCCAGCAGGTTGGCCGCGGACATCAGGATGCCGGGGGTGCAGTAACCGCACTGGACCGCGCCGGCGTCCACAAAGGCTTGCTGGAGCGGGTGCAACCTCACCCCTGACCCCTCTCCTACCAGGAGAGGGGAGGTTTCCTCCCCCCTTCCCTCGTAGGGAAGGGGGGGCGGGGGGGGTAGGTTCGCCAACCCCTCCACCGTCACCACCTCGCACCCCTCCGCGCGCTCGGCCGGCACCAGGCAGCTCATCACCGCCACGCCGTCGAGCCAGACCGTACACGCGCCGCACTCCCCCTCGGCGCAACCTTCTTTTGTCCCCGTCAGTCCGGCGTCCTCGCGCAGCGCCCGCAGCAGCGTTTTGCCGGCCGCACCGGGCAAGATAGTTGGCTTGCCGTTCAGCGTCAGGGAGATATGAGCCGGTGACAGGGTGACAGGGTGACGGGGTGACACAGTGACATTCTCGACCCGTTCACCTTGCCACCTTGTCACCTTGTCAGCTTGTCCCCACAACAGCACCGGCCTCGCCGGCCATCCCGTGCGCTCCGTGCCGTCGCGCAACTGCCGCAGGGCGCGGGCAACGAGGACGCGGATCATGTCGCGGCGGTAATCCGCGCTGGCGCGAATATCGGAGATGGGGCGGGCGGCGGACGCAGCCAACTCGGCCGCCGCGGCGATCACGTCGTCGGTCAGCTCTTTGCCGGCCAGGTGGGCTTCAGCCTCGCTCGCGCGGACGATAGTGGGAGCGACGGAGCCGAGGGCGATTCTAGTCCGTATTGCGTACTGCGTATCCTTCTGGTCGTTCGTCGTTCGTCCTTCGTCCGCTAATTCAAGGATAACCGCGGCGTTCACTACACTGATCGCCTGCGCCTGGCGCAAACCGAGTTTGAGGAACGTGCCGCGCTCGGTCGGCTTGAGGGTGGGGACATTGATGCGGACAAGCATCTCGTCCGGCGCGAGTGCGGTTTTGCGGACGCCTCGGAAGAACTCGACGCAGGTCAGCGTCCGCCAGCCGCGGTCGCGGCTGGCGAGCGTGAAGGTGGCATCCATGGCCCACAGGGGCGTGATCGTGTCGTTCGCGGGGCTGGCTGTGACGCAGTTGCCGGCGACCGTGCCGCGGTTGCGGATCTGCGGCGCACCCACCAGCCAGCAGGCGCGCGCCAGTGGAAAGGCATGGGCCACGGCTTCCGACGAGGCGGCGACCTGGTTGTGCGTCACTAGCGCCCCGAGGGCGAGCGCGCCCCCCTGGTTGTGCGTCACCAGCGCCCCGAGGGCGAGGGCGCCCCCCTTCCCCCCAAATCTTGGGGGGAAGGCGGCTCCCCCAGAATTGGGGGCGGGGGGGGTATACTCGATGCGGTCCAAATCGGCGATGCGCGAGACGTCCACGACGATCTGCTGTTTGCGGACGCCGCGCTCTAGCTCCAGGATCAGGTCGGTGCCGCCGGCGATGATCCGGCAGTCATTGCCGTGCCGGGCGAGCAAATCCAGCGCCTCGGCGATGGTGCCCGGGGCGTAATAGGTGTGCCACATGTGCAGACTCCGTTTGGCTAACGAAGGACGAACGACGGAAGACGAATGGCAGCTTTGGTCTTTCGTCGTTCGTCAAAACGCGTACGGCCCCGGCTCCTCAGCGACTCTGTGCGTCGCCTGGTAGTCGAGCAGGACAGCGGCTTCCAACGGCGTGTCGGCGTCGCCGTTGTCAATCGCCGCCTGCAACGTCTCCATCTGCATTTCGGTCAGAGTACCTTCCTCCAACGCGCGTATCCAGGAAAAGGTTGGCTGGGACATAGGAGACCTCCGCTTCGTGCTGCGTGACGCGTGCCGCGCGCCTCTCACGTACCACGCAGCACGCAACACGTATCAAATCAACGCCCTCCGCGCCACCACATCCTTAGCATACGTGATAAACTCACCCACCGGCAGCGTGCCGCGTTGTTCGCCGCTGCGCAAGCGCACGTTTACCAATCCTTCGGCAGCCTCGCGATCGCCGATGACCAGCATGTAGGGGATCTTCTGCAACTGGGCGTTGCGGATCTTGGCGTTCATGCGTTCGCTGCTGTCGTCCACTTCGACTCGCAAACCGGCGACCTTGAGCTGCTCGGCCACCTGGCGGGCCGCCTCGAAATGCCGGTCGGCAATGGGAATCACCGTCGCCTGCACGGGGCAGAGCCAGACCGGGAACGCGCCGCCGTAGTACTCGATGAGCACGCCGAAGAAGCGCTCCATGCTGCCCAACAGCGCGCGGTGGATCATGTAGGGCCGGTGCTGTTGCCCATCCTCGCCGATGTAGTTCAGGTCGAACTTATCAGGCTCGTTGAAGTCGAACTGGATCGTGCTCAGTTGCCATTCCCGATCCAGCGCATCGAGCATCTTCAAGTCTATCTTCGGCCCGTAGAACGCGCCGCCGCCTTCATCCACCTGGAACGGGATTTCTGCGCGCACCAGAGCCGCACGCAGCGCCTGCTCGGCAGCCTCCCACTTCGCGTCCTCGCCCACGCGTTTCTCAGGCCGCGTGCTCAGATAAGCGTTGAACTCCGTGAAGCCGAAGCCGGCCAAGATATGCAGACAGAAGTGCAAGACGCGGTCAATCTCCGCCGGCATCTGGTCGGGCCGGCAGAAGAGGTGCGCGTCGTCCTGCGTGAACCCGCGCACCCGCGTCAGACCGTGCAGCACGCCGCTCCGCTCGAAGCGGTAGACCGTACCCCACTCGGCGTACCGCTGCGGCAGGTCGCGGTAGGAGCGCGTGCGGCTCTTGAAGATGTGGAGGTGGAACGGGCAGTTCATCGGCTTCAGGTAGAACTCTTGCCCCTCGATCTCGATCGGGGCGTACATGTTCTCCTTGTAGAAGTCGAGGTGTCCGCTCGTTTCCCACAGCGTCGCCCGGCCGATGTGTGGCGTATAGACGAGGTCGTAGCCGCCGGCCAGGTGCTCGTTCTTGCAGTACTCTTCGGCCAAGTGACGTATCAACCCGCCCTTGGGGTGCCACAGCACCAGCCCGCCACCTACCTCGTCCGGGTTCGTGCTGAAGAGGTCCAACTCCTTGCCCAGCCGGCGGTGATCGCGGCGCTTGGCCTCCTCCAGCTTGTTCAGGTAGACTTCGAGCTGCGCCTTGTTCGGCCAGACCGTGCCGTAGATGCGCTGAAGCATCGGGTTGTGCTCATCCCCGCGCCAGTAGGCGCCGGCCACGCTGAGCAGCTTGAACGCGTCGGGCGGAATCTGCCCCGTGTGCTCCAGGTGCGGCCCGCGGCAAAGATCCACGAAATGGTCGTGCTGGTACGTCGAGATGACCGGCGCTTCCTTCGTCGCCTCGCCGTTCTCGTCCACTCCCCCCTTCTCCAGCCCCTCGATCAGCTCGATCTTGTACGTCTGGCCGGCGAAGAGCTGCTTGGCCTCGGCCGCGCTGATCTCCTGGCGGACGAATGGGAACTTGCCAGCCGCGATCTGGCGCATCCGCTTCTCGATGGCGGCCAGGTCTTCGGGCGCGAACGTCTTCAGCGAGCCGTCGGCGTTGTGTCCCAGATCGAAGTCGTAGTAGAAGCCGTCCTTGATGGGCGGGCCGATAGCGATGCGCGCTTCGGGGAAGCGTTCGACCACCGCCTCGGCCATCACGTGCGCCGTCGAGTGGCGCAGCTTATGGAGCGATTCATTTTCCGGTTCTGGACTATGTCTAGCGGCCATGGGGCCTCCTTGTTGGATTGCGGATTTGAGATTGCAGATTGCGGATCTCCTCTACCTGCTTGGGCCGGTCTCCGACCGCGCCTCCAGTGACACCTTCGGTTGTCGTGCCAGACACGGCGACCACCCCCTCCCTGGATAAGAAAAAGCTCCTCGCCTAATTGGGGCGAGGAGCTTCGCGGTTCCACCCAAGTTGATTTCCGGCATCACCGGAAACCATCTCTCAGGCCGTTAACGGGGCTAACCGGAGCGCCATACTCTCCCCAAGTAGCAGGGTGGCAGTCTGCCATCTGCTATTTGCCGATTTGAGGCTCTCGCTTCCGGGGGGTTTTCGGTGGGCTTGGGCGGGGCAGGCTTGCAGCCGATGGCCTGTCCTCTCTGGCGTTTCCGCACCACGTACTCGTCCCGGTCAACGCTTTGGATTTTATCAGGTGGGCGGTATAGGACTTGAACCTACGACCTCATCCATGTCAAGGATGCGCTCTAGCCAACTGAGCTAACCGCCCGAACAAGCAGGATTATAACTGCAACTCCGCGATTTTGGCAAATTGCGCTCCGAGGCTGGAAGCTGGATACTGGCGACTCGACGCGAGAGATTGCCCTGCGCACATCCAGCCGGCAGCTTCTAGCTTCCAGCTTCTAGCTTCTAGCTTCCAGCTACCAGCTTCCAGTTTCAAGCTTCCAGTTTCAACACCGCATACAGCCGCTCTTTGGCATCCGCCGGCACATCCTCGTGGCCGTAGACCCGGTAGAGCGAGACGGTCTTGCGCAACGTATCAACCATGATGCGGCAATTGCCGCATTCGGCCATGTGGCGCTCGATCTCGGCGCAGAACTGCTCGTCTAACTCGCCGTCCAGATATTCCGACAATGTCCCCAGGGTGTCGCTACATAACACGGGTGTAAGCCTCTCCACGCATATGACCATGACCGGCCGGCCGATCGGCAGGCATCACAGGGGCGAAGTAAGCTGTGAGCTGCTCTCGCAGGGCCAGGCGCGCCCGATGCAGACGGACCTTGACGTTCGTCTCGGTCAGGTTCAACGCGTCCGCGGTTTCGGCGGTCGAAAGTCCCTCGATGTCGCGCAAGACGAATACGCTGCGCAGCGTGGCCGGCAGCACAGCCACCGCCGCGTCGAGGACGTGGCGCAATTCCCCGCTCAAGAGGAGATCCTCGGGCAGAGCCGTCCAATCTACCAACTGCCGGGGCAGCGATTCGCCTTCCTCGGTCGTCAGCGGCTCATCAATAGACGTGGTGGGGATCTGCCGCCTGCGCAGCCGCATCAACGCCGCATTGTAGGCGATGCGATAGAGCCACGTGCCCAACTGACTGCGCCCCTCGAAGCGATCCAGCGCCCGGAACGCACTGATGAACGTCTCTTGAAGCACATCTTCGGCTTCCTGCGCGTTGTTCATCAGGCGCAGCGCCAGGTTGTAGACCGTCGGCGAGTAGCGCTCGACCATCTCGGCGAACGCGGCCTGGTTGCCGGCCTTCAATGCGGCGACGAATTGAGCTTCGTTTGGCTGGGCGGTGTTCGTCTGATTGCTCATTGGATGTGGAGAAGGCCATCGGGGTTACACAAACGAAAGCCCTTCCCTCGCCCCCCCTCGTCATGAGATCCAACCCCAGTCTTAGGGGAGAGGGGGCGGGGGGGTGAGGTCATTTTCAGGCCAGCAGCCGCTCCAGCTTCTTTTTCAGCGTGCCGTAGCCGGTCATACCCACCACACGATCCAGCTCCTTGCCCTCTTTGAAGTAGAGCAGCGTCGGGATGCCCATGATGCCGTAACGGGCCAGGATGTCTTGCGCTTCGTCGGCGTCGAGCTTGGCGACCAGCGCCCGGCCGTCGAACTCGCTCGCCAGGTTAGCCACCGATGGCGCGATCGCATGACACGGCCCACACCATTCGGCCCAAAAATCCACCACGGCCGGCAGCGCCGAACCGAGGATCACCGCATCGAATTCCGCGGCCGTAATGTGGCGCGGCTCAACCGCAGGCGCGGCGCCTGCCTGGTTCTCATCCTGGGAGGCGCCCAAAATACGCTTGAACAGATCCATGTTGTGTCCTCCGTGAAACGTGATACGTGAAAACGTGATGCATGAAATGTGAACAGTGATTGGCAGATGGCTGCTACATCATGGAATCTGCATCGTCGGTTTGGGACGGTTGCGTATCCACTCGGCGACCCACCCGGGGCCGGCAGGTGTTTGACGCTCAACCACCACCGCGGAACATGTTCACCACCAGCAGCAGCATCAGAATGCCCAACAGTACGTCGCCTAAAGCCATCGAAGCACCTCACTCTAGTTTGCCCAGGGTCGCGATCAACTTGTCCAGCATCGCTTCTGGATCGCCGCGCGTTGGCTCTTGCAGACAGCGCGCCGCGTAGGCTCGCGCCAGCACCAGGCTGGTCTGGTGTACAGCCGAGCGGATAGCTGCCAACTGCTGCAGGACATCGGGGCACTCGCGGTCTTCGTCCAGCATCCGCTGCACGCCGCGCACCTGCCCCTCGATCCGCCGCAGCCGGACGGCCAGGTCGTTTTTGATCTCGGGTGATTTTAGATCCATGCGCTTCATCATTCGGCTTGACAAGTCACAGCCAAAACACTATACTGGAGTATAGTATAACGCTGATGGGCAAACCCGTCAAATCGAAGCAGAGGTGTCTCGATGAACCTGAATATGGTCAAACCGCCGAAGGTAGCGATTGCGCTTGCGCCCGAGGATGTCGTGGAGTTGCAGATGATCGTCCAGGATGAGGACGAAGCTGGCGCACTGGACTTTTGCCGCCGATTGCGCCGCAAGGTGCTCGAAGTCGAACAACGGCATTGCGGCGATCCCGACCGGCTGCCGGGGTTGGGGTGAGAGGGGCGAGGATGGGAGTGTGGGAGAGCCGAGGGAACTTGGGGGAACGGAAGGAACTCGGGGAAAGGCCCCCTGAGTTCCGTCAGTTCCCCCAAGTTCCTTCAGTTCCCTCAGTCTGAGATCAGCGTATTCAGCATATCCTTCGATGTCGCGAAAACTTGCTCGTGCAGGCTGTTGCCGTGCGCATCCATTGTGACCACCGCGGGGAAGCCTTCCACCCGGATGACCCAGAACGCCTCGGGCACGCCGAGCTCGTCCTTCTTGTAGACGGTCAGCACCTCTTTGACCGAGTTGGCGATCAGGGTGCAGGCCGAAGTGCTCGATGACGGCCGCCTCATAAGGCTCCTCGCGGATGCTGGTCGTCGGCCCGGCCGAGACGAAATGCCACTTTCCCTGCGCATCCCGGCTGACCACCGGGCCGCAATGATACACCACACCGCCGCCTAAGAGCCGCTGCAGCTCCTCGTGGAGCGGCCGTTCGCCCTCCGGCACTATCGGCGGTTTGATGAAGTTGTCCATGACGTATTTGTGGCCGGCGTCGCGGGCCGTGACCGCCACCCCATATAGCCGCACTTGGTCTCCTACGCGCAACGATCGAATCGCTTCTTCGCTGATGGGGATGTGTAAATCTACGATAGCCATGTGGGGGGCTCCTTTACGTGCTGCGTGTTGCGTGCTGCGTGATTTGCTTTGCCAGGTGGCTACGCATCACGCATCACGTACCACGCATCACGCACTACAGTTTCATCCTTATTGGATCGTGATCTCGCCGTTCCGGTACACCATCGTCCTCCGCCGATCCGCCCAGCACATGTAGGAGGCGGTGACGAAGTAGCTGGCGGGCAGGCGTTCCAACGAGTCAATTTTCACCGAAAGCACCGTTGTCTTGCCGCCGAAACCCATCGGGCCGATGCCGAGTTGGTTGGCTTCGGCTACCAGTCGTTTCTCCAGCGCGGCGAGCCTGGCATTCGGGCTTTCATCCTCCAGCGGCCGGTAGAACTGCTCCTTCGACTTGAGATAGCTCGATCCCCGGTCGCCGCCGACCGCCACGCCGATCACCGCGGGCGCGCAGCCCAAGCCCTGGGCCTGCTGGACCGCATCCAATACAGCCCGGCGCACCCCTTCCAGGTCGCGATCGGCGCCCAGCCGCGTATCGGGCAGGCTGTATTGCGCGCCGACGTTCTCGCAGCCTCCGCCTTTCAGCATCAGATTCACCTTGAGGTAATCCTCTTCCCACTCCTCGAAGTGGAAATAGGGGAAGTCGTCGCCCAGGTTGTTGCCGGGGTTCTTACCGGTGAGCGAGTCCACCGAGTTGGGGCGCAGATACGACCGGGCCGTGGCCTCGGCTACCGCCTCGCGAATCTGCTTCTTCAGCGCCAGCGTGGACCAGCCCGTGGGGTAGTAGACGTAGAAGATGGGGGTCCCGGTGTCCTGGCAGATGGGGGTGGAGCCGGCCCGGGAGAGTTGGACGTTCTCCAGGATGGCGTCGAAGGTGGTCTGCGCCGCCGAGTTCGGGTCTTCTTGCTCCCGCGCCCGGCGCAGCGCCGTCTCCATGTCCGCCGGCAGGTCGGTGGCCGCCCGGCGGATCAGCTCGATGAAGTGTGGAACCAGATTTTCCATGTGTTCGCCTCCCGCCGGCTCGCCTTCGGGCCGGCGTCGTGGATTGATAAGATCAGGCTGCGCAGCACAACGGCAACTATATCACACAGGGCGGGCGGGTGTCAATCGGCCCGAAGATGATTTCGGAGTCGTTAAACACGAACGCCGGGGCTGCTGGGTGCCCCGGCGCTCGTGCGCAAAGGAGGAGGAAGAATCTGATCATAAGATACAACGGGATGCCCGCTGTGCCAGTGGCCTGGATTACTATTTGACTTTACCGCACCGTCACCAGGTCTTTCAGCTTGTCGAACGTCGCCTGCCCGATTCCTTTGACGCGCATCAGGTCTTCGACCACGCCGTAGGGCCGGCCTTCGATGATCTTCTGCGCGGTAGACGGGCCGATGCCAGGCAAGGTGTCCAGTTCTTCCGGCGTCGCGGTGTTCAGGTTGACCAGCTTACCCGTCGGTGTGCTGCCCGTCGTCGCCCCCAGGGTGACGCGAGTCGGCGCGGTTGTGGCTGCGGCCGTCGGCAGCGTCGGGCGCACCGGCACAGGCGAGGGTTGGGCGAGGTGCGGCACGTAGATCTGCATGCCATCTTGCAGGGCGATGGCCTTGTTCAGCCGGTCCAGGTCGGCGTCGCCGGCCGGGCCGCCAGCGGCCGTGATGGCATCAGCGACCAGGCTGCCGCGGGGCAGGGTGTAGACGCCGGGCGTGCGCACCGCGCCGGCCACGTCCACGCGGCAGGGGCCGGGCGTGGCGGTGGGGGCCGGCGCGGCCGTCGGGAGCGCAGTCGGCGGCGGGAGGATTTCGATGGGTTGGCCGGCGGGCCGCCGGGTCAGCAGCAACACCGCGGCCAGGATCGCCAGCCAGCCCATCGACAAACCGACGTAACCGCGCCAAGCGTGCGCCTTGCGCGGGTCGCTTGAACCGTCCATCGCCAATCCTTTCCGGGGGGAGTCTGGAAAAGGTTGACCATTGGTATACTGCGCACGGGCATAAACTGCGTTTTTCGCGGTACTACAACATTGGCTGTGTCATCCTGAGCGGGTTGGTCCCGTGAAGTGCGTTGCGGCGAAAATCCAGCGAAGGGTCTCGTTGCAAGGTGAGAACCTGTCCTGAACGCAGTGAAGAGCCTGCCCTGAGTGCAACGAAGGGATTCTTCGCTGGATGCTCGCCGTCGTGAGAAGTTAGGGGCAAACCCGCTCAGAATGACAGACGCCAGAAAGCGCACTTTGGGACCGTGCCGAGTATGTCTATTCAGCTATGAGTGACGTCCATTCGCGCAATTCGTGGCCGCCGCGTCGTTACTCCTGCTTGGCCGGCTTCTCGCCGCCCAGCAGGCCGGCGAATGCCTTGAAGAACTCCAACGGCAGGGGGAAGATGATCGTCGAGTTCTTCTCCACGGCGATCTCGGTCAGGGTTTGCAGATAGCGCAGTTGGATGGCCGCCGGCTCGCGACCGAGCACTTCGGCGGCATTCTTGAGCTGCTCCGAGGCGACGAACTCGCCCTCGGCATGGATGATCTTGGCGCGCTTCTCGCGCTCGGCCTCGGCCTGGCGGGCCATGGCGCGCTTGAGCGAGTCGGGCAGCTCCACGTCCTTCACTTCGACGATGCTGACTTTGATGCCCCACGGCTCGGTCTGCTCGTCAATGATCTTCTGGAGTTTCTGATTGATCTCCTCGCGGTGAATCAGAAGCGAATCTAAATCCGACTGGCCCAACACGGAACGCAGACTGGTCTGGGCGATCTGCCAGGTGGCCCGGCGGTAGTCCTCTACGGCCACGATGGCCCGCGAGGGATCCATGACCCGGAAATAGGCCACGGCGTTGACCTTGACGGTCACGTTGTCCTTGGTGATCGCCTCTTGCGAGGGGATGTCCAGGGTGATCGTGCGGAGATCCACCTTCACCATTCGATCCACGAACGGGATGATGAAGAACAGGCCGGGGCCTTTCGGCCCGATCAACCGGCCCAGCCGGAAGATCACGCCGCGCTCGTATTCCTGCGTGATCTTGACGGCCGCGCTGGCGATAGCGAGCAACGCCAGGATCAAGACCCCGGCACTGGTGAGAAAGTTGATCAATGCTGCCATAGCGTTTGCCTCCTTGAGCAAAGCGGTGAGAGAGAACGGATCGGTCTTACACGCCGTATTATAGCGTAGAAACGCCAGAAGCGAAACTCGGATCGCGCTCCATCCAGTAGTTCCAAATGCGGATCGTGCGCAATCGTCATTCTGAGCGGGTTGGCCCCTA
>JAPLHB010000159.1 GCA_026389845.1 Chloroflexota bacterium
ACCCGCTCAGAATGACAGGCAGCAGATAGCGAGTTTTGCTCCATTGCCTATAGATATTCGGGTAATCTTTTGGGGTAGTGAGACACCCCAGCCTGAACGCCGGGGCCTGAAAGCGGTCTCAAGCTGCAACGTTTAGGTTGCAGTATCCCAGCACCCCCAAATCTTTACCTGATGCACTATGGATGTTGAACACTGGAGAGTGGCCGTTGCGGACCGCAACCGTCATTTTTGCTTTGAGCGCATCAACTCGTTATACTTCTTCCAGTTTCCAGTTTCCAGTTTCCAGTTTCGAGTTTCCAGTTTCCAGTTTCCAGTTTCCAGTTTCCAGCTTCCAGCTTCCAGCTTCCAGTTTCCAGCCATGTCCCGTTACCCGATTCCCGCTGCCCGCACTCGCGTCGAGGAGGTGATCCTCCGCTCGCGTTTCATCACCACGGCCGCGCCGGCCGCGACGACCGAGGCGGCGCGCGCGTTCATCGCGGAGATGCGCGCGGAGTTCGCCGATGCTTCGCACAACTGTTACGCGTTCGTGGCCGGGCCGCCCGGCGCCACCGGGCAGATAGGGATGAGCGACGACGGGGAGCCGGGCGGCACGGCCGGCCGGCCCATGCTGGCGGTGCTGCTGGGCAGCGGGATCGGCGACATCGCGGTGGTGGTCACGCGCTATTTCGGTGGCACGAAGCTGGGGACGGGCGGCCTGGTGCGGGCCTACAGCGGCGGGGTCAAAAAGGCGCTGAAAGCGCTGCCGGTGCAGGAGAAGGTCAGCCTGGCCCGCCTGGTCGCAGCCGGCCCCTATCGCTTCGTCACCCCGGTGGCCCGGCTGCTGCCCGCTTTCGAGGCGCACGTCGCCGATCAAACCTTCGCCGCGGATGTGACGTGGGAGATCGTCGTACCGGAGGAGCGCGCCGCGGCGCTGACGGTCGCCCTGGTGGAGTTGAGCCGCGGGGAGATTGTCGTCATCGTGTGAAAGAAAACTCACCCGCGCGCGCGAGGATGAGTTGTGATAGAATAACCTCGAACCTACAGTGTTACTCGTGCGAGTTGCGCTACCAGGTTTCTCACGTTTCACAGGAGGCTACCGTGGACACGCAGAAGCTAAGACGAGTTTCGGCGACGCCGGAGGAGGTCGCATTCATCACCCAGGCCCTGCGGCGGGAGCCCAGCCGCGGCGTGCGTGGATTCACCTGGTGTATGAGCGATCCCTCGTTCAAAGCGACCCGGCAGAGCGACAACTACCAGGTCACCGTTCACATTTGGCTGCTCGAAGAGTTTGTGGACGATAAGTTCAGCTATGACGTTCGGTTGCCTGCGGGTTGGTCGGTGGAGGACATGGAGCCTTCGGACGACGTCATCCCCATTGTCCGACAGGCGACTTACAACGACAAGCTCACCGTACAGGTCTACCAACGGTTGCCGGCCGACCATACGATCAGGGTCGGCCCGGCCGATGATTCGAACGGCCGGCCGGACGATCACACGACCATTCTGCGCCCCGACCATCATGGGGACACCTACAAGTTGAAGATTCCGATTGGTTGAGTTGTCTACCTGCCCTGCGTGACCGGCAGCCAGACTGTGGCCACGCTCATCATCTCCCCATCTTGCCGGGTGAGCGCGCCGCCGTGCTTTTCCAGGATCTGCCGGCTGATCGTCGCGCGCAGACCGCTGCTCGGCGCCGAGATGCCGCCGATCTCGAACGAGAGAGTCAACCACGCCCCTGGGCCGGGGCAAACCTCCGCAGTCCCCGCGGATGGGGAATCAGTCCCTTGGCCCGGCGGCCGGCCCTCGCCAAGCCATTGCGTACGGAGGGTGATCACCCCGCCGCGCGCACACCGCTCCGCGACGTCGAGGAGCAGATTTACCAGCACCTGTCTGACCATTTTGGCGTCCACCATGACCAGCGGCAGGGCGGGCGCAAGCTGCGTCTGCAGGGTGAGACCGCGCGTCGCCGCCAGGTCGGCCCGTTCGCGCACCAGGTTGGCAACCATCTGGTTGAGATCCAGTTGCGCGGGCGACAGGCGCAGATTGCCCAGGTCCAATTCCACCATCACCAGCAGGTCCTCGATCAGGATGCGCATCAGTTCTGCCTCGCGCTGCAAGACCGCCAGGTAATGGTCGTGCTTTTCGGGCCGGCCGCGCTTGAGGAGGTCTAGATAGGCGATGACGTTGGTGAGCGGCGTGCGCAGCTCGTGAGACACGTCGGTGATGAATTGGCGGCGGAACTGCTCCATCTGCCGGAGCTGCGCCAGGGCGTTTTGCAACGACTGGTTGGCGGTCTCAAGCTCTCCCTCGCGTTGGGTGAGTTCGGCGGTGCGCTCGGCTACCGTCTGCTCCAGCTCGGCCGCGTGGCGCAGCGCCTCGTCATGGAGCCGCGCGTTTTCGATGGCGATGGCGGCCTGGTTGGCGAAAGCCCGCAGGCGAACGATGCTCTCGTGGGTGAACCGATCGGGGTCGCTGCTGTCCAGGCTCAGGAAACCGACGACGCGCCCGCGGCCAGAGATCGGCACACCGGCGTGCGCGCGGACCTGGCCGAGGCTGAGAGTGGAACGGGAGAGGACGTGCGTGGTCTCGCCGGCGTGAATGAGCGACACCTCGGCCGCTTCGCTGGGTACGACGCGGGCCACTTCAGCCAGGATGCGATCCAGCAGTTCGTCAACGCTCAGGGTGCTCGATAGGGCGGCCGATGCGGCTGCGAAGGCCTCGGCCAGCAGGTGCAACTCGCGTTCCACATCCTCCAGCCGATTCCGGTCGGAGGCATCCCGCACGAGCCAGCGCAAGCCGGTCAACTGCCCGTCGGCGTCGTTGACGGCCGCGACCGTCAACATGGCGGGGAAGATCGGCGTCTCGCGCGGCCGCAGATGTAATCCCTGTTCTTGCACGGCCTCGCCGCGTTGCAGGGTGTCCAGCAGCGTGTTCCAGGCCGGGTGATCTGCCTCGGCCACATAGAGGACAAACGGCTTCCCGACCAGGAAACGCGATGGAACCCGGAGCAAGTCACCGGCAGCCTGGTTGGCTTGCTGGATCACCCCAGCGGCGTTTGTGACCAGGTAGCTATCGGGCGCGAATTCGAACAGATCGTGATAGCGTTGCTGTTCCGCCTCCAGCGCCCCGCGTGCGGCCAGTAGCTCGTCGTTTTGCTCGCGCAACTGCTCGCCGGCCACGGATAACTCCTGCAGGGCGGCGGACAGCTCCTCCAGGGCCTCGTCCACCATCGCCGATTCAGGGGTGGCAGCCGCGTGGGCGCGCGCCAGGAGCGCATGGAGATGTTCCTGCGCGGCTTCGACCTGGCGGTCAAATGGATCGTGATTCATGGTAGCCTCCCCGGTTGTGCGTGACAGGGTGCAAGGGTGCATTCGTTACCCGACGCCTGTCATTCTGAGCGGGTCTGCCCCTGAATTCGCGTTACGGCGTGACACCAGCGAAGAATCCGTTCGTTGCATTCGACGCCTGTCATTCTGAGCGGGTCTGCCCCTGAATTCGCGTTACGGCGTGACACCAGCGAAGTTCTCATGCCGCGCGCGACGCCACGGCGCATGAAAATGTCATGCTGAGCGGGTTAACGAATCACAGTTCGCAGCGGCGAGAATCCAGCGAAGCATCCGTTCGTTTCACTCAGAGCTTGTCCCTTCGTTGCACTCAGGGCAGGCTCTCGCCCTCGCCTCGCATCACCAGCGATACCAGGGCCTCGGGAATTTCTTCCAGCGGCAGGATGAAATCCACCTGCCCCGTCTTGATGGCGGCGCCGGGCATCCCGAAGAACTCGGCGGTCTTTTCGTCTTGCGCGATGACCGTGCCATCCATCTTCTTGATCGCCTGGACGCCCATCGCGCCGTCGCTGCCCGTGCCGGTGAGCACCACTGCGATCGCGCGATCCTTGAAGCTGGCCGCGACCGACTCGAACAACAGATCGGCCGAAGGCCGGACGAAGTGTACCAGCTCGGTCTGCGAGAGGGAGAGGCTGCCGTCGGGGTTGACCAGCAGGTGGCGGTTGGGCGGGGCGATGTAGACGGTGGAGGGCGCCAGCCGATCCCCTTCCTCGGCCTGTTTGACGTGCAGGGCTGTGCGTCGGCTCAGGATGTCGGCCATCAGGCTGCGGTGGCGCGGGTCGAGGTGTTGAACGATCGCGATCGCGGCCGGAAACTCGGCCGGCAGGCCGGCCAGGACGAGACTGAGCGCGGTCAGCCCGCCGGCCGAGGCGGCCAGTGCAATGACGTCGAAAGCGGCCCCCGCGAAGTGGATCGGCGAGGCGGGTGGATGATTCGTGGTCATTGGGATGCACCTCGTTGGGTATCTATCCAGTGAGATGAAGTATATACCGATTGCGTCAGGCCGTCAATGTGGGCAACCTGGGACCGCTTCATTCTTGGCGCTTGTAGACTCACGCGAGGCAGGGGTCTGTGGTATAATATCCTGGTAAACCACTATCTATAAGGATGGCCGGAAAGACAAATCCTGCGCAACTACCCCGGTCTGACGCGCGAAGACATCCAGGCCTGCCTGGCCTATGCCAGCGTGACGTTACATGCTGAAAGGGTTTATGCTAATGCTGCGACGCCTTCTAACCGACACCGAAGAAGCATTGCTCCAGGCCGAGCGGGCGCAACTGCTGGCCCTGCGCGGCCCGCTGGCAAACCTGGACGCGCCGGCCGATGACCTGGCGCTGCTCGACCGCAGTCTGCTGCAATTGGACGAGCTATTCCTGCTGGTGATCGTCGGCGAGTTCAACGCGGGCAAGTCGGCGTTCATCAACGCACTGCTCGGCCAGCGGTTCCTGACAGAGGGGGTCACGCCGACCACCACGCAGATCAATATCCTGAAATACGGCGAAGAGGCCGGACGGACCTCAGCGGAAGCGTCCGATATCGCCATCCTCACCTACCCGGTCGAGTGGCTGCGCGAGATCAACGTGGTGGATACGCCGGGCACCAACGCGGTCATCCAGCGCCACCAACAGATCACCGAGGAGTTCGTCCCGCGCGCCGATCTGGTGCTCTTCGTCACCTCGGCCGACCGGCCCTTTTCCGAAAGCGAGCGTGCCTTTCTCCAGCGCATCCGCGAGTGGGGCAAGAAGGTCGTGGTGGTGGTCAACAAGATTGACATCCTGGAGACGCCGGCCGACGTAGAACACGTGCTCGCCTTTGTCGAGACCAACGGCCGCGAGTTGTTGGGCCGCAAGCCGATCATCTTCCCCGTCTCGGCCCGGCAGGCGCGACAGGCGAAGGAGACCATCGACGCGGACGAGCGCACCCATCTGTGGGCCGCCAGCCGGTTCGAGCCGCTGGAGCGCTACGTGCTCGACACCCTGGACGAACGAGAGCGGCTGCGTCTGAAGCTGGCGAACCCCCTCGGCGTGGCGCAGCGGCTGGCGGAGCGTTACCTGCAGATCGCCCAGGCGCGACGCAGCGTGTTGCGCGACGACGTGGCGACCGTCCGCACGGTCGAGGCGCAGCTCGCGGCGTACGAAGCCGACATGCGCCGCGACTTCAAGTATCACCTGAGCCACGTGGACAACGTGCTCTACGCCATGTCGGATCGCGGCAACGCGTTCTTCGACGAGACGATCCGCATCGGTCGCCTGCTCGACCTGATGAATGCCGACAAGGTGCGCGGACTGTTTCAGCGCGAAGTGGTGGCCGACACAGCCAGCCAGGTCGAAACGCACACCCACGAAGTCATTGACTGGCTCGTGGGGCAGGACTACCGCCAGTGGCAGGCCGTCACCGAATACCTGAACAAGCGCGTCACCCGTCACGAGGGGCAGATGGTGGGTCGGGTCGAGGGCGGCTTCGACTACAACCGCCAGGCGCTCCTGGAATCGGTGGGCCGCTCGGCAAAGGAAATCGTTACCAGCTACGACAAGGAGGCTGAGGCGCAGCAGTTGGCCGAGTCGGTGCAACTGGCCCTGGCCCAGACGGCCATCATCGAAGTCGGCGCAATCGGCTTGGGCGCGCTGCTGGTCAAGCTGCTCGCCACCACCCTGGCCGACGTCAGCGGCGTGCTGGCAGCCAGCGCGCTCGCAGCCCTGGGCTTCTACCTGATCCCCAACAAGCGCCGCCGAGCCAAGAATGACCTGGCAGCCAAAATCGCCGACCTGCGCGCCCGGCTGACCGCGGCGCTCACCACCGAATTCGAGACTGAGCTGGGCAAGTCACTGCAACGCATTCGCGAGGCTATGCGGCCCTACACGCGGTTTGTGGAAACGCAACAGGCCACGTTGGCGAATACGGAGACCGCATTGCGCGAAGCGCAGCGGGCGATGGGGGAGCTGGCGGGGAGGATCGAGGGGATCTAGCATTGTAGGGGCGGGTTTCTCCGCATCAACGGAGAGCTTGCAGTCACCACGCTGCTGCCGTGCAAGGCAGGCCTGCGTTAACGACGGAAAACCCGCCCCTACGTGTTCCCAATTGACTTTGAATGCATCGCGAGATAATGGTCGTGCTGGCTTGCCAGATCCCTGATGCCGGTGGTGATGGCCTGCTCGTGAATCCGGTATATCGGAGCGACCGGTTCCTAAACCGGTTGTTGCACGAACTCCCATAACTCCACTAGCTGATCTGGACGCAATCGGTCAATGGCCTGGTAGATTTGGGGTTTTGCTGGGACTGCGACACTCATGGCATTATACGCAATAGCGCAAAACTCGCTACCCGTCGTCTGTCATTCTGAGCGGGTCTGCCCCTGATTTCTCGCGACGACGAGCATCCAGCGAAGAATCGCAATAGCGCAAAACTCGCTACCAGTTGCCTGTCATTCTGAGCGGGTCCGTCCCTGAACTCTTGCTGCGGCGTGACACCAGCGAAGAATCCGTTCGCTGCGCTCAGGACAAGTTCTCCTTACGACGGGCCTCAGCATGACAAGTCAAACGACGGGCCCCAAGAATGAAATGCACCCAACCTTCTGTGCGGGAGTAGCCAGCCTTCAGGTGAGCGACTGCCGCAGGGTGACGAACTCTGCCCGAAACTCCGTCTCCATGCGCGCTTTCACCGGCGCGGGTAGCAGGCTGGCCCGAATTCCGTTCAGGCTGACCTGTTCCAACTCGTCTGCGGTGAAGCCGAAGTGATCCACCAGCACTTCGTATTCGTGGACCAGGTCGGCGCCGAACATGGGCGGGTCGTCGGAGTTCACCGTGAGCAGCAGCCCCGCGTCCCACAGCCGGCGCAGGGGATGGTCGGCATAGCTCGGATAGACACCCAGGCGGATGTTGCTCGTCGGGCAGACGTCGAGGGGCAACTGCCGCTCCTGCAGGTAGGCGATCAACGTCGGGTCTTCGATGCTGCGTACGCCATGTTCCAGCCGGGCGGGGGTGAGCAGTCGGATCGCCTCCCAGATGCGCTCCGGCCCGGCCAGCTCGCCGGCGTGGGGGACGCGCGGCAGACCGGCCTCTTTGGCCCGCCGGAAGGTCTCGGCGACGACGGACGCCGGATAGCGTCCCTCGTCGCCTGCCAACCCCAGCGCGACAACACCGTGCTCCCTCGCTGCCAGAGCAATGCCCAATACCTGTTCTTGCGTCTCCGGTCTGTTGCGGTCAATGTCGAAGATCCAGCCCCAATCCGCCCCGAAGTCGCTCCTGGCGGCCGCCCGGCCGGCATTCAACCCAGCCAGGATCGTCTGCCACGGCAGGCTGTTGCGCCGGATGTGCGAGGCGATGGTGAAAGTGACCTCGGCGTAGCGAATGTTCTGCTCGGCGCAGCCGCGGCCGAACTCGTAGGCGATCAGCTCGTAGTCGGCCGGCGTGCTCAAGCAACCGATGATCGTACCGTAGATTTCCTCGAAGTGCGGGAAGTCGCGAAAGCGGTAGAACTCAGCCAGACCGGCCTCATCCTCCACGGGGAGGGCGCGGCCGTTGCGCCGGGCCAACGCCAGCAGCGTCGTCGGACGGATAGCGCCTTCCAGGTGGATGTGCAGCTCGACCTTCGGCATGAGGCGGGCGAAATCATGTAGGTTCATGCCTTACCCCGGCAGTGTCAGGCTTTCCAATAGATATTTTCGGGAATAGAAGAAGATTCTTCGCTGGTTTCACGCCGCCACGAGAGGCTCGGGGCAGGCCCGCTCAGAATGACCGTTATTTCCGACAAAGTCTAATGACGATCGTCGGTCAATGGTCGTCAGTCGTCCCCTCAATCGTCAGCCACAGCGGCCCGGCGGTCACGCGCCAGCCGGTGAGCTTCGATGCCGATGCCAGGCTGGCGGCCTCGGCGGGGGTGTAGGCCGCGTTGCGGCTGCCCAGCGGCTCGCCGATGTGGCGCAGAGCGCGCGGCACGACGACATGGGTGGCAAAGTAGATCAGCGACCAGAGCGGGAACGCCAGATCGCGACGCAGGTCGAAGATCAGGAACGCGGCGCCGGGGCGCAACACGCGGCTGATCTCGCTCAGCGCAGCCACGGGATCGCCCCAATGATGCAACGACAGGGTGCTGACCACCAGATCAAGCGACGCGTCGGCGACCGGAATCTGACCGGCGGCGCCCTGGCGGAACTTGACCCGGCCCCGCACGCCGGCCCAGGCGGCCCGCTCTTTGCCCTGGGACAGCATTTCCTCCGAAAGATCCACGCCGGTGACGTGCAGGCCGGGGGCCAGCCGCGCCAGCCCGATCACCAGATCCCCCGGCCCGCAGCCGATGTCGGCCGCAGCGCCCGCGGATTTCATGGCAACGGCCCGCTGCGCCACATACCTTCGCAGCAGCGCCATCTGCGGCATGGTCATGATCCGGCCATAGGCCCGCGCGACCGCGGGGTCATCGAGGCCTTCGAGGCTGGGGATGCGCTCGATGGTGCGCCGCTGGTAGCGCGACCAGAAGAAAGCTATTTTCGCGCCGGTCGCCGCGCCGGCAATCAGACCGAGCCAGGTAGTTTTTTTCATGGGGTTGCTCCTTACCTTACCCCCCCGCCCCTCTCCTGCGAGGCGAGGGGAGCCGGTCTCCCCCTTCCCTGGTAGGGAAGGGGGTCGGGGGTTAGGTCAATATCGGGTACGTGCTCCCGCCGTTGGGGAAGACCAGCACGTCCGCCTTGCGGGGGAAGCGGCGGCGGGCGAACGCCAGCGCATCTTCGGGGCTGGCGACGAACCGGACGAACGGCAGATTGGCCTGCACCGCGGCGGGGATGGTCGGCGCATACATCAGCAGCGTGGCCCGCTGCATGGCCTGCAACGCGAAGTAGAGGAAGAAGCGGTCCTCTTCACCCATGCCTTTGAGCTTCAGACGCGGCACCAGGCGCACGAGCAGCGGCGCCAGGAGTTGGAGCGCGCCGCGGCCCAGCGGCAGCTTGCGGTTCGCCAGCCCGAAGACGCCCACCCCTTCGTCGGCGCGCACGAGCGTGATCAGCACCCCGCCGGGCTTGACCGCGCGGATCGTGTTCGCCAGCGCCTTGACTCCCTGGCGCAGGTCTTGATCCATCGGCCGCGAGTTGGTAATGACCACATCGGCCTCGGCCGGCGCGGCCACGCCGTAGATCGCCGCGCTCGTCTTCACGCCGGCCCGATGCGCCAGAATCGGATCGCCGGCGACGACCTTGACGATCTCCAGGGTGCTGTTCAGCACCGCGTTGACGATGAAGACCGGCGGGGTCAGCAGCCGGGCAGCCTCCTCCAGGTCGAGCCGCATCGGGTTGCGGAGGATCGGCTGGCCGACCATGTTGAACGTGTACGGCATGCAGTTGAGGCTGTGATTGTGGGCCACGGAGGCCCGTCCGGCCACGCCGGGGATCAGATTCTTGTAGCCGCCGCCGAAGCTGGCGATGATGTGCGGCTCGATGCAGCCGATCGAGATGACCAGGTCGGCCTCGGCCACGATCTTGTTCATCCAAACCGGCGTGCCGCGGCTCGTCGTGCCCAGGTTGACCAGGCGGGCCGGGTCGTCGCACTCGGGGTTTTCCCACTGCAAACCCGCCACTGCACCTCCGATACGCGCGGCCAACTCCTCCTCTGTCATCGGACGATGCAGCCCGACCGCCGGCACGACTGTGACGTTCTGCATCTCCACGCCCGCTAGCCGCAGTTCGTCCAACACGGCCGGCATGATCAGGCCGACCGGCGTAGGCCGGCTGCTGTCATCTACCACTAACGCGACGCGCTGCGCCCCGACGGCCGTCTCGCGCAGCGGCAACGCTCCAACCGGTTCGGCCAGGCTTCGACGCACCTCGGCCGCCGCATCGCTCACGCCGGGCAGCGACACGGGCTGCAACACCCCAGTCACGCGCCACGCTTCCGGCAACGCCAACGTCATCTCTTCTTTGCCCCACGGCAGCTTCAAGACCTGTTCACCCATGGCGATACCTCCTCGGACGAACGACCAACGACGAACGACCGCCGACCACCGGTGGTATACGGCAGATGGCGGATGGCAGATGGCAGATGGCGGATGGCGGATGGCAGGTCATCGTCCGCGGCGTGACGATCCGCTTATCCGTTCCTATCCGCTGCTCCATCCTCTACATTCCACCGCGGCTCCCGGACCCACCACCGCATCAGTCCAAATGCGGTCAGGCTGACCAGCGCGCTGGCGACGAACACCCAGCCATAGCCGATCGTCGCCAGCCCGGTCCCGATCAGCGGCGCCGCGACACTGACGATCCCCACGCCGGTGTTGGCGATGCCCACGTAGGTCGGCCGGCGCTCCGAATCGGAAAACTCCAGGACGATCAGAATGCCGGAGACAATCACCGCGCCCGAAGTGATTCCGAAGAGCGCAAAGGCCGCGTAGTACCACTCGGGGGCCGGCGCCAGCCAGGCGATGACAAAGCCCAGGACGTTCGCCAGCAGGCCCAAGACCAACGACAGCTTGTGCCCATAACGGTCGGCCAGGAAACCGAAGAACAGATTGCCCACGGTCTGGCCGATGAGGAGCGCGGCGGTGAAGAGGCCGGCCGTTGCATCGGGGATGTTCCAGCGGTTCACGGCGGCTACAGTCACGAAGCCGCTTCCCAGCCCGCCCAGGGCCATCAGCGTGCGCGCGATCAGGAAGCGCCGGAAGTTGTGATCGTTGCGGACGAGGTCGGGGAGCGAGTTGAGGTACTCGCGATGACTCCGCCGGGGCGCAGTGACGGCCTGCACCGGCTCGCGCGTCAACGCCAGGGAACACCAACTGATGGAAATGAAGGCGGCGGCGACAAGAAAGGCATAGACGAAATTGGTGGGAAACGGGAAAGTGCGCAGCAGCCAGGTGCTCGCGCCCACGCCGAGCACGCCCGACCCTGCGCCGATGAACATGGTCAACCCCATGAAGCGGCCGCGGCGCTCCACCGGGAAGCAGCGGGCGATCAGGTCTTGCCACGAAATCGCCACCACCCCTGCGCCTAGGCCATGCCAGGCATAGCCGCCCAGCAACAGGATGAGCGCGATGGGCGGCGATTTGCCGGCCACGATCGCGGCCAACAGCATCACCCACAGCGGCAGCCGCTCCAGGAACAGTCCCAGGTTGACCACCACCGGCTTCTTGCGGGCCAGCCGCTCCATGAAGTTGGCAGTGAAGATCTGCGGCAGAAACCAGGCTGCCTGGGCGATCACCGCCAACAGTCCGATTGCCAGGGGGCTGTCGGTCAGCCTGCGCACAAAGAGCGGCAGGATCGTCGCCGACGAGATAAAACTGGCACCGAACCAGAACGTGGCGCCATCCACCAAGTTGACCGTGAAATTCCAGCCGTAGTTGTGCGCCACCTCGGCATCGAAATCGGCCTGGCTGCGCGGGAGTACCGGCTGGTCGAGCCGCAACAGCCAGCGGAGTGGTCGAGACAGGATTTGGAGGAGAGGTGATGTCATGCTCTGCATTCACGCCGATAGAGGTTGATGCGAGTATATCACATGCCGTGCAATTCGCGAATAACGTCCACGGCACGGTTGGACATCCCTGCTTTTTTGGAGTATGCTACCGGTAGGAGATACGTTCATGACTGAAACACCCACAACACCACCCGAACCGCGCCGGTTGCTCGCGGTCCTGGCCCACCCCGACGACGAGTCGTTCGGCCCCGGCGGCACGCTGGCGAAGTACGCGGCCGAGGGGGTCGAGGTGTGGCTGGCGTGCGCAACCGACGGGGACGCCGGCACGATTGATGCGGCGATGCTCAGCCCGTGGTCCACCACCGCGCAGTTGCGCGCGGCCGAGCTGTGCTGCGCCGCCCAGGCGCTCGGCCTGCGGGGGATTGACTGGTACGGCTATCGCGACAGCGGCATGGCCGGCTCGGCCGACAACAGCCATCCCCAGAGCCTCTACCAGGCGCCGCTGGAACAGGTGGTCGGCAAGATCGTGGCTTCGATTCGCAAACATCGGCCCCAGGTGATCCTCTGCGACAACGAGTTCGGCGGCTACGGTCACCCCGACCACATCAAGCTGCACAACGCCACCGTGCAGGCGTTTCGCGCCGCAGCCGATCCCAGCCAATACCCCGAAGCAGGCGCGGTGTGGACGCCGCAACGCCTTTTCTTCACCGCGTTCACGCCCGGCCTGCTCAAGCTGCTCGTCCGCCTGATGCCGCTGATGGGGCGCGACCCGCGCAAGTTCGGCCGTAACGGAGACATTGACCTGGCGCAGGTGGTGAGCTGGGAGACGCCGGTACACGTCCGCGTGGACGTGCGGCCCTACCTGGCAACCAAAAGCGCCGCATCCGCGTGTCACGCCAGCCAGGGTGGGCCGCAGCAGGCGTTCCGCGGCGTGCCCGGCTTCGTCGTGCGCCGGCTGATGGGGTTCGAGACCTTCCAACAGGGCGATCCCGCGCCGCAGCCCGGGGCGGCCATGTTGAAAGATCTGTTTTACGTTTGACCTCCAGAGTGACCCCATTGGCTTTGCCGCGACTTATTGCGAAGACCCCTTGTCTTGACTTTTGTGGCTATGTCAGCGATAATGCGTGTGTTCGTTGCTTCATATGCGTTCGTGTATGCTTATCGTCGCTCCTGCTCAATGATCTCACCCATGTTCTTGCGTCCCGTGCGGCGTGCCCTCCAACGGGCCAGGTGTTCCTTGCAAGACTTACTTACGGTGCAAGAGGCGGCAGAGTACCTTCGTGTGAGCCGAGCCACCATCTGGCGGTGGTGCCGCACGAAAAAGGTCCGCGCGATCCAGATCGGGCGGGAATGGCGCATTGTCAACGCCGACCTGCTGCAGATCCAGGAAGACACGCCAGCGCGCGAGGCGATACCCCACATAACACGTCCGTCGTAGCACTGTCCCCGATTGCCCCTAGACGTGGCCGCCGCGCCGGAGCGGGTCTTGCGTCACGCTCCGGGATGGCAATCGGGGCGGGCCACCCATCAGGTAGCTCGTCTGCTCCGGGCTGTGCCATATCACACCCTGGCCAGAGCGCGGCTTTGCAAGGCGGCGTTCCGGCGGAGCTTTGCCACCGCTTGAACCTCTGAAAGGCCGTCCTGCTCTGGTAACCGTTCAGCCATAGCGGAACATCCTGAGCGGAGCCCGCTGATTTGCGCGGGCGTAGTCGAAGGAGGTGGAGCGTTTTTCGCACACAGGCCGCATCCTTCGACTGCATTCCGCAAAAACGCTCCGTTCCGCTTTCGCTACGCAGTGCTCGCGTTGTGGTGAGGGCTGAACGGTTACGTTTTAACGCAATACCGCAAAAGTCACTACCCGCTGCCTGTCATTCTGAGAACTGCCATGCCGCGCGGCGGCGTTCTTGCTAGAAGAAACTCCTGCGCTTGTCATGCTGAGCGGGTCTACCAGCCAGCGATCGCGACGGCGAGCGTCCAGCGAAGAATCCGGTGTCGCAACGAGACCCTTCGCTGGAATCTCGCCGTGCCGGACCTCACGGGACCAACCCGCTCAGAGCCTGCCCCTGAGTGCAACGAAGGGGTGACAAAAGCGAGTTTTGCGGTACTGCGTTTTAACACCAAGACACAAGGAGACATCTGTATGGCAAATATCCTCTGTATCGGCGCCGGCTACGTAGGCGGGCCGACGATGGCCGTGATCGCGAAGACTTGCCCGGAACATCGGGTGGTGGTGGTGGATGCGAACCCCGCGCGGATCGCCGCGTGGCAATCCGACCGGCTGCCGATCTACGAACCGGGCCTGGATGAGGTCGTCCGAGCGGCGCGCGGGCGCAACCTCTTCTTCTCCACCGAAGTTGATCGCCACATCGCCGAAGCGGACATCATCTTCGTCAGCGTCAACACCAACACCAAGACCTTCGGCCAGGGCGCGGGCAAAGCGGCCGATCTCCAGTATTGGGAAAAGGCTGCGCGCCAGATCCTGGAAAACGCGACCTCGTCGAAGATCGTCATCGAAAAGAGCACGCTGCCGGTGCGCACCGCTGAAGCGATGGAGTGCATTCTCAACTCCGACAGCAGCCACGGCATCCATTTCGACATCCTCTCCAACCCCGAATTCCTGGCGGAAGGCTCGGCCATCCAAGACCTGGAGCAGCCGGATCGCGTGCTGATCGGCGGCCGAGGCACGCCTTCGGGGCAGAAGGCCGTCCAGACCATCGTGGACATCTATGCCCACTGGGTGCCCCGCGAGCGAATCATCACTACCAACCTCTGGTCGAGCGAGCTGTCCAAGCTGACCGCCAACGCGTTCCTGGCCCAACGCATCTCGTCCATCAACGCGATATCGGCCTTGTGCGAAAAGACCGAGGCGGATGTCACCGAAGTGGCGCACGCGGTCGGCGCCGACAGTCGGATCGGCCCGCGCTTTCTGCAGGCCAGCGTGGGCTTCGGCGGATCGTGCTTCCGCAAGGACATCTTGAACCTGGTCTACCTGTGCGAGCACTACGCCCTGCCTGAAGTCGCCGCCTACTGGGAGCAGGTCATCAAGATGAACGACTACCAACAGGAGCGGTTCGTCTCCAACATGGTGTCGGCGATGTTCAACACGGTGGCGGGCAAGCGCATCGCGCTTTTCGGGGCTGCGTTCAAGGCCAACACCGGCGACACGCGCGAATCGCCGGCCCTGGCGGTCTGTCGGGAGCTGCTGGACGAGCACGCCGATGTAATCCTCACCGATCCCTACGCCCTGGAAAACGCCGCAGAGGACCTGGGCGAGCAGGCCGCGCACGTGACCTTCGAGCCGGACCCCTACGCCGCGGCCGCGGGCAGCCACGCGATCGCGGTCGTCACCGAATGGCGGCAGTTCGCGGAGCTGGACTACGAGGCGATCTACCGTTCGATGGTCAAGCCGGCGTTCATCTTCGACGGCCGAAACCTCCTCGATCGGCGCAAGCTGTTTGGGATGGGGTTCAACGTCTATGCAATCGGCAAGCCGCCGCTGACGCACTTCGGGGCCGCTTGAAAAATATCGTCTCAATTTGTAGGGGCGCACCCTTGCGGTCGCCCCGGCGGGCAGGCGCAAGGCCATGCCCCTACCCTGGATGATTGAGAAGATACGTTTTAACTAGCTTGACACATTCCATGGTGCCAGTGTGATGAATCTTCGCAGTGGTTTATTTTTCTCCTTGTTGATCATGAGCATAATCTCCGTGCCCCAGAATGCCCCATCACTATACGTGAATTTTGGAGTGATAGGCCTTGTGAAAGCTTCTTCCCATATTGATCAAGATGCTGTCACTTCATCTTCGGGGGATATGCAGAGGTGGTTTGATACAGCTTTGAGCCTATCCCCCTCAGATTCAAGGGCGACGCGCGGGAAGATTATAACTGACTGGAAGGCGGGTTATTTGGAGGAGGCGCGAAGATCCTTGGCAGGGTATGTAGCAATGTCGCCCAATGACAAAAGCGCACAGCTCTTCTTGGGGGATATCAATTATGAACTGGGAAATAAGGACTTGGCAATCCAACTCTGGCGGTCGCTACGCGCTAAGGCGCTTTTCGTAGGGAGAGCGAAACGGCATTTGGCTTCTGGCGAACTTGAGTTGGCCGCGATCGAGATGGATGTGGCCCGGTTGTCCGAGCCAGACTGGTATAGCTCAACGGCAAATGCACTGCTGGCAGATCAATATGCTGATCTTGTTAGAATATATGAGCAAAAGGACAAGCCGGTTGAGCGTGCCTTGAATTGCGAAAAAGCCCGCGAGACTTATGCTATGGCTTTGGAGGGGGCACCATCTGACGGTGTACTGCGGATTCATTTCGGCACCTTGCTGCGTGATTGCGACCAATTGGATGACGCAATGAATCAATTTGCAGTGATTGATACACATTATTCCACCCAAGTCCGCGCGTGGGCCAGCATCGAAATTGGTTTGACCTATCAACAACGAAATGACCTGTTGGCTGCGCTACCGTATTCTGAGCAAGCAGTGGCTCTTGATTCAGATAACGGTGGGCATCGCATCTTGTTGGGGGATTTGTATGCTAGATTGGGAAGAACGGCTGAAGCGCTAGCCCAATTCCTGCCTGTAACTCGAATGGAAAATCTAGCCTGGCGCAGTTGGGCTTATGCGGAAATGGGGGCAGTTCACTACAAGAGCAACAATCTGGCAAGTGCCCAATGGGCATACGAACGCGCACTGCTCAACGCACCGACTCGCGATGATTATCGGATTTTTCTGGGCCAGGTCGTTCTTAAAATGGGATACCCTGAAAAAGCTCGCTCGTATTTTATTGAGGCTTCACAAAGCAACAACGCCACCTGGCGTGCGTGGGCGCAGCAGGCGCTTTCTCAGCTCAGCCAATGATATGGTCTAAACGCGCAAGTTTCATAAGTGGGTAGAGGTGGAAAGTATGCGGGTTCTAGTCACAGGGGGCGCTGGGTTTATCGGTCGGAGCCTGGTAAAAGCACTATCAGACAACGGCCACAGCGTGATCGTGTTGGACAGCTTATTGCCGCAGGTACACGGTGAGCGCGCGGTTTGCCCTGATTTTGCTGGGGATACCCAGGTAATCCGTGGCGATATTCGCGACGGCAGGTTGATGGGAGATATATTAGGGGGGGGCATTGATATCGTCTATCATCTTGCAGCGATGACGGGCGTGGGACAGTCTATGTATCAGATGGAGGAATATGTAGACATCAACTGCCGGGGAACGGCGACTTTGATGGATGCGATTGTCACATCAAGAAAACGACCCCGGAAGATTATACTTTCGTCATCGCGGGCTGTCTATGGTGAGGGGCATCTGCAATGTGCGTGTTGTGGTTTTGAGTTTTATCCCATGTCACGCTCAGAGGAGCGATTGCATTGTCACCAGTGGGAACATGCCTGTCCAAGGTGCGGAGCGGACAGTCTACCCCTGCCGAGTCTTGAGACTTCCCCACGTCAGCCCACTTCAGTCTATGGCTTGACCAAACAAGTGCAGGAACAGATTCTCGAACTTGCAAGCTACGCCTACGATATTCCTGTCGTTGTTTTGCGTTATTTTAACGTCTATGGTCCGGGACAATCCCCAACAAATCCCTACACGGGTATTCTTTCCATTTTCTCTCGCCGACTCATGAATGGGTTGGGTGTTGAGATCTATGAAGATGGGCACGAGTCACGCGACTTTGTCTTCATTGATGATGTAGTTCAGGCTAATCTTTTGGCCTGCGAGCAGTCAGTATCCGGCGCCTTCAATATTTGCTCGGGTGAAGCTACCAGCGTTTATGAGGTAGCCCTGATGCTGGCTGGACTACTGGGTTATCCGGCGGATGTATTGACGATCAGCAGTAAGTATCGAGTAGGTGATATTCGTCATGGGATCGGTTCCCGACAAACGGCAGGAAGTGCTTTGGGCTATTACCCCCGCGTTCCTCTAAGTGCGGGATTGGAAAAACTGGTAATGTGGATGTTGGCGCAGAAGTTGGATGCCGTTGACGATCCAGACCATCGGGCCGAGGATGAATTGCGATCACGTGGGTTGCTCCGCTGCGGACTGAAACCTCAGATGGAGGATAGGTAGCATAAGGTGAAGGTTCACGTCATCTGTCCTGCTTTCCCTCCGGAGTCAATAGCATCGGCTGTTATGGCTGAGCATATCGCCGAAGGCCTGGTTTGTGCTGGTCACGAAGTGACTGTTATTACTTCATTTCCAAGTAAAATGAAGGGCGAGCTCTTTCCTGGCTTTCGTCGCACGCTCGCCAGTATGACTCGGAACCCGAAAGGCTACCGTTTGTGTCGAGTATTCACTATTTTTTCCAAGGAATCAGCGATCCTTAGTAGACTATCGGAGAATCTTTCTTATGCAGTGGCGTCCAATCTGGCTTCTATGTGGTTCGGACGCCCTGACGTGATCTATATGAACACCTGGCCGGCTATAGCTACTTTTGTGACGGCAGTTGTTTGCACACTGCGCCGAATTCCGTTTGTTTATAATGTGCAAGACTTATACCCAGAAAGCGCATCTGGCCTGGGTTACGTAAGAGAACAGGGGTTGGTATATCGCATCCTGCACCGGATGGACTGCTTTACGTCATCTCATGCCGCGCGTATCGTTGCGATCAGCGAGGAATTTGCCGAACGCATTAGGCGCACACGGAAAATTCCGTCCGACCGCATAGCAGTGATCTGGAATTGGTACGATGCGTGCGTAGTGCCCAGTGAGAAATGGGGTGAACTGAGAGCCTCTATTGCGCCCGCACCTGAGAGTTGTGTGGTGATGTACGCTGGTAACATTGGTTCAGTGGCGGGACTGGAAAGCGTTCTTGACGCTGCTGAGCGGTTGGCTTCCAAAGGCGACTATGTTTTTGTCCTAGCTGGCGATGGCACGTTGCGCCAACAGCTTGAACAGAACTGTGTGCGACGCAGCGTCACCAATGTACGATTCTACTACCCCTTACATCGTGAAGACTTGGGACGTGTGCAAGCCGCTGCCGACATCCTGCTGATTACGGCAAAGACGGGACTGGCGCTAAGCGAGGTGCCGTCGAAGATTATGGGCTATATGCTCTCTGGCCGGCCAGTACTGGCCATGGTAGACAAGGAATCCAATACGGCCCGTGTTGTCCAACAGGCAAACTGTGGTTGCATTGGAACACCGGAAGATCCTCAGGCCTTGGCTGACTTAGTAGAGCAAATGATGAAGAGCGGCCGTCTGGATGAATGGGGCAGAAATGCCCGTATCTTCGCTGAGAATCATTTTGATCAGACCAAGGGCGTCGCGAAAATCGTTAATCTCATCTCATCTGCAATAGCACAAGGGGAAAAGCGATGACCCTACCCCGCATGTCCGACACGCTGGGCCGACGGCACAAGGGACCAGCGGCATTAAAGGAACCGCTGCTTTTAGCCTATGCCGTGCTTTTCTTGTTGATCTTCCTTCCCCCGGCTAAGTCTTCGATCTTCGTTTGGATGACATTGGGCCTCACCGCGCTGGCCCTTTGGTTCGGTCCGCTTGACCTTCTCACGTCTGACAAAGAACGGAAGTGGTATGATCCTGCCATGCTCTTCAACCTGGCAATATTCTATTACGCCCTAAAGGGAGTGACGCTGGCAGGGGGTGTTAAGCCCGAATATCTACTGTTCCTGCCCAATGACATGATTGCCACGGGCTATGTTACTGTAGCCTTGTTCGTGATGGGAGGGTTGATTGCGTGGAATTGGGGTTATTACACCGTACTGCGTCGAAGAATCCCGAATGGTCTAGCAAAACGGATTTTCCCAGAGAATAAGTCGAAATCTGCCTCACTGGTTGGCAATCCGTTGCTAGGCGTTATACTACTCTCCTTGATAGGTATTGCTTGTCTCCTCTTATTTTCAAGGTCCATTGGTGGAGATATATTTATTTTCCTTCTGCACCCTCTCCAACTTTCGTATCTTGCCGATGACACTTTCGGCGCAGCATCACCACTAGCCAATCTATGGAAATCGGGTGTTGACATGTTTCCCGTGGCCTCGCTGATTTGGTTGGCTATCATTGGCCAGATGAAGAAAAAGCCCGGCATTTTGTGGTGGATACATGTTTCAATCAGCATAGGTATCAATCTGGTTATGGGCGGGCGGGCTGATGTCTTGGGGCTGATAGCTTCGATTGCTCTCGTCTATCATTTGTCTGTTAGCCCATTATCCGCGACATTTATCGCTGGATTTGCCGGTGTGGCTGCTGCTTATGCCTATTTGATTAACCAATGGCGTTCGGTGGTGGGAGGCATGTCTTCTGCCTCAATAGCAGTAGGGCAAAGTGAAGTCATCAATCGTCTAAGCCTGGATGGACTCTATGCTTTTTTGAGCGGTACCGATTTGACCGATATTCGCCTTTTTGTCTTGATCGCAGATGCATACGACCGTGTTCGTCCTTTCCAATATGGGGCCACCTTGTTAAGGGTCGTTTCCCAATTTGTGCCCAGGGCGGTTTGGCCTGGCAAACCCCTTGATTTGAGTATCGAGATAGCCGATTTGTTTCGTCCAGGATCGCTGTCTGGCATACCGCCAGGTTTCTTTGCCGAGATGTATCTGAACTGGCATGTTTTTGGCGTCATTTTGGGAGGGGCCTTGCTAGGGGCGGGATTGGCTCTACTATATCGAAACTGGATCGTCACAAAGAGTTCCGCAGGTACTGTATTCTATGCCATTCTGCTGCCACGCATTCTCATGTTGCCATCTGGAACTCTTGCCAATGTGATTGATAGCGCCATCGTTTCCTTCTTGGGGGCGATGATCGCTTTTGCCGTGTCTCGATTGTTTGCACAATCCAATCGCGTAACACGAGAGGTTGTTGCTGCTCATGGGTAAGTTTCCGGCCATCGGCTTTTTTGGCGATCTCTTCATGGATGATCCTTTGTGTCGCGAGGCCAAACGCCGATCCTGGCCTGAGTCCATTCGTGCTTCACTTGGCTATGACCTCGGAGTTGTCAACTTCGAGGGATCGCTAGCGTGCACCCTGTCCCCCAGGAAACAGACTCTCCTGCATATGGCGCCACATGTAGTGGATGTCTTAATAAAGGCAGATATCTTAACCGTTTGCCTGGCGAACAATCACATCGGAGATGGAGGAGCGGGCAGCATAGGTGCTACACGGAAATTTTTGGAGTCTGCTGGCTTACAGTGTTTTGGCGCTGGCGCCAATTTGTGTGAAGCCAGGAAGCCGACCTTTGTTCAATGGGATACCCAACGAATCGCCTTGCTTGGCTACTGTTCATCTCAAGCGTATGTAGGCGGGGTCGCGGCCACAGAGGATACGGAAGGGACAGCACCCATAGATCTGACCTATATCGCTGAGGATATACGCTGTCTGCGAAGACGTGGCGATGTAGATGTCGTAGTGGTCTATCTGCATTGGGGCAAGGAATACCGAAGGGTGCCAACACAGGAAGAACGCGCGTTGGCGCATCAACTAAGATTACTCGGTGTTGACCTCGTGATTGGAGCGCACCCGCACGTTCCTCGATCTTATGAGCAAACGAATCATATCTACTACAGCTTGGGCAATTTTGTGTTTCCAGAAGTCCGTTGTGTGGATGGCACATGCTTACGTTGGGACCGGATTTCACGAACCGGCCTGTGTGTTATCGGCAAGATTCAGGATGGACAAGCGACCTTTTCACCGAAGGTTTTTGCAATAGACCAGCATGGCTTGCCGCTGGTTGATAGTAATGTTTCTCCGTGGCAAAGACAGCTCGCAGGAGTCGGAGAGTATGTGCCGAGAGCTGGCTGGAAGGAGGCAACGATGCTCAGATCGGACGATCTATTCTGGCAGATAAGGCGCTTTGCCCTATGGAGATGGCGCGAAGTTGCAGTCATGGCCTCGCGACGGGTTCGGCGGCAAGCGTGGGGGCAGGGCAAGTCTAGCCGGTGACGAACTTGCGGTTGCCGGATCGCGTCGGACTGGGGAAGAAAGGTGGGTATGCAGTCAAACAATACACGGGCCAACAACCTGGCGCGAAGGTTCCGGCTCTGGGTTATCCGGGCGCGCGAGCGATTGCTTCAGCGCGATAGTATCGCGTTGTTAGAGCAATGGGAAGCTTCCCCGCTTTTGGATGTCAATGCGGTTCGGCGCAGGGCCGAGGATTTGAAATATATAGCCGCTCTTTATGCTTATCGCAACTCGCCCTATTATCGTCGGGCGTTTCTTGCTGCCGGCATTGATGAGCAGGACCTACAGGATCAACGTGGCTGGGATCGGATCCCCTTATTGGAGAAAGAGGACATCCGACAGAATCTTGAGCAGATATACTCCAAGAATTATTCTGGTCCATGCCAACAGGGACGGACTTCGGGCAGCACGGGGATCCGTCTCGTATTCGACGTCAATCGGGGGTATCCTGTTTACAGCATGGCCGCGGCGCGGCGCGGTTTTCGCTGGTGGGGGGTCGAGCCGGGTGCAAAGCTAGTACGAATCTGGGGAACCTATCAGGGTATTGATCAGAGCCTGCGGTTTCAGATCAAAACAGCCTATAAGAGCCTGATAGATCGGGCTTGTGGCGTGACCTCCTTGTCCGCATTTGCTGTAACGGATCCCGAGTGTCATCAGACGATTGACAAGATCGCCGAGTTGCGTCCAGAGGTCGTCTTTGGGTATGGTACGGCGTTGTTCTTGGTCGCTGATTATGCCTTGCGCAGCTCTCTCGTCAAGCAATTGGCTTCCGTCCGACTGGTGGTATACACTTCCGAGTACCTTACTGCTTGGCAGAGAAATAGGATCAGCGAAGCGTTCTCCTGTCCGGTGGTGAGCGAGTATGGGAGCGTAGAGACAGGGGTGATCGCTTACGATTGTCCGTGTGGACTGCAACATATCGCCCAGGAATTCCTTGATCTTGAGGTTCTTGGAGAAGACGGAATCGTGCGCCCCACAGGCAAAGGCGAAGCCGTGGTTACGCATTTTTTTGGTCTCAAACTGCCGCTGATTCGTTACCGACTTGGGGATGTCATTGAGATTGTGGAGACTAGCTCGCCCTGCCGTAATGGCATGGTCGGCAAGTCCATTGCCTCCTTGTTCGGACGAAACAATGACATTATTGTCTCTCCTGCGGGCAATCCCCTTCATCCAGAGCTATTTGACTACGTAATGCGAACGGTCAGTGGCATCAAACGTTTTCAGATCCGAGAAGGCAGTCCAGGTCAGTTAACCATCTTCTTGGAAGCTTGTGATGGGATACAGCATGAAAGTCTGGCCGCGCAGGTGGCAGAAGTTGTCAAGGCGCAAGTAGGAAAGGAGTTTCAGGTTTTGGTATCTGTAGTAGATCGTATCCAGGAACCCGCATCAGGCAAGTTTCGATGGGTAATTGGCAATCCCGCTAATAATCAAGTATCGGGTCAAGTCGCAAGAATCACGTGAATCACTGTTTTGGGGGACGCTAAATACATGACTCGTATGAAGTATTTTATTAATAGTGGGGGAGTTCTCTACGGCACTATATATACAACGTGGAGAGCATTCGAGTATCTCAAGACCCAACTGGCAACAAGATTCTACAGAAGGGTGCTGGCGTCATGCGGAAAACGGACCATATTTCAACCATCGGTGACTGTCCTATACCCCAAGAGGATTGAGATAGGGGACGACTGCTTTGTCGGCACTGGCGTCACCTTGTTCTCTGAATCTCCGCTGGGAAAACTGAGAATCGCCAACAACACACAAGTATCGTATGCTACCATTGTTGACTTTACAGGTGAACTTACAATCGGAGAGAGAGTACTCATCTCTGGAGGGGTTAGAATCTATACCCACGACCACGGCTATGATCCGCGCTCCGTGCCGGATCGGCAAGCACTGGTTATTGAGAATGATGTTTGGATCGGAGTCGGCGCTATTATTTTGTCAAACATACAAAGAATCGGCAGAGGAGCGGTTATCGGCGCTGGAGCGGTGGTGACGAAACCTGTCCCAGAACGAGCAATTGTTGCCGGAAATCCGGCTCGAATCGTTGGGTTCAGAGATGATCTGCCTGTGGAGGCCGTGTGAACTTGATTCATCGTGCGCGCCAAATCGGACGGCTGGTCGCAGAGTCTCGGCAGAGTTTCTCTGGGCGGGCAGGGATTGTCTTTGTCGGCAGTGCATTGGGGCAGGGAATTGCATTTCTGATGCTTCCTTTGGCCGCGCGGATCTACCAGGCCGACACCCTGGGCCGAGCAGCAACGATCCTGTCCATTGTCAGCATCTCAGCACTCGTGATCTGCCTCCAATATGACCAGGCCGTGGTAGTGGCCAGTGATGCAGAATTGCCCTATCTGCTTCTACTATCGTCCGGTATCGCGATGATCTGGGGCGTGCTGCTGGGCGCCGCGATCTTGGTGGATCTGAATGTCGCATGGCCCGGCGGAGGACATCTGTTGGCGTCTTGGGGGGTAGATTGGAAATTGCCCTTGCTTATGCTTACCTACGCCCCTTTCACCCTGCTCACTAATCTTAGCTTGCGGCGTAACCACCTGAGCAAGGTCAGTGTTGGCCGGGCCATCTACTACGGAGGCGCCTCAGTCCTGCAGGTAGTCTGTGGACTCTGGTTTGGAGCAACAGAGTCTGTATTCTTGTTGGCGCAGGTCGTCGCCGCCTGCGTGGCGGTTTCCTGGCTCTTCCCGTACCGCGATACTGTCACCTGGGTGATGGGCCAACTAGGCATTAAGCGGATTCTGGCCGAGATACGCCGGGTGGCCAAGTCTTACGTGAAGTTTCCCCAGTACCAGATGGGGGCCGGTTTTGTGAATGCGATTTCTATTTACGTTCCCATTATCTTTTTGCGAGCGGCCTTCTCCGATGCCTGGGCCGGTTGGTACTTCATGGCCTGGAGATTGCTGGCGGCCCCGCTGACGCTCATCTCGCAAGCGATCGGCCAGGTCTTCTACCGCGATAGTGCAGAGCGCGAGCGGTCGGGTATCCACCAAGGGCGGCTCCTGGAAAATGTCGTCTTCAGCTTGCTGCGTGTGGTTCTTTTGCCGGCCGTAGTGCTTGGCATCTGTGCGCCATTCCTGGTGCCATACCTTCTGGGCCAGGAGTGGGCTCCGGTCGCCCCGATCATCCAGGTGCTTTTGATCAGTATGGTCGTAAGTTTCTTCACTTCGCCGGTTTCCATGTTCCTGAATGTGAAGAGCCTCCAGGCCGGCGCTTTGGCCTATAACCTGGTGCTCTTTTTGGGGCGGGTGCTGGCTTTGGGCGTTGGATGGCGACTGGGGTCAGAGATCGGCAGCATAGCGGCGTACTCCGTAGTGAGTATGGTGGTGCTGCTGTCGTTTTGCCACTACATTGTCCAGAGCGCAGAGGGCAGCACTTCGCAGATTATCAGGCGAGCTTTGCCGCTGTGTGTGGATGTTGTGCTGCTAATGGCGCTGGCCGCTTTCTTATGGTTGACCCATGTGCTCTATCAACCCTTTGGCATCCTGGCCGTCGGTATGGCGGTATGCGTCGCAGGGTGGCGAGATCTCCGCAGAGGGAATTGGCGGGCCAGGCTTCAGGCGGGGCGAACTGCATGAAGCTACGGGAACTACCTGGAGAACATCGAGAGGTCGTGTCACGATGAAAGTCTTACATATATCACTCTCCTATCAGAGCGCGTCGGCTCTTGGCGGGCCAGATCTGACGGTCTACAAGCTATGCACCGCCCTACGACAGCAGGGAGTGGATGTAGATGTGATCTGCACTAATCTTGCCACCAAAACCACGGTGATCCAGCCTAGTTCATTTGAGCGGGATGTGGAAGGTGTGCATGTAAGGTATCTGGCGACCAGAAAATTGATCCCACTGGGCAGGAGCTCCTTCGGGTTGTATTACATTCCAGAGCTTGGCCCTACGCTCAAGAGAATTGTAGGCCGGTATGACGTAGTACATCTTCACGGATATCGTGACTATTGTGGCGTTGTCGGTCACTGGCAGGCTCGAGCGGCCGGTGTGCCCTATGTTGTCCATCCCCGCGGTACACTACCGCATCAGGGACATAGCATCTTCGCTAAGTCGGTTTTTGATCGCACGATCGGGCAAATGATGGTGAGTAGAGCCGCAAAGCTGATCGCCCTATCCAGTCGCGAAGTTGAGAGTTTCATTGAATTGGGAGCTGACCGTGCGAAAGTTGAGGTGGTCCACAACGGGATTGATGTCTGTGACTATGATCCAGAGGTGTCAGGCCAGGCTTTTCGCGAACAACATGGCATTGGGGAACGCTTTGTCGTGCTCTACTTGGGGCGGGTTCACATGATCAAGGGCATTGATCACATGATCCGTGCGGTGGCCAGGCTACAGAAGACCGGGATTGATGCGGCGGCGGTGGTCGTTGGCTCCGATGAGGGCTATGGGAAAACCCTGGTTCGTATCGCTCAACAGGAGGGACTTGCACATTTGTACTTATTGCCTACAGTGAGCGGAAAACAAAAGCAAGAAGTCTTCGGTGCGGCCGATGTTCTGGTCTACGCCGCGAGGGTGGAGGATTTTGGCGTTTCGGCCTTTGAAGGGATCCTATCCGGTGTACCTACCATCGTGGCAGCAGGCACCGGGTGTGGAGAGGTCGTCCAACGACTTGGGGCGGGAACCCTGATCCCCTATGGCGATGTTGACGAACTTGTTCGCGTTCTGCGCGATATCCTTCAATCACCAGGCGAGGCGCGCACACGCACCCTGGCAGCCCGTGCGAGGGTTGCGGATCTTCTTGACTGGTCAGATATTGCCACACAGGTGCGCCGAATCTATACGGAGATATGCGTTTGAGCGGCAAACGCGACCTGTCTCTGGATGTGATGCGTGGACTTTCTATCGTGTTCATGGTAGAAATCCACAGCCTTATTCATATACGGCCAAACAACCCTGTGGTTTACGATACCATGCGAAGCCTGGGAGCGTTGGCGGCCCCGTTCTTCCTCATTTGCGCCGGGATGGGGATTGGCTATCTGCAGCAACGCTACCGGGCTTCACTTTGGGAATTTCGCCAGATCACAATTCGCAGAGGGCTATTCCTCATTCTTCTGAGCAGTGTATTGGGTCTATCCCACTTGGATGCAACAAAAATCTTAGATTGGGATATCTTCACTCTGATCGGCGCCATGTACTTGCTGGTGGCTCTGGCCGGCGGTATTCGTTGGCGGGGTACTTTGATAGGCATGGTCCTAGTGCTCTTGGCCAATCTCATTCTTCCAATCGGTATCCCGGGCATTCTACGCGCGGGTTCCTTTCCCATCATTCCGTTTGCTCTCTATTTCCTCTATGGTCTCATCCTGGTAGACATGGGGGAAAGGTTGACCCAGAAGCACGTTGCCAATGTTGCAGGCAGTATCAGCGCGAGTTTAGTGGCTATAGCCGTTCTTGCCCAGGGTGACAGGTTGATCCATGTCACGCGTTATGACGTATGGCGGACAGAGGGGATCGCCATAATTTTTGCGATATTCCTTTTGCTGTTACTGCTTATGCGGATGGCTCAGGCACGGTTGAATGCCTTTGAAAAGACCATGGCCCCTCTGACTCAATTAGGGAGAATATCCCTCTCTCTTTATTACGTGCAGTATTTCTTGTTGATGTTGGTTCCAAGTATATTGGGGCGGCTTGTCCATCGTGAGATACTGATTCTTTTGCCGACTGCAGCTTGGTTTATTTATCTTCTGGGATTCCTTTTCTTTTTATACCTGCTGGTAGTCGTATGGTCACGTTTTGCGTTCAAACTCAGCTTGGAATGGTTCATGCATAACTACATATCTCGACGCTCGTCCTTCATTGACAAGGCGTAACGTCATCGGTATCTGTGGTTTCAAATGAGATAACGCAGTACCGCAAAACTCGCTTTTGTCACCCCTTCGTTGCACTCAGGACAGGCTCTGAGCGCAGCGAACGGATTCTTCGCTGGTGTCACGCCGTAGCAAAAGTCCAGGGACGAACCCGCTCAGAATGACAGGCAACTGGTAGCGAGTTTTGCGCTATTGCGAGATAACTATGGACTGGTTAGCCTCATCTAATAGCTCAGGGGGGTGCTGTTCCGGTGGAATCGAGATCAGAAAGAATTACAGTAAAACGGCTAGAAGAAGACTATCTTGATTCGGTTTTGGCTATGCACGAAAAGTATATCTGGCAGGGGCCGATTGGGAAAATCCAGCGGCGATTCTTGCATGCCTATTATCGCGAGCTTGTCCACTATGCTGATGGCGTTGTCTACGTGGCCATCTCTGGAAACCAAGTGGTTGGTTATGTATCATTGGTCAATGGCCAAGCCCGTCTAGTTTTTCGTCTAATGTTGAATCATCCATGGCTATGTGCACAGTATACGATTAGAGTGTTACTGTCTCTACAGCTTATGGAATATCTGTGGACCAAAATACGCTATGAAGTATTAGGCGACAAATGGGGACCTGAACTGAAGCCGGTTAGCAATCCATACGAATTGCGCTCGATCGCTGTCGATCCCAACTATCGCAATGCTGATGTCGGAACGGCTCTGCTTCAAGCGGTGCTAGAGCATGCTCAGCGACGAAACTGGAGGCCGGTAATCTCTTGGGTAGCGCAGGCGAACTTGCCTTCCGCTCGGCTATTCGAGAAGGTAGGGTTTAGGAAGATAGGAACAAGACCGGAATCAGACGGAACGGTCTGTCTGTATCGGTATGATCTGAGTTGTCCAGACCCAGACGCACATAGGACATATGATGAACGCTGAAGTGTTCGCCGAATGGTTGCAACGTCAGGGTTATCACGTTGCGCGCACAGAGAGTAGCTACTGGTATAATGCAGGTCCACGCGTCTACCAGGCCTTCCCATATCACTGGGTGATTGAACCCCAGGAAGAAGAACTGTTATCATTCCTTAGGCGGAATAGGGCAATTGCCCTTCGCTACTCAACCCCTCTCACTGCTGCGCAAGGAAAGTTAAGCTATCATGTGGTTTGTGAAGGGCCTTCATTCGATTTTGCTTCCCTTCCGAGGAAGGTCCGTCAGGATATCAACAAGGGGCTGGAATACGCTGCGGTAGAGCACATCCCAGTTTTCAGACTCGCTACGGAAGGTTGGAATCTGCGGTCGGAGACCCTAATCCGTCAGGGCAGAACCAAGGCCGAAAACCAGACTTGGTGGCGCCGAATGTGTCAAAGTGCTCAAGACCTGCCCGGATTTGAGGCCTGGGGGGCGATTCATGATGGACAACTCGTGGCCTCATTCCTGGCTTGTACTTGTGATAGCTGTTATACTTTGCTCTATCATCAGAGTGCCACGGCGCATCTGCGGAATGGAATTAATAATGCCATCTTTTATTCCGTCACTGCTGCGGCACTTAGTCGCCCTGGCATCTCCCAGGTCTTCGTGGCTTTACATTCACTGGATGCATCACCAGACGTGGATCGATTCAAGTTCCGCATGAGATACACGACGCGGCCTATCAGACAACGGGTGGTCTTTCATCCTTCGCTATCTTTGGTCTTGGATCCAGTCAACCCTATAGTAACTAGGCTGATTCGGCACTGGTCGCCAGAAACTCCGGCGCTGGCAAAAGTGAAGGGAATGCTGCGATTTTACCTGGATGGTAAACTGCCTTTGGATAAACAGAATTGGCCCGAAATTTTGCTGAATGCTAAAGCTGACGTGATGGGGAGCGCGTCAGCCACGCATGGGGCACAAGAGTGATTTCCGCGCACGAACTGTGAGCTGATTGTGCTTTACTGGCCGATGTGTTTTCATTAATTTGTGATTAGCGAGCGATTTTGGATTGTCTCTTTGGGCCAGGAAAGACACGATGATGCAAAAACGTATGATCTGGACATATGAAAGACAAAGGTCGAATCGCGCCCGGAAAGCGATCGGCGTAACTATCTTGGTCGTAGTTCTAGGCGCCATGTTGATCGGTCTATTGCTTGCTTTTAACGCTGCAAGACATTCTTCTTCGGTGGGAGCATCTGTTAAGACGCAACCTTCCCCAGTGGAGACATCTGCCAGGGTGCAACTTTCCGCGGTGGTCACACCTGCTACAGGATTCTCTTCTCCTGCAGTAGCGATTCATGTTTCCGAACTTACGAAGAACCTAGAGACAATGCCGGCTGTGCCTCCAACCCCGATGGGGAGTGGCACATCCGGTTTTCAGTGGTGGATCACAGCCTGGCACTATTTCACAGTATATGAGTCTATCGAGGAAGCGCTTCGTTCGGATGGCACCCCTTTTATTGAAGTGAGCGATGCGGATATTCGGGTTGGTCGCTTGCTCACTGCCGAGGGCTCGCCAAAGTATCCCATCCTAATTAGCCTGGCATCCGAAGCAATAAGCGATGATGAGATTTCACAGTTGCGCAGCTATGTCACTGCGGGCGGGTTCTTGTTTGCCGGTTCCTCGGCCTTTACTCGCAACCCGGATGGGACAACACGTGGCAACTTCGCCCTTGCGGATGAGATGGGCCTGCAGATGGCTAAATCAGATCTCCAGAATTGGTACCTGAACGATACATTCAGCAAGGCTCTTGATCATCGGCTGGTTTCGCATATTCCCTGGGGCCTGCTTGCCTGGCACATGCCGCAGAGATCGGAAACTATGTCGCAAGGCACGGACGCCTATAATGTGTGGCAGGTTCGCGCAATAGATGCGGAAGTGATTGCTAATGGCGGGTCGGGCCCGATTTTGGCTACCAAAGCCTATGGTGAGGGACGATTTATCTACCATGGTGCAATGCAGCCCGTGATCGGGTACGGCGCTGCCGACCCAAGCACGTACGCCTATGTAATTTATCGTAATGCGATAGAATGGGCGTTCGAGTCGGCTAAGCTGCCGCTTATTCGACTTAGTCCCTGGCGGTATCCGTACGATGCCGCATTGGTTTTTCGTCATGACTTTGAGAATTCTGCTCCATATATACAGGCAATCGAATACTCTGCGAAGTACGAGAGTTCTGTCGGAGTAAGAGGTGACTATTTCTTCTGCACTGGCGTGGTTCGCTTGGGGTCGGAGGATCATCAATTGTCAGAAGAACAGAAGATGGCCACAATTACCAGCTTGGGAAGAGCCGTCTCTCTTTATGGGGCGACAATCGGTTCTCACAACGGCGGTCTGTCAAATCCAGCGCAACCCTCTTTGCCGCCCCAGTCATACCAATATTGGCATTGGGGGCCCGACCAGGCCTTGGATCTGCACCCACAGGGCTATATCAACGGGAAAGCGTATGCTTATACATCTATCTTGATCTCATTTCAGGACATTGAGGGTTGGTTATCCGGGTTAGACAATGGTCGCTCGGGTTGTGGTACAGCCAGGAATTGTCCACGGCTGTGGGCTGCACCCTATTATTCCTCTACCCGAGAGGCATCTAAGGATCTTTTGGAGCAGCTAGGGGTGGCTACCTCAGGCGAGCAGGAGATCGGTCCCTTTCCGCATTGGACCCTCTCCACGGAGACGCCGGACAGGCACTATTCACATTTGACGTTGCCAGTGAGCAACTGGTATACGGGCACTCAGATTGCACAATCCATGGAACAGCACGATGTGTTGTCGCTGCGTTCAGTAATTGATTTTTACTATGGACTAGGTGCGTTGGTTAATATTTATGCACACAATCGGTCAGATAGCGTGCTGGGACAAGCGTATATTGCCTATAGCTTCAGCAAGCCCAGGACTTGGTCTACAAATGCCACAGGAATATACGATTGGTGGCAATTGCGCTCAACAACCTCCATCACGCCTTCCTACAGTCTTCAGGATGGGACAACGACAGCAAGAGTACGAGTTGCAGGCTCTCGCGATCCAGATACTGCGATCCAAATTGCGATTCCCGGCTGGCCCGCTGATACTACACACAACGTGAGGGTGCTTTTGAATGAAATGCCGGCTACTCAAAATGACTATCGCACTACTTCTGTCGGGGTGGAGGTACGAGTCGGTACAACGGCTTCTACAGTTGATGTAAGTTATGGCCCGCTATTGAAGACCATGTTTCCTTTGATTATCAAGACGCAGTGAAAACGTATAAGCTGGCGAGAGAGTGATTCCCTACATGCGAGAAGGTCTTTTTTGCCTCATTCCCCCTTCTATTGGGCGAGTAGAAAAGCGTCGAAGCCCGGGACTGAGGTCTACCCGATCCTGATCAAGATCTTGGAACGAGTTGCGAATGAGAGATCGTAGTAATATACCAGACTCCAATTTCATTATCCGTCTCGCAACCCTGGCGGACGTCGAAGCGTTGGTCGAGTTACATTGGATGTCATTCAAGCCCGAGGATCACGTCCCCGTCATGCTGGGAAGACGCTACGTGAGGGCGACCTATCATTGGTTGGTAACTGGCGCCATCAGCTATGTGCTCGTGGCTGAAGCAAATGGCTGCATCGTGGGGTTGATCGCCGTTGCAGATCGTTCCTTTATCAGCCCGATGTTCAGGGCGTGTCTGAGCGAATTTGCACTCAGTATAGCGCGACATCCTGGCTTGCTCTTGCGCGGCAAGCTGTGGCAGCGGCTCCTTCGTCGGCCAGATGTAACGTCGCAAGGGCGGCACATCGCCGATTACCCCGGCATGGCGCAGATGACCAACGGCGCCGTTGATGCCGGCTACCGTGGGCAAGGTGTCTTCCCCGCGTTGGTCGAGGCGTCGCGCACCTTCAGCAAGGAACGCGGCAGCAGAGCTATCCGCGCGGGCATCTATAAGACCAACATGCCTAGTCGGCGCGTCTTTATCAAAGCCGGTTGGATCGAGACGCCTGCTTTGGAGACGCCTGATACGGTTTTCTATGTCTCATATCTCGATCCGGCTTTTCCTATCGAGTTGGGGCTCGATGGGGCGCAGTTCCATACATGATGGTGCAATCACGAGAAACTCATTTTGGAGAGAGCCTAATGCGGGATGCTTTCTTGTCTTTTTCGCCACCACTGATTGGCGATGACGAAATTTCCGAAGTACTGGATACCCTGCGTTCCGACTGGATCACCACCGGCCCCAAGGTCAGGCGGTTCGAGCAGGAATTCGCCGCATTCATCGGCGCGCCGGCCGCCGCGGCAGTCAGCTCGGCCACCGACGCCATGCTGGTGGGGCTGGCCGCGCTGGGCGTGGGACCTGGGGACGAGGTCATCACCACGCCGATGACCTTCTGCTCCACGGTGCATGTTATCGAGCATCTGAACGCGCGACCGGTGCTGGTGGATGTGGCGCCGGATACGCTCAACATTGACCCCGAGCAGGTCGCGCGGGCCATCACCTCGCGGACGCGTGGCATCATGCCGGTGCATCTGTATGGCCATCCGTGCGAGATGGACGCCCTCCATGATCTGGCTAACCGGCACAATCTGTTTATCCTGGAGGATGCGGCACATGCCCTGCCCGCCCGTTACAAAGGGCGCATGATAGGGATGCCCAGGAATCCAGGGGCAGGGAACAGGGGGCAGTTGACGGCGTTCAGCTTCTATGCTACGAAGAACCTGACGACGGCCGAAGGCGGCATGTTGACCGGCGAGCCGGAGTTGATTGATAGGGCGCGCATCTGGAGTCTGCACGGCATGAGCCGCGACGCGTACAAGCGGTACAGCGCTGAAGGCTCGTGGTATTACGAGGTTGTGCTGCCCGGCTTCAAGTGCAACATGACCGACATCCAGGCGGCGTTGGGGCTGCAACAGCTCCGCAAGCTGCCTGGCTTCCAGGCGCGGCGCCGCCAGATCGTCCGAAGGTACAACGAGGCATTCGCCTCCTGCGATGCGTTACAGACGCCGGTCGAGCGCCCCGAAGTCGAATCGGCCTGGCACATCTATGCATTGCGGCTCAATCTGGAACGCCTGACCATTGACCGGGCCCGCTTCATCGAAGAACTCAAGGCGCGCAACATCGGCGTCAGCGTCCACTTCATCCCTATCCATTTACACCCATACTATCGGGATAAGTACGAGTACAAGCCCGATGACTTCCCCGTGGCGTACCGTGAGTACCAGCGGCTTATCTCGTTGCCGTTGAATCTGCGGATGAACGATGGCGATGTCCAGGATGTGATTGACGCAGTGCTGGACATCGCGGAGCGGTATCGGCGGTAGGAGTGCCCCCCTGGCCCCCCGACTGCGGGGGGAAGGAGTGATCTCCCCCAGGATTGGGGGGCTGGGGGGACCGCCGAAGTGAGCGCCCCTCTGGCCCCCCGACTGCGGGGGGTAGGAGTGATCTCCCCCAGGATTGGGGGGCTGGGGGGCCGAAGCCCAGGTCTCATGACCCCACGCGACAAAACTACCCCACGTATCCGTGGCACAACACCAGAGATTGAAGCCGCGGCGCGGCGATTGCGGCGCAATATGACGCCGGCCGAGCTAAAACTTTGGGGCGCGTTGCAGAACAAGCAGTTGGACGGTCTCAAGTTCCGGCCACAGCATCCTGTGGGGCCGTTTATCCTGGACTTTTGGTGTCCGGCTCGCAAACTTGTTGTGGAGTTGGACGGCGGAGTTCACGAAGGGCAAACAGACTACGACGAAGCGCGAACGCAGCAGTTACAGGATTACGGCTATCGCGTTATTCGGTTTCGGAACGAGGAAGTGGTGAGTGACTTGGCGTCGGTCTTGGAACGGATTCGGGAAGCGGCACGGAGGTCGGCCCCCTAACCCCCAATCCTGGGGGAACCTACTCCCCCCCCGAAATCGGGGGGTTGGGGGTGGTTGAGGGCCAGGCTCGGCCCCCTAACCCCCATCCTGGGGCATCCGTCTCCCCCCCGAAATCGGGGGGTTGGGGGCGGTTGAGGGCCAGGCTCGGCCCCCTAACCCCCCATCCTGGGGGAACCTACTCCCCCCGAAATCGGGGGGTTGGGGGTGGTTGAGGGCCAGGCTCGGCCCCCTAACTCCCCATCCTGGGGGAACCTACTCCCCCCGAAATCGGGGGGTTGGGGGGGCGGTTGAGGGCCAGGCTCGGCCCCCTAACCCCCCATCCTGGGGCATCCGTCTCCCCCCGATTTCGGGGGGTCAGGGGGGCTGAGGGCGATGCTCGGCTCTCTCTCCTAAAATCCTGGGGGAACCGTCTCCCCCCCAAGTTGGGGGGCCGGGGGGGCCTCACACTTATGCTCACACGCACCTTCGACATCTTGGCTGCCTTTGGCGGCCTGTTACTCTTGTCTCCACTCTTTGCGTTGGTCGCATTCGCCATCAAGCTCGATTCCCGCGGCCCAATCTTCTATCGGGCGCCGCGTATCGGCAAGGATGGCGTCCCTTTTCGCCTCTATAAGTTCCGCAGCATGGTGGCGGACGCCCACCGGCGTGGCCCTGGCATCACTGCCGCCAGCGATTCACGGATTACCCGAGTGGGTCGGTTCCTGCGCCGAGCTAAACTGGATGAGCTACCCCAATTGCTCAACGTGTTCAAAGGCGACATGGGCCTGGTGGGTCCCAGACCGGAAGATTCGCGCTACGTGGCTCTCTACACGCCTGAACAGCGTCGCGTCTTGGCGGCGCGACCGGGGATTACCAGCCCCGCGTCACTCCACTACCGCAACGAGTCCATCCTGCTGAGCGGCGACGATTGGGAGCGCGTCTACGTGGAGACCGTCATGCCGCATAAGCTGGCGATCGAACTGGCGTACCTGTCTCATCGTTCCTTCGGGACCGACCTCAAGGTGATCTTTCTGACGCTGTGGGCCGTGGTGACGCATTGAAACCCCAAGATCGGCAGAATCCAGTGACTTCATCGTTCGATAAACTCGTGCGGCTCATGCTGCGCTTGCGTAACCGGCATTTTCTCGTCTTCGACTTCCTGGCGCTCTCCCTGACGCCGGCCCTGGCGCTGGCGTTGCGTACCGACGGGATAGTGTTGGACGAATGGCTCCAGCCCCTGGCGGTCTTCACCCTGGTGGCCCTGGGGTGCAAGCTATTGCTCTTCTTCCCGTTTGGCCTGTATACCCGCTACTGGCGTTATGCCAGCGTTGAGCTGTCCATTCGCTGAAATGATTCTGACTTTGCTCAATTCTCCGCCAGTCGGGTGTACACGCCCGGTGACAAGCCGAGCAATTCCAGGATGCGTATCTGCAAGGCTGACAGGGGCGTGACGTGCCGGATGATCTGCCCGGGC
>JAPLHB010000088.1 GCA_026389845.1 Chloroflexota bacterium
ACCCCGTGCGGTGCGTCACGGCGAGCCACCAGCGAAGGGTCTCAGCGCCGCATGGACGAGATTCTTCGCTGGTTTCTCGCCGTAACGAGAGGTCTGGGGCCGACTCGCTCAGAATGACAGCTATTCCCGATAATCTCTACTGAAAACTCGCGACAAGGGGCAGCCAGTTTCTATAGATGCTCAGATAATCTTCTGGACTTGAGGCTTTAGCCGGTTGCTCTTGTTGACCATGATACCGGCTGAAGCCTCAAGCCCAGATCGAGAAACTCACTCTAGCTTCCCGTTTCTAGCCGCGCGGTATCGCCACGCCCAGCAACTCGTAGTCAAATCGTCCGTCGCTCATGATCGTCTCGCCATCCACTTCGATCGTGCAGCGGAGTGGGAGCACGTCCAGATGGAGGGACGATGACCAGTTGGCGCCGGTCTCGGCCGGGTAAGGGTTGCCGAACGCGACATGGACGCCGGGGATCTTCTCGTCCTGCAGCAGGTTGCCGGTCAGCTTCTTGAGCCCGACGTTGGTGCCGATGGCGAATTCACCGACGCGGCGGGCATTTTCCGCCGAATCCAGGTAGCTAACCAACTCGGCGACTAGGGCAGGGTTGGTTGAGCGGACATCAGCCACTTTGCTGCCTTGGATCTCGAACGTCACCGGCTGTTTCAGCACGCCATATTTGGCGCTGAAGTAATCGCCGACGAGGTGGGCGACCAGCGTGCCGTCAACAGTGGCGGGGCTGCCGTAGGTTTCGCCTTCGGGCAGGTTGCCCCATTGACTTTGCCGGTGATAGATGCCGGTGCATGGCGCCCAACGCAGCGCGGGGTCGAAGGTCGCGGTCAGATCGGTGCCGTCGGGCGTGGTGACGTGGATCTTTTCGGCGAGGCGCGCGATATCATAAACCGCGGTTGTTACCTGGGACACGACGCGATAATCGGTGCGCATCCCTTCCTGCATGACCTGCGACGTGATGCCGGGCATGTGCGCGTGCCGCACCTTCAGGTCGTTGAGCAGAAAGACGCGCAGGCCGGTGCGGAAGGTCACTTCACCGGGCTGAGATGACGCCGCGTAGAAGGTAACGGTGGGTCGGAACCTGAGCAGCTCGCTCCGCAGCCCCTCGGGCAGCGCAGTGACAGGGCGCTCGATATACTGCTCCAGGTCGTGCAGCAGCACCTCGCCGCCGGCGTCCGACGCTTCTTCGGCCAGCAGCCGGCCGATGCCGTGGCTGATCTGGTCGGTCAGGATGAAGACGCGGTCAGCCGGCGCGATGCCCATGCAGGTGCGCACGGCCACACGTGCGCCCTCGCGCATGGCTTCCATCTGGGCCAGGGTAAGGTGTGCGATGTCGGTGGGCATGGAACCTCCGGGGGTCTGGGACTAGGGACTAGGAACTGGGGACTAGGATTCCTTGTCCCTAGTTCCTGATCCCTAGTCACTGTGCATGCTTCAGAAATTCCGCCACCCACTCCCCAGGCTTCTCGATATGCGGGGAATGGGCGCAGTCGGTGAACACAACTTCGCGGTAGCTGCCGCCGGTCGCGGCGTAGCGGTCGAACACAGCGCGGGTCTGGCCGATCATCGGCTGCGGCGGGACCACCTCATCGCCGGGCCAGCCGGGGACGTAGCCGAGCTTGCCCAGCGTGGCGAGGTCGAACATGGAATTATCGGACACGATCATGTCCGCATCGCCGTGGATCCAGAGGATGGGCGGCTTGGGATCAGCCGCCAGCAGGTCAGCCACTTCGTCGCGGAGATACTTGGGCGACCAGCAGTTGACCGGTCCGAGCACGCCCGGCCCCACGTTGGGCCAGTTCGCCGAGGGCACGGAGTCGCCAGGGTACTTATCCGGCCCGGTTTTCTCCATCAACGCGGCCGTCAGGAAGTCTTCCTCTCGGGCAGCGCGGAAGGGCGCCTTGTAGTAGAAGGCGTTGATGATGTTGCGCGGCGAGTTAGCATCGTCCGCGCTCCGGTCGCCTGCCTGGATGCACTGGACAAAGACGGGGCTGACCACGCCGCCGCCGGAGCCGGCGCAATCATCAAAGCAGGGCGCGCCCTCGATGCCCTTGCTGCCGCCGAAGCCGTAAGGGCTGACCGGCGCTTGCAGCGTGACCGTGAGCACTTTGTCCGCGTGGTCGGCAAGATAGCGGTAGACCATCCCGCCGGCCATAGACCAGCCGACCAGGTGCGTCCGGCCGATGCCCAGCGTGACGAGCAGCGCGTCCACGTCATCGCTCCATTCGCGGTAGCCGCGCGTGGCGTCAATCAACTTGTCTTCGCTCCAGCCGTACCCGCGCAGATCGGGCGCGAGGCAGCGGAAAGCTTGTCCTGAGCCTGTCGAAGGGCCCTGCGCGGCCAGGGTGAGCATCAGCTCTTCCCAATAGGTGGCGGCCGAGAAGTTGCCGTGGATGAAGACGACCGGCGTCCCCTCGCTCGGCCCGCACGAGAGCACGTGCTGGCGCAGGCGCGGGGTGTCAACGAAGGTGGAGGTGATACCGGGTAGGGTGGGGATGGGGGTCATGGGAAAACTCCTTGGTGACAGATAAGATCAGAGCGACATCACGTACCGCAAACCATTCTCGACATCTGCCAGCAGACTTACGGGCAGAGTGCCTACCCGTTCTGAAAGGAGGTTTCTGTCCACAGTAACCACCTGAGAGATGTTGGCAACAGAATCTATAGGCAAACCAGTAGCCCTTTTCGGCAGTAGAACGTTGCCGGGAGCCGCAGCCAAACCGGTGTTCGAGGTGATAGCGACGATAATCACGGTGGCAATCCCGCTACGGTTGAAGCCGTCGGACTGGATCACGAGAACGGGACGCCGGTAGCCTGGACCCGACCCGACTGGCTCAGGCAGGTCGGCCCACCAGATCTCGCCGCGCTGGATCACCATGACTCACTTCCGATGGCAATCATCTGCATTTGCATCAAGGCAGGGTCCAGCGAGGACGGCTCGGATGTGTAGATCCGGTTGAGCGCCTCCGTCACCTCTGAATCGGGATAGCGCCCCTGAGCCAGACCGGCTGGGTCAAAGACCGGCGCGCCTTCCCGCAGGTATGATAGCTCTGATTCCGTTCTGCGCGCGAACTCCTGCTCGGCAACATACGTCTCCAGGGCCGTACGCACAACCTCCGCGACCGTTTCGCCTCGCGAGGTCGCAAGGGTTCGCGCACGTTGGCGTAGGTCTGGAGGAACGTTCACTGTCAGTCTGGCAAGCATATCTTCACCTCACTGGGGAACCTCTTCCGTCTCGGGTCACACGACAGGCTCGGAGAACGGCCATTCAATCTTATGCCCAGTATACCAGAAAACAGCCGTCCGGTAAACTGTCCACGCCACCCAAACAGAAACGCCCGGCGCCTCAGCCGCCGATCGGCCGAAGCGCCCGGCGCCTCCAGTTTCCAGTTTCCAGCTTCCAGCTTCCAGCTTCCAGTTTCCAGCCGACCTCACGTCCCCACCACCAGCCCGCCGTCCACCCGCAGCACCGCGCCGCTGATGAAGCTGGCTTCGTCGGACGCCAGGAAGAGATAGGCGTTGGCGATGTCCTCGGGTTGGCCCATGCGACCGAGCGGCGTGCGGCTGATCATCCCTTCCAGCACCTTTTCGGGCATGGCGGCGAGGATCTCGGTGGCGGTGAAGCCAGGCGCGACCGCATTGACCCGGATGTGATACTTGCCGAACTCACGCGCCCACACCTTCGTCATGCCGATCACGCCGGCTTTGGTCGCCACGTAGTTTGTCTGCCCGAAGTTGCCGTCCAGCCCGACGACCGAGCTGGCGTTGAGAATCACGCCGCCGCCTTGTTTGATCATGTGCGGCGCCGCAGCCTGCGCACAGTTGAAGACGCCCTTGAGATTGATCGCGATCACCAGGTCGAACTCGGCCTCCGGCATCTGCTTGACGAGCTGCCCATCCTTCCAGCGCACGAGCTGATTGTCGCGCAGGATGCCGGCATTATTCACCAGGATGTCCACGCGGCCGTATTTGGCGACCACGTCATCTACCCACACCTGCACGGCCTGCCGATCGGCCACGTTGACTTTGTAGAACGCGGCACCTGGGCCGAGCTGCGCGGCTGTGGCCTGTCCTGCCTCTTCGTTCACGTCGCAGATGACGACCGTGGCCCCCTCGGCGGCGAACTTGACCGCCGTGGCCTTGCCGATACCGGCTGCTCCGCCGGTAATGAGACAAACTTTGTCCTTGAGTCGCATGATTGCCTCCATTTGAGATTGCGTACTGCGTATTGCGTATTGCTCTGATTCCCCTCGCACTACTGGACTACCGGACTCCCGGACTATCGCACTAACCCCACCGGACGACCGCCGCGCCCCAGGCGTAGCCGATCCCGGCGGCGACGATGACCATCAGGTCGCCATCCTTCAGACGGCCCTGGTGCAACCCCTCGGCGATGGAAAACATCGCGTCTTGCTGGCCGATGTGACCGTAGTTCGACAGGTAGACCGACTGATCTTCCCGCAGGCCGAGGCGGCGGAGCATGTCGAGATGGGCTGATGGTTTCATGTGCAGGACGTTGAGGAAGCCGATGTCGCCGCGGGTGGGGGTAGTAGGGGCGGGTTTCTCCTCCTTCATCCGGTGCTGTGCCCTCGATGGGGGCAAACCCGCCCCTACTGCTCCTCGTTCATCCGGCGCTGTTCCCTCATTGGCGCGCGTAAGGTAGGGGCGGGTTTCTGCTCGTTCATCCAGCGCTGTTCCCTGATTAGAGGTAAACCCGCCCCTGCTTTTTCTGAGTGCCTCGTCAATGCAGTGCATCCAGTTATCCATCGAGACCGCGTTCAGCCGGTCTTTCATCGCTTCCGGCTGCACCAGGTCGAGATAAAAAAGGCCCTCGGCCACGGCCGCATCGGTAGGGAAGCGCTTCGTGCCGCTGGCAGGGACGAGTACGTGCTCGCTCATGTAGCCGTCGGACATCAGATGGCTGCCGAGCACGTGATTGGCCGGCCACCCCTTGCGCAGCAGCAGCGCGCCGCCGCCCGCAGCCAGGTTGAACATGAAGCTCGTGCGGTGGTTTCGGTAGTTGATCAGATCGCCGTTGCGATAACCGCCCGCGATCAGCACCGTGTTGACCTCCGGGTCGGCCAGCATCATGTCCTTCGCCATCTTCAGCGCCGCGATGGTCGTGCCGCAGCGCATCTGCACGTCAATGGCCCACGCCCGCGTCGCGCCGATCTCGTAAGCCAGCTTGATGCCGGCCGTCCAGAGCAGATACTCTTTCCATTCCTCGGTGGTGCAGAGGACGACGTCAATCTCATCCGGTTTGATATCGCACTGCGACAGGCAGTCCTGCGCCGCCCAGATCGCCATCTGGTTGGTGTGGTCTTTGGGGCCGGGCACGTGCTTTTGGGTGATGCCGAATTTTTTCCGGATCACCCATTCCTCGATCCCGCTTGCCGCGGCGATGTCCGCGGCGGTCATCACCGGCGCGGGGACGTAGGCGCCGACGGCAACAATGCCGACACTGGTATCACGGTCAGTCATGCGTTAACTCCTCGCGCAAAACAACGAATTCGCCGATGAACGCCAGCGCATCGGGCCAGCGGGTGAATGTCCGCTCGCGGTTCGACTGGACGTGGCGGATCAGCCCATGCCAGGGGGGCGCCAGGCGCGGCGGCCCGTCGGCAGCAGCCGCGCGGACGTCATGCACGAAACGGAGCACGAAAGAGTCGAGGCGGGTTTCCTCATCGCCGCTATAGGTCTGCGCAGCCATAAGCAACTCCCTGGGGGTAGCGGTGGTCAGGCAGGCGTAGTGTATGGCGCGGAGGTTACGGGGCGGTTACAGGGGATGTGATGCGTGGTGATGCGTGAGTTCTTCCAAGTTCCCTCAGACATTGCCCATGATGGCCTCAGCCAGCCGGCTGGGGTCAAACCCTGTTCGTTCGA
>JAPLHB010000104.1 GCA_026389845.1 Chloroflexota bacterium
ACCCTGCCGACGTGGCGGAATGGCAGACGCGACAGACTTAGGATCTGTTGCCCGATAGGGTATGGGGGTTCAAATCCCCCCGTCGGCATACTGGAAGCTAGAAGCTGGAAGCTGGCTCCAGTTTCCAGTTTCCAGTTTCCAGTTTCCAGTCCGGGCCCGTAGCCGAGCGGGAAGGCGCCTCCCTTGCACGGAGGAGATCACCGGTTCGAATCCGGTCGGGTCCACTTGATAGCGGAAGTCGGATTGCCGGCTATCGCAAGCCGACTGTCGGATTTTGACAGGGTAGCGGAAATGGGTATAATTCCTCCTGTCAACGCCGACGTTGAAACAACTGCGGGTGTAGTTCAGTGGTAGAACGTCTCCTTGCCAAGGAGAAGGTCATGGGTTCGAATCCCACCACCCGCTTTTAGCATATTGTTGATGGCTGATAGCAGATAGCTGTTCGCAGCCGGCTAGATGCCTGAAAAAGGTATGACCGGCCATCTGCCATCAGCCATTTGCTGTTTTTGCCGAGGTAGCTCAGTTGGTAGAGCACGCGACTGAAAATTGCGGTGTCCCCAGTTCAAGTCTGGGCCTCGGCACCTGGTAATTCGTCCGGGCATTCGGGGGTCGTTCAACGGCAGGACCGGAGCCTTTGGAGCTCCTTATCGGGGTTCGAATCCCTGCCCCCGAGCTGGTTGGCGGGGCGGGGGATCGGAGCCCAACCGAGGGCGCTCGATTCCTTTCCCCGGCATCATGGTGGCCATAGCTCAATTGGCAGAGCATCTGGTTGTGGCCCAGAAGGTTGCGGGTTCAAGCCCCGCTGGCCACCCTAAATCCATGTCAATGCCCGGCTTTCCCATTTTGGGGGCCGGGCATTCCTATTTCCGAGGATCGCGGCCGTGCATCGCGTGCTGGTGCTCAACGCCACCTACGAGCCGCTCAGCATCATCTCGGTTCAGCGCGCCATCATCCTCTTGCTGAAGGAGAAGGCCGAACTGATCGAGGCTGCCGAGGAGCGACTTCACGCGGCGCGCGCCTCGCTGCCGGTCCCGCTGGTGATCCGGCTGGTCTACTACGTGCGCATCCCCCGACAAGTGACCATGGCGCCCACACGCCACAGCGTCCTCCTGCGTGACAACTTCACCTGCCAGTATTGCGGCACGGCGCCCGGGCGCGCCAACCTGACCCTCGACCACATCCTGCCGCGCAGCCGTGGCGGTCAGACCTCGTGGGACAACGTGGCAGCGGCCTGCAAGACGTGCAACGTCCGCAAAGGGAATCGCACTCCGGAGGAAGCGGGGATGCTCCTGCGCCGGCGGCCGGGTCGGCCGCACTACCTGGCCTTCCTGCTGCTGGCCCAAGCCGGGGCACAGGACCTCTGGAGCAAGTACATCTTCCTGGAAGCTGGAACCTAGAAGAAATCCATAAAAACAAGACAGGGGGCGGAGGTTAGTCCGTCCCCTGTCCTGTTGGGCGCCGTAGCACTACCTGTTCAACCGAGGTGATGCTACGGTGCCACGTTTCTTACTGCGTTTGTCCATTCGCATCACCTCCTCGGTGGTAGGATGGCGAGGAAGGCGCCTGCTTTCGCAGACTGACGGCATTATCGCAGAAAATGGCCGTGCTGTCAAATCGTCCAAAGGAGGTAACTGTTCACCGTCAGGGTAACGAACTTGTAGCATAACCCCTCGTGGGCGTTCGGGCGGGCACAAGGCCCTATGCTACGGGGTAACGCTGAACAGTTACAAAAGGAGAGAGCCGCTCCTTACGGCAGCGGCTCTCTGTGCTCTGTAGACGGCTGAAACTGCGACGAGGTCTGGGGTCACTCCAGAAGGGTCGCTACGTTCTTAGGGGAAGATACCAAAGGGATCATTCCCTTCCGATTGCCTCGCACCGATCCGCAGAGCGCGGGGACCAGACGCCTTGTGGCATTCGGACACCACGACCCTACTATACCGCATTTCGCCGGGGTTGTCAAGCCCCATTTCAGGAGAAATCATGCACGATCCCCAAGTCTACCCCCTCACCTTCACCCCCGTCCTGCGCGACTACATCTGGGGCGGGCGGCGACTGGAGACCCTCTACGGCCGCGACCTGCCCCCCGGCATCGTGGCGGAGAGTTGGGAAATCTCCGGCCATCCCACCGCCCCCACCGTCGCCGACGCCGGCTACTGGACCGGCCAATCCCTGCCGGCCATCCTGGCCGAGCTGGGCGAGCGACTGGTGGGTACGCGGGCGGGCTGGGCCTTGCAGCGACAAAAATTTCCGCTGCTGGTCAAGCTGCTAGACGCCGCGCAGGACCTCTCGCTGCAGGTGCACCCCGACGACGCGTACGCGCTGGGCCATGAGGCCGGCGAGCTGGGCAAGACGGAAATGTGGTACGTGCTCCACGCCGAGCCGGGCGCCGAGTTGATTCTGGGTCTACAGCCGGGAACGACGCGCGATGACTTCGCGACGGCGTTACAACACGCAACACGCAACACGCAACACGCAACACGCAACACGCAACACGCAACACGCAACACGCAACACGCAGATGATGAGCTCCTTATGGGACTGCTGCGGCGGATACCGGTGCGAGCAGGACAGGCGATCGCCATTCCAACGGGCACGGTCCACGCGCTGCTGGCGGGCACGGTGGTGACCGAAATCCAGCAGAACTCCGACACGACTTATCGCGTCTACGACTGGGGGCGCGTCGGTGCGGACGGCAAGCCGCGAGCGCTGCACGTGGAGAAGGCGCTGAAGGTGCTTGACTTCGCCCCCCCCCACCCCCCAATCCTGGGGGGAGAGAAGGCCCCTGGAAGTTTAGGAGCTGGGGAGCGTATCGAGCTCGTTCGCAACCGCTATTTCGTGGTGGAGGAAGTGGCCCTGGCGCCCGGCGCCGCGTTCACCGGCGCGACGGACGGGTCAACCATGGAAATCTGGGGCTGCGTGGCGGGACAGGCGCAGGTGGAGTGGGACGGGGAGCCGGTGACTCTGCCGTCCATCCGCTATGCCCTGCTGCCGGCAGCGTTGGGGGCGTTTCGCATCACCGCCGGGCAGCCAAGCAGGTGTCTGCGGGTGTACTTGCCGGAGGCGTGACAGGGTGACAAGGTGACTGGGTGACAGGGTGACAGGGTGACGTCTGGCCCGTGGCATGTCACCGTGTCACCCCCTCACCGTGTCACCGTGTCACGGCAGCGCGTTCCGGTTTCAGAATCACGATCGCCAGCGGCGGCAAGGTCATCTCGATCGAGTAGGGCTGCTGCTGCCACTTGAGCGGCTGAACAGGCAGGCCCAGGCCGTTGCCGACGTTGCTGCCGAAGTAGTGCGCCGAGTCGCTGTTCAACGCCTCCCGATACGTAACCAACTCCGGCACGCCCACGCGATAGCCTTCGTGCACCACCGGCGTGAAATTGCAGATCACGATCAGGTGGTCCTTCGGGTCTTTGGCCTTGCGGATGAATGAAATGACGCTGTGTTCCCAGTCGTTGGCGTCAATCCACTCGAAGCCCGCCCAATCGTAATCCTGCTGGCAGAGCGCCGGTTCGCCGTCATAAAAACGGTTCAGATCGGCCAGCCAACGCTGGAGCTTGCGATGCGGCTCCTGCTCGGCCAGATGCCAGTCCAGGCTCCGATCCTCGCTCCACTCCCGCCACTGCCCGAAATCCTGCCCCATGAAGAGCAGCTTCTTGCCGGGGTGCGTCCACATGAAGCCGTAGTAGAGGCGCAGGTTGGCGAGCTTCTGCCACAGATCGCCGGGCATCTTGTCGAGCATCGCTTTCTTCAGGTGCACCACCTCGTCGTGCGAGATCGGCAAGATGAAGTTCTCGCTGAACGCATACATCAGCCCAAAGGTGAGCTTCTGGTGATGGTACTTCCGGTGGATCGGATCCAGGGCGATGTAGTCCAGCGTGTCGTGCATCCAGCCCATGTTCCACTTGAACGTAAAGCCCAGGCCGCCCAGGTAGGTGGGCCGGCTGACCGCGGGGAACGCGGTGGACTCCTCGGCGATGGTCACCGCACCGGGGTGCTCGGCGTAGACCTTCTCGTTCATCAACTGCAGAAGTGAGATCGCCTCCAGGTTCTCCCGGCCGCCGCGCTCGTTGCGGAGCCATTCGGTCCGGCCGTAGTCGCGATAGAGCATGGCCGCAACCGCGTCCACGCGCAGGCCGTCAATGTGGTACTTGTCCAGCCAGAAGAGCGCACTGTTGACCAGGAACTGGCGCACCTCGTTGCGCGCATAGTTGAAGACCTTCGTTCCCCACTCCTTGTGCTCGCCGATCCGGTCGTCGGCGTACTCGTAGAGCGCGGTACCGTCGAAATTGATCAGGCCGTAGTCGTTCTTCGGGAAGTGCGCCGGCACCCAATCCAGGATCACGCCGATGCCGCGCCGGTGCAGGGTGTCCACGAAATCCTGGAACTCGTCGGGCGTGCCGAAGCGGCTGGTAGCCGCGAAGTAGCCGGTGACCTGGTAGCCCCACGACATATCCAGCGGGTGCTCGGTGACGGGCAGCAGCTCGACGTGGGTGTAGCCTTCCTGCGCCACGTACTCGGCCAGCTTCTCGGCCAGATCGCGGTAAGGCAGATAGCCGTTGCCATCGGGCGTGCGCATCCACGAGCCGAGATGCACCTCGTAGATCGCCATCGGGCTGCGCAGCGGATCGGTGGCCGCGCGCCTTGCCATCCAGTCCGCATCGCCCCACGCGTGCTTGCCGATGTCCCAGACGATGGATGCGGTCTTGGGCCGCTGTTCCGCAAAGAACCCCTGGGGGTCGGTCTTCTGGAGGATTGCGCCCGCCTTGGTCCTGACCTCGTACTTGTAGATTGTCCCTTCGCCCAGTCCGGGTACAAAAAGCTCCCAGATGCCCGAGCTGCCCAGCACCCGCATCGGATGACACCGGCCGTCCCACCGGTTGAAGTCGCCGATCACGCTCACCCGCTCCGCATTGGGCGCCCAGACCGCAAAGACTGTCCCCTTCACCCCGTTGTGCTCGATCACGTGGCTGCCGAGCTTTTCGTAGGTACGGAAGTGATTCCCCTCACCAAACAGTTGCAGATCGAGGTCGCCCAGGACGGGCAGAAACCGGTAAGGGTCATCGAACTCGCGGGTGCCGCCGTCCTTATCGAGGGTGCGGAGGCGGTATGGCGGGATTGGAGATTGGAGATTGGAGATTGGAGATTGCGCCTCGAAGAAATCGCTGCCTTCGAGACGAGACATCTCGTAGGGGCGGGTTTGGTCAGCCTCCAAAGCCTCATCATCGGCGCGAATCTCGTCACCGCGCGCGTTGGATGCACGGCGAGCCTCGAAACCCGCCCCGACAATGACCCACGCCTGCTCGACGAAGGGTAGGAAGGCGCGCACCGATACGACCGGCGCGGCGTCAACTTCAACCGCGTGCGCGCCGAGGACCTGGAACGGGTCGTGGTGGCGGGCGGCGAGGATTTTCTCCAGTTGATCACGGGGGACGGTGAATTGCATGGGGTTACTCCTGTGCCAGGCCATGACAGGTTACTGTCAAGAGTTCAGAGGTTTGGACACGTCACGCATTCTCAGCGTAGTGTTCAGTGTAGTACTTCTCGCGCTCTTCTTCTAAGCCCAGCAGCATGTCATCCATGCTCAGGCCTTCCTCTCTCAGGATTTCGCCCACCTTATCCCCGAAGCGCGCCAGCGTGGAAGACTTGGGAGACAGGACAAAGGCGCCGTCTCCCAACTCGATGATGGAAAAAACGTCGCCGGCGCGCAGGTTGTATCTTTGGCGTAGACTGATCGGCAAGGTAATGGTACCCTGCTGGCGGAGTTGTACGGTGCTTTCACGCATTGCTATCGCCTCGCGATTGCGGATTCTGCTCACGTTGCTCTTTCAGCTTCGTCAGCACGCGCAAATCCTCCAGGTCTTTCGGGCGACCGGCGGCCTGTTTCATGCGGATCAGATCATCCAGGCTGGCGAAGTTGGCTGGCGTCTGGCCGATATGATCTTCGACGTGATTGCGCCAGACCTCATCGAACGTGACGCCGGTGACGAAGGGGTGAATGTCCGTCTCCAGAATGTACTGGCGGATGAGGAGTTTCTTTGTCAGCAGATCATCCACGGTGACGTCCGTCACGTCGTAACCGACATCCCACAGCGCCGCCAGCGTCCGCCGGACGTTTTCCGGTGTAGCTTCGATGAAAACGTCTATGTCGAGGGTCGCACGCGCATAGCCGTGAACGGGGAACGCCGTTGCACCGATCACGACGTAGCGCACCTTACGTGCGTTTAACGATCTCAACAGGCTTTCGGTATCCATGTTTCAGCAACACCTCGGCAATCTCGCGCGACTTGCGGAGCATCAACTCGAACCGTTCCTGCGTGGTCAGCGTGCGCTGATAGGCCAACTCGAATTCTAATTGCTTGTTTTCGTCGTCCTGTTCCAGTTTCAAGATCGGCATGTCCGATTTCCTCCTTCGTGGTACTGCGCTTCGGATTATAACATCAGTTCGGAGAAGCGACCAACTCGCACTTGACGGCGCATTGGCAAAAGGTGTTTGGATCACGAAGTCGCGAAGGCACTCGGCGCGGCGCGACTCTTCGTGTGCTTCGTGCTTCGCATCCTTCGCCATCTTCGCGCCTTCGTGATCCAAACGTTCCCCCGATGCCCCGCCGCCGTCATCCCATTGCGTGCGGGCAACCACCGCCCATCGTCATGCGGGGAAACCCGCCCCTACATCGCACGCGCATCGTAGGGGCGGGTTTGGCGTGCATCAACGGGCAAACATGCTTCGCGGTGATCGGCGGATAGGTTCACAACCCACCATCGCGGCGAAAAACCCGCCCCCCTCAGAATCCAAAGGAAGGGGCCGCCCACCCCACCCGCAACCCGCGGTCATCGTAGCGATTGTAGGGATTCCAATCGCCGCGGGCGGCGCAGCGGGCGCTCGTCTCATTGTTGAAGAACGACCCGCCCCGCACCACACGGGAGGCGGATGATGCCAGGTCCTCGCGCCCGTCGTCAGCACGATATGGATAATTCTTGTACTGACTGCTGCACCATTCCCATACGTTGCCTGCGATATCGGCGCAGCCGCAAGGACTGTCACCCCGCGACGAATACTTGCCCACGGGCGTCGTCGTGCCAACACCGGCCTCCGCTATGTTGCACCTGTACTTGTTGTCGAACGTATCGCCCCAAGGATACTTCCGTTTCTTACCCGTCACCTTGTCACCCTGTCCCCTTGTCACCTTGTCATCTGGCTCCCAGCTCGCCGCCTTCCCCCACTGCGCCTCCGTCAACAGCCGCATCCCAGCCCACTCGGCATAATCCTTGGCGCTGTACCAATCCACGCTCACCACCGGATGGCGCTCCTTGCCAGCCGGCATGGCGAAGCCGCGGCCGCGGTCAGCCATGAAGCGCTGGTATTCGGTATTGGTGATCGGGTATTTGCCGATATAGAAGGCGTCCAGAGTGACGCGGTGGGCTTCTTTATCCTCGCCCATAATGAATTCGCCCGCGGGCACGTAGCACTCGTACTTCAAGTGCTTTCGCCACGCGCCGTCGGGCCGCAGCCGCTCCAGGCTGGCGATGGCAGCGACGCGCACCTGGGGATAGTCGTCGACCAATCTTTCAATGATGTCATCGGCGAAGCGCTCGCCCAATCCGCTCAACGCGGTCACGGCTGCAGCGCGGGTGCGGAAGCTGGCGCTGCCCAGGCCATCGCTCGCGATGGTTTCGGCGGCCACACCAGCAGTGCAGGCGCGCTGGAACCAGTAGGGGACTTCGTAGCCGGTCGCCAGCGCGGAACGGAGCAGCAGTTCGGTCTCGTCGCGGGTCAGGCGCTTCAACTCCTCGCGATGCTCATGGATCAAGGCCAGCACTTCGGCTCGGAGCAACAGCCGGGCCGGGCTGCGCCAGTCGTCCAGGCCGCGGCGCAGCAGCTCGCGCGCCATCTTGCCGGCCAACTCCTCCGCCGTGATCCAGGTGGCGATCTCCCGCGCCAGGTGGTCGTGGGCCAGCTCGTAGAGCGCCACGCCGTCCCGCTCGAAGCTGCGCAGCAGGCGCACGCGCTCCAGCCCCAGGCGGGTGTTTTCGATCCGGGCCTGGTCGCGCCAGTTGTTGCGCTGCACCGCGCCGGCCTCGTTCAGGCAGCTCACGATCTCGTCATGGGTCAGCGCGGCCTTGGTCCGTTGGCTGGTGACCATCGCCTTCAGAATCTCCCGGCCCAAGGCCGGATCGGCGCCCAGGTTGGAGCGATCCTCGCAGCACAACTCCGGCAGCCGCGCCAGCCCCTGGTGGACGTAGCTCGCCAGGATGGCTTCCGCACCGGTCAGTTCCTGGGTCTCCGCGCCCTGGCCCGACCGGTAGCGGATGGCGCGGTAGGCCGCCAACGTGAGGGTCAGGCCGGCCGGCGGCGGGTCGCCTTCGGGATGCCCCGGCGGCAGCGCCCCGCGGTACAGGCGGTCGAGCACGATCTGCAGGACGGCCGGCGGGACGTGACCTGACTCCAATAGGTCGCCATGACCCCCACCCCCAACCCCTCCCCCGACTTCAGGGGAGGGGAGACGGCCTTCGCCGCCGACGAGGGCATCCACCAGCGCCGTCTCGACCAGAACGCTCGCGCGCGCGGCCGGCTCGGTGATGGCAAGGCGGGCGTTGCCCCGGTCCAGCGCGGTCAGCCGGTAGCTGTTGGTGAAAATATCGGGCAGGTCGCCGCGGGCTTCATCCAGGTTGGGCAGGGTGTCCTCCCGCAGGCTGAAGATCACCCGCACCTCGCGCGTCGGCGCAATCAGGGCTTCGGCCAGCGCATGGAAAAACGCGGACCGGTTACTCGATCCCACCCGCAGGAACAGCTCCTCGAACTGGTCGAGCACCACGATCAGCTTGTCGTTGGGCGCGAGCATCTCCTCGAAAAAGGCGCGGAGGGAGAAGTCACCTATCCCCCCAGCCCCCTTCCCTGCGAGGGAAGGGGGGGCATCGCTCCCCTCTCCTGCCAGGAGAGGGGCTGGGGGTGAGGGTGAGGTTCGTCCGGCGCGCGTCGCCACCGCCTTGCAGAGGGCCGGCAATGGGTCGTCCAACGCGCGCACGTAGACGTGGCCGTAGCCCTCGGCGGCCAGGCGGGGCAGCACGCCCGCCAGCAGCAGCGAGGTCTTGCCCGCGCCCGACGGGCCGAACAACGTCAGCAGCCGGTGGGAGAGCGCCAGCCGGGCGACGATCTGGCTTTCGGTGTCGCGGCCGCAGAAGATGTCGGCGTCCGCGGCTTCGTAGTAGTCCAGGAACTTGTAGGGCGGCCGGTGGACGCGGATCACGCGGCCCAGCCCTTGCGGGGCGACCGGCAACTGGCTCGCCAGCGCCTCCAGGAACGCGGCGGCGTCCGCCCGGCGGAACTCGACGTTCCGGTCAGCCCAGACCGCTGCCACGGCTTCGAGCGAATCGGGCCACACCGCAAAGGCCCGCTTCATGTGTTCGGCCATGTTGGCCGAGGCGCGCACGTAGAGTTGTATCGCGATCTCCGCGGTCAGGTCGAACCCGACAAAGAGCGGCGGCCGGATGACGCACAGGGAAGTCACCAACTCCAGCTTGCGGCTCAACCGCCCCATCAACTCCGCGTGATCCCACTGGCCCAACACCAGCGATTCGGGGTCGCTGAGACAGCCGTAGAGCTTGATGAGGGTGACTTCCCGCGTCCCCTGGCCCACGTAGGGCAGTTGCTTGTCTCGCACCACCCGATCCACGCGGTAGCCGGCGTCGGACAGCGCGCGTTCCAGCAGCTCGTCGTACCAGGCGGTGACGATGGCGCGGAAGCCGCCGCGCGCGATCGCCTGGTGGATCGGGCCGACCCGCACGTCCGGTCCGCTGCTGTGCTCCGCGACGAAAGTAATCAGCCCGTTTCGGTCGCGAGCGCGTTTGCCCAGGTAGGCCTGGGCCGTTTCCGGCCAGGAGTACCCCGTCGGCAGGTCATAAGCCTGCGCCAACGCCGCGGCCAACTCCGGCCGGCTGAGCGGCGCGCCCGCATAGCCCAACGGCAGGTCCGCGCCCAGGAAAAGGACACAGTCGCCCTTCTTGATGTTGCTCAGCAGTTGATCGGGGATGAGACCGGCGGGTTGGCTTGGATCGGGCATCGGGACCTCCTTCGGGCTGGATGGGCTGGTGAGAAATCACCGTCTCCCCTTCTTCGGCTTGATCGTGTAACTCATCGGCTTGCCGCTCCCTTGCTGCGCCAGCTTGCGCGTCCGAGCGGCCTGGTAGGCGCGCAGCTCGTCAGTCAGCGGATGGCCGGGGAGGAGATCCAGATGCGTGAGCGAGCAGATCATCGGCGTCGTCTCCATGCCGGGCGGGGTCACGTCGCACATGATGCCGCCTTCGTCGCCCATGTAGAACACGTCCTTGATCGCCAGCTCCTGGCCCACCGCGATCTTCGTTGGGAACTGCTTTGTGGCCCGTGCCAACTCGGCCGTGGCGCGGACGGGGATGGGCAGACCGGCCTTCATCCCCTTCACCAGTGCTTGTGCTTTGGCGTAGTCGTCAATCATCGGAGATTCATCCTTTCAGTTTTCTCTCGTACTGCTCGTACTTGCGCGGATTCGCCCTCTGCACCGCGGCCAGCAGATCGTCCACCTGCTCCTGCCGGATACAGTAGTCCAGCAGTCGCTGTACCTTCTGGCCTTTGCTCATCCCCGTGGCGAAGTCCTCGTAGACCGGGCGGAAGGTATCGAAGCAGAGGGTGGTCAGCTCCTCGTCGTTGAAGGCCGCGTTCAGCAGATCGCGGATGGCGGCCGCGTTCCAAGAGGACGAGACCTGACAGGTCTCCGAAGGCCTGTCAGGTCTAACAGGCGGCTGGCCTTTGACGACGTTGCTGCTGGAGCCGTCGCCGACGACGTTCCCGTTCCCGATGATGATGACGCTGCCGCTCACGTTGCCACCGATCGCGATGCTGCGCTCGCCGCCGGCTGCGACGCGCGCTCCGCCCGGTAACTGCGCGGCCGTCGGGGCGAGAGGAGCTCCGGCCGAGGCTGGCACTGCTCCGGCGCTCCCCGCGGCCGGCCGAGGCGACGGCTGGACGGCTTGCGGCGCGCCTGCGGCGGGCAAAATCGCCAGCCACGCGGCCAAGCTTGCCGTGCGGTCGGCGCCGGGCAGCTCCACCACGCGGATGTGTCTGCGGGTCAGCTCGACGCGCTGCGCCTCGGTCACGTCGAACATGGCCGCGTAGCCGGGCCGCATCAGTGCCCCGAAACGGCCCAACAGCTCACCGAAGATCATCTTGAAGTACGGATCGCCGTGGCTCCAGCCCAGGTAGAGCATGTCGGAGGTCGCTACAGACGTCTCCAGCAGCTTGACCATCTGCGGTCGTTGAAGGAAGAACGCGTCGTATTGCTCCCGCGCCAGCACCAGGGTATCCGGCTGATCCAGATCGCCGTAGAGCTTGACGATGTTGACCGTGCCCGGCCCGCGGCGCATGAACGGGATCGAGGCATCCCGGGTCACCACCTCGACCCGCTTGCCGGTATCCCGGTAAGCGCGCTCCAACAGGTCGTCGAAGTTGGCGGTGAAAACCAGGGCGATGGGCAGACGGGCCAGGGCGTAGTGAGCCGCGCTCGGCGACTTGCCGGTGGTATCGAGCCGGTCTTTGAGGAAGCTGATCAGGCCGTGCAGCCCCTGGCTGTTGACGTAGGCCTGGGCCGCCTCGATCAGTGCGTCGCCGGTGGCCCATTTCGGCGGCGGCAGCTCATAACCGATGCGCGCCGTCAGCTCGGCGATCAGATCGTACCAGCCGGGCAGGCTTGCGCCGGCCGACATACCGGCGCCTACAAAGGCGGTCACTTCGCCGTCTGCCAGGTATCGTTTGAGGTCCGCGTAGGGATCGGGTGGGGTCATGGCCGGCTCCTTTGTCGCAACGCCGCGGGTCAATTTCGTGGCGAATTGTACATGCAGTTTTGCGATGTGTCAATCAGAACGACACACACAACGCAACCACCTCCTTATCGCCCGATCTTATCACGTTTTCAGGAACCGGCCGAACCTTAAAATTGCGCACACAGCCCAATCTCGCACTTGACAACGGCGCAATGTTGTCGTATACTGAGAGCGCTCTCAATGATACCGCGATTTAGAAGACTGCTAGGCGGTTTTTTTGAGTGATTTTGAGAGCGCTCTCCCAGGCAAGGACCGGCCATGTCGCTGAGGCTAGAAGAGATCGCACAGGAAGCGGGCGTATCGCGCTCGACGGTATCACGGGTGCTGAACAAAGAGCCGCACGTGAGCGCCCGTGCGCGTGAGCGCGTGCTGGCCGTGACGCAACCGCTGAATTTCCACCCCAACGCGACAGCGCGCAGCCTGGCGGCGGGGCGCACGCGTAACATCGGGCTGGTAATTCCGGTCGCAGTATCTTCCCTCTTCACCGATCCCTATTTCCCACTGCTGATTCAGGGCATCACTTCGGCCTGCAATACCCACGACTACTCCGTCATGTTGTGGCTGGCTGACGTCGAACAAGAACGCCAGATCATCAGCAAGATCACCCACAGCGGCATGGTGGATGGCGTGATCGTGGCTTCGGCGCTCATGGATGATCCGATGGTCCAGGTGCTGCTGGAAGATCATATCCCGTTTGTGCAGGTCGGTCGCCATCCCACGGACGAACGCGTCAGCTACGTGGACGTGGATAATTACAATAGCGCCAAAGAGGTCGTCGGCTACCTCTTGCGGCTGGGGTATCGCCGCGTCGCCACGATCGCTGGGCCGCACAACATGATCGCCGGACACGACCGCCGGCGGGGGTATCAGGATGCGTTGCGGGCGCGGGGGATGATCCCTGATCCCGCGCTCATCGCCGAGGGCGATTTCTTGGAAGATGGCGGTTTCGTTGCCATGCAGCAGTTGCTGGCGCGTGCCCGGCAACCCGGCGCGAACGGTCTGCCGGATGCGGTGTTCGTGGCCAGTGATATGATGGCGACGGGCGCGCTGCGGGCGTTGCGAGACGCCGGCATCCGCGTGCCCGGCGACATGGCTGTCGTCGGCTACGACGACATGCCTTTCGCGGCCCGCACCGAACCGCCGTTGACGACGGTGCGTCAGCCCATCCACCGCGCCGGCGCTGTGGCCGCGGAGACGTTGTTCGAGCTGATCGAAAACCCAAATACGCCGCCGCGGCGGATCATCCTGCCGACCGAATTGGTCATACGCGCATCAACAGGCCCGGGCGTTTGAGGGCTTGTGCAGTAAAAAGGAGGTGGTAACTGCCGCGAAACCCCGGAGAGCTCAACCAACCCACTAGACTGGCATTCACACAAGGAGGTAGAATGAAATCCCGTTTGTTCGTCCTATTGAGCCTGGTGATGGTTGCTTCCATGCTACTGTCGGCATGTGTCGCACCGACACCGCAGGTCGTCGAGAAGCAGGTCATCCAGACCCAGATCGTCGAAAAGCAGGTTGTCCAGACCCAGGTCGTCGAGAAGGTCCAGACCCAGGTCGTCGAGAAGCAGGTCGTAGTGACCGCGACGCCGGCACCTACCAAGGCGCCGGATGCCGGTACTTTGCCCCGCAAGGAAACCCTGTACTTCAATGGTCAACAGTGGGGTCCGGTTGTTGGTTGGAATCCATACTCCAACAGCAACAATAATGCGATGGCGGTCGCCCAGCAGGACAACGCGCGCGTCATCATGTTCGAAACCCCGTACCTGTACAACATGCTCGATGGCAAGCAGTATCCTCTGCTGGCGGATGGCGCCTATACGTGGAACGATGCGCGTACCGAGGTCACCTTCAAGATCAAGGCTGCTGCAAAGTGGAGCGATGGCACGGCGGTGACCGCTGAGGATGTCGCTTATACCTGGGCAGCCGCTGTCAAGAACAAGCTCCCTCTCGCCGATTCCAATAAGGATTTCGTTGACACCATCGTAGCCAAGGACCCCCAGACGGTTGTGGTCAAGGCCAAACTGGGTGCGGACGGCAAAGCGGTCAATCCGCTGCAGGTTCAGGCTTACCTGAGCAACAACTACGTCGTCCAGAAAGCCTGGACCCAAAAACTGGAAGCGCGCACCGGCGGCGATAGCACCAAGATGCAGGCTGATACCGCGGAGGACGTTGTCTACTCCGGCCCCTATCACAAGTTCTTCGCTGACGATTCGAAGGTTGTCTACGTTCGTGATGACAAGTACTGGGGTAAGGATGCCAGCATGTGGGGCAAGCTGCCTGCGCCGAAGTACCTGGCGCATACGATCTTCAAGGATAACGCAGCCGGTTCTGTTGCTTTGGCCCAGGGTGAAGTGGATGTCAGCCAGCAGTTCAACTCCAATATCCAGGTGTTGTGGCTGAGCTATGCGCTGCCCGTCTCCACCTACCTGCCCAAGGCTCCCTATGGCATTGGCGCCAGCCTCCCGACCGCCTTCTTCAACCCGAAATCCAATGGTTTGGACCAGGTTGCGGTCCGTAAGGCCATCGCCATGGCGGTTGACTATCCCACCATCATTGCCAACGCCATGACCGACCAATCGGCTACCTTCACCCAGGTGCCGCGCTCCCTCATGAACCCGACCGCTGGCGAACAGGCCACGTATGACCACGCTGCCGTCAAGGACCTGCAGTGGGCTGGCAACGACATCGAAGGCGCCAAGAAACTGCTCGATGCTGCCGGGATCAAGGATACCAATGGTGATGGCAACCGTGAATTCAATGGGAAGGAACTTCACTACGTAGCCACCTGCCCGAATGGCTGGTCCGATTGGCAGGCTGCCATTGAAATCGTTGCTGCCGCCGGCAAGAAGATCGGTGTTGACATCACGACCAACTACCCTGAATGGTCCGTCTATCAGACCATCGTCACCAAATCGGATTCGCCTCTCCCCGAGAAGTATGACATCTTCATGATGTGGAGTGACGGCGCCGGCCCGACCCAGCCTTGGGGCCGTATCCGCAAGCTGATGAGCTCTGAGTTCGTCGGTATGGCGAGCAACTGGAACGGCAACTGGGGCCAATACAAGAATGCTGACGCCGATAAACTGATCAAAGAGATCCCCACCATGACCGATGCCGCCAAGCTGAAGGCCGCCTACACTGAATTGGTCAAGATCTACCTGACCGATGTGCCCTCCTTCACGCTCATGTACCGCCCGCAGGCGTTCCATGCTGTGAACGAGAGTGTTTGGACAAACTTCCCGCACGACGGTGATGGCACCAACCCGCCCGTCCCTCCGCTCGACCTGACGGATGGATGGAGTATCGCAGGTCTCTATAACCTGAAGCTCGTGAAGTAAACCGTAATCTGGTAAGAACAGCCATGTTTCGCCAACCCCGGAACATGGCTGTTGATTATTTACGAGGAGGCGTTGCGGTGAAAGGATACCGAAAGTATTTCCTAAGCAAGCTGCTTTGGTTCTTGGTCACTTTTGTTTTCGCCTTCCTGTTGAATTTCATCCTGCCCCGCCTGATGCCGGGAGATCCTGTGGCAGCCATCGTAGCCAGGATGGCCCAAGGCATGAGCAATTCGACCGGCGTCCAAAGGATCTATCAGCAATACACGGAGTTGTTTGGCACCAACAGACCCATGATCGAGCAATTCTTCCTCTATGTAAGAAATGTTGCACGTGGCGATTTCGGTTTCTCGTTCAGCGCATATCCCAGAACGGTTGCAGACGTTCTCAGATCTTCCATCTGGTGGACGATTTGCCTGCAGTTCCCGGCGATCATCGTCGGCTGGCTGATCGGGAACACACTCGGTGCAGTGGCAGCTTATCGCAAAGGGGGCTTTGATAAAGTCCTCATGCCCGTCATGATTTTTGTGAGCAATTTCCCCGCATTTGGCATGGCAGTCATTTTGCTGGTTGTTTTTGGGGCCGGATTGAAATGGTTCCCAACGTCGGGCGGATATGGGTTTGACCTGATACCCAACTTTAGCTGGAAATTCATATGGTCTGTGATCGTCCATTACCAACTGCCGTTCTGGTCAATCGTTTTGATCGCGATCGGTGGCCAGGCGATCGGCATGCGCTCCATGTCCATCTATGAACTGAATGCGGATTATGTGAAATACAGCCGTTTCATGGGCATCAAAGACGGCAAGATCGTCGGTTATGTATTTCGGAATGCTATGCTTCCGCAGGTGACTGGTTTGGCGTTATCCATCGGTACCATGGTCGGCGGCGCGCTGTTCGCAGAGATCATCTTTAGTTATCCGGGGCTTGGTTACACGATCTTGAACAGTGTCATGGGACAGGATTATCCGCTGATCTCAGCAACCACATTGATCATCACGGTGATGGTGCTGAGTGCGAACTTTATCATCGAAATCCTTTACGGCTTTATTGACCCGCGCATTAAAGCGGCGCAGGCTGATTAGGCGGAGATGCTGCTATGAAACATACACTTCAACAGGTTTTTCACTCCGGAAAGTTCGTGGTTGGTTTTTCCATTTTTGTGGCATTGCTGCTGATCGTGTTCTTTTATCCGCTGATCATAACAGGGAAACCATTAACGATCATCGCTCAGGGTTCTTTCTTCCCACCCGGGATCTATGTGAATGTTTATGACAGCATTGGTTCCCCCCCGTATACACTGATGCTGGATGATGCCGCTGCCAAGCGAATTGCCAGAAAGTTAAGCAATGACGATCGCCTTGCCATGAAGGATTGGCTTGTGGCGGACGGGATTCCTGAAGACCAGATTGATGTCACGGACACCCAAAAACTCCTGAACCAGTGGGAGAAAGATTACGATCCCCAGAAAAATACTGAGGGGATGACCTTTGCCAGGCAAAGATACTATCAAAGGCTCAATACCTCGCTTGCAGGGCTTCTGTCAACCGAGGGGAAGATCATTGCAGAAAAGAACACGAACACAGGCGCCCTGGATGAGACAGGCGCCGTCAAACAAACCGATTACGCGAATGTCAGCCAGATTCCGAACGTACGGGTGTTGCCGCTGGGAACCGATAACTTCGGCCGGGATATGCTGACGGAGCTGGTTAAGGCCACCGTCGTATCGCTGGAGATCGGTTTTGTCGCCGGTATCATTGCAACCTTGATCGGTTTGACCCTGGGATTGCTGGCGGGGTATGTCGGCGGTATTGTGGATGATATCATCATGTTCTTCACCAATCTCTTTATCGCAATCCCCACTATTGTGTTGTTGATCTTGATTTCGTTCAGCATCGGGCAGGAAAGACGCGGCGCGGTCACCATCGCGGTGGTGATCGGGTTTACCTCCTGGGTATGGACTGCCAGGGCAGTGCGGTCGCAAGTGCTTTCACTGCGCAACCGCGACCATGTCAACCTGTCGAAGCTATCCGGGCACTCGATCGTTCACATCATCCTTAACGATATTCTGCCCTACATCGCTTCTTATGTTGTCATGGCGCTGATCCTGCAGATTTCTTCGGGTATCCTGACGGAGGCAGGGTTGTCGATCCTTGGGTTGGGACCTAGAACTACTGATGTGCCAACTTTGGGTTTGATGATGAATTGGGCGATGATCTACCAGGCACATATCCTGGGAAAATGGTGGGCATACTTCCCCGTGCTCGTAACCATCGCTCTGATTACATTCTCGATGAATCTGATGAATACAGGTCTCGACCAGGTATTCAACCCCGCGTTGAGGGACTAGGCGAGCGATATGTCAAACGTCATACTAGAGGTTCGAGAACTCACCACCAAATACATCACCCGCTTCCGGGAAGATGTCTATGCGGTTGACCATGTGTCTCTGAAGGTCGAGGAAGGGAAGACGCTGGGCATCGCAGGAGAATCCGGCTGCGGAAAGTCAACCCTGGCCCTCAGCCTGATGGGTTATTACTTCTCGCCGCTGCATTACACCAGCGGCGAGATCATCATTGACGGGCGAAATATTACCGGGATGAACCCTGATGACGTTCGCAAATCCATATTGGGGACGGAGATTGCCTATATCCCCCAGGCCGCGATGAACGCGCTCAACCCCACCCAGAAGATCATCAACTTTATTGAAGATGTTGTTCAAGCGCATGATCCAACCGAAAACAAGAAATTCATCTATGACCTTGCCAGAGCAAACTTTGAAGTCCTGGGGCTGCCAGCCGAGGTATTGCAAAAATACCCTGTCGAGCTTTCGGGCGGTATGAAACAGCGCACGGTGATCGCGGTGTCGGTGATTCTCTCTCCAAAGGTGCTGATTGCCGATGAGCCTTCCTCCGCACTGGATGTCACTTCGCAAAAGATGGTCATCAAGATGCTAAAGAGTTTGATGGAAAATGGCTTCATCAAATCCCTGATCTTCATCACGCATGAGCTCCCCCTCCTTTACAACGTAACCGATGACATCATGGTCATGTACGCCGGGCAGATCGTAGAGAAGGCCACGGCCAAAGAAGCCGTGTTTGATCCACTCCATCCTTATTCCAAAGGACTCATGGGCTCGATCATTGTGCCTGAAAAAGGTCTGCGGGATGTCAAATTGACTGCCATTCCCGGGGTACCGCCTAATCTGAAAAACCCGCCGGCTGGTTGCCGGTTTGCCGAACGCTGTAAATACGTTCGGCCAGAATGCAAGGTGACTTCTGTCAGTCTTGGCGATGTGGGTGATGGTCGCGCTTACCGCTGTATCCTATCGGAAAAGACACTGAGGGAGGCTTATCAGCATGCCCGGTAAAATGAGCTCATGCCTGAGCGGATCAGGACTTACCAAGGTGTTTGGTCTTGGCCGCCAGAAAACGGTAGCCGTTGATCATGTGGATTTCGATTTCCACGAGGGTGAAATCATCTCAATCGTGGGCGAATCGGGCAGTGGCAAGACCACTTTGGCGAAGATGCTTTTGGGATTGATCAACCCCACTGAGGGTGATGTTTACTTCCAGGGGCAGAAGCGCGATATCAGCTCGCAAAAGAAGAAGCAGGAATACTGGAAAAATACCCAGGCAATCTTTCAGGATCCGTTCTCTTCGTACAATATATTCAATAAGATTGATGCCGTGCTTTTGGACTGTATTAGCATGCGGGGTGGTCGCAAGCTGCCGCATGCGAAAAAGGTGGAGTTGATGGCCGAGGCGTGCAGCTTTGTCAACTTGAAGTTCGAGGAATTGACCAACAAATATCCTTTTGAGCTTTCTGGCGGACAGATGCAGCGCTTGATGATTGCCCGTATCTTTCTGCTGAAGCCCAAGATCCTGCTGGCTGATGAGCCCACCTCGATGATAGATGCCTGTTCACGCGCGACCATCCTGGATATGCTGATGCAATTGCGTAACGAAATCGGGATGACGATTGTTTTCATCACCCATGATATCGGCCTGGCGTATTATGTTTCTGACAGCGTATGGATTATGGAGCATGGAAAAATTGTTGAACACGGATCTGCTGATGCGGTGATTCTGCATCCGAAAGAGGCTTACACCCGACGCTTGATCAGCGATGTTCCGAAGATCTATGAAGAATGGGATCTCTCAACTGTGTAGTCCATTCCTCTTGACTTTGGATTCGAGCGAAATCTAAGGAAGGTTGGACAGGAAGACGAGCATGGCGCCCAATAGCCAAACAAACCGGTTGCTAGGGTATCCGGCCGATGCTCGTCTACTGATTGTCAACGCCGATGATTTCGGGATGTGCCATGCGGTGAACGAAGCCATCTTGGGCACGTTGAAGGAAGGCATCGTCCGCTCCACCAGCTTGATGGTCCCGTGTCCCTGGATGTTACACGCCACGCATTTCCTCGCAGACCATCCCCGAATACCTTTTGGCGTTCACCTCACCGCCATCTCCGATTCGGCGGATAATCGTTGGAGACCAGTGACCGCCAGGGAAAAGGTGCCATCCCTGCTCGATAAGGCAGGGTATTTCTACAACTTTGAGCACATGCCTGAATTCCTGGCTCAGGTGAAGCTCGATCAACTGGAGATGGAATTCAGGGCGCAGATCGAAGTCGTGCTGGCTGTGGGGCTTCAGCCTTCGCACCTGGACTGGCATTCGCTGCGGATCGGCAGTAGACCGGATATTCTCGATGTGATGTTGAGGCTGGCAAGAGAGCATGGGCTGGCGCTCCGGGTTGCCGGCCGATCCTGGATCGAAAAGCTGCAAAGCCGCGGGTTCCCCACCAACGATTACGACTTTTTGGACAGCTACAGCCTTGACCCGGTCAATAAAGCCGCCCGTTATGCTGAACTTCTGCACGAGCTGCCCGTTGGTTTGAGTGAGTGGGCGGTGCATCCGGGCCTCGACAATTCTGAATTGTTGGCGATAGAGCCTGGCGGGTGTCATATCCGCCAGACGGATTTTGACTTCCTGACGTCTCAACAGGCAAAAGATATCGTCCGAGAAGAAGGTATCATGCTCCTGGACTATCGAGCCTTACAGGCTGTTTGGAAAGAAAAGTGAGTTCATAGGAAAACACAGGATGCACATGCAATCTTTGACAGGCGCCTGGCAGTTTCGCCAGGCGGGCACAGAAGTGTGGCTGCCCGCCACCGTCCCCGGCGGCGCGCATACCGACTTGCTGGCCCTGGGCCGCATCCCCGACCCATTTGTGGGCGACAACGAAAGACGCGTCCAGTGGGTCGCCGAGGCCGATTGGGAATACCAGCGCAGCTTCACCGTGCCGGCTGAACTGTTAGCCAAGGAACGCATCTTCCTGGTCTGCGATGGCCTGGATACACTGGCGACTGTCGAATTGAACGGCCAGACATTGGGTCGGACTGACAACATGTTCCGGCAGTACCGTTGGGACGTGAAGCCGGTCCTGCAGGTGGGCGCGAACGAGCTATGCATCACCTTTGCCTCGCCCGTGCGATACGCCAGCGCGCGGCAGGAAGCGCGGCCCTTGCGTGGCGTCTCCCAGGCGATCCCCGGCGGCCCGCACGTTCGCAAGGCGCCCTGCCAATTCGGCTGGGATTGGGGGCCGCAGCTCCCGCCGGTCGGCATCTGGAAAGACATCCGCCTGGAGGCTTTTGATTCCGCCCGCCTTTCGGAAGTCCACCTGCGCCAGTTTCATGCGAACGGCGAGGTTAAGGTTGAGGTTGAGGCTGAGATCGAAACCTTTGAGCCGGTCGCAGAACTACTGGCATTGGCCGTAACCATCACCGCTCCGGATGGTTCGGCCATCGAGAAGACCATCGAGAGGGCCTTTGAGGTCTCGAAAACCTCAAAGGTCTCTATCTCCATCTCTGATCCGCAACTCTGGTGGCCTAACGGCTACGGCGCACAGCCGCTGTATGAGGTCAAGGTTGAGGTCAAGGTTGAGGTTAAGGCTGGGAGCTCAGCCTCAACCTTAGCCTCAGCCTCTTACCAGATCGGTCTGCGCACGATTGAGCTGCGGCAGGAGCCGGACGAATGGGGGCGCTCGTTCACGTTTGTGGTCAACGGCCAGCCGATCTTCGCCAAAGGTTCCAACTGGATCCCGGCCGATTCCTTCCCCACGCGCCTGACCGAGGCTGCCCTGGAGGGCCTGATCCGTTCTGCAGCCCAGACGCACCAGAACATGCTGCGCGTGTGGGGCGGCGGCTTTTACGAAGATGAGCGATTCTACGATCTTTGCGACCGTTACGGCATCCTGGTCTGGCAGGAGTTCATCTTCTCGTGCAGCGTCTACCCACTCGATGATCCCGCGTTCATCGAAAACGTGCGTCACGAGGCGGTCGAGAACATCCGGCGGCTGCGCCATCGGGCCAGCCTCGCCCTCTGGTGCGGCAACAACGAGATGGAATGGGGCTGGCATGACTGGGGCTGGAACCGGCCCGAGATGCAAGACCTGAAGGACGCGTACGACCGCTTCTTCCACCACACTTTGCCTGCCTGGTGCGCAGCCGAAGATGGGGATCACGCCTATTGGCCTAGCTCGCCATCCTCTGATACGCCCTTTGTAGATCCCAACGGCCAGATTCAGGGCGATGCGCATTATTGGGATGTCTGGCATGGGCGCAAGCCGTTCACGGCGTACCGCAGCCAGTACCCGCGCTTCATGAGCGAGTTTGGCTTCCAAGCCCTGCCGCCTTTGGAGACCATCCGCACGTACGCGGCGGAACCCGACTGGAACATGACCTCCTACATCATGGAGCAGCACCAGAAAAACGCCAGCGGCAACTCGCTGATGGTGGGGCAGATGCTGGACACCTTCCGCCTGCCCAAGGATTTCGAGTCGCTAGTGTATCTCAGCATGGTCTTGCAGGCCGAAGGGATTCGTTATGGGGTGGAGCACTGGCGCAGGCATACCCGGCGCGTATCGGGCACGCTGTACTGGCAGTTGAACGACTGCTGGCCGGTCGCATCGTGGTCCAGCCTGGACTATTTTGGCCGCTGGAAAGCCTTGCATTACGCCGCCCGCCGCTTCTATGCGCCTTTGGTACTTTCGATTGAAGACGCCTCTCCGTGTCAGGCGATCTTCCTCAGCAGCGACCTGCACGAAGCGTGGCAGGGTTCAGTGCATTGGGCCTTGACGACCCTGGACGGCAAGATGTTGGCCTCAGGTGAGAAAGCCGCGCACGTGGAACCATCGGGCGTGACGGCTGTCGAAAAACTCGATTTTTCCGGATTCCTGGATGATGATACCCGCCGGGAACTGGTGTTCGTGGCCGAGTTATGGCAGGGAGATCGGCGCCTGGCCGGGCAAACCGCGTTCTTTGTCCCCACCAAACATTTGTCACTGGTGGATCCGCAGATCAATGCCGATGTGACGCTGAAGGAGGGCCTGCTTGCCATCGAGCTGTCGGCGCGTTCACTGGCCCGCCTGGTGGAATGCAGCCTGACCGGCGCCGATGTGATCTTCAGTGACAACTACTTCGATCTGCCGGCCCAAAAAGCCATCTGTGTCACGGCTCCCTTGCCGGCCGGATGGGATTTAGCCACGGCCCGGGCTGCGCTCAAGGTACGCTCTGTCTACAACACATATTCCAGGTGAAATAGCTCAACAGAAGGAATGACATGAACACCGATATCCAGTCCATCATTGCCAACATGACGCTCGAAGAAAAGGCCGCCTTGTGCACCGGCGCCAGCGCGTGGTCAACCACTCCGGTGGAACGCCTGGGCGTGCCCGAAATGATCGTTTCGGATGGCCCGCACGGCATCCGACGCGTACCCGATATTCACTCGATGGCCCAACATAGCTTGCCCGCCACCTGTTTCCCAACGGCCTCCTGCAGCGCGTCCACCTGGGATGTGGAGTTGATGGGCCAACTGGGCGCGGCGCTGGCGGAAGAAGCCATCGCCCTGCATGTGGATGTCGTGCTTGGCCCCGGCGTCAACATGAAGCGCTCGCCGCTGGGGGGCCGCAACTTCGAATATTTCTCCGAGGATCCCTACCTGGCCGGAGAGTTGGCGGTCAACTTCATCAACGGCGTTCAATCGAAAGGCGTGGGCACCTCACTCAAGCACTACGCCGCCAACAACCAGGAATTTCAGCGCTTCAGCATCAACGCCGAGGTGGACGAACGCATCCTGCGCGAAATTTACCTGCCCGCCTTCGAGAAAGCCGTCAAGGAGACCCAACCCTGGATGGTGATGTGCTCCTATAACAAGGTGAACGGCGTCTTCGCTTCCGAGCATCACACCCTGCTGACCAAGATCCTCAAGGATGAATGGGGCTTCGAGGGATTAGTGGTCTCCGACTGGGGCACCGTGCGCGACCGCGTGGCCGCGCTCCGAGGCGGGGTGGATTGGGAAATGCCCGGCCCGCAGGACCGGCGCGTCAAGGCCGTCGTCGAAGCGGTACGCTCCGGCGAATTGGCTGAGGCGACCCTGGATGAATCGGTCCGCCGTATTTTACGGATTGTGTTCAAGGCCCAGGAGACCCCCAAGGGCGGCGCCTTCGACGTGGACGCGCATCACAGACTTGCGCGCAAGATCGCCGCGGAGGGCATGGTTTTGCTCAAGAATGACGGCCTGCTGCCCCTGAAAGGCCACCAGCAGATCGCCGTCATCGGTCGTTCCGCCGAAGCCGCTCACTTCCAGGGCGGCGGCAGTTCGCACATCAATCCGACCAGAGTGGACGTGCCATTCCAGGAGCTTCAGTCTCGCGCCAATAACGCCGAACTGACCTACGCCGAAGGCTATCCCGCGGATGACTCCTTCCGCCAGGATTTGATAGACCAGGCCGTGGGACTGACGCTATCAGCAGACGTTGCGCTGCTCTACATCGCGCTGCCCACTTACAAAGAATCCGAAGGCTACGATCGCACCGACCTCGATTTGACCGTGCAGCAGGTGGCGTTGATCCAGGCGGTGGCTAAAGCCCAGCCCAAGACAGTTGTCGTGCTCAATAACGGCGCGCCGGTGGCAATGAGCGCCTGGATCGACGCGGTCCCGGCCGTCCTCGAAGGCTGGATGATGGGCCAGGCGGGCGGCGCGGCGCTGGCCGACGTCCTCTTTGGCCAGGTCAACCCCTGCGGCAAGCTGGCCGAGACCTTCCCGCTCAAGCTCTCCGACACCCCGGCGCATCTCAACTGGCCGGGCGGCGCGGGCAAGGTGCAGTACGGCGAAGGGCTGTTCATCGGCTACCGCTATTACGACGCCAAGGAGCTGCCGGTGCTCTTCCCCTTTGGCCATGGCTTGAGCTACACCACCTTCGCCTACAGCAATGCCAAAGTGTCAGCGAAGACTTTCCGGGATGTAGACGGGCTGACCGTGACGGTGGATGTCACCAACACGGGCCACATGGCGGGCAAGGAGATCGTCCAGGTGTACGTCCACGACCGAGCATGGGGTCTGGTGCGGCCCGAAAAGGAGCTGAAAGGTTTCGCGAAGGTGGCACTCCAGCCGGGTGAGACCAAATCGGTCGCCATCAAGCTGGACTTCCGAGCCTTTGCCTACTATCATCCCGAATACAAGCAGTGGATCACCGAGGATGGCAATTTCGACATCCTGATCGCGTCCTCCTCCGCCGATATTCGCCACACCCTGGCGGTGACGCTCGAATCGACCCTGAACCTGCCCTGCATTCTCGACAGGGAATCCACCATCCGCGAGTGGCTGGCTGACCCGCGGGGGAAAGTCGCCTTCGGACCCTTCTACGCCCAGATAGAAGAACAGAGCCGCAAGATGTCCGGCGGCGGCGATGGCGACGAAAGCGCCATCGGCATGGACATCATGGATATGATGGGCGATATGCCGCTGGTGAGCGTGCTGATGTTTCAGCAAAGCGCGCTGCCCATGCATCCCGAGGATCTTGCGGACGGGCTGCTGACGCAGGTTCACGGCCAGGCTAAATAACGTTGCCGGGATGGAAGCCTGTACAAGCTTTCGTCCCATCCTTTTCTTGATGAACATCACCTTTCGCGGCCTATCCATCCTTTTCATCACGCATGATCTCTCGCTGGGGTACTACATCAGCGAGAGGGCCGTGATCCTCTATCAGAGATGTGTGGCGGAACTGGGGGCGACGGGCGAGGTTTACTCGAGCATCCCATAGCCGATAGCAGCGCGCTCCCAACGGTCGGCTCCGACGCGTATCGGCAGCTTGCGCGGGAGGCGGTGCGCAAACTCATTACCCGACACGGGTGGGTATCCCCAGATGAGCGCGAAACGACGATATGAGCGATAGTCCAGTTGGCAGGCGCGTGACGCCTACGGTGCGTTGGCGTGAGTCATGGTTTGCAGCTTAAGTTGCAGGCCGAAAGCC
>JAPLHB010000038.1 GCA_026389845.1 Chloroflexota bacterium
GTGCGTGGTGCGTGGTGCGTGGTGCGTGGTGCGTGGTGCGTATCTCCACGTGCCTCACGGCGTACATTCACGCAACACGCAACACGTAACACGTAGTACGCAATATCGGGCAAAATAGGAACTGTACACGCATGGGTTTCATATTGGATGGCCTCGAATCCGAGACATACGACCGCAATTACAGCGACCGCGAGCTGCTGCGCCGTGTCGTGAGCTATTTCGGGCCGCATCGGAAGAAGATGGCGCTGGTGGCGGGCGCGATCACGCTCAACTCGATTGCCGGCACCGGCGGGCCGATCCTGATCGCCGCGGGGATTGACTTGCTGGCGCGCCGGCCTGCGGCCACGGCCACCCCGGCCATCCTGTTGTTGACCGCCGGAATCTTTCTGCTCGGCGCGATGGCTTGGGGCTTCAACTTCATCCAACAATGGTTCTCGGCGCGCGTCGTCGGCGCGGTGGTGCTCAAGATTCGCGAGGATGTCTTCGCCGCGACGATCCGCCACGATATGTCGTTCTACGACGAGCACCCGTCGGGCAAGGTGGTCAGCCGCATCACCTCGGACACGCAGGATCTGTCGGATGTGGTCACCCTGGTCACGAACCTGTTCAGCCAGGTCTTGCTGGTGCTCATCCTGACGGCCTGGCTGCTGCACATCAACGTCTTCCTGACCTTCTTGTTGCTGGTGATGGCGCCGGTCGCGGTCGGCATCGCGCTCAGTTTCCGGCGGATCGCCCGCACGGTGACGCAGCAGGCGCGGCGGGTGACCGCGGCGATCAACGCGCAAATCCAGGAGTCGGTAAGCGGCATCGTGGTCGCCAAGAGCTTTCGCCAGGAACAGGCGATCTACGACATCTTCGCGGCTAACAACCGGCAGGCGTACGCTGTAGGGCTGCGTCGCGGCCTGACCTTCGACAGCATCTTCCCGATCCTGAACCTCTTCTCGGGCATCGGCGTGGCCGCGCTGATCTACGCAGGCGGGCTGGCGACGCGTGCGGGCACGATCAGTCCCGGCAACTTCTACCTCTTCATGCAGGCGGTCGGCTTTTACTGGTGGCCCCTGATCAACATCGCCTCGTTCTGGAGCCAGTTCCAGGATGGCCTGGCCGCAGCCGAGCGTGTCTTCGCCCTGATTGACGCCGAGCCGAAGGTGGTGCAGACCGCGGCCGAGCCGGTAGGTCGGCTGGCGGGGCGCATCGTCTTTCGCAACGTGCAGTTCAGCTACACGACCGCCGACGGACGACCGCCGACGAACGACGAACAACTGCAGACGGCGGACAATCTGCAATCCGCAATCCGCAATCCGCAATCAGTCGTCCTCCCGAACTTCTCTCTGGAGATCCGCCCCCGCGAAACCCTCGCCTTCGTCGGCCACACGGGCGCGGGCAAGAGCAGTATCGCACGGCTGGTGGCGCGGTTCTATGAGTTTCAGGGCGGTGAGCTGACGGTGGATGGACGGGACATCCGCACGCTCGATCTGGGCGCGTATCGCCGGCAGGTGGGACTGGTGCCGCAGGAGCCGTTCCTTTTTTCCGGCACGGTGCGGGAGAACATCCGCTATGGCTTTTCCGATGCGACCGACGAGCAGGTGGAGGCCGCGGCCCGGAAGATTGCGGGCGGCGACTGGCTCAAGGATCTGCCGCAGGGCCTCGACACGGACGCGGGCGAGCGCGGCGGCAACCTTTCTATGGGGCAGCGCCAACTGGTCGCGCTGGCGCGCGTTGTGCTCAAGGACCCGGCCATCTTCATCCTGGATGAGGCCACTGCCAGCGTTGATCCCTTCACCGAGACGCAGATTCAGGATGGCCTGGAGACGATCATGGCCGACCGGACGGCCATCGTCATCGCGCACCGGCTCTCCACCGTCAAGAACGCCGACCGGATCATCGTGATGGATCACGGCGAGATCATCGAGGAAGGCAATCACGATCAACTGCTGGCCCGCGGCGGCCACTATGCGACGCTCTACAATACCTACTTCCGGCATCAATCGGCAGATTATCAACCGCCTGAGCTACCTGAAGATCGCCTGCCGGTATTCTCACGGTGATGCGCAGGAGGTCTCCCTTTTTCGTCTCGCCCCTGAGCACCCTCACCTTCTACCGGATGGGGAGCAGCGGGGGAGCGTGGGTGTGCCGGCGCTGTTTTCCCTGGGGAAAAAGGGTTGAGTCTCCGTGTTAGCCGTTTACGGCTTTTGCCGCGTTCTGGTAGTTATGCTATACTTTTCACTCAAAAGCTGACTTTCTTTCCAAGAAGCCAAAAGCCTCGCGACCTGATCGGCCCGAGGCAGCGACAAAGGTTAACAACGAAGCCGACCAGGTGCGAACTGGCCGGCCTCGTACCCGTCTCCTGCAGCCCCAGGAATCGGGCGTTGCAGCCTTCATGACGAAGGGCTGTGCGAGAAAGTATAGCACGGTCGTTCGTAACGAGCAAGCAAGGCCGCGACCCCTCCTCCTGGGGCCGCGGCTTTTTTGTTGTGTTCCTGGGCCAGCGAGTCGCCCGGAGTAACATGGAAGCAACCCAACTCAATTGGATCGCCAACTTCATCTGGGGCATCGCCGACGACATCCTGCGCGACCTCTACGTACGCGGCAAGTATCGGGACGTGATCTTGCCCATGACGGTGCTGCGCCGGCTGGATGCGGTGTTGGAGCCGACCAAGCCGGCGGTGCTGGCGATGAAGGCCGCGCTGGATCGGGCCGGCATCACCAACCAGGATCAGGCGTTGCGCCAGGCCGCGGGCCAGGTCTTCTACAACACGTCGCCTTTCACCCTGCGCGATCTGCGCGGCCGCGCCAGCCAGCAGGCGCTGAAGGCCGATTTTGAGGCGTATCTGGACGGCTTCTCCCCCAACGTCCAGGAGATCCTCGACAACTTCGAGTTCCGCAACCAGATTCCGCGCCTCTCCAAGGCCGACGCGCTGGGCACGCTGATCGAAAAGCTCCTATCGCCCGACGTCAACCTCAGCCCCAACTCCGTGCTCAACGGCGACGGCTCGGTGAAGCACCCCGGCCTGGACAATCACGCCATGGGCACCATCTTCGAGGAGCTGGTGCGCCGCTTCAACGAAGAGAACAACGAGGAGGCCGGCGAGCACTGGACCCCGCGCGACGCGGTGAAGTTGATGGCGCGGCTGATCTTCCTGCCCATCGCCGACCAGCTCGAATCGGGCACCTACCTGCTCTATGATGGCGCGTGCGGCACCCTCGGCATGTTGACCGTGGCCGAGGAGACATTGCAGGGGCTGGCCCAAGCCCGCGGCAAGCAGGTTTCGATTCATCTCTACGGCCAGGAGATCAACGCCGAGACCTACGCCATCGCCAAGGCGGACCTGCTGCTGAAGGGCGAGGGCGAGGCCGCGGACAACCTGGTGGGCGGGCCGGAGCACTCGACCCTGGCCAACGATGCGTTTCCGGCCCACGAGTTTGACTTCATGCTCTCGAACCCGCCCTACGGCAAGAGCTGGAAGAGCGACCTGGAGCGCATGGGCGGCAAAGAAGGCATCAAAGACCGGCGCTTCCTGATCGAGCACGCGGGGGACGCCGAGTATTCGCTGCTGACCCGCTCCAGTGACGGCCAACTGCTGTTTCTGGCCAACATGCTCTCGAAGATGAAGCACGACACGCCACTGGGCAGTCGCATCGCGGAGGTGCACAACGGCTCGTCGCTCTTCACCGGCGACGCGGGCCAGGGGGAAAGCAACATCCGCCGCTGGATCATCGAGAACGACTGGCTGGAGGCGATCGTCGCGCTGCCGCTGAACATGTTCTACAACACCGGCATCGCCACTTACATCTGGGTGCTGACGAACCGCAAGCCTGCCCACCGCCGCGGCAAGGTGCAGCTCATTGACGCCACCCAGTGGTACAAACCGCTGCGCAAGAACCTGGGCAAGAAGAACTGCGAGCTGGCGGACGAGGACATTGACCGCGTCTGTGCTTTCCGGCGGGCTTGTGCAGAAATGGATGAAGAACCGCTGGCTAACTTGGCCGATCGGCTGGCAGCCAGCCTCGGTACAGGCTCCCATGCCGACTACAACACCTTCCTGGCGCAGGTCGAGACCGACGCCGAGCGCCACGGCGTGAAGCTGACGGCCAAACGGCTGAAGCTGCTCCAGACCGGTTTGGCCCAGCGCGACGAGACGGCCAGGCCGGTGATCAAGAAGACCCACAAGAAGGGCACTGCCCCGGACCTCCTGCGCGGGAGGTACCTCACCCCCGACCCCTCTCCTGCGAGGAGAGGGGAGGTCGTCGTGGAATATGAGCCGGACCCCGAGCTGCGCGATACCGAGCAGGTGCCGCTGCTGGAGCCAGGCGGCATCGAGGCGTTCCTGCGCCGCGAGGTGCTGCCGCACGTGCCCGACGCCTGGTATGATCCCGCCAGCGTCAAGACCGGTTACGAGATCAGCTTTACGCGTTACTTCTACAAGCCGCCGCCGCTGCGCCCGCTGGTCGATATCCGGGCCGACATTCTGGCATTGGAACGCGAGACGGAGGGTCTGTTGAGCGAGATCATCGGGGGCAAATCATGAATTTGTCCGACAAGTCAGATCAGTCCGATCGGTCAGACACCTCCGACATGTCTGATCGTCTGCTTCCCCCCCACGGCGGGTACCGCAAACTGCGGAGCTTCCAGACCGCGGAGCTGGTCTACGATGGCACGGTCATCTTTTGCGACCGTTTCATTGACAAGCGCTCCCGTACTCATGACCAGATGGTGCAGGCCGCGCGCAGTGGACGACAGAACATCGCTGAGGGCAGCATGGCCTCAGCGACCTCGAAGAAGACGGAACTCACGCTGACCAACGTGGCCAAGGCCAGCCTGGAAGAACTGTTGCTGGACTACGAGGATTTCCTGCGCCAGCGTCGCCTGCCTTTGTGGGACAAGGACTCGCACGAGGCTTTGGCCGTGCGGGGGCGGTACCAGTCCGCCCCGACCGACTCGTACGATCCCTACGGCATCGCCAAAGCCACCCCCGAGGCGGCCGCGAACACGCTGATCTGCCTGATCAACCAGGCGACCTACCTGCTCAGGCGCCAGATCGAGAACCAAGGGCGGGACTTCGTCGAGCATGGCGGCTTCACCGAGCGCCTCTACCAGGCGCGTTCCGATTTCAAGACGAAGTCGGACAAACCCGCGCCGGCCCCTGCCTGCCCGCGTTGTGGGAAGCCCATGGCCCTCCGCACTGCGCACAAAGGGCCTCACGCCGGTCAACCGTTCTGGGGCTGCTCCGGCTACCCCGACTGTACCGGAACCCGCCCGGCAGATCAATCAACGCCGCCCGATAAGCCCGACAGCCCACCCAACCACGGAGGCCGCCCGTGACCCGCGACCTCAAGCCCTACCCCGCGTACAAGGACTCCGGCGTACCGTGGCTGGGGGAGGCACCCGCGCATTGGACACAATTGCCTGGCAGAGCTTGCTATCGAGAGAAGAAGGTGCCGAACACCGGTATGCAGGAAACGATCGTGCTTTCCTTGAGCTACGGTCAAATCGTCATCAAGCCCGTCGAGAAACTCCACGGACTGGTCCCAGCATCCTTTGAGACATACCAGATCATTGACCCAGGCGACATTGTCGTCCGTCCCACGGACTTGCAGAATGACTGGAACAGCCTGCGTTTTGGGCTGAGCCAACATCGCGGCATCATTACGTCGGCCTACATGTGCCTTTACACCGAAGATATGATGACACGCGAGTATGGCCACTTGTTGCTCCACGCCTATGACCTCAAGAAGGTGTTCTATGGCCTGGGGTCCGGGCTGCGGCAGAACCTGGACTGGCGCGACTTCAAATACCTTCCTTGTCTCGTGCCACCTCTCCCCGAACAAGTCGCCATCGTCCGCTACCTCGACTACGTTGACCGCCGCATCCGGCGCTACATCCGTGCCAAGCAGCGGCTGATCGCGCTGTTCAACGAGCAGAAGCAGGCCAGTGTCCACCAGGCGGTGACGCGCGGCCTCGACCCGGACGTGCGGCTCAGGCCATCGGGGGTGGCGTGGCTGGGGGATGTGCCGGAACACTGGGAGGTGGTGCGCGTCAAGTTTCTGCTTCGGGAGGTTGATGAAAGATCGACGACTGGACTGGAGACTTTGCTGTCAATGCGCATGAACCATGGACTGGTGCCGTATCATGATCATTTCTCTCGCCCATCACAGGCAGCGACACTCATCGGCTACAAGATCGTGCGGCCCGGACAGGTGGTGATGAACCGGCTTCAGGCGAACAATGGTCTCGTTTTCGCTTCGGGAGTGCTTGGCTTGGTGAGTCCCGACTACGCGGTATTCGATCCCATTGCTGATGTCGATCTCAACTTTCTGACCGCGTTGTTTCGGAGCCCGAAAACCAAAGCTAAGTTCCGTGCCGAGTCCAAGGGCTTGGGTACTGGTACGGCCGGCTTTCTCAGGTTGTATACCGATCGCTTCGGGATGATACCTGTCGCCCTACCGCTAAGAAATGAGCAGACTTTGATAATGCGGCAGTTGGATGAGCGTCTGGTGGGGCGTCAACAAGCTCTTGCTCGTGTTGAGCGCGAAATCGCCCTCCTTCGCGAATATCGCACCCGCCTGATCGCCGACGTGGTGACGGGCAAGCTCGACGTGCGCGCCGCCGCGGCCACGCTGCCGGAGGAGGGCGAAGAGCCGGAGCCGCTGGACGATGGCGAGGCGCTAGGCGAGGGCGAGGAGATCGAGGAAGGGGATCTGGACGCAGCGGGCGAGGAGGCTGACGCATGACGCCAGATGGGAACTTCCCGGAACCGAACTGCAAACACATCTCGGCTTCGGTTGACAAAGACCCGTTCACCGCACGGATGCGCTTCCATCAATCGTGGTACCGTCGCACCGTGTTGAATCTCGACCCCGGCCCGAACCCACACGCGCGGGGCGAGCTTTATGGCAACATGCTCTGCGCGCAAGACGGAGACGAGGGAAAGAACTTTCTATCACCTGAGATTTTTGCGCACGCTAAGGACCGTTTCCCACCCTCTCTGGGTAGCATATCCACAGGCCGGTTGTACAACAACTTGCTCGGCAGCCAGACCATGTGTTTCAACCTATTCGGGCCCTTGAAGGACAATGATTTTGCAACCCGATTGGTGCGCCGCCTGCCGGGCATCCCCCAGGATGTAGTGGTCACAGATCTCTTATTCGAATATGCGCCGGAGAGGGCAGTTCATCTGAGAGACGCCACCTCGTTTGATGCATTCGTGGCTTACAGGCGCCCGAATGGCCTCTGGGGCTTTATCGGCATTGAAACCAAGTTGACGGAGCCTTTTTCGCAAGACAGCTATGACTTCGCCGATCGCTATGCCCGATGGACAGGCGGCGAGCGATGGTGGTGGAAATCCGGCGCCGAAGTCAGCTTCAAGGACAAATCCTATAATCAACTCTGGCGAAACCAGCTTCTGGTCTATGCCATGCTCAATCAGCCATCACCGCAGTTCACTGAGGGGTATTGTGCAGTGGTGTTTCCACTAGGGGACGCGGCCTGCAAGAAGGCGATTGCGACCTACCGACACCTGCTGCTGCCGTCCGGTGCGCGGACACTGCTTGAGTGGCCGCTTGAAGTCATTGTCGAAAGGTGGAACCCAGCGTTGGATAGTGATGCGCAGCGCCAATGGTTCAATGACTTCCAAACGAGGTATCTTCGTTTGGAGGCATCTGAAGCAGCGTGGCGAGCATTCCAGCGGAGCCTCACATGAGCAAGACCGACACCAGCGAGAAGGGCCTTGAAAGCCTGATTGTCGCCGCCATGGCCGGCGAGCCGGTGCAAGCGTCCGCGGCAGACACCATCAAATCGCCTACCGCGCTCTACGGCGGCACGGGCTGGCTCCTGGGCGATTGGCACGACTACGACCGCGACTACGCGGTGGATCTGGTGCAGCTCGCCATCTTTCTGCGCGTTACCCAACGGGACGCGGCCGCCGCGCTCGATCTGGGCGAGGATACCCCGACGCGGCGCAAGTTCCTGGCCCGTCTGCAAGGGGAGATCAGCAAGCGCGGAGTGATTGACGTGCTGCGCAACGGCGTCAAGCACGGGCCGCACCAACTCGACCTGTTCTACGGCACGCCCACGCCCGGCAACGCGGTGGCCGCGGAGCGTTACGCCCGTAACCGCTTCACCGTCACCCGGCAACTGCGCTACAGCCGCGACCAGAATGCCCTGGCCCTCGACCTGTGCCTCTTCGTCAACGGCCTGCCCATCGCCACCTTCGAGCTGAAGAACAGCCTGACCAAGCAAACCGTGGCCGATGCGGTGGAGCAGTACCAGCGCGATCGGGAGCCACGCGAGCGGCTCTTCGAGTTCGGCCGCTGCATCGTCCACTTTGCGGTAGACGATCACGAGGTACGTTTCTGCACCCATCTGAAAGGCAAAAGCTCGTGGTTCCTGCCCTTCAACCAGGGGTGGCACGATGGCGCCGGCAACCCACCAAACCCGGACGGCCTCAAGACCGATTACCTGTGGCGGCGCATCCTTACGCCTGCCGGCCTGACCGACATCCTTGAGAATTATGCGCAGATCGTTGAGAAAGAGGATCCAAAAACCAAGAAGAAAAAGCGAGAACAGATCTGGCCACGCTTCCACCAGCTCGATGTGGTGCGCAAGCTGTTGGCCGCCGCGGTCATGCACGGCGCGGGCCGGCGCTATCTGATCCAGCACTCGGCCGGCAGCGGCAAGAGCAACTCCATCGCCTGGCTTGCCCACCAGTTAATTGGCCTGGAGAGAGATGGTGCGAGGGTATTCGACTCGATTATCGTCGTCACCGACCGGCGCATCCTCGACAAGCAGATCCGCGACACGATTAAGCAGTATGCACAGGTGAAAGCAACTATCGGCGCAGTCAAGGAGGGCGAAGGAAAATCCAAGACCCAACAACTGCGAGAGTACTTGGAATCCGGAAAGAAGATCATCATCAGCACGGTGCAGACTTTTCCCTCCGTGCTCGATGAGTTGGGTACCAGTCACAGGGGTAGCAAATTCGCCATCATCATTGACGAAGCGCATTCGAGCCAGGGCGGGCGTACCTCCGCCGCCATTTCGATGGCACTCGGGGCGGCCGGGGTCGAGGAAGACGACGAGACTACTGAGGACAAAATCAACCGCATCATGGAGTCCAAGAAGCTGCTGCCCAACGCCAGCTACTTCGCCTTCACCGCCACACCCCAGAACAAGACGCTGGAGATCTTCGGCGCAGCCTACGCGGAGAGTGGCCAGGTCAAGCACCGGCCCTTCCACAGCTACACCATGAAGCAGGCGATCCAGGAGGGCTTCATCCTGGACGTGCTGGCGTACTACACGCCGGTGCATAGCTACTACCGGCTGGTCAAGACGGTGGCGGGTGATCCGGAGTTCGACACCCAGCGCGCCCAGAAGAAGCTGCGCCGCTACGTCGAGGGCCACGACTACGCGGTCCGCCTCAAGGCCGAGATCATGGTGGATCACTTCCACGACCAGGTGCTTGCCCTGAACAAGATCGGCGGCCAGGCCCGGGCCATGGTGGTGACGGGCGGCATCCAGCTCGCCATCCAGTACTTCCACGCTATCCGCGATTACTTGCAGGAGCGCAAAAGCCCCTACCAGGCCATCGTTGCCTTCTCCGGCGAGCACGAATACGGCGGCGTCAAGGTGACCGAGGCGTCGCTCAACGGCTTCTCCTCCAGCCTGATCGCCGACCGCATCCAGGAAGACCCCTACCGCTTCCTGGTGTGCGCCGAAAAGTTCCAGACCGGCTACGACGAGCCACTGCTGCACACCATGTACGTGGACAAGGTGCTCTCCGGCATCAAGGCGGTGCAGACCCTTTCGCGCCTTAACCGGGCCCATCCCCAGAAGCACGACACCTTCGTGCTGGACTTCATGAACGACGCGGCCACCATCGAAGCGGCGTTCGCCGACTACTACCGCACCACGATCCTCAGCGCGGAGACCGACCCGAACAAGCTGCACGACCTGAAGGCCGACCTGGACGGCTACCAGGTGTACGCGCCGGAGCAAGTGGCCGAACTGGTCGAGCGCTACCTGGGGGGCGCCGACCGCGACCGGCTGGACCCCATCCTGGATGCCTGCGTGGCGGTCTACACCGACCTGGACGAGGACGGGCAGGTGAACTTCAAGGGCAAGGCCAAGGCGTTTACCCGCACCTACAACTTCCTGGCGGCCATCCTTTCCTACACCAACGTAGAGTGGGAGAAGCTCTCGATCTTCTTGAACTTTCTGGTACCCAAGCTGCCCGCGCCGGTGGAGCAGGACCTCGCCAAGGGCATCCTCGAAGCGATTGACATGGACAGCTACCGGGTCGAAAAGCAGGCGGTCATGCGCATCGCGTTGCCCGACGCCGACGCGGAGATCGAGCCGGTACCCACGGCCGGTGGCGGACACACGGCTGAGGCGGAGTTGGAACGGCTTTCCAACATCCTGCGGGCGTTCAACGATCTGTTCGGCAATTTGGCATGGCAGGACACCGACCGCGTCCGCCGGATGATCACCGAGGAGATCCCGCAGAAGGTGGCCGCGGACACCGCCTACAGCAATGCTCGCGCCCACTCGGATCGGCAGAACGCGCGCATCGAACACGACGTGGCGCTGGCGCGGGTGATCGTGGGCCTGATGCAGGACGATACGGAGCTGTTCAAGCAGTTCAGCGACAACGAGTCGTTCCGCAAGTGGCTGACGGATACGGTGTTTGCGTTGACGTATGAGTGACGGGTGATGAAGAGCAGGGGGCGGGGGAGACGCGGGGATTGTGCTGGACACTCTACTTTCCGCTAAGTTGATGTGGAAAGTTCTGTAACCCCAAAGGCTATCATACTGCATGTTGTGGGTATGCACTCAAAACACCTATATGTAGTGGGTAATATCCGAAGATGCGAGATTTAACCAGAGTTGCCTATCCTGCATCTCCGCCATCGCAAATGGCTTTTCTCTCTGGAAACCACTGTATATGGTATCAACTTTGTGCAACTCTAGTTTCGGCTAACCGGCTTCCAGGCAGCAGGCTGTCCAGAAGGTCTTGCGGGCAGCACCAAGGGCCTCGTCAACTTGGCGAGGTCCCCAGAGCGTGTTTTTGATTGTCTAGCTGCCCTGAAAAGGGCCTTACACCC
>JAPLHB010000068.1 GCA_026389845.1 Chloroflexota bacterium
GCGGCCGCCTCGATGGCGCTGGCGCTCTTGAGCAAGGGCGAGGTGACCATCTCGCCGACCACGGCCAAGGTCAACGAGACGCTCTGCTCGGCGTGCAAGACCTGCCTGTCGCTCTGCCCGTATACCGCGATCAGCTTCATCGTCGAGGACAACGTGGCGCGGATCAACGAGGCGCTCTGTAAGGGCTGCGGCACTTGCGTCGCCTCCTGTCCCGCGGGTGCGATCGAGGGACGGCATTTCACCGACGACCAGATCATGGCCCAGATCGAGGGGCTGTTCAGGATGCCGGTGATTGAGTTGGTTCCGGCGTGAGGAGTGAGACCATGAGCCATAACGGCAAATTCGAGCCGAGAATCATCGGCTTCCTGTGCAACTGGTGCACCTACACCGCGGCCGACACCGCGGGCGTGTCCCGCATGAAGCAGCCCGCCAACGTGGACGTGATCCGCGTGATGTGTACGGGCCGCATTGACCCGGTCTTCGTCCTCAAGGCGTTCGCCGAGGGCGCGGACGGCGTGATCGTCTCCGGCTGCCATCCGCCCGGCGACTGCCATTACACCAACGGGAACTACAAAACCTTCCGCCGTATGCCGCTGCTGGAGGCGCTGCTGCAGCAGTACGGCATCGAGCCAGGCCGCTTCCACTGGGGCTGGATCTCCGGCGCGGAAGCGCCCAAGTGGGCCGAGCTGGTGCGTAACTTCAGCGAACAAGTGCGCGGTCTCGGCCCGTTGAATTGGAAGCAGCAGCTCGCGAGCAAGGAGGACTAGGCCATGCCAGGAAACGGAAAACTCAAGCTGGGCTTCTACTGGGCGGCCTCGTGCGGTGGCTGTGAGATCGCGGTGGTGGAACTGCGAGAGAAGCTGCTGATTGTGGATCAGGTGGCCGACATCGTCTTCTGGCCCTGCGCCATGGATGTCAAGTACAAGGATGTCGAGGGATATCCCGACGGCTACATTGATGTCTGTATGTTCAACGGCGCGATCCGCACCAGCGAGAACGAGCACCTGGCCCACCTCTTGCGCAAAAAGTCGAAGGTGCTGGTGGCGTTCGGTTCCTGCGCTTACGAGGGCTGCATCCCCGGCCTGGCCAACATGTTCGACCGGAAGTCCATCTTCGAGCGCGCCTACCTGGAGTGCCCGTCGGTGGACAACCCGAACAAGATAGTGCCGCAGCAGGTCTATCTCATGCCCGAAGGGGAAATCGAGCTCCCGAAGTTCTACAACACGGTCAAGACCCTCGACCAAGTGACAGATGTAGACTACTACCTGCCCGGCTGCCCTCCGCAAGATCCGCAAATCTGGGCGGTGATCGAGGCGATCGTGTCGGGCAACCTGCCGCCGAAGGGGAGCATCGTCGGCGCCACCGAGAAGACCGTGTGCGACGAGTGCAAGCACGTGCGCGAAGAGAAGCGGATCAAGAAGTTTTACCGCTACCACGAGATCATCGCAGACTCCACCAAGTGCCTCTTCGACCAGGGGATCATCTGCGCAGGGCCAGCGACCCGCGGGGGCTGCGGCGCGCTCTGCACCAAGGTAGACATCCCCTGCCGCGGCTGCTATGGTCCGCCGCCCGCCGTCGTTGACCAGGGCGCGTCCCTCCTCTCGGCCGTCGCGTCGGTGGTGGACGCCGACACCGAGGAAGAAGCCGCTCGCATCGTCGGTGAGATCCCCGACCCGATCGGCACCTTCTACCGGTTCAGCCTGCCCGCGTCGTTGTTGCATCGGGCGAAGTTGGGAAACAGGTAGACAAGGAGGCGAGTAGACAAGGACACGAGTTGCTTGTTCCTTGTTTCCCTGTTTCCTTGTCTACCTCGTACGGAGGTAATACATGCAGAAGATCAGCATTGATCCAATCACCCGCCTCGAGGGCCACGGGCGAATTGACATCTTCCTGAACGACGCGGGCGACGTGGCCAACGCGTACATGGTGATCCCCGAGTTGCGCGGGTTCGAGAAATTCGCGGAGGGCCGCCGCGTCGAGGAGATGAACGACATCACCCCGCGCATCTGCGGCGTCTGCCCCGAGGCGCACCACATGGCCGCGACCAAGGCCTGCGACGCGGTCTACCACGTGGATCCGCCGCCGACGGCCAAGAAGCTGCGCGAGCTCTTCTACTCCGCGTTCTACGTCGCCGATCACACCGTCCACTTCTACATCCTGGCCGCACCCGACTTCGTCCTGGGACCGGACGCACCGCCAGCCGAGCGCAACATCCTCGGCCTGATCCACAAGGTCGGCGTGGAGACGGGCACCGCGGTGATCCAGGCGCGCGGCAAGGCGATGGACATCGTCGGCGCGCTGGGCGGCCGCAAGGTGCATCCGACCTTCGGCGTGCCCGGCGGCGTGGCGAAGAAGATCACCGAGGAGGAGCGCGCGAGCTTCGAGAAGACCGCGCGCGAACTGGTGGACTTCGGGCTCTTCTCCATCCAGCTTTTCAAGGACGTGGTGCTCAAGAACCAGGGCTACGTAGATTTGATCTTGTCAAAGGCCTTCACCCTGCCCACCTACTACATGGGCATGGTGGACGCCAATAACAAGACCAACTTCTACGATGGCAAGGTGCGCGTGGTCGGGCCGGACGGCAAAGAACTGCTCAAGTACAGCCCGAACGAGTACCTGGACGTCGTGGCCGAGCGCGTCGAGCCGTGGACCTACCTCAAGTTTCCGTATCTGAAGAAGGTGGGCTGGAAGGGGCTGGTTCCCGGCAAGGATAGCGGCGTCTACCAGGCCACCCCGCTCTCACGATTGAACGCGGCCGACGGCATGGCGACCCCGCGGGCGCAGGAGGCCTACGAGGAGTTCTACGCCACCCTGGGCGGCAAGCCGGTGCATTACACCCTGGCGACTCACTGGGCGCGGCTGGTGGAACTGCTCTATGCGGCCGAGCGATTGCTGGAGCTGACCACCGATCCCGAGATCACCAGCTCGCACTTCCGCAACCTGCCGACTGAGAAGCCAACGGAGGGCGTGGGCATCGTCGAGGCCCCGCGCGGCACCCTGACGCACCACTACATCACCGACGAGCGCGGCATCGTGAAAAAGGCCAACCTGATCGTCGGTACCACGAATAACTACGCACCGATCGCGATTTCGGTCAAGCAGGCAGCCCAGGCGGTGATCCAGAAGGGCGTGGTGACAGAAGGCATTCTGAACCGCGTGGAGATGGCCTTCCGGTCGTACGATCCGTGCTTTGGTTGCGCCACGCACACGTTGCCCGGTCATATGCCGCTGGAGGTGCGCATCTTTGACGCGGCGGGGAATATCAAGGAAATCCTGAGACGCGAGTGAGCGCGCGGCAACGCGATGGAACAGAGGAAACTGATGGCCGCATCGGCCCAGGTCCACGAGGCTCTGCTCGGCTTCGCAGACCTGGGCCGTATGGTATTACCCCTGGGGATTGGTCTTCGCGTCCGTCGCGCGCGAGCTTGGCTATCCCGCGGTCCTGGTTGATACAGCGAGTATCGCGTGAGCAAAGCAATTCCAGGCTGGGCAACGAGGCCCCTACGTCGGACACGTTTTTATCGAGGTGTTCGTTGCCGGCAAGTGGGTGCTTGTTGACTCGACAAACAACTGGTACGTCGAAAACGGCTACGACCCGGCGAACCCCATCATCCCGCTGCAAGGGGGCATCGCGGGGCCAAACGAAGAAGCATATGGGTTCTACGTGATGCGCAAGGGAATGGACACCTGGGGCTATGGCGTTCGCAGTGTGACTGAATTGAACAGGCTGATGGAGGAGAGCGCCAGGCAACTCACGACCGAAGTGGTTGCGTATCCCCAGTACGCGTTTCAACGTTTCAAATGAGGCACTATGCCATCCTTAAGGTCTCAGATGCCGGCGACGGGCCGCATCTGAGATGTGGTTGAGCGATGGCCTGCTGGTCCGGTTCGCTGGGCGAATGAGAAAGAGGGCTGACGTGCGTATCCTCGTCCTGGGTCTGGGCAATCCCATCCTCACCGACGACGGCGTGGGTATCTACGTTACGCGCGAGGTGGCCGAGCGGCTCCCGGCGGGGAACGGCGTGGCCTATGCGGAGGCGAGCGTCGGCGGGCTGCGGCTGCTGGATCTGCTCGCGGGCCACGACCGGGTGATCCTGGTGGACGCGATCCAAACCCGTGACGGACAGCCCGGCGACATCCATCACCTGACTGCGGCCGGGCTGTGGGCCTCGCGGCACGCCGGCTCCACGCACGATCTGTCGTTTGGGGGCGCGCTGGTCTTGGGGCGCAGCATCGGCATGGACTTGCCGGCCGACGAGGATATTACCATCGTGGCAGTCGAGGTGGAAGACGTGCTCACGGTGAGCGAAGGGTGTACGCCTGCGGTCGCAGCCGCCATTCCGGCCGCCGCAGAGGTGGTGTTGGGTTTGCTGTAGAGGTATGTGACCCTACGGAGCAATCACATGGATCTCGCCGAAGTCCTCCAAATCATCGAAGGCCAGGTCATCTCCAAGGACGTTGACCTCCGGCAGGAGGTGCGCCTGGGTGGCGGCGCGGACTTGATGAGCGACGTGCTGGCGTTTGCCCAGGATGGCATGTTGTTGATGACCGGGCTGACCAATCCGCAGGTCGTCCGCACCGCGGAGATGGCGGGCGTGGTCGCGATCGTCTTCGTGCGCAGTAAGCTTCCCCCGCCGGAGACGGTCGCCCTGGCCGAGGCGCGAGGCATTCCGCTGCTGGCCGCCAAATACACCATGTTCGAGACGTGCGGACGGCTCTATCGGGCTGGGCTGTCCGCCAGCAATCTGTTCGAGGGCGTGCTGAAGCAGTGGTACGAGGCGTTCGACAAGAAAAAGGGGTGAGATCGTGCTGCCCGAAAACCGCAAAGAGATCACCAAGCTCCAGGAATTGACCTATGAGCTGAGGGTGGAGGATGCGATGACCCCCCGGGTCATCACCGTCTCGCCCGATGCGACGATGGCCGACTTCCGCGAGGCATTGCGCGCCAACCGCATCTCCGGCACGCCAGTGGTTGAGGATGGCCGGATGATCGGCATCGTCAGCATCGAGGATCTCATCAAGGCGCTGGCGGCCGGCCAACTCAACGCCACGATCCGCGAGAAGATGTACCCCAACCCGATTACCCTCAACGCCGACGAGCCACTGGTACGCGCCGTGGGCCGATTCAGCGAGCTGCGATTTGGCCGCTTCCCTGTAGTTAACCGCGAAGGCAACCTGGTTGGGATCATCACCCAGGGCGACATCGTGCGGGCGATCCTCAAGCGGATGGACGTGAACTATCGCGAAGAAGAGATCCACCGTTACCGCGCCAGCCACATCTTCGAGGACATCGTGGCCGACGAGATGGCGCTGGTCTTCGGCTATCACGTGATCGCCAAGGACTTCGCACGGGCCGGGGAGGCTTCCAGCGGGCTGAAACGCACCCTGGGCCGCCTGGGTATCAACCCCCAGGCCATCCGCCGCGTGGCCGTTGCCACCTACGAGGCCGAGATCAACATCGTCGTCTACAGCGATGGCGGCGAGATTGTCGCTGAGGTGCGGCCCGACCGGATCAAGATCGAGGCCGTAGACAAAGGCCCCGGCATCCCCGACATCGAGCAGGCGATGCAGCCCGGCTACTCCACTGCGCCCGATTGGGTGCGCGAGATGGGGTTCGGCGCGGGCATGGGGCTGCCCAACATCAAAGCGTGCGCCGACCGGATGGATCTCAAGTCCACGGTGGGGCTGGGCACGCATTTGACGATCACGATTTACCTGGACGGGGTGAAGCGAGGATCGGCTGCGGCATAGGAGTGCCGGTTTTGACAAGGTTCACTCGACAGTTGATTAATTTCTATCCCGTTAGTGATTGACTCGCGCCCCTGTCGGATGATTGTCGGGCAAGATTCAGCGGCAACGGCCGTTTGCGCACGAAGATGTGGTATAATGGCTAGGTCATTTGCCGCCATCGTGCTACCGTATCTCAACAAGGAGGAACTCTCTATGGATTTCGGTAAGGCATTCACCTTCATGTTCGAAGACCCCGACTGGCTCCGTAAGCTAGGCATCGGCACCTTGGTCGGGCTGGTGGGGATCATCTTCTCGCCGGTGCTCATCGGCCTGATCCCGCTCATCATGCTCCTGGGCTACACCCTGGACGTGCTCCGCAACGTGATGGACGGCAAGCAATACCCGATGCCCGAATGGGATGACTGGGGCGGCTTCCTGGTGCGCGGTCTCAAAATTATCGGCGTGTTCATCGTCTGGGCGCTGCCGCTCATCGTCGTGGCGATTCCGTTCGGCATCGGCGCGGCGCTGTCGGATAACAGCGGCTCGACCGCCAATGCGATCGGCGCGATGTTCATGATCTGCGGCGGCTGCCTGTCGCTGCTATGGGGGCTGTTCCTGGCGTTGGTGACGCCCGCCATCTACATCCGCCTGGCCCGCACAGACCGCTTTGGGTCGGCCTTCGAGTTCGGCAAGGTCTGGGCGCTCACTCGCGACAACATCGCCAACGTGATCATCGCCCTCGTCCTGCTGATCGTGGCGGGGATCATCGCCGCGGTGATCGGCATGTTGGGCGTCGTGGCCCTGGTCATCGGCGTCCTCGTCTCGATCCCGTTCGCCAACCTATGGCAATATCTCGTCCAGGCGCACCTGTTCGGCCAGATCGGCGCGAACAGCGCCACTGCAGCGGAATAACACCTAACTACGTGCCAGGCACTTTTTGAGGTGCCTGGCACGTGTGTTATCGAGAGGTGCTCGGATGATAGACATCCTCTCCGCCTTCGGCCTCTCCGCGGCGACGGGGCTAAACGCCTACCTGCCGTTGCTGATCGTCGGCCTGCTGGCGCGCTTCACTGACCTCATCACCCTCAAGCCGCCGTGGAACACGCTCGAACACCCGGCGGTGCTGATTGTGCTGGCCGTGCTGCTCGCCATCGAGATGACCGTAGACAAGATTCCGGCGGTGGACTCGGTCAACGACGCCATCCAGACCTTCATCCGACCGGTCGCCGGCGCGATCCTCTTCGCGGCCAGCGCCAACGCCGTCACCAGCGTCAGCCCCGTGCTCGCGCTGATCTGCGGGCTACTGGTGGCGGGCGGCGTTCACGCGGCCAAGGCCACGGCCCGCCCGGTCATCACGGCCACGACAATGGGGGTCGCTAACCCGGTGGTCAGCGTGGCGGAGGACGTGGTTTCGGGCATGACGACCCTGGTCGCGGTCATCTTTCCGGCCGTCGCTGCCACCATCGTTGCGTTGTTGTTGGCCCTGTTCCTCTGGTGGTACATCCGCCGGCGCCAAAGGAGAAGGCAGAATGGCGAATGACGAATGGCGAATGATGAATGCAGAAGGCGAGACCGGGGAAGAAAACGCCATTCTGCCATCTGCCATCTGCCGTCTGCCATCTGCCCGCTGCCTTCCGGTTTCTGTCATCGTTCCCGCCTACAACTCGGCCGCGACGTTGCCTCTGTGCCTGACGGCGCTCGCCGCGCAAGACTACCCCCACGACACCTACGAGGTTATCGTCGTAGACGATGGCTCCACCGACGACACGGCCGCCCTCGCCCGCGCGGCCGGCGTCAAGGTCATCACCCAGCCCAACTCCGGACCGGCCGCGGCCCGCAACACCGGCGCGGCGGCCGCGACCGGCGATCTACTCCTCTTCACCGACGCCGACTGTGCGCCCGTCCCTGGCTGGATCCGCGCCCTGGTCGCCCCCTTTGCCGATCCGCGCGTGGCCGGCGCAAAGGGCGCCTACCTCACCCGCCAGGCGGCTCTCGTCCCCCGCTTCACCCAACTGGAATATGCAGACCGCTACGATCACATGGCCAGCGCGGAGACCATTGACTTCGTGGATACCTACAGCGCGGCCTACCGGCGGGACGTCTTCCTGGCGAATGGCGGCTTCGACACCATCTTCCCCACCGCTTCGGTCGAGGACCAGGAGCTTTCCTTCCGCCTGGCTGAAAAGGGCTACCGGTTGGTCTTCGCACCCCAGGCGCAAGTCTACCACCGTCACAACCCGACCCTGGCCGCTTACATCCGCCGCAAGTTCTTCATCGGCTACTGGAAGGCGCTGCTCGCACGCTGGCATCCTGGGCGGCTGGTCAAAGATTCACACACGCCACAGGTGTTGAAGATGCAGATGGGGCTGGTGGCGGTAGGATTGGGTGGGTTGGTGGTTGGCTTGGTGGGTGGTTGGGTGGTTTGGGGGTTTGGGAGCGCGGGAGGAGAGGAGACGGCTGCACGTGGTGGCTTAGTCGTCGTCGCACTGGCGGCGGTCGCGTTTCTGTTGAGCAGCGTGCCGTTTTTGGCAAAGGTCTGGCGGCGCGATCGGGGCGTGGTGTTGTCAGCGGTCGGGCTGCTGTGGGTGCGGGCGCTGGCGCTGGGGACGGGGTTCGCGCTGGGGCTGGCGCGTTTTCGAGGTCAGACCGGCGAGCGGCGTCCGGCCTTGACCGCCTGGCAGCGGGTTGTCAAGCGCAGCCTGGACGTGGCCGGCGCGCTGCTCGGCCTGCTGATCACCGCCCTGCCCATGGCGGCAATTGCGCTGGCGGTCCGGCTCGACTCCCCCGGCCCGGCTCTCTTCACTCAGACGCGCGTGGGCCAGGCCGGCCGACCGTTCCGGCTGCTCAAGTTTCGGACAATGGTGCAGGGTGCCGAGGCGCTGCTGCCGCAGCTCATCAATCTGGACGCGCTGCCCCAACCGGCGTTCAAGCTGCGCGATGACCCGCGTGTCACCCGCGTGGGCCGATTACTGCGCCGTTACAGCCTGGACGAGCTACCGCAACTGGTCAACGTGCTGGCCGGAGCGATGAGCCTGGTAGGTCCGCGGCCGGAAGAGGCCGCGGTGGTGGCCCGCTACAGCGATGATCAGCGCCGCCGGCTGGCGGTCAAGCCCGGCCTCACCGGTCCGATGCAGATCAACGGCCGCGGCGACCTGCCCTTCGAGCAACGGCTGGCGCTGGAGCTGGACTACATTGAGCATTACTCGCTGCGACGCGACCTGGGGATTTTGCTCCGCACGCTGCCGGCAGTGTTGCGCGGAGAGGGCGCGTACTGACCTATGGAATCCAGCCGGCCGAAGTTATAGAAACCTGCTTGCGTGAACGGTTGAATCATAGTACAATCAAGGTCGTAGCCCCGGTGGCGATTGGAAAGTGAGGCACTTAATGACCCAAGAGATATTTACGGCTGAAGACCTGCTGCGCGATATTTATGAGGCAGAGGCCGCCCAACGTTGGTTTGAGCAGAAGCACAGCCTGCTGTCGGAGACGTTCTATCGGCTCTACGAGCAGGGGCTGTTGCGCGACGAAGATCCCGCCGAAATCCGCGAATACCTCGAATGGGCGGGTTGGCACGAGATTTACCAGGATCGGCGCGTGCGTTACGATCAAGCTATCCAACAACGATTGAACGAACTCGTCGCACCCGCGTCGCTCTTCGATCTGCACATCCATCAGCTTCAAGTAGCGGCTTGACCGATGAGCCTGGATACGTATGGCGAGTATGCTCGCCTCGTTTTCTTCCTCCTGGCCGACCGTTCTACTGTGGCAAGCCACACCCTGGCTGTGTTCACGGTCAACCGCACGGTCGGCATTACGCGCGGCGAGGTCGTATTTCGTTCCGGGCATGTTCTACGGGTGTTCGAGCAGCTTGATTTTATCGCCCACCGGATTCTTAAGTATTCCTATGAACTGACATTCCGGGGCGAAACGCTATGGTGGTACGACTCGATGCCCCATCCGGCCGTGCCCGAGTTACAGAGCACGCACCCGCATCACAAACACGTCCCTCCTGACATCAAACACCATCGTATTCCAGCGCCAGAGATGAGTTTTATCCGTCCTAATCTGCTCCTCTTGATTAAGAGGATCGAGCAGACCATCTCAACATCGTGAACACCACCCTCCCTCCCGACTTCTCCCAAAAACTGGACACCCTGCCCGAACGGCCCGGCGTCTACATCTACCGCGCGACCGACCGGAAGGTGATTTACATCGGCAAGGCAGTGGTGCTGAAGAATCGGGTGCGTTCGTACTTCCAGGCCGGCGCACGGCACGAGCCGCGCACCCGCCGCCTGGTAGCCGAGATCGCCGACCTGGAGTGGATCGTCACCGACACCGAGCTGGAGGCGTTGATCCTCGAAAACGAGCTGATCAAACGCCACCGTCCCCGCTTCAACGTCCGCCTGAAGGATGACAAGACCTACCCGTACATCAAGATTCACTGGCAGGAGGATTTTCCCAAAATCAGCATCGTCCGGCGCATGGAGCGGGACGGTGGACGCTACTTTGGCCCATTCACGTCGGGCCTCGCGGTGCGCCAAACCCTCGACGCGCTGCGGCGGGTCTTTCCTTACTTGGACTGCACCCGCGAGATCACCGGCCACGACCCGAAGCCGTGCCTCTACTACCACATCAAGCGGTGCGCGGGGCCGTGTATCGGCGCGGTGGATCGGGCAGGCTACCGGCAGATCATCGGGGGGCTGGCTGAGTTCCTGGAAGGGGATACCGACGAAGCGCTGGCCCAGTTGACCAGCCGGATGCAGGCCGCGGCCGAGCAGCTCCAGTTCGAGCGCGCGGCCATGCTGCGCGATCAAATCCACGCGGCGGGGCAAATCGTCGAACGACAGAAGGTGGTCAGCGGCAAGCAGGAGGATGAAGACCTGGTGGCCTTCGCCCAGGATGCGCGCACCGGCGAAGCGTGCGTACAGGTCTTCTTCGTCCGCCGCGGCAAGCTGATCGGCCGCGAGAGTTTCGTGCTGGAAGGGGTCAGCGAAGACGCCAACGGCGAGCTGATCGCCGCGTTCGTCAAGCAGTTCTACGACGAGGCGGCCTACGTGCCCCCGAGCATCCTGCTGCAAAAGGACCTGGACGAGGCCGCGATCATCGAGCAATGGCTGCGGAGCAAGCGCGGCGGTGAGAAGGTCGTGCTCGGCGTGCCGACCGAAGGCCCAAAGCACGATCTGATGACCCTGGCGGCCGAAAACGCGGCCGCGACCCTGACCAGCCTGCAGGCCCAATGGCAGGCCGACACCCATCGCCAGACCGAGGCGCTGGCCCAGATCCAGGAGGCGCTGGGGCTGACCGCGCCGCCGGGTCGCATCGAGTGCTTCGATATTTCGACGTTGCAGGGTACGAACACCGTGGGCAGTATGGTGGTCTTCGGTAAGGGCACGCCGCTCAAGGGCGATTACCGGCGGTTCAACGTCAAAGGACGGGGCAGCCAGGGCGAGCCGGACGATTTCGCCTCCATGCACGAGGTGCTCAAGCGGCGTTTCCGCCGCGCGGTCGAAGAGGCCGTGCCCGATCCGGGGAGGGTGGCGCGCAAAGCCGACGAATCTTGGCGCCTGCTGCCCGACCTGCTGATCGTGGACGGCGGCAAGGGGCAGTTGGGCGTGGCGGTCGAGGTGCTGGCCGAGTACGGGCTGACCGAGGTGGTACCGGTGGCCGGACTTGCCAAACAACACGAGGAGCTGTTCCTGCCGGGCCGGCCCGACTCAATCCTCTTGCCGCCGGGCAGCCAGGGACTGTTCCTGGTGCAGCGCATTCGCGACGAGGCGCATCGCTTCGCAATCACCGCGCACCGCGCGAAGCGGAGCAAGACCGCCATCGCGTCCGAGTTGGACGCGGTCCCCGGCATCGGCCCGGCGCGACGTAAGGCGTTGCTGAAGCACTTCGGCTCGCTGGAAGCGATCCGCCAGGCGACGGTGGCGGAGCTAGCCGCGGCGCCGGGGATGACACAGGCCGCGGCGCAGAGTGTGCGAGAGAGGTTGTGAAATGGCGCTAACCCAGGAACAAGCCGACCGCTTTTGGCGGGTCTTTGCCGGCAAGCCCCCCATCGCCAAGTGGAGCGATTTTCAGACCAGTTTTCTGCGCGAGCTGAATACGTTTCCTTGTGTGCCCGGTCAATGCGTCTTTCAGTCCGGTCTCGCGCCGAGCTTTCTCTTCATGGTCGGCGAGGGCACGATCGAGCAAGTCGTGGCGAAGGATGGGCGAATTTGGCTGCGGCAGGAGCTTGGTCCCGGTACGTTCTTCGGCCAGCAGGCGCTATTTACCGGCGAATACGAGGCGACCGCGACCGCACTGACCGCGGTCACGCTCTACACCATGACTGCGGCCGATTTGCGCATCGGGATGGAGCGCGACGCGGGTCTGTTCGACGCGCTGGTGCGCGAAAATTTGGCAGGCCGGCTGAGACGCATTCCGCTCTTCCGCAGCCTGAACGATGCCGAGATGCGCTGGCTGGCGCAGGTGATCGAAGAGCGGGATCTTGCCCAGGGCAGCCCTGTGCCGGTGACGACCGAGCCAGGCCTCTGGGTCGTGGACTGGGGCCAGGTGGAAGTGACGGGGCCAGCGAACCCGCACGAAGGACGTTGGCCGAAGTGGGGGCTGACCTCCGGCAGCTTCTTCGTGGCCCCGGGCCAGGCCGCAGCAGGCAGCGCGCCCGCCGGCGGACCGGCCGGTCTTGCTCAGGCGGGGGCCGCGTGGGTCGCCGATTCTGCCACAACCACGCTAAAAAGCCACCTCTTCTACCTCCCCGTCCGCCATGCCGAGCCGCTGATTGCCACATTCCCTGACGTCCGCGAGCGGCTGCGCACGACGCTCGACATCGCCGACAAACTGAGCAGGGTGGAACTCTTCCGGTCGTTGAGCGATGAGCAACGCGAACACCTGGCACAGTATTGCGGCTGGGAGTTCGCGCCGGCCGGCCAGAACATCACGACCCAGGGCAACGTCGGCCACAGCTTTGTGATCCTGGTGGACGGCGCGGCCGTGGTCAGCGCGCTGGATGAACGCGGCAAGCTGCGCCCGCGCAATCGCCTGGTGGCTGGCGACGCCTACGGTGAAACCTCACTCTTGGAAGGCAAGCAGCGCGATGCTACCGTGCGCGCGGTCATCGCCCAGGCTAGCGCAGGGGGGCGCGCCGGACTGGGCGGCTCCGAGCAGCTCCTCCTTGACCGTCGCGACATGCACTACGCCTTTCCCAAGGAGCACCGGTTGTGGGGTCGGAATGTCTCGTTGGTGCAGCGGTATCAAGAGATCCGCGAGGAACGCAAAGCATACGAGTGGATGCAAGAGGGCGAGAAGCTGCGTTGGCGCGACCGAGGCCACATCTTCTGGCTGCTGACTCCGGAATTGGGGGTCGTGGCGGTCCTGCTCGCCTTGATATTGGCGATCAAACTGGCCCTGTCCCCCGATGTGCAGCCCCAGTTCTGGATTGCCTTTGTGATTCTTCCGTTACCGCTCGCACTGATTTTCGCTGGCTGGTTTTATTACAACTACCACGATGACTACTACGCCATCACCAACCGCCGCGTGACCCGCCGCGATCATCTGCTGCTGCTCTATGAATCGCGACAGGAAGCGCCGGTCGAGATGGTACAGGATGTCACCGTGGACGCCGGCTTTTGGGGCCGCCTCTTCGATTTCGGCAACGTGACCATACGCACGGCGGCCAAGATCGGCGCCATCGTCTTTGCCCACGTGCCCGCGCCCGATACCGTTCGCGACCGCATCCTGCAGGAGCGCACCGAGGCGGTGATCGCCTTGCGCGGCCAGCAGAAGGAACAGTTGCGCCGCGGGCTGATGACCGAGCTGCGCCTGGCGTTGCCGATTCCGCAACGCATGCGTGCGCTGGGCGATGACGCCAAGTCGGATGAGACGCCTGGTTGGTGGCGTCGTTTCCGCGCCTGGTGGCAGCGGCAGTCTCAGCCGCGGATCGTGCAGCCAAGGGTGCGCCGCAGCAAGCCGGGCTGGTTTATCCAGCTCACCAGCGGCCTACCCCCACGGTGGCAGAAGGCGTTCATCGGTCCTACCCCACCGCCCCCGCCTACGCCGATGACCGGGATGATCCAGTGGCGCAAGCACTGGCTCAGCCTGGTCGAGCGCGCCGGGCTGCCGTTCTTGATGACGGCGTTCTTGATTGTCGCAGCCTTCCTGTTGATCGCCGGAGAGACCGATGTGGCGGGCTTTCATCGCGGGGCGTTCTTCGTGCCCTGGCTCTTTGCGATGATCTTCGCAGCCGGCTGGTTGTGGTGGCAGGTGACCGACTACTACAACGATCTCTATATTTTGACTGACGACAAGATCATTGATATCGAAGCGAAGCCGTTGGGCCTCTTCATGAAACGCCGTGAGGGCAACCTGGAACGGGTGCAAACGGTGGACTTCAAGCAGGTGGGGCTGGCCGCGTACATCTTCAACTACGGCAACGTGATCATCCGCACTGCGGCCGCCGACGAGGGCTACGACTTCGTCATGGTCCCGAACCCCAAGCTGGTCCAGGCGACCGTGTTCCAGAAGCTCGACGCACTGCGCGGGAAGCAGGAAGCCAAGAAGACGCAGGACCGGCAGCAGGAGTTGATCGAAGGACTGGATGTATATCACCAGCTGCGCGAAGAGCAGAGTGCGCGAGAAAGAAGGTGATGATGCACCTGCCGCCTGAACCCTGGCTCACGTTGCTGGGCGCCGACCCGCGGCCCTGGCTACTCGACTCGGCCGAGCCCGCAACCCGCTGGATCGCGCTGACTGCTCTGCTCGACCGGCCGGAAGATGATCCCGAAGTGATCGCGGCGCGCCGCGGCGTCCTGGCCGATCCCGGCACGCAGGCGTTGATCGCCCGGCTGCCCGATTGGGAGACGGCGCCCGTGCGCGGACACAACCGGCCGGACTTCGCGCCCAATCTCCTGCACCTGCTGGCCGACATGGGTGTCCGCGGCGGGGACGATGGGCGGATCGAGGCGCTGCTGGATGCGCTGCTGGCGCATCAGGAGCCGACCGGGCGCTTCGCCTCGTTCGGCATCGCCCACGGCGGCCAGACGGCGGAGTGGGGATCGGTGCTCTGCGATAGCCATGCGATCATTGAAGCGCTCGTCCGCTACGGCCGCGGCGACGACCCGCGCACCGCGGCCGGTATCGCCCGCATGGCAGCCGACCTGACGGACACCGCGCAAGGCCGTGCCTGGCTCTGCGTCCCCCACGCGGTCAGCAAATGGCGCGGGCCGGGGCGCAAGAGCGAGTGCTGCCCCCAGGTGAGCCTGGAGGCGTTGCGCTCGTTCGCCCGCCTGCCCGCAGCGCAGCGTCCGCCCGACGTCCTGGTGGCCGCTGCCACCAGCCTTCGCGCCTGGCGCGTTCGCGGCGAGGAGAAGCCCTACATGTTCGGCCACGGCCGCCAATTCAAGCAGGTCAAGTGGCCGGCGTTCTGGTACGACGCACATGGAGCGCTCGACACGCTGGGCCGCTACCCCGAGCTGTGGCGCAGCCCTGATGCTCGTCCCGAAGACCGCCGCAGCCTTGCCGAGCTGGCTGCCTGCCTGATCGCCTACAACTTCAACCCGGACGGCACGGTGACGCCCCACTCCTGCTACCAGGGCTTCGAGACCTACTCCTTCGGACAGAAGAAGGCGCCCTCTCCCTTCGCCACCGCCCGCCTGTGCGCCGTGCTGCGCCGCTTCAACGATCTATCCGAGGAGATCCGGGCTGTGGACGTGCTGGCGCTGGGCAGCTCGAAGGGGGGAACCGGCTCGCCTGTCCCGCCGCGCGGGTGAGCGAGCGTTTCTGCCGACCGAGTGCCAGGCGACTCCGAGGCACCTGGCACTTGAGCAGGTGACAACGCCGGTGTATAATCTGAGCGGATCAGGAATGAACAAACGGAGGTAGTGATATGAGCGTGACATTGACAAGCCAGTACATCGTGGCCGACCCCGAAATCTGCCACGGTAAGCCGACCTTTCGCGGCACACGAATCATGGTATGGCAGGTGTTGGGAATGCTTGCTAAGGGCCAGTCCTGGGAAGCGATCACGAAGGCATGGGGAGGGCGAGTGACTCCAGAGTACATTGCAGAAGCCCTGCAATTTGCGAGTGAAGTGCTACAGAAGCCCTTCCAGGAACAAACTCCGGAACCGCTTCCCGCATGAATATCCTGGACGAGAACATTCCCGATGAACAGCGCGTGCTGCTGGTGAAATGGCGTATGCCATTTCGCCAGATCGGCTTTGAGTCGGGGCGGAAGGGAATGAAGGATACCGAAATCATTCCTTTCTTGCAGACACTTGGTCATCCGACCTTTTTCACGCGTGATGTGGACTTCTGGAAACGCAGCCTATATCATTTGCGATATTGTCTGGTCTTTCTGAACATTGAGGACGACGCGGTAGCGTTCTTCGCGCATCGGCTGCTTCGGCATCCTCAATTCGATACCCAGATCAAACGCATGGGTGCAGTCATCCGCGTTTCGCACGAAGGCCTTTCCGCTTGGCGGCTTCACGCGGCGCAGGAAGCGCACCATAGTTGGATTGATGCAGATGGAAGGGCGCTCTCGTCCGCCCTCCGCGAGGACGAAGCCTTTTACGTGACCGGGCTTCCCGCAGATGACGCAGCAGAGACGAAAAGCACCGAAACGAGCCTCTAATGCCACCTACCGTCTACACCGTCGCCGAGATCACCGCCTACATCAAGGCCGTCTTCGAGCAGGACGTCCTGCTAGGCGATCTCTGGCTGTCTGGCGAAGTGTCGAACTTCAAGCAGGCCACGTCGGGTCACTGCTATTTCACGCTGAAGGACAGCCAGGCCAGCATCAAGGCGGTGATCTGGCGCACCGCGGCGGCGCGCATGAGCCTGCCGCGCGACGGCGACCAGGTAACTGTCCACGGCTACATTTCGATCTACGAGCAGAGCGGCGCCTATCAGCTTTACGTGGACCGGCTGCAAGCCGCGGGCGCGGGCCGGCTGTGGCTGGAGTTCGAGCGGCTGAAGGCTCGGCTGGAGGACGAGGGGCTGTTCGATCCGGCGCGCAAGCGGCCGATTCCTGCGCGGCCCGTCCGCCTCGGCGTGGCAACCTCGCCCGCCGCGGCCGCGCTGCGCGACATCCTGCGCACCATCGCCGGCCGCTATCCCCTGGCCGAGGTGATCCTGGCCCCCACGGCCGTCCAGGGGAGCGCTGCGCCGCCGGCCATCGTCGCAGCCATTCAACTGCTCAACCGCTGGTCGGCTGAACGGGAGCCGCTGGACGCGATCATCCTGGCCCGCGGGGGTGGCTCCATCGAGGAGTTGTGGGCCTTCAACGATGAGCGGGTAGCGCGGGCCATCTCCGCATCGGCCGTGCCGGTGATTACCGGCGTGGGGCACGAGACCGATTTTACGATTGCCGATTTCGCCGCCGACCTGCGCGCGCCAACCCCAACGGGCGCGGCGACGATGGCGACCCCCGACCGTCGCGAGTTGGCCGCCGCCGTAGCCGGGCTGGCCGCGTCGGCCGCGACGCAGATGGCCGCCCGGCTGGCGTCCGCACGAACGCGGGTGGATACCCTGTCTCACCGGCTGGCCCGCCAGTCGCCGACGCTCCGCCTGGCCCGCGACCGCCAGCGCGTGGACGATCTGACCCGCCGCGCGGCCCTGGCAATGACCAACCGCTTGAGCGCGGCCAGCCAGCGCCTGCGCAGCCAGCGCCTCCGCCTGACCGCCCTCGATCCGAGCGCCGTCCTGGCCCGCGGATACGCCATCGTCAGCAAGCCCGATGGCGCGGTGGTCAGCTCGGTCACGCAGGTCAACTCTGGGGATTCGCTCCACGTGCGCGTCGCGGATGGCGCGTTCGGCGCACGGGTCGGGTAGTCGTCAGCGCGAAAATCCCGCTGCCAACGAGACCCTTCGCTGGACTCTCGCTGAAACACATTTCACGGGGTCAACTCGCTCAGGGTGACAGCCATGTATTACAAGAAAAACATAGGACGAACCAATTCCGTCGGCAACAGCCACGCATCACGCAGCACGTAGCACGAGGTCAACATGCCCGCCGAACCTACCTTTGAGCAACTCTATCAAGACCTGGAAGACGCCGTCCGGAAGCTCGAATCCGGCGACCTGCCGTTGGGCGAAGCGGTGACGCTGTTCGAGCGCGGCACACGACTGGCCGAGCAGTGCAATATCCTGCTGGACAACGCCGAGTTGCGCGTCCGCCAGTTGACGCCGCGGCCGGACGGCGCAACCGAGGCCGTGCCGTTGGAAGGCTGGCAGAACGGATGAAACCAACCTTCGGCACCGCATTGACCGATCTGGTGCATAATCGGGCTCTGTTGGCGCCGATCTTAGCCCTGGTCACGGTCCAAGTGTGGAAATTCGCCACCGCGCTTCTCTTCTGGCACAAGTTCGATCCCAGCCTGCTCTGGTCAACGGGCGGGATGCCCAGCTCGCACAGCGCGTTGGTTTCCGCGCTCGCCGTCAGCATCGGGATCAACGCCGGCTTCAGCTCCCCGATATTCGCCGTGGCCCTGGCGATGGCGATCGTCGTGATGTACGATGCGGCCGGTGTGCGGCAGGCGGCCGGCAAGCAGGCGCAGAAGATCAACCTCATCGTGGAAGAATTGCTCAACGGCCACCCGTTGAACGACGAGCGTTTGCGGGAACTGCTGGGGCATACGCCGTTTCAGGTGGCCGTGGGCGCCCTGGTCGGCGTATTGACCGGTTGGCTGCTGAATCTGTAAACCTCGAAATTCATCGCACTGCATTCGCCATTCGCTCATTCGCCATTCACCCCTGTCACATTTCCCCGCCCCGCGGTGTTTATATGCGTAGAAACCCGTCAGGAGACGAAACCACGGAAATGACCAGCAAGGCCTGGCCCCTGGCAGTTGCGCGGCCCACGGCAGAAGACGATTTCGACGCGTTGTTCCTGGCTCACTACGAAGAGGTCTACCGGCTCCTCTACCGCATCGTCGGCACACGGGAAGCGGCGGAAGACGTGGCCCAGGAGACGTTCCTGCGTCTGTCGCGCCAGCGGTTCGGCCCGGGCCGCGAGCACAACGTTCGGGCATGGCTCTACCGCGTGGCGAGCAACCTGGCCTTCAACGCGCTGCGCGGGCAGGGTCGTCGCCAACGCCGCGAGGAGCAGACGGTCTACGAGGTCGCAACCGGCGGTCTCGCGCCTGATCCGGCCGACGCGGCCGCGCAGGCCGACGAGCGAGCCGCGGTCCGCCGGGCGTTAAGCCGGTTGCCCGAACGCCAGGCGCAGCTTCTGCTCTTGCGCCACGCCGGGCTGAGCTATCGGGAGTTGGCCGAGGCGTTGGCGGTCGCGCCGGGGTCGGTGGGCACGTTGCTGGCAAGAGCTGAGGCGGCGTTCGAGAAGGCGTGGGGTGCCTTATGACAAGCATCCTGAGCGGAGCCCCCATCGTTTGGGGTCGTAGTCGAAGGATGCGATCTTTTGGGAGGGTCGCATGAGATGTGATACCGGCCTACTGCGCGCCTATCTGGACGATGCGCTGCTGCCATCCGAACAAACAGCTGTGGCCGAGCACCTGACGGATTGCGAGGCGTGCCGGGCCGAGCTGACCACGCTGCGCGAGCGGAACGCGGCTGTCGCGACCCGGCTGGCGACCCTGGAACCCGCGCCGGGCGCTATCCCTCATCCCGCGATCGCGTTGGAGCGTTTCCTCGCACGCTCTGACGAACACGTCATGCTGAGCGAACGCAGTGAGCGAAGCATCGCACGCCCCGTGCCGCGAGGCGCTTCGCTGGGAGTTCGTCGCAACAGGAGCTGGCTGACTAACCCGCTCGGCGTGACAGGCGCATCGGTATGGGAGACCATCACAAGGAGCTTCGAAATGACCAAGCAAACTCTCTTCGCCCCCAAGTGGCGACCGTTCGCCGCCGGGGTCGCGGCCGTGTTGGCCCTGGCGATCCTCTTCAGCTTCGCGCCGGTGCGCCAGGTAGCCGCCGACTTCCTGGGCCTCTTCCGCGTGCGCAAGTTCGCGGTGATCCCCGTTGACCCGGCCAAGACCAGCCAACTGGAAAGCCTGGCGCAGATGGCCGACGCGGGCAAGTTCGGCATGCCCACCTTCGTGCGAGAGCCGGGCAAGGGCCAGCCCGTGGCCGACGCGGCCCAGGCCTCGCAAATCGCGGGCTTCACCGTGCGTACCCCCGCGACGCTGCCCGATAGCGCGACCCAAAGGCACTTTACCGTGGACGTGGGACCAGCCGTCCATTACGAGATGGATCGGGCGATGATGCAGGCCGTGCTCGACGCCACTGGCATCCAGAACGTCAAGCTGCCGGACACGGACAAAGTCGTCATTGATGTAGACGTGCCGATGATCGTCAGCCAGAGCTTCGCCATCGGTGACGGCTCGCTCAGCTTCAGCGCCGGCACGCTGGAGTTGATTCAGGCGCCCAGCCCGTCCGTCAACATGCCGCCCGGCGTGGATCCCGCGGCGCTCGGCGAGGCGGCGTTCCAATTCCTCGGCATGCCCGCCGCCGATGCGCACCGCCTGGCGCAGGCCATTGACTGGACCAGTACGGTCGTCATCCCGCTGCCTACCGACGTGGCGCAATACCGCGAGGTCACGGTGGATGGCGTCACCGGCCTCCTTCTGGAAGAAAAGCGATCGGCGCGCACCAGCGGGAGCAACAGCGTGCTGCTCTGGCAACGCGACGGCATGGTCTACGCCATGAACGCGACGAACGTGGATGTGAAGGTGTTGTTGATGGTGGCGGATTCGCTTCGGTAATGGCGAATTGGCGAATCAACGAATCAACGAATAGCGGCGATCGTCATTCGCCATTCGTTGATTCGCCATTCGCTCGCAGGGGAACGGACATGGAAAGCCCATCCCAAACGCCCTACATAGTCAGAGCAGCGCAGGCGGTGTTTTTCCTGAATGCCGCAATCTGGCTGCAGTTTGGCGTCTTGAGTCTGATCAGAATGGCTGGCGGCAGTCCGGACCGGGCAATCACAGCGGGGATCGTTGCTATCCTGATGTTCGGCAATGTCGCTGCAATGCTCTTGTGTGGTGTGGGGCTTGGCAAACAGCAGAAGCGATTCTACTACCTGGCCGTCGCGGTCCTCGTCGTCAATATTCTGCTGACGGTGACGGACCAATTCGGGGTATTAGACTTCATCACACTCGTGATTGATGTCGGGCTTCTCGCGCTCTTGATTGCGACGAGGTCCAGATACCTTTCCGCCCGATGATAGCATGCCCCGCTTTTCCGGGCATTAATCTCACAGTGACCACCATGCTCATCGAAACCTCCGATCTCCGAAAAGTCTATGGCGACACCGTGGCCGTGGATGGCCTGACCCTCCATGTCGGCAAGGGGGAAGTCTTCGGCTTCCTCGGCCCCAACGGCGCGGGGAAAACAACCACGGTGAAGATGCTGTTGGGGCTGGTGGCTCCCACCGCGGGCGAGGCGCGTATCCTGGGCCACCGGCCCGGCGATCCGGCCGTGATGGGCCGCGTCGGCTTCCTGCCCGAACAGTTCCGCTTTCACCCCTGGCTCACTGCGGCCGAATTTCTTGATCTCCACGGCCAGCTTTACGGCCTGAACGCGGCCGCGCGTCGCCAGCGCATCCCCGATCTGCTCGAACGCGTCGGCCTGGCCGACCGCGCACGCTCACATCTGAGCGAGTTCTCCAAAGGGATGCTCCAACGCGTCGGCCTGGCCCAGGCGTTGCTCAACGATCCCGACCTGGTCTTCCTAGACGAGCCGACTTCGGGCCTCGATCCGGTGGGGCGACACGAGGTGCGCGACCTGATCCGTGAGCTGCGGGAACGGGGCGTGACGATCTTCCTCAATTCGCACTTTCTCAGCGAGGTCGAGGTGACCTGCGACCGCGTCGCCATTGTCAAGCGCGGCCGCGTGGTGCGCATCGGCACGCTGGACGAGCTGACGCGTGGGACGATGGAAGTGGAAATCCGTGCTGCGGGGCTGACCAATGAACTCGTAGCCGGATTGGAGAAGTGGGGCAAACTGCAAATCGCAAATCGCAAATCGCAAATCGCAGCCGATGAACCCTCGGACCCCAATACCGAATACCCAATACCCAATACCGAAATCATCCACCTGACCCTGAGCGTGGCCGATGAGACCATCCTGCCGGCCGTGGCTGATTGGCTGGTGGGAGGCGGGGCGCGGGTGTATGCGTTGGCGCCGCAGCGTCCGTCGTTGGAGGAGCTGTTCATGCGCGTGATGCGGGAGACCGGGTCGGAGGGAGCAGAGCAGCCATGAACACGTTCATCATCACTCGCATGACCTTTGCGGAGGCGCGACAGCGGAAAATCCTGTGGGCCGTGGTACTGCTGGGGCTGGCGTTTCTGCTGGTCTACGGCGTCGGCTTCTACTTCATGTACCGTGACATCGCACGGATGAGCGCCAGCGTGCGCGCGGCTCAACTGCTGGAACCGGTCAACTTCTTCGTGCTGGCGGCCCTCTATGGTGTGGCCTTCCTCGTCGTTATGCTGGCCGTGCTGACCTCGGTGGATACTATCGCGGGCGAGATCGCCTCGGGCACAATCCAGACCATCGTCACCAAGCCGCTGCGCCGGTGGGAGGTGGTAGTCGGCAAGTGGCTGGGACTGGCGGTCATGCTGACCGTCTTCACCGTGGTGATGAGCGCGGCGGTCATCGCCATCACCTACGCCATCTCCGGCTTCATGCCCCGCAATCCCCTCTCCGGTGTCGGCCTGATGATCCTGGAAGGGCTGGTTGTGTTGACCCTCTCGATCCTGGGGGGCACGCGGCTCTCCACGCTGACCAACGGCGTCGTGGTCTTCATGCTCTACGGGCTGGCGTTCATCGCGGGCTGGATCGAGCAGATCGGCGCGATGCTGCACAACGACGCCGCAGTCAACGTCGGCATCGTGGTCAGCCTGCTGATGCCGAGCGAAGCCATGTGGAAACGCGCCGCCTACCTGATGCAGCCGCCCTTCCTGCGGGAGTTGGGATTGGACGCCACCCCCTTCGGCGCAGCCAGCGCACCCAGCGAGGCGATGGTGGTGTATGCGGTGCTCTACGCGACGGTTGCGTTAGCGATCGCCGTGCGATGGTTTGGGAAGCGAGACCTGTAGACGAGCGAGAATGGAGATTATCGGGAATGACTGTCATTCTGAGCGGGTCAGTCCCAGACTCCTCGTTGCGGCGTGAAACCAGCGCAGAATCTCGCTCCATACCATACTCCTTCGACTGCGCTCAGAGCTTGCCCTGAACGCAGTGAAGGGGTGCTCGCGGTGTGGGCGAAGTAAGAAAGCGCGATTCGTATCCGCTCGCATTATGCGGTCCGGTGGGCGCCGTCGCGGTCAGATGGAAGTCTTCTCCGGCAACCTGAGCTTCACCCACACGGGCAGCACGCAGATCAGCGCGGCGAGGGCGGTCACGACAAAAGGCATCTGCGGGCTGGATCGCTCCCACAACTGACCGGCGAGCCACGGCGCGGGCAGCGAGATCAGCCCGATGCTGGTGCCGAACACGCCGAACGCGATCCCGCGCATCTTCTCGGGGATCGCCTTGGAGATCAGCGAATCGTACGCGGGGATCAGCGTGCCGAAGCCCAGCCCCAAGATGCCGGCGGCGACGGCAAAGCCGATAGCCTCGCGCGTCTGCACGAAGACCATGAGCGCCAGGAATTGGAGCAGGAACCCCGCCGCGATGACGCGCCGCTCGCCGTGCCGGTCAGAGAGCCAGCCGGCCAGAAGCGTGGCGGCAATCATCCCCACCCCCCGCACCGACGCCAGCCAGCCGATCTGTTGCGCGTCCAGGCCGCCGAACTGCGCCAGGTAGAGCGGCTGCAGGTCGCCGGACAAAGTGAAGGCCACGTCCTGCACGCCGTCCGTGACCAGGAGCCAGGTCACAAGCCCCCCGGCAGTCAGCATGGCAAACATGCCGCCCACCCCCATCCGCAACGAGCGAAGCGTCGGCCGTTCGGCCTTGTCGCCCGCGCCGAAGCGGACCGCGGTCGCCATCCAGACGCGCAGGACGGCCGCGCCCACGTACATGACGGCTGCGACCGTCAGCATGGGCTGGAAGCCATAGCGGAAGGCCAGGAAGCCGCCCAGCGCCGGGCCGATCACCGTCACCGACAGGAAGATGCCGTTGATGATGCCGAACACCCGTCCACGGTTCTCGTCTGCGGCTTGCTCGGCGACGAAGGCCATGAAGCTGGGGCCGACCAGTGAGCCGGAGACGTACTCCAGCATCAGCGCGGGGATAGCCCATTGCCCCTTCGTGGCAATGGGCATCAGCACGTAGCCCAGCGAAGCGGCCACGCTGCCGATGGCGATCGTGCGCAGCCGGCCGATAGTGTCCGACAGCCAGCCGCCGAAAATCTGCAATGCCAGCGGGACGATGGCCGCGATCGAAAAGGTCAGGCCGATCTGCGCCACGCCCGCGCCGCGCTCCGCAAGATACACGGCCAGCAAGGTAAAGAACATCTCGCTGGCGACGTTCGCCAGGATCATCGCCAGCAGAAACCAACGCAGGGTGGGGGTGAGGAGCGGTTGCTTTTTCACGTCAGGCTACCTGATGAAATGGGTCATGCTTGTTTAATTGACACTCGTTCCATCTCCCAGTACAATGACCGCACGAATCGGGCGGCGCTGAACATAGCTGGAGAGGAAACGATCTGCATGAAGAACGGCACGTTGGCCGCGCTGGGCGCGTATGTGATGTGGGGGCTGTTCCCAATCTACTGGAAGACCATCGAGCACGTTCCGGCGCCCGAAATCCTCAGCCATCGGGTGGTTTGGTCGCTGGTCGTCGCGGTGCTGCTATTGGGCGCCCAGCGGCAGTGGGGCTGGCTGCGCTGGATGGTGGAAAAGCCCGTGCGCCTGCTCCCGTTCGCCGGCACCGCCCTGCTGCTGAGCATCAATTGGCTGACGTACCTCTGGGCGAACAACAACGGTCACATCGTGGAGACCAGCCTGGGCTACTTCATCAATCCGCTGGTCAACGTATTGCTGGGCGTCGTTTTTCTGCGCGAACGGATGCGTCCCTGGCAATGGGCGGCGATCGGGCTGGCGACGGCCGGCGTGGCCTATCTCACGTTCGGCTTCGGCCGGCTGACCTGGATCGCGCTCACGCTGGCGCTCAGTTTCGGCTTCTATGGCTTGATCCGCAAAACGGCCGCGCTGCGATCGGTCGAGGGCCTGGCGGCCGAGACCGGCCTGATGTTCTTGCCGGCGCTCTGCTTCCTGATCTACCTGGCCGCGAGAGGAACCGGCTCGTTTGCTACGGTCAGCGCGCCGACCACGACCCTGCTGGCTTTTGCGGGATTCGCCACGGCCACCCCGCTGATCCTCTTCGCCTACGGCGCTCGCCGCGTGCCGCTCACCACGCTGGGCGTCCTGCAATACGCCGCGCCGACCCTGCAATTCCTCGTGGGCGTGCTCATCTACGGCGAGAGCTTCACCCAGACCCGGCTGATCGGGTTCAGCGTGATCTGGGTGGCGCTCTTGTTGTATTCGATTGAAGGCCTCGTGACGCGGCGGAGACTGGCCCAGGCCGCCGCGATGGGTTGACACGTAGGGGCCGGTTTCTCCCGCTTGACGGCGCGACGACTGCTGGCGACGCACGTTCATTGCCGGCGAGACCCTGTCAACGACGGAAAACCCGCCCCGGTCGGTCGCGGCGCGCGTGTCGTCCGGACAGGGCGGGTTTTCCATGCGGTGATGCGCCGTTCGCCGTGACGCCGATTCCGTGCGTGCAAGCCAGGTTCGGGACCACGGTGGAAAACCCGCCCCTACTTCGCCACCAGCGCGCGCAGGAACAGCCCGGTGCTGAAAGTCTGTCCAGAGAGCAACGTCTGCGCCCGGAACAGGCGCGCCACCATCCGCACGACCCAGGCCGCGGCCAGGAATTGCAGACCGGCCGCGACCGCCGTCTGCCAGACCGGCACCGTGGTTGACGTCATCCGTGCGATCATACTGACCGGCGACGTGAAGGGGAACAGGCTCAGCACCAGGGCCAGCAGCCCGTTCGGCTGCTCCAGGGTGATGACGTTGAACATGTAGGCCAGGATCATCGGCGACAGGATCACCATGGTGGTCCCGCGTGCGTCCTTGATGTCGGGCGCCAACGCGCCCAGCCCGGCCATCAGCGCGCCGTAGATGGCGTAGCCGCCCAGGAAGTAGACGAACGACCAGAAGATCAGGCCAGATGGCAGCGTGAAACCGGCCGGCACAGCCAGCGGCCCGCGGCCGAACGTGATCACCGCCCACGTGACGCCCACCCACAACGCGGTCTGCAGCAGCCCCAGCAACCCCAGTGCGATGATCTTGCCGCCGATCATTTGCACCGGCGAGGCCGAGGTCGCCAGCACTTCCATAACGCGGTTCTTCTTCTCGTTGGTAATCGCCGCGATCAGCCCGCTGGCCGGCATCAGGATGACGAGGTACAAGATGAACACCATCAGCGTGGGAAAAACGTCGCCTACCCACCCATCGGCGCGTTTCTCGGCCTGGACGGATGCCAACGCGGTCGTCTTGATGGCAAGCGGGTTGCGCACCTGGGCCGCCAGTGCCGCATCGCCGCCGAGCAGATTGAAGAGCAGGACGCGCTCGATGCCGTCGGTGGGCACGTCATCGCCCAGCGGACTGTACTCCGGCAGCGCGTAGACGAGTTGGCCGCTCTTGGCGTAGTCCGCGGGGATGAGGTAGTAGCCCGTGATCTCGCCGGCTTTCAACGCGGCCTGCGCTGCCGCTTCGGAGGGATAGCGCGCCAGCCAGCCGGCCGGCGCGTCGGCCGGCAACGCCTGGATCAGGCCGCCTGGATCCACGTACCCCTCGCGCGCCTGGCCGCTGACGGCCGATCGTCCGGTTTCACTTATCGGGATCGGCGCGGCCCCCGCGTCGGGGCTGACCAGCATCACAATCAGGGCGACGAGGCCCATCAGCACCGGGATGCCAAACGCAAAGAGAACGAACGTCGTGCGATGCAACGTCGCGTTGATTTCGTGGCGCATCACCAGAAGCGTCTTTTTCATATTGGGTATTGACCTTTCTCCGCTACACCGAACGCGCGCCGCCGATCACCTTGCGCAAGTCCAGGTGTTGACCGTAGCGCAACATCGCCGCGCGGAACGCCCTGGCAGCCAGCCACACCGTACCCAGTCCGCACGCCAGCGCAATCACCGCCGCCAGGCCGTATTCCCACAGCGCGACTTCCAGGAAGATGCTCCGCATCCCCAGCGTCATCACCGCGGTGAGCGGGAAGAGGCTCATGCCGACCGCGAGCGGACCGCTCGGATGCTGCGCGAGGGGGATGATCAGGTAGATGGGCAGGAATAACGGCATGAAAAACAGCCCACTCGCCTGTTGCGCCTCCTGGCCGTCGCCCATCATCGTGCCGATCAGGGTCATCAGCGCCGCGATGCAGAAGTAGGCCGGCAGCGCCACGATCACGAGCAGCAGCAGGTCGCGCCAGCCGATCTGGACAGTCCGCAGCCAGGCGACATCGAGGACGTTGCCGCCCCCCCAGACCGCGGCGGTGAGGAATATCAGCCACACCGCCAACTGCAACAGCGCGATGCCGATCGCGCCGACGATCTTGCCGCCCATCATCTCGGCCGGCGAGACCGACGAGACGATCACCTCGATGGTCCGGTTCTCTTTCTCGCTGACCAGCGCCTGCAGCATGTAGCCGGAGGTGGTCAGGATCAGGAAGGTGAAGATGACGGCGGCGATGGCCGGCAGCACCTGGCCGGCGCTCGGCCCTTTGTCGGGGTAGTCGCGATGCGCGTCGAGCGAGCGCATGGTGACGTCTGCGCCGGAGAGCACGCGCTCGATCACCGCGGCCGGTTGACCGGCCAGCAAGTTCTGCCGCACGACGTTGTAGAAAACGCGCGTGGCCGCGGCGCTTGGCGGCTTGCGATAGGTTACTTCCGCGTGATTCGTTTGGCGGTAATCGGCCAGCAGCACGTAGTAGGCGTCTATCTTCCCCGCATCCAACGCGGCGGCCGCGGCTTCCGGCGTGTCGTAGGCCGCCAGCCGCACCTCGTTCCGCTGACCGGATGGCGTCTGCACGTTGACCAGCAGGCCGGCCCGATCCACGTAGCCGAGCGTGGCGCCGTGGCGGCTCAGGCGTTCGATGAGCAGCCCCATGCCGACGCTAAAGGTCAGGAAGAGCGGCAGGCTGAACAGAACGATCAAGAAGCTGCGCCTGGCAGTTTCGTGTTGAAAGTGGTGTCGGGCAATCAACCAGAGCTTCGACATGCGATAACTCCATCACGTAGCGGCCACCCACCCCCCACCCCCCTCCCTGCGAGGGAAGGGGAGCGGCGCCATCCCCCTCGCCTGGTAGGAGAGGGGGGCCGGGGGTGAGGTCTCACGCTGCCGCGTTTTCCGAAACCGTGCGGATGAAGATCTCATCCAGCGTCGGGACCGCGATCTCGAACCGCTCCACCGGCACGCGCTGCGCCACCAGTTGGGTCAACACATCCTGCGGCGACACGCCCTGCGCCAGTGTCAGCTTGACCGCGCCGTTGTGTGGCGCGATCTGCGTCACGCCCGCCAGGGTGGGCAGCGCGCCCGGCGTCTGCACCAGCAGCGCATCGCCGGCGTAGCGGCGGCGGATGTCGGCCAGGTTGCCGTAGAGCACGTTGCGGCCGTGGTCAATCAGCACGATGCGGTTGCACAACTCCTCCACCTGTTGCATCTGGTGGGTGGACATGATGATGGCCGTGCCCTGCTCGCGCAATTCCCGCAGCAGGTCCTTGACCAGTTGCGTGTTGACGGGGTCCAGGCCCGCGAACGGCTCGTCAATGATGAGCAGTTCCGGCCCGTGCAGGATCGTGCTGATGATCTGCGCCTTTTGCTGCATACCCTTGCTGAGTTCCTTGACCCGCTTGGTCTTGTGGGCAGCCAGGTCGAAGCGTTCCAGGTAAACCGCCAGCCGGCGCCGTGCCTCCGCGGTGGACAGTCCCTTGAGCGTGGCCAGGTAGATCAGGCAGTGCTCCAGCGTCACGTCCTGGTACAGACCCCGCTCTTCGGGCATGTAGCCGATGCGATTCTTCTTTTGTTCCGTCATCGGCCCGTCCAGGATCACCACCGTGCCGCAGTCGGGCCGGAAGATGTCCAAAATGAGGCGGATGGTGGTGGTCTTGCCTGCGCCGTTCGGACCGAGCAGCCCGAAGACCTCGCCGCGCTCGACCTCGAAGGAGACGTCGGTGACTGCTTGAGTCGCGCCAAACGCTTTCGCCAGGTGGGAGACTTCAATCGGACGCATGTCAAACCTGCCTTTCCGGTGTTCGCGCACAAGCCGAACCGGCCGACTGTCCTGAGAATCAGCCGCGGATGGAAACGGATGAACGCGGATAAAGGAGAAAATCCGCGTCCATCCGCGCCGATCCGCGGCCTGTTTTCACTCGTAGGGGACATAATGCTGGTCGCGGCATGCGAAACTGTTATGTATTACGTACGACGGGACGGAGGGTTGCGTCACACCCGTCCCGGCCGAGCAGCACGCGCCTGTCGGCTTTGTGAAGACTCCGGTGATGGTGTAAACTTGCCCCATGAGCCGCCGCACGCAATTCGTCTCCTACCAACCCAAGACAATCCTGAACAAGGGTCAGCGCGCCGACCACTGGTTCTGGACACGTTACAGCGCGTACCCCTACACCGGCTGCCAGCACGGCTGCGAGTTCTGCTATTGCCGCGAGCGCAAATACTGCCCCCGCGACGACCCAAACGACTTCGCCTACGTGATCAAGGCGAAAGAGAATGCGCCGCAGCTCCTCCGCCGGGCACTGGCGCGCGTGCCCGTGGACATGATCTTCACGGGCGACTACCAGCCCGCCGAGCGCAAATTCACCCTCTCGCGGCAGATGCTCGAGGTATGTTGCGACCTGGGGTTCCCGGTCTTCGTCCTGAGTCGCTCGCCTCTGGTGCTCCGCGACCTGGACCTGCTTCAGGCGATCAACGAGCGGAGCCGGGCCGTGGTCGCGTTCAGCGTCATCGCCGCGCCCGGCTCGCCCCACTATGAGCGGGTATGCCAGATGGAGCGCCTGGCCCCGCCTGCCGAGAAACGCTTCGCGGCGATGGAGCAGCTCGCGCAAGCGGGCATCCAAACCGGTATCTGCTTCATGCCGATCCTCCCCGGCCTGTGCGATGACAACGCCAACCTGGGCAACGTCGTCCGCTGGACCGCGGATCATGGCGGCCAGTTCGTGCTCGCCAGCGGGCTGACCCTGGCCGACCAACAGCGCGACTTCTTCTTTGGCGTGCTACGAGAGCGTTTCCCTGACCTGCTCGGCCCTTACAAAAAGCTCTATCCCGAAGGCAGCTACGCGCCCGCGGGCGGGTCGTGGCCGAAGATCGGGCTGCGGATTCGTGAATTCTGCTCGCAGGCCGGCATCGCCGACCGGATGCCCCGGCCCATCATCCCCGGCGAAAAGCGGGCGCTCAACAAACGCGTCGTCGAGGCGTTGGCGAACCAGGTTTACGCGATGGAGTTGCACCGCGAAGCATCGCAGCGCATCTGGGCTTATCGCAAGGCAGCCTGGGCCATCGAAGACCTGGAGCAGGAGATCGGCCTGGTGTACAGGACGATGGGGCTGAGAGGATTGCAGAGCATCCGGGACGTGGGGCCGGGTCTGGCGGCCGAGGTGGAGAAACTACTATGCCCGAGTTACCCGATCTCGAAGTGATCCGCAAATTCCTGGCCCCGCGGCTGACCGGCGTTGCCATCACCGCGGCCGAGGTGCGGCGGCCCATCGTCGTGCGCAACCTGTTGGGCGGCGAGCTGGCCGATCACCTGGTGGGCCGGCGCTTCACCGAAGTCGCCCGCCGGGGCAAGTTCCTGCTCCTGGGCCTGGATGCGGGCACGACGCTGCTCATCAACCCCATGCTGGCAGGACGTCTCCGCTACGGCGCGCCGCTTGCGCGGCCGCGTGCCCGTGACGTGCTGGTGTTGACCCTGGCCGACGGCCACGAGCTGCGCTATCACGACGCGGTGGACATGGGTAAGATCTACCTGACCGATGACCCGAATAAGGCGCCGGCTTACGCGGGCCAGGGGCCGGAAGCGACCGACCCCGCACTGACCCTCGACGCCTTCCGCCAACGGCTGCGCAAACATCGCGGCGAGATCAAGGGTGTGCTGACGAATCAGGCGTTCGTGGCCGGCATCGGCAATGCCTACGCCGACGAGATCCTCTGGCGCACCGGTCTTTATCCGTTCCGCTTCTGCAGCGATTTGGCCGAAGCCGACGTGGCGCGGCTCTACGTCACGATGCGGGCGGTGCTTTCGGAGTCCATCGAGATTCTCCGGGGCCGGGTGGGCGCGGCGATTGACGTAGAGGTGCGCGATTTCCTGGCCGTACACGGTAAGCCCGGCCAGCCGTGCCCCCGCTGCGGCAGCGCCATCAGCGAGGTGACACGGCGCGGCGCGGCCACGCATTTCTGCCGGACGTGCCAGCCGGGGATCATGGTGGAACGGTGAACTCGCATCGGCCCGTTCACGTCTTCGAAGATCACCGCGCCCTGGATGATGGGCAGTTCCGGCGCTTCCGGCTTCCCGCTGGACACCGAAGGCGCGGTCGAGGCAGATCATCAGAGGATGGCATCAGCGGTCCCTCCGGCGCGTTAAAGGGCTTGACAGCCGTAAGCCCGGATGGTATACTGGATTTGTCAGCGGAGTAGCTGACAAGTCGCTGTTTTCTGTCTAAGACGCCGAATGGGGACATTAGACGGAAAGTTTCCGTCTAACACAACTGTTTCGGGTACTTAGACGGATCGTTTCCGTCTAAGTACCCTGGGTGGGGGATTAGGCGGATTGGTTCCGTCTAAATGCTGTGGGCGGCGGATTAGACGGAAAGTTTCCGCCTAAATACTAGTTAGGCGACGTCTCGGCTCACTCGGGAAAACCGCTAAACTGAGGGAGGTATGTCATGGATAAGAAGACGATTGAATTGCCTCGACTAACCCTTGAACAGAAGTGGCAAACAGCTGAAGAGAATCTTATTTACTTTGTTGTCTCTGGCATTGCATTTGCCAAGTCCATGGGCAAATCACCCGAGGACTTTGGTACTTTCGCAGGGGTCATTGCTGTTACTCCTTCATGGGGTAAAGATGAGGGCAAAGGTCCCCAAGCTCTTGTTGCAGGGATTTCTCGGAATAAGCAGCAGTTTCGAGATTTTCAGTTGGAAATCTTGAGCGAGTCTGAGACGATGGTTGAAGCGAAAATGAAAGGATTTGGCGAGAACGATGTCAGACACTGGCTAGAGCCAGGTGTAACAGTGGATGACTATCTTCGCTTTTTTGATAGGAAATGGATAGCCATCGCTGACCACTTGGGATTGGAATACAAGCAGCGAGTTGAAGGAGATTGGATAGTCTTTACAGTTACAGAAAAGAGATAGACTCACGAGTGTACAGGACGGCAAAAACCAGACACTGGAAAGACTCGAATTGAGGTGCTTTGACGCAGCGGTCAAGACGCACAGTTCGCCATCATGGGCGACGGGTCTCGTTTCGCAGGGTTGGTGCTGGGGCGGGGCCTAACATTGCGTCAAGCTGACGGCTGCGCCGGTAGGAGCTCGCGCGATTGTGGGTTGACTTGGCGCAGCCGCAGCTTACACTTGCCGTTCGGCGGGCTCGGAGAGCGTGAACATCGAGGCGATCTTCTTCCAATAGGAGATATCAAAATGAACGCAAGTGATCTTATTGATGATCTAATCGCAAAACTTACTGATTGGCGCGGCGTGACTTTTACCAACATCCGCAAAATTGTCCGTGATGCTGATCCAGAGATAGTCGAGGAATGGAAATGGATGGGTACCCCAGTCTGGTCTCACGATGGAATAGTCTGTGTCGCAAATGCCTTCAAAGATAAGGTTAAGCTGACTTTTTATGAAGGTGCAAGTCTTCCAGACCCGGACAAACTCTTCAACAACGGGCTCGAGGGCAAGAAATGGCGAACTATCGACTTTTACAAAGACGACAAAGTCAATGAGAGCTCGCTGGCAATTCTCGTTCAGTCGGCCGTAAACCACAATCATGCTAAAGTGAAAACCAAGATTAAGGCTCATGGGACTCGAAGCACAGTGCAGAAGAAATCAGCAAAGTAGCTTTTCAACATCCTGAAACGTACGCATGGAAGGGCAAACAGCCCCATGTTTGATCAACGGTGAACCATCGACGATTTTCGCGCTAAACAATTCCACGAAATGTTCAACCTTTGCCTGCCGCGCGGAGGCCAGGCGTGCGCGAGAATGCTCGGAAAATCACGACGGCGACGCGACGCAAGAGCCGCCACCTGGACGCTCCCACCAGCCTCGACGGCTCCGTGACGCAGTGCGTGAACATCGCTGGTCTCACACGCGTCCCGAACGCGACGAGCACGCTCGAACGGGAGTACGCCATCGGCAGCGGGCGGATGGATCTGTGTCTGCGCTATGGTAGCCTGACCTTGGGTATCGAGCTGAAAGTGTGGCGAGACGGCGAGGGGGACCCGCTGGAAGATGGGCTGGCGCAGTTGGACGGTTACCTTGCCGGCCTGGGGCTGGATACCGGCTGGCTGGTGATCTTCGACCGCCGGCGTGACCAACCACCCATCAGCCAGCGCACGTCGGCGTCCGCAGCGATCACCCTCACCGGCCGCGGGGTGACGGTGATCCGGGCGTAACCGCGACGCCCTTCGCCTTGAGTTAGCACTTCTGACCAAGCCGCACCCGCGACAGAAGTTCTTCCACTAACGCGCGCTCACCGACGCCGGTGCCTTCTTGCATCGCGGCGGCCGTGCCGCAGGCGACCGCGCGGCGGGCCGTCTCGACGGCATCGCACCCATCGAGCGTGGCCCACAGCAGCCCGGCCAGGGTTGCGTCCCCCGCGCCGACCGGGCTGGCCGCGGCCACGGGCGGCGGCGCGGCGATTACCACCTCGTCACCGAGCGCCAGCACCAGCCCTTGCGCGGCGCGCGTCAGGCAGACCACGGCCGTGTAGGGCAAATTGCCAATTTGCCCTACGACGAGTTGTCGCGCGGCCGCGACGTGATCTTCGTCGGTCTCCACGAGCCGCCCCAACGCCTCGGCCGCCTCCTCGCTGTTCGGCTTGATCCCATAAGGCCGGGCCGCCAATCCCGCAGCCAACGCCGGGCCGCTGGTGTCCAGAAACGCCAGTCCGCCGGCCGTCTGCACGATGGCGATGAGATCGGCATAGAAATCGTCCGGCGCGCCGGGGGGCAGGCTGCCGGAGAAGGCCCACAGGTCGCCCGACCGGGCCAGGCTCGCTACCAGGTCAGCCAGGCCGGCCAGGTGCGCGGGGCCGACGGTGGGGCCAGGCTCGTTGATCTTGGTGTAGACGCCGGTCGCCTCGTCCAGCAAGGTCAGGTTCTGCCGCGTCTCGCCATTTACCTCGATGAACGCGGCATCGTAGCCCGCCGCGACCAACCTGTTCCGCATCGCTTGCCCCGTCGCGCCGCCCAGAAAGCCGATCGGCCGGCTCGCGATGCCGAGGGCGGTCAGGGCGCGCGAGACGTTGATCCCCTTGCCGCCGATGTCCTGCCGGATGAAGCGGGCGCGGTGTACCTCGCCCGGCCGGAGGCGCGGGACGCTGAGGGTCTTGTCGAGGGTGGGGTTGAGGGTGACGGTGTAGATCATGGCGAAGATTGCAGATTGCAGATTGGCGGCGCCAAGCGGTCAATACCCAATACCTAATATCCGTCGTTACGCTTCGGCCAGCCCGCTGCAACTCGCCGCAGCGTCTCATCCCAGGAGCGAATACCGCTGAGGGTATCGGCCGCTTCCACGTTGCACGCGCCGACGGCCACGGCCATCGTGATCGCCTCTTCCGGCGGCAGATCGCGCAGCAGCGCGGCCAGGAAGCCGGCGATGGTCGCGTCGCCCGAGCCAGCCGTGCCGACGACGTCCACCTGAAAGCAGGGCGTCCACAGCTCCCGATCAGCCCACGCGGCCACGGCCGTAGGCCGGGCGCGACCCATCCCCGCCAGCGCCGCGCGGCCGGCCGTGCGCAGGTACAGCCCGCGGTAACCCAGCTTGAGGGCCACGATCTTCGCGCCCAACGCCAGCAGCTCGTCGCCCAGGTCAGCCAGCAGATCAGACGTGACCAGCGGCAGGATGTCGCCCCCGGCCGCCGCGCGGAGCAACGCGTCGTAAACAGGGCGACGGAGCATCAAGAGGATTTCTTCGATACTCGGCAGGAAGACGTCCACGTAGGGCAGCGTGGCCCTGGCGATCTTCGGCCAATCCGCGCGGCCGGCCGCCGACGTGGGGTCAGGGAAGGCCATGTCCAGCGAGGTCGTGACGCCGGTGGCTTTCGCCTGCCGGAAGATGGCGCTCAACTGATCGCCGCCGTCGCTATACATCAGGCGCATCAGCGGTGGATAGCCGAAGTGGAACAACCGGCCGCCGGCCACCACGTCGTAGCGCACGTCGGCCGCGCCGAACGCATCGTTGGCGCCGGGGCAGTGCAGAAACATGCGATCCACGCCGGGCGGGTTGACGAGGATCGTGTAGGAGGTGCTGACGGCCGGGTCAACCACCATGCCGTCGGCCAGACCGGGGCCGAACGACCCGACGATCTGTACCACGGCCTGCCCGAAAAGATCCGCGCCCACCTTGCCCATCAGCCGCGTGGCGATGCCGAGCTTGTGCAACGCCAGGCCGGTGTTGGAGACCGGGCCGCCGGTCATCAGGCTGGCCGGACCGACCTCTACCAGCCGCCCCGGCGCAAAAAGCCGCATAAACTCGCCCGCAGGGATGCCGGCAAGCTGCGGGAGGATATCCAGGCACAGGTGGCCGGCGACGACGGCGTCGTAGTCGTAGGTGTGGGTCATTGGGCCTCCGAGGTAGTAGAACGGTCTACCCGTTGCCTGTCATTCTGAGCGGGGCTATCCCTGAACTCTCGTTACGGCGTGACGCCAGCGAAGAATCCGTTCGCTGCGTTCAGGACAAATTCTCCTTGCCGCAACGAGACTCTTCGCTGGACTCTCGCCGCAACGCACTTCACGGGACCGACCCGCTCAGAGTGACAGCCAAGGCGATTCTCAGGACAAGAATCTCCTATTGACTGCGTCTACATCCGGTGGTTCAACTCCGCCAGCGTCGGATAAACCTCCGCGAAGAGGGCAAACTTCGCCATGTACCGCTCGTGCAACGCCTGGCTTGGCTCGAAGGTGCGTTGGGGGCGCACCATCTGGGCGACGCCGGCCGCGATGGTGGGAAAGATGCCCGTCGCCACGCCGGCCAGGATGGCGCACCCCAGGCAGGGCGCCTCCGAAACATCCATCGCCACCACCGGCTTGCCGAGGATGTCGGCCTTGGTTTGCAGCCAGAGGCTGGATCGGGCGCCGCCGCCCATGGCGCGCAGCTCCCGCACCACGATGCCGGCCGCCTCCATCGCGTCCACGCTCAGCTTGATCTCGTAGGTGACGCTGTCCAGGATACCCTTGATGATCTGGCCGGCCGTGGTGCTGAGATCCAGGCCCAGGATCGCGCCCTTCGACGCCGGGTCCAACGCGGGCGTGCCGCTGCCCACGAGGTGCGGCAAGATCAGCACCGGCGACGGCTCGGCGCTCGCCTGCGCCAGGATCAGGTCGTAGACACTCTGCCCCGTGCGCTCCGCCTCGGCCACCTCGGCGCGGGCGAAGTTATCGCGATACCAGCGCAACAGCGCGCCGCCCACCGAGGTCCACCCGAGCACCATATACATTCCCGACGCTGCGTGCGCGGCGATGGGCAGGTTGCTCGCCAGCAGCTTTGGATCGAGCACCAGCTTCGACGAGGCGACCGCGACGCACTCCACCGTGCCGGTCGAGTCCATGACGATGCCGCCGGCGATCGCACCGCACCCCACCGACCCGCACGCGTGATCGTGCCCGCCCACCACCGCCAACACGCCCCGCGGCAGTCCCAGCTCTGCGGCCACGGCCGGCGCGATTTCGCCCAACACCGTGCCCGATGGCGCGGTGCGCGAGAGCCGGGCGACGTCCAGTCCGGCCAACGCCAGGATCTCCTCGGACCAGGCCAGCCGATTCACGTCGAAGGCCATGGTGCGGGCGGCCAGACTGTAGTCCATGGCCGGCGGCACGCCCAACTGGGAGAAGAGAAAATCGGGCATGCAGAGGAAATGATGGGCGGCGGCGAAGGTGGCAGGGTCGTGCTGGCGCAGCCACATCAGCTTGTTGACGGTGTACATGGGGTGCAGCGGCATGCCGGTGATCGCGAAGATGCGCTCGCGACCCAGCGTCTCGCCCCACCAGCGCGCCTGCTCGGCCGCGCGCGTGTCAATGGCCGTGATGAAGCGGTAGATCGGCCGGCCCTGCGCGTCCACCGGCGCCACCGACTCGCCGTGCGTCGCGATACAGAGCGCCCGCACCGGGTCGCCCGCGGTCGCGGCGGTCACGTCGCGGATCACCGCCTTCACCGCGGCCCACACTTCGGCCGGGTCGAACTCCATCCAGCCGGGCTGCGGCTGATAGAGCCGATACTCCCGATACGCCTGGGCCAGCATCTCGCCGTTCAGGTTGAATGCCACCGCCTTGCAGCCGGTGATGCCGACATCGAGACCGAGTAAGCTCATGGAAACCTCGGGGTATTGGATGGATGAGGAACCACGACAGAGAGCACAAAACGCAATAGCGCAAAACTTGCTACCCGTTGCCTGTCATTCTGAGCGGGTCTGCCCCTGACTTCTCGCGACGGCGAGCATCCAGCGAAGAATCTCACCTCGCAACGAGACCCCTTCGACAGCGCTCAGGGCAGGCTCTTCGCTGGATTATCGCCGCAACGCAGTTCACGGGGCGAACCCGCTCAGAGCCTGCCCTGAGTGCAACGAAGGGGTGACAAAGCGAGTTTTGCGGTACTGCCATAAAACCCTTTTCAACGTCTGTATTTTAGCGCGGGATGGCCGCGCCTGTCAAAAGATTGAGATGACAAAAACCGAAATTGGAGGTATGATGGGCTTATGCTCACACCCCCTCTGCCCGAAACCATGCTCGCCTGGCCCCTCTACGGCGCCGGGCTGGAAAACCTGGGGCGCGACGGCCGGCCCGTCCGCTGGCCCCTGCCCCGCCCCGCCGCCGATCAGATCCTCGTGCGGTCGGACGCGGTCGGCCTGTGTTACTCCGACGTGAAGGTCATCCGCCAGGGCGGCAGCCACCCGCGGCTCTACGGCCGTGACCTGGCCGGCCATCCCATCGTCCAGGGCCACGAGGTCGCGTTGACCGTGGTCAGCGTGGGCGAGGCGTGGCGCGACCGCTTTGCGCCGGGGCAACGGCTGGCGCTCCAGGCCGACATCTACTATCGCGGCCGCAACCTGGCCTACGGCTACGTCTTCTACGGTGGCTTGGCGCAATACAGCCTGCTCGGCCCGGCCGCGCTCGCCGGCGACGAGGGATGCTACGCCATCACCGTGCCCGCGGGCCTGGGCTACGCCGAGGTCGCGCTCACCGAGCCGTGGGCTTGTGTGGAGGCGGCCTACGCGCCCCGCCGCCGGTTGAACATCAAGGCGGGTGGCGCCCTCTGGATCGTCGGCCGGCCGGGCGGTAGGGGCGGGTCTGGTAGGGGCGGGTCTGAGACCCGCCCCTACTACGACCGCCCCTACCGCCTGGGCGTGGCGCTCGCCTGCTGCCTGCCCGCCCGCGCCGTGCTCAGCGACGTACCCGAGGCGCTGCACCGGGAATTACACGCCGCCGGCGTCCCGCACGTTGTCCGCAACGACGTTACACCGGACGGCTATGCTGCGCTGGCCGAGGCCGAAACCACGGGCGGCTTCGACGACATCGTGATCCTGGACGCCGATGCCGAGCGGGTCGAGGCCGCGTCACGCAGCGCCGCGATCGGCGCGACGATCACCCTGGCGGGCACGCGACCCCTGGCCCGACCGGTCAACGTGGACGTGGGCCGCATCCACTACGATTACGTCACCTACCTGGGCACGACCGGGGCCGACCTCAGCGCGGCCTACGGCCCTGGCCGCAACCGCTCAGAGCTGCGACCGGGCGGCGTCGCCTGGATCGTGGGCGGCGGCGGGCCGATGGGGCGGATGCACCTGCAGCGGATGCTGGAGATGCCCGGCGGCCCGCGTCGTGTCGTCGTCTCGGAAACCAACGCGGTGCGCAACGCCGACCTGGCGCGCTCGTTTGCCGGACTGGCCGCGGCCAGGGGCATCGAGCTGACCGTCCTCGACCCGAAGCAGATGGGCGAAGTCGCCTACGCCGACGCGCTGGCCGCGGCTCACGGCGGCCGCGGGTTCGACGACGCGGTGGTGATCGTCGCCAGCGTGCCGGCCATCGAGGCCGCGCTGCCGCTCCTGGCGCCCGACGGCATGTTGGTCGTCTTCGGCGGGCTGGCACGCGGCGCGTTAGCCGGCCTCGATCTGTCGCCGGTCTACCTGGGCAATCTCCAGATCATCGGCTCGGCCGGTTCCACCATCCACGATCAGGCGGCGGTGCTGAGCAAGGTGGCGGCCGGGCATCTTTCGACGGCCAGCGCGGTGGCCGCGATCGGTGGGCTGGATGCCGCGCGGGACGGGATACAGGGGCTGATGGACGGCCGTTTCCCCGGCAAGATGGTCATCTACCCGCAGGCGCCGGCGTTCCCCCTCACCGCCCTGGCCGATCTGAAGGGTGCGGCCCCGGCAGTCTACGACCGCCTGGACGAAGGCGGCCTCTGGTCGCGCGCGGCCGAGGCGGAGTTCCTGCGACGATATGCCGGAGACGTTTACCTCGACAACATTGGAATAACATAGCGCGGCCTCCTGCCGCAACCCAATCATCTGATCCGCGAATTACGCGAATCAGCGCGAATAGAAAAAAGGCAATAGCGCAAAACTCGCTACCCGTTGCCTGTCATTCTGAGCGGGTCTATCCCTGAACTCTCGTTACGGCGCGAATCCAGCGAAGAATCTCCTTGCCGCGACGAGACCCTTCGCTGGATTCTCACCGCAGCCCACCTCACGGAGCTGACCCGCTCAGGGTGACAAAAGCGAGTATTGCGGTACTGCGGATTAACATAGCTCAGTCAAATTCGATGTGCCGGTGGATCGTCCCCCCACGCTCGGCGATCGCGCGCAGCGCCAACGCGCCGCCCGCGGGCGCGTGGATCAGCCATTCAGCCTTGCCCCGGTTGTCGGTGGGCGAGGCCTCGTAGTAGCCCACTTCGAGCTTGTTCGAGCGCCCTTCCAGGTGGCCGATCTCCTGCTTCGGCTTGCCGCTCACCAGCGATGCGCCTGCCGGTAACTCCAGTTCCAGGCGCACGGGGCGGGCGGCCTTCATCTTGAGCGCCTGCTGCGAACCGTTGGTGGGCAGAAAACCGCGATTTTCCACCACCGCCAGCAGGTGATAGCGAGCTTCGCCCAACGGCGTCAGCGTGACCTCGCGCCAGGCGATGCGTGGGGCCAACGCCGCAAAGGCCAGCGCGAAGTCGGCCTGGGGCGCGATCTCGGCCTCCAGTAGAGCGTGCGGCGGGTTGCGCCAGGTATAGAGGGTGTTCCAGCCGCCCAGTTCCACCTTGCCCAGTTGCGAATGGTCGAACGCGTACCAGGGAACCAGCCCGCCGGGCGCGACCTTGTCCGCATACTCCACGATCTTGTAGTCATCCTCGACCGGGTGCTTGCGGAACCAGTCCATGAACTTCTTCTCTTTGCTCTTTTCCTCGACCCCCGCGGCCGTCGCCAAATCCCACAGCTCCACGGTGACGGCGAAGACCCCCTTGTGCTCGAAGAGCCAGTCGTCGAAGACGCCGGTGATGACCTCTTTCGGATGATAGCGGAAGTGATGGTAGACCGACACGCACGGGTAGTTGGTGATGGCCGTGCCTCGCTCGCCGATCGCTTCGAAGACCCACTTGTCGTTCACGTCCATCTCGTCGTCGCTTTTCGTGCCGAAAGGCCGGAGGATCGCGCGACTGTAGGTGTGGAAGGTCATTGCGGCGTAGACGTTGGAGTGCTTCGCCATGAACTCGATCACCGCGTGGATTTCCGGCTCGGAGCCGGGGTAATCGCCCGCACCGCGCTGCTCGCCCTCCGGTCGCCACGCGCCGGGGAAGTTGCGGTTGAAGTCCAGCCCTTGCAGCGCCGGCGCGACCGTGATCATGTGGCCGTCGTAGTTTTCGATCAGCCCCTCAGGGAAAAGGCGGTAGTACGCGCCGCCCTCCTCATCCGGGCCGCGCTTGACCATCAGCCGCGGATCGCGGTCCGAGACCTTCCAGTCGCCGGTCGGATCGGGGATGCGCATCTGCAGAATGCGGCCGTCGCCGTCAATGTCCTCCGGGTGCAGGCCATCCTGCTTGTCTTCCAGGGGATAGGGCCGCGTGCCGGAACGGATATACTTGGGCTTGTCGGCCAGGGCCAGCTCCGCACCGTCGGGGTTGAGCCGCGGCACCACGTAGACGACTTGCTCGTCCAGAATACGGGTGATCTTCGGGTCGCTGCCGTAGCCCTCCGCCAGCTTTTTGACGAAGTAGAGCGCGGCCATGGACGCGGTCAGCTCGGTGGCGTGGATGTTGGCGTCAAGCCAGAACGCCGGCTTCTCCGTGTCCGGGCCGGTCGCGGTGTTGGTCAGCACGATCAGCGGGATCTCCCGCCCCTCGTACGTCTTGCCCAATGCTGTAACCTGCATGATGCCGGGGTGTTGCCCCGCCAGCCACGCCAGGCGTTCGGTGAGTTGGGCGTAGGTGTAGTAGGTGTTGAAGTGGATATCCATGGGGGACCTTTCGTGATGTAATGAGATAGTGCGATAGTGCGTTGGCTGTTCAGCTTGGGTCAGTCAGCCACGCATAGCGTTGACGGATATAAGTCCACCAATCGGCCAGGGGTGGGAAGTCGTCGGCCGGAAAGTGACCGAACAGGTCTTCGGTGTGCACGCTGGCGAAGCGATCCGACGTTCGGACGAGCCGCTGCCAGACGCCGGTGGCCGAATCCCCAAGGCCTCGCAGCGCGAGCGAAGTCACGCGGCGGAAATCGGCGTTGCGCGCCGGCGCGATGTGCAGCACGCCGACCAGATTGGCGCCCAACTCGCGCGCCCGCTCCATCTCGTGGGCCAGAAATTGCTGGCGCATAAGCTGGTAGAACGGCTCGTAGAACAGGGCCTCGAAACCAGGCAGCAACGCCTTGTCGAGCGGACAGTCGGCGCGGTCGTACAGGTGGCGGTAGATGGCGGTGCGGTCGGCGCCACTGGTTGCGATCTGAAGTGGTGTGCTGCCGTACGATTCGGTGTACTTCCATTCGATCAGGATGGCCTGGCGTCGTCCATCTATGCGCTCAAACAGGACGGCTGCATCGGCGCTGGTGAAGTTGGCCCCCCGGGTGCGCTGGCCGTTGCGGCTGATCCGCTCGCCCAGATAATTCATCGCGCCGATCCACTCAAAGGTGACGTACTGACCGGCCTCGATGGGGAGCATCCTTCCCACGGGATAGCCCGCCCTGCGCAGCAGCACGGCCAGCGCCTCCGGTTGATGGGCGAAGGGGAAGAGGAAATTCACGCAGCAGACTTGCGAGCTGCACAGATGGTTGCTCGGGGCGCCGTTCTGGCCTTCATGCCAGTTGATGCGATGCCGGGCAAAATACCCTATGGCTGCGCCGCGAATGCCGGTGAAGAGATTCTCTTCAGCGTGCTCGGCCGGCAGACAAAACGGCCGCGGTCGCCCTTTATAGATGCCGTCATGCCGGGCATTTACCGTAAAGTACGGCAAATGATGCTTAAACGCCGTCTGCCGACCCTTCTCATCTTCCAGGAATTTGCCCACGGTTACAACCTTTCCGATTAGGATTGGGCCAAACAAGCTGCCACCCAGGCCGCATCCGTTTTCGCCAGCCGGTTCTTTTTGAGGTTCTCAGCCATGATCCAGCGGATGTCGGGGTCGGGGCTGGCGAGCCATTTCTCCATCAGGGGTTTGCCGGTATCGGGCAGCGCGGCCACGGCGACGCTCCAGCAGTAGGCCAGACCCTGGCGGAGAGTCTTGAACGCGTCGCTCTTGCGGTCGGTGACTTGCTTGATGGTTGCCGTGATCTGATCCAGGATGCTGAGCACGGCGGCCGCGTGCTCCGGCTTCTTCAGCAAGCGAGGCTCGCACAGGGCCGCGGCCGCAGCGCGCTGCTCCCACGGGTTGCCCGTTGCCCAGACGGCCATCTCCGCCAGCAGTGCGGCCATGTCGGCGTCGCCCCAGCGCTGCAGCGCCATCGCCACCGCCTCGCGGATGCGCCAGCGCGGATCGGACGCGAGGGCGCGCAAAATGGGCAGGGGCGGGTTTTCTTGTGCGGCGGCAGATCGTCCGTGCATGGCAGGTTCTTCGTCAACGGTGGTCGGTGCGTTGATGGACGCAAACCCGCCCCTACGCGCGAGGATGGCGCCCAACCCCACGACCCCGCAAACCGCCAAAAAACACTCCGGTGTGTTCTCCGGCGCGACGTCGGGGCCAAGGACTGCCCAGCGGCGAAACTGCACCTCCGTGCCCATGTCCGCGACGGCCTGGGCCAATTCCAGGTTGCCGCGCGGGCCGGGCAGGTTGGCGTGGGCCAGGAGGTAAGGCTCCCAGTCGGAAGAAGGGAGAGCACAGAGGGCGGATCGGTAGATTTCGCTGGATGGCATATGAAGCTCAATGGCGGGAGGAGGTCAGATCAAGCCGAGTTCGAGTCGTTGCCTGTCCAGTGCACCCAGGACACCAATGACTTGGTCGCGTTATACAATCGCTCATCGGCGGTCCACAGCCCGGCGCTGGTCGTCTCGGCCAGCGCCAGATAGAAGCTGTCGTAGGCCGCGGCGCGGTGCAGGCGAAGCGTCCAGTCGAAGGCTCGCTGAATTTGAGCGATGTCAGGAACAACTACATCAACGTCAATTTCCGCGATCAGAGTGAGAGCTTCAACAGCCTGTTCTCTGCTGAGTTCCTTGAAATGCACGCCTTTGGATAGTGCAGAGGTTGTTTCATAACGCCATAAAGCGGGTACCTGGATCGTATCGCCACTTCTTCCCCATCCGGCCAGCAGCCCTTTGATTCGTGTTCGTAAAGGTCCAGGCAAGACCGACTTGATGGCGAGACTGGCATCAATGACCAAGGTTCTGCTCATCGCGCGCCTCCAAATCGGCCCGATCAGCCTCTAACAAGGCATCAATGTCTAGCGGCCGGCCATCTCGGCTAGCCAGAATGTCAGCCGCGAGCGCATCGCTCCTCATCAGCCAAGCCGTCCATTGATCATCTTGGCGAGGCTTCTGCCGCAGGCGCTGAAAATCCTCGACGCTGATGAGCACGGCTTTGGGCTTGCCGCGAGACGTCAGCACGATCTGTTCCCGACCGTAGGCGACGCGGTTGACGAGCTCAGAGATGTCGCGTTTCACCTGTCCGATGCTGACCTGGGTTTCAGTTGCCATCGCTTGGGCACCTTTCTGATCTATTGCACTATCCTGATAGGGAGTATAGTGCAAACCGGCGCCGGTGTCAAACCGCGCTCAAGGGAGCGCCGTTGCCCCATCCACCGCCCCGATCAACGCCTCACCGTGCTGTTGCAGCAGTTTCGCCCGCTCCTCCGGCACCTCTTTGACCTGGAGATACCGTGCCAGCAACTCGGCAGGCGTCAGCGCCTCCACGGAGACCGCGCCCAGGCGTTGGCGTTCCGTCCGCTCCACGTCCTTTTGCAACGCGGCGACGAAGTACGCGGCCTCCAGCGCCCGCGTGATCTCGCGCTCGACCAGCAGCGCCTCCTGTTCCTGCCGCAACTTGACGACCACCCGCACGACCGTCTCGGAGAGATCACCGCGGCTCTTGATGGCCGCGACGACCGCGGCGGTGGGGTCGGCAACGTCCCGCACGTCGGCCTTGACGGTGACGAAGGACCGCGCCTGGCGCTTATACCCGCGCACGAACTCCCACGTCGTCGGCCCGTCACCGATCTCGGCCACCACGAACCCCTTCGGCTCGTGCTCCTCGCCGAAGTCAATCCGCTCGATGCTGCCGGAGTAGAGCACGGGCGGCTGGAACTCACCGTTGAGGCTCTGGTGCTTGTGGATGTGGCCGAGCGCAACGTAGCGCCACGTCGGGTCGGCCAGCACGGAGCGGGGCAGCGCGGCGTCGCGGCCGATCATGATGTTCTGCTCGGAGCCGTGGCTGGCCTCGTTGACCGAGAAGTGGCCCACCAGAATCGCCGGGACGTCTGGACGCTGGCGCGCCTGTGTAGCGAGCGCCTGGAGATTCTCGATCATGGTGTTCTGCAGCAGCGTGTCCAGCTCGGTCAGGCTCTTGCCCTGCTGATCCTCGCGGCTGACCAGCGCGGAGCGCAGCGGGTAGGGCGCGGTGGCGACCTGGAGCGGCTGCCCGCAGCGACAGACGATCTGCGTCAGCTCCTCACGGTTGCCCACGATGACGTTGGGCACGTCCAGTGTGCCGAAGATGTCAATGCTGGTGGCGCGCTTGGCGACCGCGGGCAGGTCGTGGTTGCCGACGAGCATCACCACCGGGATGCCCGCGTCCGCGATGCGCTTGATGCGCCGGGCGAACTCGCGTTGGTAGGTGGGGTTGGGGTCGCGCGTCTTGTACGCATCACCCGCGAAGACGAAAACGTCCACCCCCTGCTCGACCGCGTAGTCGCCGATGTCGCTCAGCCGGCGCAGAAAGTCCATGACGCGGGCGTTGATCCCCGTGGCCGGGTCAACCCGGCCGTAGTTTTCCATGCCGATGTGGATGTCGGCGGTGTGGAGGAGTTTGATAGGTTCCATCAGAGTGCTCACGCAAAGGCGCAAAGACGCCAAGGTATTATTCGGTTTGATGCCTGCCGGATAGCACGCATCACTCTGGAAGTTGATTTACGACCCGCTGGATACCGTCTTTGATGCGAGCCTCACCGAAATTGATGAGAAGTCCCAGGCGCTTGTCAGCCAATCGCAGATAGGTGAGTAGCTGTTTCTGGTGAACAGGCGCCAACTTCTCGACCGATTTCAATTCGACGATCACCTTTTCTTCGACGATCATATCAATCCGGAAGCCAACAGGGATGCGTACCTTCTCATAAACGACGGGGAGATCTCGCTCCGTGTCAACGGCCAGTCCGCGTTTCCTAAGTTCGTACGCAAGCACTGCAAGGTAGACCGACTCCAATAATCCCGGCCCCAGCATTACGTGGATTTTGTACGCTGCATCTACGATCTGCGCCGCAATCTCATTCTCGGTCATCGCTCTTCTCCTTCCTGAAAGATGTTGATAGATCATCGGAATAAAGCATCTCACGCAAAGGCGCGAAGAACGCCAAGGTTTTTCGGCTTTGCGCCTTGGCGTCTTTGCGTGAAATTTATCCATCTCCTAATCAAACCCCTCGAATTCCTTCGGCGGCCGCATGGTCGCGACGTTGGCAGCGAGCGCCTGGCCCAACTCCTCCGGATCACGCACGCCCATTGCCTTGTAGAACTCGGTATCGTAGCGCCGCGTCTGGACGACGACCGGCATGGGCACCGCGTGGCCCAGGATGAGCGCCTGTTCGCGCGTGTCAAGCCGCGCCAGCACCTCGCGCAGCCCCTCGCCGCCGCTGACGCCCGACAGGACCGCCTTGATGTCCTCCGGGTTGTCCAGCAGCATCGTCACCCGCGTGCCGATCTGCGACATCACCTCGCCGTCAATGCCGCTGGGGCGCTGATCCACGATGAAGAGGGTCACGTTGTACTTGCGTAGCTCGCGTGCGATCGTGCCGAAGATTGTGTTACCCGCGATGGCCGGGTCGAGGAATTTGTGCGCCTCCTCGATGGTGATCACCAGCGGGGTCGGCTCGCCGCCCGCCGCGCCGAACGAGCGTTCCTTCTTTTCGACGTACTGCCGGTGGATGCGCCGCGTCAGGAAGTTCGCCACCAGGATGTACGCGCCCAGATCCGACCCGTAGCGGCCGAACTCCAGCACGACGTTGGTGCCCGCTTCCAGGTACTTCATGATCCGGCCCACCGAGTCGTCGAGCGCCTTCGGCTTGAGGAAGCCGTAGTTGCGCATCCGCTCGAAGCGACGGCGCAGCGCGGCCAGGGTGTTCTGTCCCTGACCGGTGTCCTCGGCGAGCGCCTTCAGCCCCGAAATATCCTTGCCGGTGTCGGGATCGAACCCGCCGTAGCTGTCCACCCAGGCGTCGTCCAGGAAGTTGGTCAGCCACGCCCGGCCGAACTTGCGGTAGAGCGCGTAGACCGCCCCCACCTGCGGCTCGGAGAGGTTCAGGATGCCCGCCAGCATCTCCAGGTCTTCCGGCTCGATCTGGTCGTAGCCGATGTTCACAGTGTAATCGGGGTTGGAGCCGCGACGCCGCGACGATTCGTCGTCTAGCGTAAAAATGCTGACCCCGCCGGGAAAGATCTGCTTGAGGCCCTTGACGCGGCTGACCTGCTCAGAGCTGGCCTCCCAGCCGTACTCGTTGTGCATGTCGAAGATCAGGTTGACCGCCACGCGCTGCTGGATGATGCCGGCCAGCAGCAGTCGCGCCAGGAAGGTCTTGCCCGTGCCTGACTTGCCGAAGACGCCGCTCGACCGCTCGACCAGCCGCTCCAGGTTCAGCGTGATCTTGACGCTCTCCATGTCCAGCGGCGCGCCGATGTGGAAGAAGTGGCTGGTCTTCCCGCCCACCTTCCGCTCTCCCTCCGGCCCGAAGACCTGATCCACTTCGGCCTGGCTGGCGGTGGCGACCGGCGTGAAGTGCTCCGGCACGGTCTTCACCGGCTTGACCTCCTCCTTGCCCTCCTCCATGATGAGCAGTGGGCTGAGGTGCACGGTGCCAAAGGTGGTCGTGCCCCGGTAGATCGCCGCCAGGAAGGGATCGGTCACGTCGGGTGGCTGCTTGGCGATCATGTCGTTGGTGCTGTCGAGCGCCACGTCGGTGATCATGCAAAAAAAGCGCGCCCGCCGGCCCCGCGCCACCACGTAGCGCCCCACGGCCAGGTCTTCCAGAGAAACATCGCGGTCGAGCTTGACCGCCAGCCCTTCGGACAGCGACCCGCCGATGACCACGCCGAGCTTGTCGGTGTGTTCAGCGGTGGCGCGCAGGGTCGCGCGTTCCTGAGTGGCAGTAGGGATGGCGTCGAATTCGGCGTCGGATGAGTATGGAGTGTCGGACATGGATCAGTTCCTTGACGAAAGACGAACGACGAACCGCGAAAAACGGGTTGACAAACCCGCCGAAACGTGGTAAGATCAAGCCACGATCAGAAAACTCTCCGGTTTTTGACGCCCAGCGATAAGGTCGCCGATTGTGGCGGCCTGCCGAGGCCAATTGGCCTGGCTAGCTGGGCGGGTTTTTTGTGTCTACTTGGAAGTGATATAGCAGCTTGATTCGGTGCTGCAGGCGGCTCAGGTTTTCGCCGTCACCCTGGGCGATAGCGCGCAAAATCGCCCCCGCGACCAAGTCAGCGATCTGGACCAGCGGTTCGCTACGTGAGCGCACGTTGAGCATTTTGCGAAACCCGCGGCGCATTCCTCTGCGCTTGAGTGCGCGCTTCAGAGCCAACAACGCTCTCCCCCTTGGGTCGAACTCGTCCAGCAATAAGATGGCTCCCTCGCGCTCCGACAGAGGTACTTGGGCGATCAATTCCGCGGCCAGCAGCGCATAGAAACTATGTGCGTCCAATGTGCGCAGGTAGACCGGCAGGGTCGTCTTGTCCACGGTTAGCGCATAGACCACAAAGTCCATCGCCTGCAACGTCTCGATAACCGCATGGCGCAGCGCGGCGCTGGAGAGCCTATGGTACTTGAATTCGTAGTCGGCCAGCAGGCCACGCTGCTCGCGCAAACGGGCCAATGCTTCCCGCAAGACATCGGGCTGAGCTGTAGCGATCAACGCCAGCACGAAATGCGTGGATGCACCTTCATCAAACGAAAAACTGGCATCGCCGGCCTCGTCGCCAGCGAAAGTCAGGCACATCTGACTGTTTGGCATCAGTTCCTTCATGCCAACCTCCCAACTTACCGACCCATCGCCAGCCCCTCGGACAGCGAGCCGCCGATGACCACGCCGAGCTTGTCGGAATGTTCAGCGACGGCGCGCAGGGTGGAGCGTTCCTGGGTGGCGGAGGGAATCGCGTCGAATTCGGCGTCGAAAGAGTTGAGGTCGGTCATAGCATACCCTTTGTGCGTAATTTGTCATTTTCGCAGAGGGCGCGTAAAATGCCGGTTGAGGTTCTCAATGAGCACAACTATCAGCGCCGGCAAGCGCCCGTACTTCTTTTGGGACTACGAGATCACGGACGAAGAAGTCCGTGTCATTCTACGCGACGGCGAGCCGTTTGACAAGGCCTGGGCCATCAGCCGCATCCTGGAACACGCCAGTTGGGACGACATCTGGCGCTATCTGACGGTGGCCGACATTCGCACAAACTTCGAGAACCTGCGCTTCCGGCGGTCCCAGGATCAGGAGTTATGGGCCTACGCGCTCGATAGGTGGGCCGACCATGAGTAAAACACACGACTCCGACTTAGCCTCTCCCTGGCTCACACCGCTCCAGGCGAGCGTTCTTGAACGCTTTTTCGCCGCCGAGGCGGGTGAACGTTTCTTCCTGACCGGCGGCACGGCCCTGGCTGCGTTCCATCTGCACCATCGCGTGAGCGTAGACCTGGATCTGTTCACCCTGGACGATCTGGCCTTGCGCGAGGCCGATGTGTTGATCCCTCAACTGGCGGCCGACGTGGGCTGCCGTCTCGGAGCGATGCGGCGCACAGAACATTATCGGGAGATCTTCCTCGAACCAGAAACCGGCGACCCGTTGAAGATAGACCTGGTACGAGACTTCGGCCCCCAGTACGGCGGGCATCTCAGAGTTGACCGGGTTATCGTAGATAGCATCGAGAACATCGGCGCCAACAAGGTCACGGCCATCTTGGGTCGCACCGAGCCGAAGGACTTCGTGGACCTGTACTTCATCCTCCGAGCCGGATACGACTTCGACGACCTGTTGGCGAAAGCACAGACCAAAGACCTGGGCCTGCACCCCTTCTATCTGGCTGGGTCACTCCGACAGGTGCGCAATTTCCGACGTTTGCCGGTGACTACACCTCCGTTGACACTCTTCGAGCTTCAACAGTTCATACTGGCGCTGGCCGACCGGTTGTTGGAGCAGGCGCGTCCGCCCGAAAACAACTCTGCTGTCTGACCTGGGATGAAGCAACCCATCATCGGCGGCTTCTGCGCACCTCTGGGGCGGATGGGATGGCGTCGAATTTGGCGTCGGATGAGTTGAGGTCGGTCATGGGGCGCTGTACTCCTTCTGGGTGATCAAGCACTCTGGATGTACGGCGATGGCCCTCAACGCGGCGTTGCAGATGGCGAGTGGTAGCTGCAGATCTGTGCTATACCCTGATTGATTGTTCTGACCCGTAAAATCCACCTGCCAAACCTGCCGCCGTTCAGAATCAACCGAATGTAAACACCTCATTTCAACACCCCATCCTTTTGCATTCATGGCCTGTACCACATCAAAAGCGAGAACAACGTCAACGCTGTAGTGTAGCGGCTCATCGCAGAATTCCCATACCCACCATTCCGTCGGTGTGGTATCCGGTCTGCGCCGTCGCCATAGTGCAGTATGCAACCGTCCATCATGTAATTCGGGTTGATCTCGGAACTTCTCCCAGTCCAAGACGTGACGGTGAATAAGCGTGTCCAGTTCGCGTCGTTGCGCGTAAGTCAGCGCCATCAGATATCCCCCTCTTACAGCGATGGTTCCAGCAACTTGCGCCAAAGCGGCTCTATCGCTTCATCGGGCAGGTCGGAGTTCAGCAGCCAACCTAATGCCGTTGCGCAATCTGTGCTGAAGCGCAGGCTGTCGGTCTTTTCCACAGTTTGCGGAAGCTGCCACGCTTGCTGCTGGCCCGTTTCAATCGGCGCGAGTACAAGAATGGCGTCATGGGTTAGCGCCTTCAGGTTGGCGATATGCACTGACACCGGGTTCTCGGCATGAACCACGTAGCGGTTGAGCAGAACGAAGCCGCTCCGTTTGAGCGCCAGCGTGAGTGCAGCCCAGCCTTTCGGGTTCCAGTGGTGAAAGGTAAAGATCAATCGGCCGCGGTTTTTACGCAAAACGCGATGACACTCGGCAAAGATGCTGCCCAGGACATCCGTGTACTGTCCCTTCCCGTTCGCCTGTGGGTCTACCGCCGAATCGGCCAGGTCATAATCCCAACGAGCAGCATCCGGTGCCAACCTCTTGAGCCAGACACGGAAGAAGGCCGCCAAGTCGCTGTATTGCACGCTGTCGAAATAGGGCGGGTCGGTGACGACGAAGTCCACGCTGCCGGCATCCAGGTCTAACGAAGCCGACGATCCCTGGACAAGCAAGAACTGCCGTATGCCCGAACGTAGATCGGCCACATGGTTGACTTCGGTGCCTGCATCAACCTCTCCTCGTAAGGCGACGATCTGAGCAGCGCCATTCCTCAAAATGCGTTCCTGCGGCAACTGTGCCCACTTGCGCGCCTTGCGGATGCGATCATCGAACAGGTTTTGCAGCGTGCCCGAGACCCTGGCAGGATGGAGCGGATTGTTCTCCAGTGCAGTATATGGAAAGGAATACGCGTGATGTGAGAACGTGTGCCGGATGGCGCCGGGCCGTCGTTTGTCGCCACCTTTGTACCCACACAACATCGAGTTGAATTCCAGTGACGTCGAGACCAGCAGCGCCAGGTTAAGGCGGATCAACGGCGGAAAATTCCCTAGCACATCAATAGCCTGTCGCAGGCAGAGCAATTGGCGACTGGAGAACAGATCCAGGTAGCTCGTGATACCGTGACTGATCAGATCGGCCGATTTCGGGCCAGATACGACGGCGAAATCTGCCAGCCGGCCGAAATCCAGCCCGGCGCGCTCAACGTCGGCCTTTTCGATCAACGTCAGATCAGCCGCCGTGGGTGAAGCGAAGAAAAGACCGTGTTGTGGACATTGCCCGACGATTGCCAGCGGCGTGTAACGAGAGTAAAACGGCCTCCGGTAATCTTCCAGGTACGGCGCTCCGCAGGTCGCACAAGCCTCGGTACCCTTTTCGATCAGCGGTGGTTTGTCCGAAGACGGCGAGCAATGACACGTAGCGCCGTCTTTTTTCATGCTGCGCGTGACGGCGTAACAATGTGGACAAAGGCGGATCACCGTTCCATCGGTCTCGTAGCGCAGGAACACCGAATTGACAAAGACCGCAGGGCCGCACTGGCAGGTCTTGTGCAGCCCGTAGAGTGTGAACTGAACTTCGGTTGTCTCCCCGCAGGATGGACAGGCCGTCATGAAGTATGGTGCAAGCTCGGTGTGGAGAGTCTGATAGAATTGCTCGAACGCCGCTTCCAACTGAGGCAACGGAAGCTCAGATAGAGTGGCGCGTGCTTGGAGTACCGGGATCGGGTCAATGTCTGCGCCGATGACGTTGGCTTCCAGGCGGATGGCCTCGTGCAACGTCGTCCCACCGCCCATCATCGGATCGAGAATGATCTTGCCCGCCAGTCCACCGGGCGCGTAGTAGTCTCGCTGCGCCTCATCTTGAACAAGGTGCTTAAGAATCAGCCGGAACGTGCTCCCACAGCGTCGTGCCCACCACTTATGCAGATAGGTGTTCGGCCGATAAAGGTGCTTGTTGTATGACTCAAGCTCGGCGATGGCGTTGGCAAAATCGACGTTGAAGGACGCGTCAATCGGAAGGGCACCATTTTCGACTGGCGTCTCAGGGCTGTACGGTATTCGCAGTTGGTATTTGATGGGTTCCATCGCCGGTTTATTCACTCAAGACGTCGCCCAAAGCAGGAGCATCGGGTGCGTGTCCTTCGTTGAGTTTTTCATCCAGCTTGTCTTGCAACAGATTCATGAAGGTTTCCATTGAACCAATGGCTGGCAAGGTAACTCTATCCAGCGCGGCCCTGAATGCTGTGTACTCCGTCCGCCGGTGAACCAGCCGATAACGCTGATCTTTGGCATCCAACTCCAACCCATAGATCAACCAGGCGATATCCGCATGTGCGGGATCGGTGGTCGGCAGAGGCGGCAGGGTGTTGAAGAAACCCTCATGCAGCACGACCGCTTGCTTCTTGCCCCAAGCTTTCAGGATCTCGCCCTTGTAGATCAACTGCGGTACCAACCGTTTGCGCGAAGATGAAAGGTAGTCGGGAGCGACACGGGGCGTCGTCCAACTCATGTCCTTGCAGCGCAGACGGTCGGCCATGTAGCACTCGAACGGTCGCCGCACGTTGCCGAAGATGTAGACGCCTTGAACCTCCAGGGTGCCAAAATCCGTGATGCGGCCGCGCTCGTCGTAGGCGACCAGGAAAAGTCAATGTTGCCGGCCGATTGACCGTTCGCGTCGTTCAGCCGGGTCTCCTGAAGTGAAGTCCAAGAGGTGTGTGGCGGGAAGAAGAATCGCGCCGCATCCTCGACGATGAACCAATCCTGTCGAAAACGGATCGGGCCGGTGATCGCCACCGAATCGCCGTCGAAAACGGTGCAGACGCCCAACGGGTCTTTGGCCTTGTCCTTGGTGCAGGAAGGCACCTTGTTGTTATAGGGGCAAAGCTTGTTGTTGCGATAGCGTTCGGCCTCGACCGATAGATTATCGGCCGGAAAACCGAACACCTCGGCGAGAGGATGATTGGGCATCGTCCTGCCTCATCTCCTTTGATCAGATATCCAAAGTGATCCGCATGGCTTGAGCCACTGCCTGCACCGTGGCTGGCTCCAACTTCCCCAGCCACTCGCCCAACCGAGTTTTGGCGACGGCGCGCACTTGCAGGGTAAGCACGACCGAATCGTTTTTCAGATCGTCCTCTGGCGCGCGTACCAGCACGTCGCTGGGATAGAGCCGTGGCACGTTCGAGGCGCTGGTCAGTGGGCAAATCACGACGACCGGGCTGTAGCGGCTGATGGCGTCGCGCGAGACGATCACGGCTGGCCGGGTGCCAGCTTGCTCGGAACCCTCAATTTTAGCATATAGCGGCCTCCTTCGGTCAGACACGGTTCATTCCTATGTGGAGTATGATTGTACTTTACGCTATCGAAAAGCGCAAGCAGAAGCCGAGGATCAGGAGACCGGCCGCGGCGTTCTTGTGCCGGTGTGGCAACTCGCCATTTCCGCAGGGGGCGCGGAGACTACCGGTTGAGGCGTGGTTATGAGCAGTACGGTCGCCACCGGCCAGCGCCCGTACTGCTTTGGGGTACAGTTGCTCTTATCTTCTTAAAATCGCTATATTACCGCGAACCATCTGCCATCTGCCATCAGCCATCAGCTATCCGCCGGCTCCGGCTGCTCCCCCGGCAACTCCGGCTCCCCCGGCTCGGACGACTCAACCTCAGCCTCAGCCTCAGCCTCCTTTCGTCCGTTGCCGTTCCTCTTACCGCCGTTCTCCTTGCCCTGCTCCGCCAGGATAGACAGGCGACGATCCACCTTGCCGTTGACGGTGTCCTCGGGGTACGCGCCATTGGGACCGCGCGCGCCGGCGGGGAGGCCGGTGAGCAACTCGATCCCCTCGTCCACAGTGCGCACCGAGTAGATGTGGAACCCGCCTTCGGCCACGGCCGCGACAACGTCGTCCCGCAGCATCAGGTTGGACACATTGGCCGCGGGGAGGATCACCCCCTGCTTGCCCGTCAACCCGCCCGGCATGGCCCGGCAGACGTCGAAGAAGCCTTCGATCTTCAGCGTCGCGCCGCCGATGGCCTGGATCTCGCCCCGCTGGTTCACCGAGCCGGTGACGGCGATCGCCTGGTTGAGCGGCAAACCGGCCAGGCTGGAGAGGAGCGCGTACAGCTCGGTGGAAGACGCGCTGTCGCCGTCCACTCCCTCGTAGGACTGCTCAAAGGCGATGCTGGCCGAAAGGGTCAGCGGCTTGTCCTGTGCGTAGCGTCCGCCCAGGAAGCCGGCGAGGATCAACATGCCCTTGTCGTGGATGTGACCGCTGAGCTTGGCCTCCCGCTCGATGTTGATGACCCCCGCGCGGCCCTGGAAGGTCTGGCAGGTGATGCGACTGGGCCGGCCGAAGGCGTAATCGCCCAACTCCAGCACCGCCAGCCCGTTCACCTGCCCCACGACCGCGCCGGCCGTGTCCACCATGAGCGTGCCATCGGTGGTCAGCTCCCGCAGACGCTCCTCGAACTGGTTCGAGCGGTAGACCCGTTCGTCAATCGCCTTCGTCACGTCGTCGGCGGTGACGATCGCGTGCCCGGTGCGCCCCGCCCAGAACGCAGCCTCCTGGACGATGTCGTCCACGTGCGCAAAGCGGGCCGTGAGCTTGCGCTGATCTTCCACCTGGCGGCCGCTGTACTCGATCACCCGGCTGACCGCGCTCACGTCGAAATGGGGCAGTCCTTCCTCGACGCAGCGGCTGCGGATGAACTGGGCGATCTTTTGGACGTTCTCGTCGCTCCAGGCCATCTCCTCGGCGAAGTCGGCGCGCACCTTGAAGATCTTCTCGAACTGCTCATCGTACGCGTAAAGCAGGTAGTAGGTGGCCGGGTCGCCGATGAGCACCACCTTGACGTCCAACGGGATCGCCTCGGGCGTCAGAGTGGCGGTTGCCAGCGCGCCCATCTGCTGGCCCACGTCTTCGATGCGAATGCGCCGGCTGCGGAGCGCCTGTTTGAGCGACTCCCAGGCCAACGGCTGACGGAGCAACACCTTGGCGTCGAGCACCAGGTAACCGCCATTGGCGCGATGCAACGCGCCGGCCTTGATGCGACGAAAATCGGTGACGAGGGTGCCGAACTCGGCGCGCATCTCCACGCGGCCAATCAAATTGCCATAGGTAGGATTGGTCTCTTCCACCACCGGCGCGCCGGTCAGTCCCTGGTTGTCCACGATGACGTTCAACCGGTAGCGGTCGTAGGGCGAGACGGCCTGGCCGCGCAGGAACCACGGCGCGTTCTCGCCGTTCCCCGCGCCGCCTTCGCCGTCGCTTTGCTTCTCGCTGACGCCACTCTTGAAATCGTCGGTGTTGGCCGCCACGTGCGCCTGCGCCCCTTGCAGATAGGCGACCACGTCGGGCCAATCGCGGTATTCGGCGGTTAGCTTCTCGAAAAACGGGCTGATCGTCGCCGCGGCTATCTCCTGATCCAGATGCGCCAGTCGCTCCTGCGCGGCCTCTTCAAGCTCCTGCACCTGGCGCATGACCCGATCCAGCACCTCTTGCACCGCCTGCCCGTGCTGGTTGAAGACGTCCTGCTCGGCTTCCGACAACGCGTTGAACTGCTCCTCGGTCATCGGCTTGCCGTCAGCCAGCGGCACGACCATCACCCCGGCCGGCGTGCGCGAGAGATCGAACCCCTGACCGTGGACGTAGCGGTCCAACTCCCGCGACCGTTCGTTGCGCTGCTGGTCGAGTTCACGGCCCAATGCGTTGCGATGCTCGGCGTACTGGTCGCTGGCGAACGACTTGGGCAGCGCCTCGGCGACCTGGGCCAGCAGAGCATCCACCTGGCCGCGCAGTTTCACACCGCCGCCGGGCGGCAGCCGGAGCGCAACCGGGCGGTCCGTATCGGCCAGGTTGTGGATGTAGCCCCAATCGGACGGAATGGGGCGGGTGGCAGCCTTGCGCTGGAGGAAACGGGTGATGATGCTCGTCTTACCCGCGCCGACCGGCCCCATCGCATAGATGTTGTAGCCGGCGTGGGGCATCTCGATGCCGAACTCGATGGCGCGCTCGGCGCGCTCCTGGCCGATGATCCCTTCCAGGTCGGGCGCGTCGGCCGTAGAGACGAAGGCGAATTGCGCCGGATCGCAGTGGCGGCGAAGTTGGTCGGCGGTAAGTTCTTGTGGGGACATAATTCTACTTTCTCAGTCTCGGATCCAGCGCATCGCGCAAGCCGTCCCCCAGCAGCAGGAGATTCACCAGCCGCGCACCAAATCACCCGTCAGTGCAATGCTCGGGTGACCTATGAAAGTCGGGTCGTAGGCAAGTGGATGACTGCCAAAAGCCATACAGACATCCACTTGTCCACAGTCTCCTGCGACGACAGCGAGGATGCGACGCCTGGAAACAGGAGGCTACGGTACCCTAATCATGACCGCTCCCGTGTCTGACACCCCCCTCCGCCTCACGGCGCCTTGCCGAACCACTTGGTGTAGATTTTATCGTACTCGCCGCTCGCCTTGACGTTCTTCAGGCCGGTGTTGAAGAGCGGCAGCACCTTCTTGGGATCGCCCTTCTGGGCCACCACGCCGAAGACCTCCTTGGTGACGATGGTAGCCGCGAGCTTGAGCTTGCCCTTGAATTGGGGAGAATTGAGCGCGAAGTCGGCCGCCACCGGGGTGTCTACCACGACCGCGTCAATGTTCTTGTTGAGCAGGTCGAGCATGGCCAGGTCGGCGGTGTCGTAGCCTTTGAGCGTCGCGCCCTTGATCTTCTCGACCTCGAACGCGCCGGTGGTGCCGATCTGCGCGCCCACCTTCTTGCCCACCAGGTCAGTGCCCGACTTGATGCCGGTATCGTCGGCGCGTACCACAATGCCCTGGTCGGCGTTGAAGTACGGGTCGGAGAAGTCGTACTTGGCCCTGCGCTCGTCGTTGATCGTGACCGAGGAGATGATGGCGTCATACGCCCCACCCTCCAGGCCGGCGAAGATGCCGTCCCAGGCGGTATTCTTGATCTCGACCTCGATCTTCTGATCCTTGGCGATGGCGGCGATCAGGTCAACGTCGAAGCCGACGATCTTCTTGGCGTCGTCCATGAATTCCATGGGCGGCCACGTCGCATCGCTGGCGAAGACGAGCTTCTTGGTGGGTTGTCCTGCGCAAGCCGCGAGCAGGCCGAACAACATCACGACCACGGTCACGATACTGAATAGCTTTAGGGACTTCATCAGGGATTCTCCTCCTGTTCAGGTTGAGAGTAGATGGATTGATAAGCAGGCAAATAAACGAGTCGAGCCGCACACCTCCTTTCAGAGAAGCAAAGACCAGCAGGACAATTCGATCAGGCACGTCACTGTGCGGGCTGCGATGAGGGTTCGTGAAGAACGGGTGTAATTATAGCCTGCATCGGGGGAATGTCAAACGGGGGGTTCTGATGTCTGGACATGAATTCGGACAGCAAGACATCTGTCCCTCCTTATATCCGGTCCTCAGATTGCAGAGTGGCGCGCTGTCGAATCTTGTGGTAATATATAGCCCTACTCTCTCGGTGCCACCGTCCGTCATCAAAGAGTCGTGTTTGCTCGGTCTCTTTCCAAACTTGTCAAGGAGGGGAAAATGCGCAACCGTTTGTTGTCCGTTTTCGGAGCCGTGGTGACTCTCACACTGATCCTCACGGCGTGTGTGCCGGCTGCTACGCCGGCGCCTTCTGCGCCTGCAACCGAGGCGCCCAAAGCCGCGGCGCCTCAGCCGACAGCCGTACCGCCGACCGCAGTGCCCAAACCGACTGAGGCGCCCAAGCCCACAGCCACGTCTGCGCCGAAAGTCCTGCGTGTCGCGTTCCCCCAGGAACCCGATAGCCTCAACCCGTACTACTCTAACATGTGGTTCGCCGCGATCCTCGGCCCCCTCTACCTGTCTACCGGGCTGATCGTCTTCAACGACAAGAACGAGGCGGTCCCGCTGATCGCGAAAGAGATCCCCAGCACTGCGAACGGCGGTATCTCGGCCGACGGCAAGGTCATCACCTACAAGCTGCGCGACGACATCAAGTGGTCGGACGGCGAGCCGCTGACCGCCGATGACTACGTCTTCACCTGGCAGATGGTGATGAACGACAAGAACACGGTGCTCAGTCGCGATCCCTTCGACGTAGTGGTAGACAAGGTCGAAGCCAAGGACAAGAGCACCCTGGTCGTGACGTTCAAGGAACCCTATGCGCCCTGGCAGGCCAAGATCTTCACCGGTTCCGGCGGGCCCACAGCCGGTGCGGGCGCGCTGCCCAAGCACATCCTGGAGCCGGTCTTCCAGAAAGATGGCACCCTCGATAATGCCGAGTGGAACCGCAAGCCCACGGTCGGGATCGGGCCGTACCTGTTCAAGGAATGGCAATCGGGCAGCCACCTGATCTTCGTGGCCAACCCGAATTACTGGCAGGGCAAGCCCAAGCTAGACCAGATCTATATCCGCATCGTGCCGGATGACGCCGCACAGCTCGCCGCGCTGAAGGCCGGCGACTCGGACGTCGGTACCTTCATTGACTACTCCGTGATGCCTGACCTGGAGAAGCTTGGCACCGTTGACCTGGTCAAGGCGGCATCGGGCTACCAGGAGTCTCTGTTCTTCAACCTCAGCACCGACGCCAAGACGAAAGGCCATCCGGCGCTCCAGGATGTCAACGTCCGCAAGGCCGTCGTCATGGCGGTTGACCGCCAGAAGATCGTCAAGGACCTGCTCGGCGGCCGGACCAAGGTTTCGAGCACCTTCTGGGAGGACACGCCCTACGCTGATCCCAGCCAGAAGCCGCTTGCCTTTGACGCGACCGGCGCGAAGAAGCTCCTGGATGACGCCGGCTGGAAGGTGGGCGCAGACGGCATCCGCGAGAAGGACGGCGTCAAGCTGAAGCTCCGCTACGCCACCACTACGCGCGACGTTCGCAAGAGCACGCAGGTGATCGTCCAACAGATGCTGAAGGACGTGGGGATTGATGTAGAGCTGATCAACCACGCCAGCGACCTGTTCTTCGCCGGCTACGGCGACCAGGGCCCGATCGCCATGGGCCAGTATGACATCGAGCAGCACTCGTCCAACCCGGCCTTCCCCGATCCGGACTATGTGAGCTGGACGTGCAGAGAGGTCCCGTCAGACAAGAATCCGTCTGGCACGAACTACCAGTACTTCTGCGACAAGGAACTCGATGACCTCTTCACCCAGCAGGCCGTGACGGTGGACAGCCAGGCGCGCATCCAGTTGTTCTACAAGATCGGCAAGATCCTCAATGACAAGCTCTACTGGGTGAGCCTTTGGGACGACCCGGATTGGTGGGCGATCTCCAAGAAGCTGAAGAACGCCCGGCTCTCCGGCGGCACACCATTCTGGAACGCCTACAACTGGTCCCTCGAGTAACGAGCTGCAGTGATGCCTGTCCCTGTCCCCTTCACCAAACCGCAAGGTGGGTGGGGGGACAGGCCTTTCCGGTTCAGGAGTTGGCATGGGCTCCTATGTCGCGCGCCGCTTGATTCAAGCCATTCCTCTGCTGTTCATCATCAGCGTCATCGTCTTCGCGCTCACGTCAGAAATGGGCGATCCGCTTGCGGCGTTCGGCGGCGGGCGCAAGGCGCTCCGGTCGGAGGATCGCGCCCGACTCACGCGACAGCTCGGGCTCGACAAACCGATTTGGATGCAGTACGTGGTATGGCTGGCCGGCAACGACTGGCAGAGAGTTGACCTGGACGGCGACGGCGTCACCGAGTCAGCCGGCATTCGCCAGGGCGTGTTGCGCGGCGACTTCGGGACCTCGCTTGCCACGCACCAGCCGGTGCTGGAGATGATCAAGGAGCGGTTGCCCAACACGCTGCTGCTGATGCTGGTCAGCGAGGTCGTCATCCTGGTGTTTTCCCTCGTGATCGGCCTGATATCGGCGCTGAAACAGTATTCGATCTTCGATCACGTCATCACGACGTTTTCTTTTATCGGCTATTCCATTCCCATTCCTCTGCTGGCGCTGGGGCTGATCTACGTTTTCGCGGTCTATTTCAAACGCTGGGGGCTGCCCTACTTCCCGACCGGCGGCATGTTCGAGCCGGCGGCCGGGCCAAGCTGGCAGCAGACGGCCTGGCACATGGTGTTGCCCGTCACGGCCCTCTCCCTGATCAGTATCGCTGCCTACAGCCGTTACATTCGCGCCAACATGCTCGAGGTCCTCAGCCAGGATTATGTCCGCACCGCGTACGCTAAGGGGTTGACCCGCCTTCATGTGCTCTTCGTCCATGCGCTCAAGAATGCTGTGTTGCCGCTGGTGACGGTGGTGGGCCTGGACCTGCCGTTCCTCCTTGCCGGCGCCGTGGTGACGGAATCAATCTTCGCATGGCCGGGTATGGGACGGCTGTTCTACGATCACACCACGCGCTCCGACTTCCCGGTGTTGATGGGCATCATTATCATCATTGCCGTGATGGTTATCCTGTTTCAAATCATCACTGACGTGGTTTATACGTTTCTGGATCCCCGCATCCGTTACGACTGAGGTAGAGCGCTGAATGGCAACCACCAGCACCGTCCCCACAGGGTTACCTGCGAGTGCCATGACCGCCCACGAGCCTCTCACCCCCGCGCGGATGGCCTGGCGGCGCTTTCGCCGGCACCGCATGGCGATGTTCGGGCTGGCGCTCCTGATCTCGCTGCTCCTCTACGTGACCGTGGGATCGCTCGTCTTCTCCGAGAAGTATGCGAACTACAACGACATCGCCATCAAGCTGCGGCCGCCGTCTGCGGTCCATCCATTCGGCACCGATGCCGTGGGGCGCGACATCCTGGCCCGCACGATCTACGGCGGGCAGATCTCGCTGCTGATCGGATTGGCGGCCGTCGCCGTGGCCCTGGTCGTGGGGGTTACGATCGGGGCGTTGTCCGGCTACTATGGAGGGCCTGTTGACAGCATCCTGATGCGCTTCACGGAGGCGATGCTGTGCATCCCGCAGCTCTTCCTGCTGATCGTCGCCGCGAAGTTCCTCAGCGGCAAGATCTCAAACTTCCAGTTCTTCGGCCGGGAAATAAACGGCGGCGTGATCATCATCGTCGTGATTATCGGACTGGATAGCTGGATGTATCTGGCGCGCATCGTCCGCTCGCAGTTCCTCTCGCTCAAGCAGCGAGACTTCGTGTTGGCGGCGCACTGCGTCGGCGCCACCAACCTTTCGATCATGTTCCGCCATATCCTGCCCAACACCGCTGCGCCCATCATCGTCAATGCGACGTTGGGGGTAGCCGCCGCTATCTTGACCGAGGCTTACATCAGTTTCCTCGGCCTGGGTGTGCGCCAGCCCACCGCGACATGGGGCAACATGCTGGAAGACACCAACAAGTTTCTGGAGACCGCCCCCTGGTTGTGGCTCTTCCCCGGCTTATTGATCCTCTTGACTGTGCTGGCGATCAATTTCGTGGGTGATGGTCTGCGCGATGCGCTCGATCCGCAGTCGCGGGCTATGTAACTAAGATGAGTCAGTAAGCCCTGGCCGCCCATCGCAACTCATTTTCCCCGATACCCACGCTCGCCTTGCCCGCCGCCTGCAGCGAGCTGAGACACGCCAACACCGTCGTCTGCGTCAGCCAGTAGATGACCGGGTTGGGGATGGTTACGCCCAGACGACGCGCGGTCAACTGAACGAGACGGGCTACGTCGCCGGTCTCGGCCAGGGAGGCAGATACCGCGGCGCGGATTGAGGCCAGGCAAACGGCGTTTTCGGCTGCCCACGGCGCGATCTGCGAGACGGCAGGCCCATGGCCGGGGACGAAGGCCGCATAGTGGCCGTCAAGGTTGGGCAGGGCCGCCAGGGTCGCCGCGGTCTGATCCACATCCACGTAGAACGGGATGCCGTGCTTGTGCAGCACCTCCGGCGCAAAGACCGCATCCGCCACGAAACAGACGTCCCCGCCCGCCACCATCATCTGGTCGGGCGCGTGGCCGCGGGCAGGAATCACAGTAAACGGTACCCCGCCGAGTACCTGATCCCCAGTCCCCAATCCCTCGGTCACCGGACACGCTTCCGCCAGGGTGAACTTATGGCGCAACTCGGCCGCAGGCGCCGCGCCGGAGAAAAGATAGAGCGGCTCCAGGATGGGATGGGCGACGACCGCCGCCTCCACCCCGGCCGCGTAGACCGGCGCGCCCGTCCGCGCCCGGATTGTCGCCGCGCCGCCGAAATGGTCCGCGTGCGCGTGCGTAATGACCACCGCGACCAGTTGCACCTTCAGGGCGTCAATGTGGCGCAGGATCTTCTTGGCCGTGTCTTTGTCGAGGCCGGTATCTACCAGCACTGCACGGCCGTCGTGAAGGATCAACCCGGCGTTGGAACCGCCGCGGAGCTGATAGGCATTTGGGGTAAGAGGGATGAGGTCCATTGCTCTTTTTGAAGATTGGAGGTTGGAGGTTTCCAGTGTCCAACTTCCAGCTTCCAGCTTCTAGCTTCGCGCCTTCGTCACGCGCGCAACCTGGGATCCAACGCGTCCCGCAGGCCATCGCCAAGCAGGTTGAAGCCGAGCACGGTGAGCATGATCGCCAAACCGGGGAAGAGCAACACCCACCAGGCGCCGCTCGTCAGGTATTTGACGCTATCCGCCAACATGGCGCCCCATTCGGGGTAGGGAGGCTGTTGGCCCAGGCCCAGGAAGCCGAGCGCGGCGATCTCCAGGATGGCGCCAGCGATGCCGAGCGTGCTCTGCACCAGGATCGGCGAGAGGCTGTTGGGCAGGACGTGGCGGAAGAGGATGCGGCCGGAGGGCGCGCCGACGGAACGCGCGGCATTGATGTACTCGAACTGCTTGACCGAGAGGACGGTCGAACGCGCGATGCGGGCGTCAACGGGAATATTGACGATGGTAATGGCGAGCAGTGCGTTGCGCAGGCCAGGGCCGAGGAGGGCGACTACGGCGATAGCCAGCAACAGCCCCGGAAACGAGAGCAGGACATCCATCGCAAACATGATCACCAGGTCAACCGTCTTGCCAGCAAAGCCGGAAAACAGGCCCAGCAGCGCGCCAACGAGGATGGCGATCAACACCGAGCTGACGCCGACGCCCAATGACGCCCGCGCGCCCTGCGCCACGCGATTCAAGACGTCCCGTCCCTGCTCATCTGTCCCCATCAGATGTTGAGCCGACGGCGGAAGCAGCTGGCTGACGAGGTCTGAGTCAGTTCTGGCATTATACGGGAAGACCACCGGGACGGCGACCGCAAGCAAAATGAAGAAGACCGTGATCGCCATGCCCAGGCGCGCCAGCCGGTTGGCGACGAGACGCCGCCAGGCATCATGCCAGAGGCTGCGCGGAGGCCGGGTAAGCCCTTCGGTCGTGGTAACGATGCTGCTCACTGGATGCCTTTCGCTGAACACTGTGTCAGCATCCTTCGACTACGTGGCGGAAAAACGTCGCCACTCCGCTCACGCGAAGCGTGCTCCGCTTGGGTGGCCCGTAGCCGAATCTGAATGCACCCTAGTCGAACCTGATGCGCGGGTCCACCAGCGCGTACAGGATATCCACGCTCAGATTGACCCCCACAAAGATAATCGCAATGAAAAGGGTGACCCCCTGGACGATGGGGTAGTCGCGCGAATAGATGGCGTCAACCAGCCATCGGCCGATGCCCGGCCACGAGAAGACCGTCTCGGTGAGGATGGCGCCCGACAACAGGCGTCCCACCTGCAAGCCGATGACCGTGATGATGGGCAGCCAGGCGTTGCGCAGCGCGTGGCGGATCACCACTGTGCTTCCCTTCAGCCCTTTGGCGTGCGCCGTGCGGATGTAGTCCTGGTTTAGCACTTCAAGCATGGCCGAACGCGTCATGCGGGCGATGATCGCCATGGGAATCGTGGCCAGCGCCAGCGCCGGGAGCGCCAGGTGGCGCAGCGCCTGGAAGAAGAGCGGGATGTTCCCCCGCAGCAGGGTATCCAACAGCACCAGGTTCGTGATGGGCATGAACGACGTGCCTGCGTCCAGCCTGCCGCCCGTCGGCAGGATATGCAGCACGACTGAGAAGAAGAAGATCATCATCAGGCCGAGCCAGAAGATCGGCATGGAGACGCCAGTCAGCGCCACCAGCATGCTGGCCGCGTCGAACCAGGAGCCGCGTCGAACGGCCGAAATGACGCCCGCGGGAATGCCGACGATCAGCGCGATCAGCATGGCCGCCAATGCAAGCTCGATCGTCGCGGGAAAGCGCCGGAGGACTTCCTGGGTCACCGGCTCCTGGCGCAGGATAGAGCGGCCCAGGTCCCCGCGCAACGCGTTGCCCAGGAAGATCAGGTACTGTTCGTGGAGGGGCTTGTTCAAGCCAAGCTGCTCGCGCACGCGGGCGATGTTCTCCGGTGTCGCGCGTTCGCCCAGCATCGTCAGCGCCGGATCGCCCGGAATCATGCGCAGGAACCCGAAGACGAGCATCGAGACGCAGAGGAGGACCGGGATCACGCCCAGGACGCGTTTGATGACATAGCTCAGCATGTTTAGGCCCTTGGCCGAAGGATCACGAGCAAGCCGTGCGCGCCGCCCGGCGCGAGGATCGGGCGGCGCCGGTGGGGTCAAGACTCGTGGGGCGGAGAAGCACTCCGCCCCACACCACTTGCACTGCCCCCTGCGGGGATCTACGACGTCTATTTCACGACGACCGTGTTGAAGAACTCGGTGCCGGTGGGGTTCGGCACGTAGCCCTCCACGTTGGCGAGGAACGCCAGCGGCGGCTGGTTGTTGGCGATGAAGACGCGCGTGACCTTGTCGTGGATCATCTGCTCTGCCTGCCGATAGAGCGGCGCGCGTTCTTCCTGCTTGACCAGCATGGCGGCCTTCTTCAAGAGGTCGGACACCTCCTTGTCAGCCATAAAGCCCTCGCGCGCGATCGGCGTGTCCTTGGCGTCCATGCAGAAGAAGTAGCAGACGAAGTTGTCGGGATCGCCGTTATCGCCGGTCCAGCCGAGCATGTAGAGCGGCAACTGGCCGTTCTTGCGCTTGTCGAGGTAGGTGGTCCAGTCAACGGTCTGGAGCGTGACGTTGATGCCCGCCTTGGCCAAGTCAGCCGCGATCGCGGTGGCGATGTCCTTCGGGTTCGGATAGTACGGCCTGGAGACCGGCATGTACCAGAACTCGAGCGGCATCTTCTTGCCGTCGAAGGTAATCTCGGAGATGCCGTTCGGGAAGCCGGCATCGGCAAGCAGCTTCTTAGCTGCCGCGGCATCGTAGGCCCAGTCCTTGAGATCCTTGTTATAGCCCCAGAGCGCGGGCGGCTGGAACTGGTTGGTGACCACGCCGGTGCCGCCGTAGAACGAGGTCACGATCGGCGCCTTGTTGATCGCCTGGGCGAACGCCTGGCGCACCTTGAGATCCTGGAACTCCTTCACCTTATAGTTGAAGGCGACGTAGCCGGTGGTGTTGGCCGGCCGCAGAATCAGCTTGAACTTAGGGTTGCTCTTAAGGGCGGCGACGTCGCGCGGCTCCATGCCTTCCATGCCATGGATCTCGCCGGCCGAGAGCGCCAGCAGGCGGGACGAGTTGTTCGGGATGTTGCGGATGATGACGTTCTTCATCTTCGCCGCATTCGGCTTGTCCCAGTAGTCGGCGAACGCGGTCAGCGACACCTGCTCGTTGGCCTTCCACTCGACGAACTTGTAGGGGCCGGTGCCGACCGGGGTCTTGCAGGAGTTGACGCCGGCTTTCTCCAGCGCGGTTGGGCTCCAGAAGACGAAGATGAACATCGCCAGGTTGTTGAGGAACGGGCCTTGCGGGTCCTTCAACGTGATCTGCACGGTGCCGGCGTCCACGGCCTTGACTTCGGTGATGATGCTGGCATCGTCAAAGCCGCTGAACTGGGCTTCGAAGTACTCGAAGGTCTGCCCGGCCTTGATCTGCGCGTCGTGGGTCGGGTTCTTGGTATTCTTCCAGTAATCGAAATTCTTGACGACGGCATCCGCGTTGAAGTCGGTGCCGTCATGGAACTTGACGCCCTTGCGCAGCGTGAAGGTCCACACCTTGCCGTCGGCCGAGGTGGTCCACTTTTCGGCCAGCGCGGGGACGGGGTTGGTCGTGTCCTTGTCGAATTTGACCAGGCCCTCGAAAACCTGATTAACGATGCGGCCGGAGATGCCGTCGGTGATGATGGCCGGGTCGAGGCACACGGGCTCGCCCTGGGCGCCGAAGATGAAGGTGTCCTGCACCTTGGGCGGCACCGGGGTGGGCGTGACGACCTTCTCGACGATCTTCTCGACCGGCTTCTCGACGATCTTCTCAACCTGCTGCGTCACGACCTTCTCGACCTGCTGCGTCACGACCTTCTCGATCACCTGAGGGGTCGGCGCAACGCAGCCCGAGATCGTTGCCAAGATGGCAACGACTGCGAAGATGACACGGGTTCTCTTGATCCATAGAGCGGTCATAGGTTCTCCTCCTATTAGAATTGGGCCCCGATGATATGCCATCGGGCCACAGCGAATTCAGCGAGCGCACAAATCTTGTGCAAGATGCAGGAAAACGGAGCTGGGATGGATTACATCACCTCCTCTCGTTAACAGGAGTTACGCAGTCACCCCAGCGGAAGCATGCTGAGCGGAGTCCGGCGGAGTATGCCGGACGCAGTCGAAGCACGCCGGAGCGCCTTTCGCCAGCGCCACACCCTTCGACTACGCCTCGCTAAACTACAGCGAGGCTCCGCTCAGGGTGCTCCGGGTCACATTGCGTAAGTCCTCTCGTAAAGCAGAGGGCAGTCCAGCGCCAGGTCGGCCGACCTGGCGCTGCCGCCGTGTTCAAGTTGCCCGCACCCCGTCGGCAATGCGCGTTATGTCAATGTCCACCCAGGTACGCCTTCGCCACCTGAGGATTGTTCAGCAGCTCCTGGCCGGTGCCCGCGAGGACGATGCGGCCGGTTTCGAGCACGTAGCCGCGATTGGCCACCGAGAGCGCCATGAGCGCGTTCTGCTCCACCAGCAGGATCGCTACACCCTGGTCGTTGATCTCCTTGATGATCGAGAAGATCTCCTCCACCAGGATCGGCGCCAGGCCCATCGAAGGCTCGTCCAGCAGCAACACCCGCGGCCGGGCCATCATCCCGCGGCCGATGGCGAGCATCTGCTGCTCGCCGCCGGAGAGGGTGCCGCCATACTGGGTCAGGCGCTCTTTGAGGCGCGGGAAACTCTTGAACACGCGCTCCATGCTCTGGCGGATTTCGGCCGGGTCGTCGCGCGTGAATGCGCCCATCTCCAGGTTCTCCTGGACAGTGAGCGGGGCGAAGATCTTCCGCCCTTCGGGCACATGGATCACGCCGCGGCGCACGATGTCCTGTGCGGCCGTCGTCTTAATGGACTCGCCGGCCAGCACGATGTCGCCGGTGCGCGAACGGAGCAGGCCGGAGAGGGTCTTCAGGGTCGTGGACTTGCCGGCGCCGTTCGCGCCGATCAGCGAGACGATTTCGCCCTCTTCGACCGTGAAGCTGATGCCCTGGAGCGCATGGATCGCGCCGTAGTAGACGTTAAGGTCCTTTACCTCAAGTAACATACGTTATCTCCCGACGAAGGACGAAAGACCATAGACGAAAGTCCTCGTCGTTCGTCCTCCGTCCTTCGTCAGTGCGTCACTCCGGCCTTCGCGACCGCGCTGCGGCCCAGGTACGCTTCGATCACGCGCACGTCGTTCTGGATCTCCGTGGCCGTGCCGCGAGCGATCACCTCGCCGAAGTCCATCACCGTGATGCGCTCGCAGATGTTCATCACCAGCCGCATCTGGTGCTCGATCAGCAGGATGGTCAGGTTGAAGCGGTCGCGGACAAAGTGGATCAGCTCCATCAGGCGGCCGATCTCCGCGGGGTTCATGCCGGCCGCCGGCTCGTCCAACAGCAACAGCCTGGGATCGGAGGCCAGGGCGCGGGCGATCTCCACACGGCGCTGCTCACCGTAGGGCAGGTTCTTGGCAATCTCGTTCTGGTACTTCTCCAGCCCGAAGATCGCGAGAAAATCCTGGGCCTTTTCGATCATTTCCTGCTCTTTGGCCTCGAACCGGCTGTTGCGCAGCAGGCCGTCGAACAGGCCGTAGCCCGCGTGCGGATGGTAGGCGATGCGCACGTTGTTGAGCACCGTCAGGTTGGGGAACAGGCGGATGTTCTGGAACGTGCGACCGATGCCCATCTGCGTAATCTCGAACGGCTCCGATCCCACGAGCGGCGTGCCGAAAAAGTCAATCTCGCCGGCCGTCGGCGCATACAGACCGCTGATCATGTTGAACACAGTGGTCTTGCCGGCGCCGTTGGGGCCGATTAGCCCGTCCAGTGCGCCCTGCCGCACGGTCAGGTCGAAGTTGCCGACGGCGCGCAGGCCGCCGAACTGCTTCGTCAGCCCGCTGATTTCGAGCACAGGCTGGGGTTGATTAGCCGTTGGGGGTGTTGTCTGCATGGTTGTTCTCTCCACGGCTACTTGCTGGCCGGCACAGCCGGGGCTGCGTCGCCGCGCAGCTTGATGACGGGGCGCTTGAGGAAGCCCCACTCGACGTTACCCAACAGCCCCTGCGGTCGCAACAGCATCAGGAGCAGCAACGCGATCGGGTAGAGCACGTAGCGCCAGGTCGGCGCCTCGGTGCCCATCTGCCCCAGGAGCACGCGCAGCAACCCTTCCAGGAAGAAGATCCAGCCGAACGAGGCCGCGATGGTGCCGGTCATGCTGCCCAGGCCGCCGAACACGATGATGATCAGCGGGTTGAAGCCCACCAGGAAGTCGAAGGTGCCGGGGCTGAGGAAGCCGATGTAGTGCGCGTAAACACCGCCGCCGATGCCCGCGAACAGGCTGCCGATCACGAACGCCAGCAGCTTGTAGTTCGCCACGTCAATGCCCATCGCCTTGGCCGCGGTTTCATCCTCGCGCACTGACATGATGGCGCGGCCGGTGCTGGAGTAGATCAAGTTACGCATGATGATGATGATCGCGATCAGGAACAGGAAGGCCCAGAACCAGGAGGTCAGCTTCGGGATGCCGATCATGCCGCGGCCGCCCTTCATTTCAGGGAAGGGCAGGAGTGTGTCTGTGTTGACCATGAGCGTTTGGATGACGATGGAAAAGCCCAGGGACGCGATGCCGAAGTAGTCGGAGCCGAGGGTCAACACGGGCAGGCCGAAGAGAAAACTCACTTCCGCAGCAAACGCGCCCGCAATCAACACGGCCAGGAAGAAGACGATCTGTAGCACCACGGAACTGGCAAGAATGCCGGGGGCCTCGACCGTGCCAAACAGCGGCGCCAGACCCGTGTTGATCGCATTGCCGATCAACACTGCCACTCCGCCGGCCGCCGCGCTGCCGATCAAATAAAGCGTGAACTGCGACAGCACCGGCATACCTTTGTAGCGTTTGATGAGCCGGCCGACGCCCAGGATCATCAGCCCGCCCAGCGCGACGCCGAGACCCGCCACCAGCAGGCCGCGGGCATCGCCATTGGTCCAGCGATAGGTGATGTCAGCCGCGGTGTAGGCGCCGATACCGTAGAAGCCCCACTGCGCCAGGCTGAACTGGCCGTTGAAGCCGTAGATCAGGTTCAGGCCCAGGGCGACCATCGTCATCGTGCAAGCCTGGAACAGCAAGCCGCGGTCGAAGTCGTTGAGGACGCGCGTCTCGCCGAACTCCACCAAGAGTGCGGCCTGGACGATCCCAAAGGCAAGCAGGATGCCTGCAACTTTCACGATCTTGTTCGAGTGGCCCATCACCCAAAGCAGGCCGTACAGGTAGGCAAGGATGGCGACGATCTTGACAATCGAAAGGGCCAGGAAGCCCAGGTTCATGGTCATGGGTTGCCTCCTATGCCTTCTCGCCGGCGGCTTCGCCGAAGAGGCCTGTCGGCTTCACCAACAGGACGATGATGAGGATCGTGAACGCCACCGCGTCGCGCATGGGGGTGGAAATGTAGCCCATCGTCAGCGCCTCGGCCTGGCCCATGATCAACGCGCCGATAAACGCACCGGGAATACTGCCGATGCCGCCCAGCACGGCCGCCACGAACGCCTTGAGGCCGGGCAGGATGCCCAACTGCGTCCAGATCGAGGAATAGGCGATGGCATAGAGCACGCCGCCCAGCCCGGCGAACGCCGAGCCCACCGCGAAGGTGAACGAGATGACGCCGTCCACGTTGATGCCCATCAGCCGCGCCGTCGGCTTATCGAACGAGGTCGCGCGCATGGCCTTACCCATCTTCGTGCGGCGCACCAGGAACTGCAGAATGAGCTGAACCAGCACCGACGCCACGAAGATGATCAGGAAGATGTTGGAGAAGGTGATGCTGCCTGCTGGCGGCGCCTGTCCGGCCTGAACCAGGTGGATGCCGTCCTTGATATACCAGGTGACGACTTCGAACGGCCGCTGGTAGGGGATGAAGCGCGGTGAAAAGACGAAGTAGAGCGCGCCAAAGAATTCCAAGAAGAAAGAGACACCAATGGCCGTGATCAGGGCGGCGATCCTGGGCGCGTCGCGCAGGGGTTTGTAGGCCACGCGTTCGATGGTGACAGCCATCGCCACGCAGACGATCATGGAGAGCAGCACCACCGTGAGCGAGCCAATCACCACGACGACGCCGCTCGGCAGGCCGGGGAAGATGGCCGCCGGCCAAACGTGTAACTGGAAACGCGTCACCGCGTAGAAGCTGACGAACGCGCCGACCATGAACACATCGCCGTGGGCGAAGTTGATCAGCTTGACGATGCCGTAGACCATCGTGTAGCCGAGGGCGATCAGAGCGTACACGAACCCCAGTTGCAGCCCGCTGAATACAAACTGGGCAAACAAGGGCGGGTCCTTGATGAGGTTGCTGGCCAGGATATACAGCACCACTGCGGCTAAGAGCAAGAGAAATCCCTGGCCGATCCACGCAAGACGAGCTCCAGGCCTGCGCGCAGCAAACGAGGATTTGGAAGAAGGGCTTACTTGTTGCATTCGCGCACTACCTCCGAGGCCGAGTAGACAAGTAGACAAGTAGGCAAGCAGGCAAGGGGGAACACGGAGTCGCCTTGTCTACTTGTTTCCTTGTCTACTCATCTCTCAATGGTTAGGGGTCCGATGTCGGGTGTCCAACAAAGTTCCCGATGTCTTCTTGGGCTACGGGTTCACGACGGAGTCGAACACGAACCCTTTTTCCGTGACCTTGAGGATCGTGGCCGACTTCACCGGGTTGTGCTGCTTGTCGAAGGTGATCTTGCCGGAGACCCCCTGGTAGGAGATCGCCTCCATGGCCGCCTTCACCTTGTCGGTGTCGTCGGCACCCGCGTTCTTGATAGCCGTCAGCAGCAGGCCGGTGGCGTCGTAGGCCAGGGCTGCCAGTGCATCCGGGACCTTGCCCTGGCCTTTGTCATCCTTGTACTTCGCCAAGAATGCCGCCTGGAAGGCCACCGCTTCCGGCGCCTTCGAGTCGGCTGCGTAGTGGTTGGTGTAGAACCCGCCGGCCGCGGCCTTCAGGTCCAGGTCCGAAGAGTCCCAGCCATCACCGCCCATGAACGGAGCAGTGATACCCTTTTCTTTGGCTTGCTTCGCAGCCAGGTTGACGATGTTGTAGTAGTCGGGCAGGTAGATCACGTCCGGCTTAACCGACGCGACCTTCGCCAGGATGGCTGAAAAGTCGGTGTCCTTGGAGGTGTAGCTTTCCTTGCCGACGACCTTGCCACCCAGGCCGGTGTAGGACTTCTCGAACGCCTCAGCCAGGCCCTTGACGTAGTCGTTGGCCTGGTCCAGCATGATGAAGGCGGTCTTGGCCTTCAAGTTCTCGAAAGCGAACTTGGCGCCCACGGTCCCTTGGAACGGGTCAATGAAGCACGCGCGGAAAATGTAGTCCTTCGCCTTGCCGTCCTTGGTCACCGTCACATCGGTGTTGGTTGAGGTCGGGCTGATTTGGATGACCTTCTTGGCGTTGGCGATCTCGGAGATGGGGATGGAGGCCTTGGAGCAGACCTCGCCGACGATGTAGTGGACCTTATCCTGGTCAATCACCTTGTTGGCGGCGTTGACCGCCGGGTCAGGGGTGCACTGGCTGTCTTCGATGACCGGGACGATCTTCTTTCCGAGGACGCCACCCTTCGCGTTCCACTCCTCGATGGCGAGCAGCGCGCCATCACGAGTCATCACACCGAAGGTCGGCACCGGGCCGGACAACGGGGCCAGGATGGCGATCTTGAGCTCGCCACCGGCTGCAGGGGCCGCAGGGGCCTTGGTCGGTTCAGCCGCAGGGGCCTTGGTCGGTTCAGCAGCAGCCGGTTTGGCGGCGGGAGCCGGGGGCGGGGTCGGCTGGGCACAGGCCGACAGCACGAACGCAACGACCAGTACCAGGGTCAACAACTTGGACGCACGCATAGAACTCCTCCTGAAAAATAGTGTTGGTTGAACGGAAACAACTGATGACTGAACGTAGCGAAAACCAGATCACCTCCTTCTTGTGTCTAAGGCGGAAGCCCCAGATCGTTGCTGAGTTGCTCCGGTGAAGCACCCATGTTGACAACGTTGTCTAGTTGATCTGGTCGGTTACGTGCGAAGAACTGCTTGTGGATCATTTCCCACAGACGCGTTTACTGAGGGCGATTATAATAGAGTGTTAAGCAAATGTCAAGCGGCTTGACAGGCGGACAACCAAGCCATATAATCAGCCTCAAATGATCGGATTCCAAAAACTTGGTTTCCAGGCGATTGAAAGGAGCTATTATTCCATGCTACGTCGAGCCATCACGACCCCCGGCGCCATCGTCGCCCTGCTCATCCTGCAATTTGTCCCGTTGGTGCTCTTCCCGCCGCAGTCCTTCTCGCCCACGACGCAAGAATGGTGGCTGCCCGTTCTGCTGGCCGTCATGGTCATCATCTCCGAGGTGGAGTTGATCGTGCGGCGCAGCAGCGCCCCGTGGCCCTGGTATCTGCTCTCCTTCGCCCAGGGCTTCAACATCATCAGCCGGCTGATGATGGTCTGGCCGCACGCCACGATGACCGTCGGCAAAGAGACCGTGATCAACGGCCCCTACCTGATCCTGACGGCGCTCTCGCTGGCGCTCTCCGTCTTCCTGCTTTGGTACGCTGAGTTGCCGGAAGTGAGGATGGGGTTGCTGCGAAAAGCGTAAAACATGAGACGTGATCCGTGAGACGTGAGAGAAGGGCGACTCTCGCCTACAAAACACGCAGCACGTTTCACGTTTCACGCTGCCGGAATCTTCTCCCCCTCGGCCGGGCGCGGCGGGAGGAGCGGCTCGTCGGCGTCGGTTCCCTGCATGATGAGTTCACCCGCGAAGTGCGCGCCCTCGTCGAGCAGGAACGAGCGCACGCGAATCGTGCCCCACAGCCGGCCGCCTTCCAACAGCTCCACCCGGTCGGCAGTGATCGTCCCCTTGTACGCGCCCGCCACCGACACCGTCTTGGCCTTGATGTCGGCCATCACGCGCGCGCCCTCGGTAATCAGCACGTTGCCGGGGGTCTCGATCAGCCCTCCTTCCGCGGTGCCGTCAAATCGGATGCTGCCGTCGCAGCGCAACTGCCCACTGAACGTCGCCCGCGGCCCGATGATGACGTCAATCTGATCGGGCGCAGGGCGGGAATCGCGTCGAAATGCCATGGTTCTTCCTCTGATGGGATGTCTGGGGTGAAGCAGGAGACGGCGGGCATGGGAGCGTGCGTATTGCGTATTGCGTGCTCCATGTAACGTACACGCACCACGCACTACGCAATACGGAGTACGCTCTACGCCTCCCCCCGCGCCCGACCAATCGCCCGCTGTTCCTCTTCCGTCAACTGATAACTCGTCTCCCACGCGGCCAACGGTTTGGCATAGACACGGGTTACGTCGCGGCTGTGCAGGCTGCTGATGACCACGCCGTTGCCTTCCCCGTCGGCCAGGGCCAGGGCGAAGCTCTGGTCGCCGCCGGTCTCGCGAAACGGGTTGAACCGCAGAAAGCCGACGTGTTGCACGTGGCTCCGGCTGACCCGCTCCATCGCACGCACCTGCGCATCCAACTCGGTCACCCGGCCTGTGGCTTCCCGCACCTGGCGGACGTGATCCTCCAACACCGCCTCCAGGCTGCCACCCGTGGCGCCGGTCGTAAGGGTTCGGTAGCTCCGCTCCAACGTACGCAGGCGCCGGGCCAGCCAGATGACCAGGCCGATGAGCGTCAGGACGACAGAAAACAGGACCAGTGAAATCGGGCCGGCTAAGTAGACCAGCCAACTATACAGGTTTGCCATTAGGTCTTCTCGATCAAGTCGCTGATGGACTCGCCGCAATGGATTCGCCAGATGACGTTTGCCAGCAACTCGGCCACCGACAAAACCACGATCTTGGCGTGGTCACGGATGGCCTTGGGCTGGCGAATCGTGTCGGAGATGACGAGCTGTTTGACGTGCGGATCTTCGAGCCGCGCCAGGGCCGAGGGCAAGAGCACGCCGTGGGTGATGGCAAAATACACTTCGGGCAGGGCGCCGGCCTTGATCAACTCCTCTACCTCCGTGAGCACGGTCCCGCCGGCGATCACGTCGTCAATGACGATCGGAATCTTGCCCTGGATGTCGCCGACGATGTGCGTCGCTTTGGCAGTTTTGGCATCCTCCCGACGTTTGTGCACCACCACCAGGGGCAGGTCGAGCTGCTCCGCATACCTTCCTGCGAACTTGGCTCGTCCCACATCCGGCGAGACAATGGCCGCGTTCTTGAATTCCGGCTTCTTGAAATATCCCGCCAGCACCGGCAGCGCGGTCAACGGGTCCACCGGGACCTGGAAGAAACCCTGGGTGGCCGGCGCGTGCACGTCGAAGTAGACCACGCGGCTCACCCCCAGCGCCTCCAACATCGTCGCCACAACTTTTGCGCTGATCGCCTCGCGGCCCTTCGCCATCCGCTCCTGCCGGCCATACGGGTAATAGGGGATCACAGTCGTGATTTCGTGCGCCGATGCCCGCCGGAAGGCGTCAACGTACAGAAGCAGTTCCATCAGATTATCGTTGACCGGCCTGGCGCACGGCTGGATGATGAAGACATCCTGGTCGCGCACGACCTGATCAATGGCGACGTGAAGCTCGCTGTCGGGCATGCGACTTGTCTTTGATTGGCCGAGCGTGATCGGCTCCTGCATCCCGGAGACATCCAGACCGCGCTGGGCCCGGGTAGTGATTTCCTTGCCCCGAATCTGCTCCAGGATGCGAACCACGTCCTTGGCCAGCGGAAGGTTCGCCGAACCGGAAAAAACTCGCAACGGGTGATGCGTGCCCATAGTCCCCCCCTGTTTGCTCGCGATTCGGGGGTATGATAACATCGAGGGGGACAAGAGGCAAATAGCACAACGCAAAAAGAAAAGGGGACTATCCCATGACCCGCAAACTCCTCGTCGCCACCCACAACCCCGGCAAAGTGCGCGAATATCGCGAATTGCTGGCCGGGTTGCCGTTGGAGGTGACTTATCTGGACGCCGAAGGGATCACGCTGGAGGTCGAGGAGACCGGCGCGACCTTCGCGGAGAACGCGATCCTAAAAGCCACGACCTACGCCCGCGCGTCCGGTCTGTGGACCTGGGCCGACGACTCTGGCCTGGAAGTGGATGCGCTGGGGGGCGCACCGGGCGTCTACTCCTCGCGCTACACCGGGCCCGGCGCGAGCGATGCCGACCGCTACCGCAAGCTGCTGGACGCGCTGACCGGCGTGTCGTGGGATAAACGCACGGCGCGCTTTCGTTGCACGGTGGCGCTCGCGATTCCACATCCAGACGTGCCAGGCACTTCGGAAGTGCCTGGCACGTGGAGCAGCAGAATTCGCACCGCCGATGGCGTCTGCGAGGGGATCATCGCCTTCGGTCCGACGGGAGACAACGGTTTCGGCTACGACCCGGTATTCTACCTGCCGGAGCATCGCGCGACGATGGCGCAGTTGCCGGCAGAGGCGAAGAACCGAATCAGCCACCGCGGACGCGCGGCGCGAGAGGCGGTGAGGGTGCTGAAAGAAATGCGCGAAGAACCGGATCAGCCGTAGACCGCCAACTCATCTACCGTGGCCTCTGGCGCGACCAACTGAACGTTCGCCCGGATGTCGTCGAGATGCTGACGCACGGCCGATTGTCCGATTCCCGGCGGCGCGTAGATCACAAAAAGCGCCTGGCGCGTCTCGGCGCTAAGGCGCGTGCGCTGGTCGGGGCCATAGAGTACGCTGGAGATCACCCCACGAGCGTCGGCCATCATCATGTCACCCGGTTTGAGGGTTTGCTCCTGGCCGCCGAGCAGGGTGTAGTGCTCGCTGCCGTTCGCCACGTCGAGCCGCACCGGCCCCTCGATGACTGCCAGATCGTGCCCGGCGGTTAAAAGCTGATTCTTAAGCTCCGCCATAAACATTGCCTCGACCAGCGCGGCAACACGCGGCAGCGGCTTGCCCTTCAGCGCGACGGATTCCAGTTGAAGTTGGACGTGATAGGTCTTCTTGTAGCGACCGAAGTAAGCCGCGTAAGGCTGGATGGAGGGCAGCGCGGCCAGAGCAGCCTTGGGGGAACCGACAAACCGGTCGCGCAACTGGTTCTCAAGCTCAGCCTTGCGCTCATCAAGTCCAGCGTGGTGATCCGGGTTCGCCACATCACGCATGACCAGGATCCCCACCGCTCCGCCGGGATAGGCGACTTTCCACGCATCTGATACGATGAGCATTCTTTCTCCTCCTATATCGCACCGGCGGTCGGCTGCCACATCCTGATCCGCCGCGCGATTTCATCGCGTAGTCGCAGCTTGGCCTGCTGGAGCACGTCCGTCTCCTTACGCGAGCCCACGGTCTGATGGGCGCTGAGGTGTGGCGGCAACGTCCGCACGGCATCGGCCAGGCCCGCGAGGAACGCGCCTTTGAGCGCGGTGCCGAAGTTAACCTTTGCCACGCCCAGGTTTACGGCCTGCGGGATCGCCGCCGTGGGGAAGCCGGTGCCGCCGTGGATCACCAACGGGACGGGGACGGCTTCGCGGAGCGCGGCCAACCGGCCGAAGTCAATGGTCGCCTCGCCACGGGCCAGCACGTGGACGTTGCCCACCGAGACCGCCAGCGCATCCACGCCCGTCTCCGCGACGAAGCGCGCGGCCTCGGCAGGATCGGTCGGCTGCCCGGGGCCTGCGCTCAACTCGCCGGAGGCGTCGGGCAGCGCGCCCAGCTCGGCCTCGACCGCGGCGCCGGCCGCGTGCGCCAACGCGACCACCTGCCGGGTCAGCCGCGCGTGCTCGGCGTAGGGCAGGCCGCTGGAGTCGAGCATCACCGCGTTGAAGCCGGCCCGCAGCCCGCGGCCGATCTGTCCGAGCGTCTGCACCTCGTTGAGCAGGAAAGCCGCCGGGGTCTTGGCCGACCGCACGACCTCCAATCCGACGGCCGCCAGCCGCTCCAGCCCACCGCCGCCGAACCAGCCCGGCTCCATCATCACCCCGCCGATGCCCAGCATCACTGGCGCGTCCTCCGCCTCGGCCGCCTCCACCACGGCCTCGAAGGAGTAGATATCCCAGCACTCGAAGTAACCGACCGCGTAGCCACCGGAACGGGCATCGGCAAGGAGTTGATTGAAGGGGACAAGCATCGTTGTGCTAACCTTTCGACAGGCCGACCAGGAAGCGCGCCACCGCCTCGGCCACCGCGGCCGGCTGCTCGAGCATGACCATGTGACCGGCGTCCGGCACGACGACGAGTTGCGCGCCCGCGATCTGCCCCGCCAGGTATTGGCTGTATTTGACCGGGGTCATGCGGTCCGCCGCGCCGCAGAGGATCAGCGTGGGGAGGGCGATGCGGTTGACGTCGGCGATGTGGTCGAAGGCGTTGCACGCGGCGAAGTCATCGTGTGTCACCTGGGGATCCACCTCGCGCAGCCGGCGGACGTAGAGCCGGTGCATGTTAGGGTCAACGTGCTCACCGTGCGCCCAGGTCGCCATCAGCTCGGCCGTTGCCGGCAGATCGGTCAGGACGCCTTCGAGAAGTTGCGGCGCAACGCGCATCCGCGCGCCCGTCCCCACCAGCACCAGTCCGGCTAGCCGGCTTGCATAGCGCAATGCAAGCTCCTGGGCAATAGCTCCGCCCATCGAGTGCCCGCCGAGCACGAACGCCGGCAGCTCTAGCGCATCGGCAAAGCCCCGCACCACCTCCGCGTACGCGCCGACATCGCTTCGCCCCTGCCCGCCGGAATGCCCGTGCCCCGGCAGATCGAGCGCGTAGACCGTGTACCCCGGCAGCCGGCGGAGTTGCGTCGGCCAGTGCATCAGGTCGCCCCCCGCGCCGTGGACAAGCACAAGGGACGGGCCAGCCGGCCGCATCGCGCCATGGTGGACCTGGTAGTTGAGCTTGTCACCGTTGATTGTGATAGTTGGCATAGGGGCCTCTGGTCGAGTATGCTGGACGTATTGCGTACTGCGTGTTGCGTGCCTGCGCCGCGCTCTGATGGACTACGCACTACGCAGTACGCAATATCTCCTCCACCGTCGCTTTCAGCTCATCATACGTCTCGCCGAGCGCCTGTGGAATCAGGCGTATGTCGGCGAGCACGGGCATGAAGTTGGCGTCACCCTCCCACCGCGGCACGACGTGCGTGTGGACGTGATCGAGCACCCCCGCGCCGGCCACTTTGCCGACGTTAATGCCGACATTGAAGCCGTGGGGGGCGGCGCTGCACCGCAACGCACGGATGCCGAGCGTCACCAGCGCCATCATAGCGGCCATTTCCTCGACGCTGAGCGCTTCCAACGTGTCCACGTGGCGATACGGCACCGCCATCATGTGGCCGTTGTTGTAGGGGTACTTGTTCAGCACCAGGAAGGCCCGCTCGCCGCGGTGGAGGATGAGCATCTCCCGGTCGTCTTCCGCTTCCAGCATGTCGCAGAAGATACAGCCAGGTCGTTTTTCGCGGCGGATGTACGCCATGCGCCAGGGAGTCCAGAGTTGGTTCATCGTTGACCGCTCCGGTTGTTCGTGTTGCGTGGTGCGTGGTGCGTATTGCGTGTTACGTGTTGCGTGTTGCGTGTTGCGTGACCCGTGGTGCGTGATCCGCGATTCTCGCCGAGAATCACCCTCTATTCACGCACCACGCACCACGCACCACGCACCACGTCATTTGTTCAGTACAGCAAGCGCCTGCTTCGCCACATTCTCCGCCGTGATCCCCAGGTCCGCCATCACCGCGGCGTACTTGCCGGATTCGCCGAAGCGGTTGATGCCGATCGTGGCGCCATAGGGGCCGACGTAGCGATCCCAGCCCAGGGTGACGCCCGCTTCGACCGAAACGCGGGCCGTGATCGCCGGGGGCAGCACGTCCGCGCGGTAGGCCGCGTCCTGCTCCTCAAACAGCTCCCAACTCGGCATGGAGACCACGCGGGCCAGAACCCCCTGTTGCGCCAGCAGATCGCGGGCCGCCATTGCCACGTTGACTTCCGAGCCGGCCGCGAGCAGGATCACGTCAGGCTTACCCTCCGGCGCGTCGGCCAGGATGTAGCCGCCGCGCGCCGTCCGGGCCGGATCTTCGGTGCCGGGCATCACGGTCAGGTTCTGCCGGGTCAGCAGCAGCGCCACCGGGCGATCGCGATGCGTCAGCGCATAGCGCCAGGCCGCGGCCGTTTCGTTGGCATCGGCCGGGCGGATGACGACCAGATTGGGGATGGCGCGCAACGCGGCCGCATGTTCCGCCGGCTGGTGCGTCGGGCCGTCCTCGCCCACGCCCACGCTGTCGTGTGTCCAAACGTAGATGACCGGGGTTTTCATGATCGCGCTCAGCCGCACCGCGCCCCGCATGTAATCCGAGAAGACCAGGAAGGTGCCGCCGTAGGGGATCACGCCGCCGTGGAGCGCCAGGCCGTTGAGGATCGCGCCCATCGCGTGCTCGCGGATGCCATAACGGACGTAGCGTCCGCTGAAATCGCCCGGCTTCACGTCCACCGCGTCCTTGAACCGGGTGTTGTTCGACGGTGTCAGATCGGCCGAGCCGCCGATGAGGTTGGGGATGCGTGGCGCGATGGCGTCGAGCAGTTTGCCCGAGGCCGAACGCGTGGCGAGCTTATCGCCCGGCTTCCAGACCGGCAGGGTCGCGTCCCAGCCCGCGGGCAACTGACCTGCGAGCGCCTGCTTGAATGCCGCGGCCAGCTCAGGATACGCGGCCTCGTAGCGGGCGAAGATATCATCCCCGGTCTCATGGGCGACGCGGTTGGCCTTCGTTGCGACGTGGAACCGTTCCCGCGCCTCGTCGGGAACCCAGAATTGCTCGTCGGGGGGCAGGCCGAGCGCCAGCTTGGTCAGCCGGACCTCCTCGACACCGAGCGGTGAACCGTGGGCTTCGGCGCTGTCCTGTTTATGGGGGCTGCCGTAGCCGATGTGCGACTTGCAGATAATCAGCGAGGGTCGGTCGTCGTTGATCTGCGCCCTGAAAATCGCCGCGCCGATCGCCGGCATGTCGTAGGCGTCCACGGTCTGCACGTGCCAGTGATATGCCTCGAACCGCTGGGGCACGTTGTCGCTGTAGGAGAGCGAGGTCGGCCCATCAATGCTGATGTTGTTGTCGTCGTAAAAGTAGATCAGCTTGCCCAGCTTGAGATGCCCGGCCAGCGACGCCGCCTCGTGGCTGATCCCTTCTTCCATGTCGCCGTCGCCGCAGAAGGCGTAGACGAAGTGATCCACGACGGGATAGCCGGGCCGGTTGAAGAGTTGTGACAGGTACGCCTCAGCCAGCGCCATGCCGACGCCGGAGGCGAAGCCTTGCCCCAACGGGCCGGTGGTCATCTCGACGCCGGGCGTCAGGCCGTATTCCGGGTGGCCGGGGGTGAGGCTGCCGAGCTGGCGGAACTGCTTCAACTGCTCCAGCGGCAGGTCGTAGCCGGCCAGGTGCAGCAGACTGTAGAGCAGCATCGAGCCGTGGCCGCCGGAGAGGATGAACCGATCGCGATTGAACCACTTGGAATCGCCGGGGTTGTGCTTCAGGAAACGGGTCCACAGCACTTCGGCGACGGTCGCCATGCCCATCGGCATGCCGGGGTGGCCCGAATCGGCCTTTTGCACCCCGTCCATCGCCAGCCCACGGATCACGTTCGCGGCGAGGGTGTCGGTGGCATCGTAGGGAAGAGTCATTTTTGACATGGAGGCTCCAGGGATTGGGTATTAGATATTGGGTATTGGAGATTGGAAGTTGGAGGTTAGAGATTAGAGATTGCGTACTGCGTACTGCCCCCTGTCTCCTGTCTCCTGCCTCCTGCGCAGGTTGTGCCGGAAGGCGCGGGTAGTGTACCAGAAAGGAGGGGATGCGTCAAAGCGAACCGGAAGCGCTTACCATTTCGCGCATGTTCGGTGTATAATCCGCTTGCCATCGCTTTGCCATGCGGTCTCGACCACAAAAGGAAGTTCCCCATGAAAAGAACATTTCTCGCCATCCTCCTCTGCTTCCTGGCAATCCTGATCGCCTGCCTGTCTGCCGTGGCCGCACCCGAAGCACAGGCTCAAACACCCGGTCGCGACGCCGCCTTCGAGCAGGCCATCTACGAGCGCCTGGCGAAGATCAACCCCGATGCCGCGCCAATCTTCCAGCAGGCCACGGCCGCGCTTGACGCAGATGACCTCACGTCCGCCAGGCGTGGCTTCGAACAAGTCTTGGCCTTGGTTGCCGACTTTCCCGATGCTCTGCGCCGACTGAGTTACGTCGAATTGGCGCTGGGCGACGTGAAGGCCGGCTTGCAGCATGCCCGTCGTGCCCGCGCCATCGAAGACACACCAACCAATCAAATTGCCGTCGCGCAGGCGTTACTGATGACGAAGGACGAAGGTGATGCCAACGAAGCCGTGACCCTCGCCAAAGCGGCGATGGCCGCGCGATCTGATTACGCGTTTGGCTATGCGGTGCTGTTGGATGCCGGTATGGTCACCAAGGATCATGATGCCTTACGCCTGGCCAGCGCCAAGCTGATCGAGCTTTCGCCCAATGATCCAGCCGCGCACTACGTCGCCGGTCTGCTAGCGGCCGAGGCAAGCAAGTGGGAGCAGGCCGAGCAGGAGTTGCTGCTGGCGCGTGACCTGGGCATACCAGCGGACATCATCCAGCAAGCACTCGACTCCGGCATCGCCAGCCAGGCGCGGCTGTATCGCACGTTGCGCTACATCGCCTACACTATCGGCATCTGGCTGGTGGGCATGGCGCTGCTGTTTATTGTCGGCCTGTTGCTCAGTGCGTTGACGCTGGCGACCGTCAAACGTCCGCCGCGGACGGTCGAGTTCAGGGTCAACCCGGTCGAGCGGATCATGCGTAGCCTCTACGCGGTGATCATCGCCCTGACGTCCGCCTACTTTTACCTCTCGATCCCGCTGCTCATCCTGATTGTGGTCGGTGGGACGGTGGGCTTGATCTACCTGATGCTGCAAGCGCCCCGCATCAGCCTGAAACTGCTCGCTATCGTCGCGATCGTCGGGTTCTACACCACCGTCGCCATCATCCGCAGCGTCTTCACCCGGATTCAGGAGCATGAGCCGGGCCGGCTGCTGCCGCGATCCGAGGCGCCGCGGCTTTGGGCGCTGGCCGTGGAGGTAGCCAAGCGCGTCGGCACGCGTCCGGTGGACGCCATCTACGTCACGCCGGCCGTCGAGGTCGCAGTCACCGAGCGCGGGGGCCTGTTCCAAAAGCTGCGCGGCACGGGCCAACGCTGTCTGATCTTGGGTCTGGGGACGTTGCCGGGGATGACCCAGGGCGAATTCAAGGCGATCCTAGCACACGAATACGGCCACTTCTCCAACCGTGACACGGCCGGCGGCAACCTGGCGCGCCAGGTGCGGGTCTCCATGTACTTCATGGCCTATCGGCTGGCGCAGCGCGGGTTGGCGCACTGGTACAACCCGGCCTGGCTCTTCGTCAACGGCTTCAACCGGGTTTTCCTCCGCATCACCCTGGGTGCGTCACGGCTCCAGGAGATCCTGGCCGACCGATACGCGGCCGTGGCCTACGGCATCCGCAACTTCGTGGACGGCCTGACCCGCATCGTGCGCCTGGGCCTTGCCTTCGACATCCAAGTCAACCGGGAGGTAGGGCTGGCCGCGGCCCACGGTCGCGGTCTACATAACCTGTATGCCCTGACGCCGGTCGAAGCCTCGGAAGAACGCGAGACGCTGGAAAAGCGCCTGAACGAGGTGATGAGCCGGCCCACGTCTGCCTACGACAGCCACCCGGCCGTGCGCGATCGCATCCACCTGTTGGAGCCGCTGGCCAGGACCGCCGACATCGCTGGCAGCCAGGAACCGCTCGATGACCTGCTCCCCAACCTGGATGCGCTGCAGTACGAAATGACCGCGTTGATTCAGGGCAACGTGGCCGAACAGCAGGCGGCATACCGGGCGGGCCGCGCCGCGTTTGAACGGCAGGAGGCGAAACAGAGCGTCCCCGAGGTGAAGCCCTATCGTGAGGCACTTGCCGCAGCCTTCGAGTCTGGCGACGCCGATGCCCAGACCGATGCGCTGCAAGAGCTGGGCGGCGTCTATACGGATCGGGGCCTGCCTCAAAAAGCGTTGACCTGTTACCGCGAGGCGCTGACATCCTACCGCGATCGAAACGATCTAGAAGGCGAGCGCGTGGCCCGTTTCAACATCGCCATGATTCACAAGGCGTTAAGCGAGTTGGAAATGGCCGAGGAGGAGCTTCTGGCCGTCGTCTCCCTTGATGAAGCTACGGATAGTCCTGACCTGGCGAGCGACCGTGACGAACTGGCCCAGGTGCAAGCGCTGCGGAGGGGACAGACGGCTTGATAGACATCGCCTCCTCGTGGCATCACCTCCCCGCCGCCGACCTGGCCGGCGTGATTCTCATCGTCGGCGCGCCGGACACGGGCAAGAGCACCCTGGCGCGCTACCTCTACGACCGCCTGACCGCAGCGGGGCGCCGAGTCGCGCTCCTGGACGGCGATCCGGGCCAGAGCACGCTGGGGCCGCCCGCGACGATGACGCTGGCGATGGGTGAAATCGCCCCCCTGTCCCCCCAACCGTGGGGGGAACTCGACTCCCCCCAACCGTGGGGGGAACTCGACTCCTCCCAACCGTGGTGGGAACGCGACTCCTCCCAACCGTGGGGGGAACTCGACTCCCCCCGACGTCGGGGGGCTGGGGGGGCCGCCCACCGCTGGTTCGTCGGCGCGACCTCGCCGCGGGGCCACATGCTGCCGGTGCTCGTCGGCGCGGGGCGGCTGGTGGAGGCAGCGCGG
>JAPLHB010000165.1 GCA_026389845.1 Chloroflexota bacterium
CGCGGCAGGCCGGTATGGGCCACAGGTGGCGGACGAAAACCTCGTATTGCAGCGAGAAGTCCAGCAGGTTGTGCGCCAGGCAGTAGGCGCGGAAGCGGTTCGCGCACTCCTGCGCCTCATCGTACACCCGCGCCTGGGCCGATTCGCCGAGCCACGCCCCCTTGAGCCGGCCGGCGATCTCGTCAATGGACAAGCCGACCACCGTGGCCTTGTTGAGATTGTCGAGAAGCTGGCTGTAGAGGCGGTTGCGCTCGATGCTGATCGAGTCGAAATAGCCCGCGTCCAGCAGCGGACCGACCAGCCGGGCCATGTAGTATTGCGCGGTCTCCAGGGTCAGAAAGGTCGGCGGCCGATTCGGCTCGGCGAAACCGGCCGGCTCGGCGACCAGCGGCCAGAACAGCTCGGCCATGCGCTGGGCCAGACCGCCGACGGTGAGGACGGTCACTTCGCCCCCGGCGGGCGTGGCCGGCTTACGCAGCGCGTCGGCGTAGGCCGCGCCGACCGTGCGCTGCGGCACGATGACGAGGACGCTGCCGGCAGGCACCCCCTCAGCCAGCAACCGGAGCAGCCGCGCCACGGCCGCGGTCGTCTTGCCCGTCCCCGCGATTCCTTCCAGGAAGACGCGGCGGTCGAGGGGCAGGGAGACGAGGTCGGCTTGATGGGGAGCGAGAATCATCGGGTATCCTCTAGGAAGCGCCCCCCCTCGCCCCCCCGATTTCGGGGGGGGGCTTCCCCCCAGGATTGGGATGAGCCAGCTTCCCCCCGATTTCGGAAGGGGGCAGCTTCCCCCCAATCCTGGGAGGAGCCAGCTTCCCCCCAGGATTGGGAAGAGCCAGCTTCCCCCCGATTTCGGGGGGGGCAGCTTCCCCCCAGGATTGGGCGGAGCCAGCTTCCCCCCGATTTCGGAGGGAGCCAGCTTCCCCCCAATCCTGGGATGAGCCAGCTTCCCCCCGATTTCGGAAGGGGGCAGCTTCCCCCCAATCCTGGAAGGAGCCAGCTTCCCCCCGATTTCGGGAGGGGGCAGCTTCCCCACAGGATTGGGCGGAGCCAGCTTCCCCCCGATTTCGGGGGGAGCCAGCTTCCCCCCAGGATTGGGGGGCCAGGGGGGCGTTACATTTCTTTTGCACCGAACGCACGGCCGCGGTGACGTAGGCGCTCTCCGGCTCGGCGGCGTTGGCTTCGATCAGGCCGGTCAACGCCACGTCCAGCGCCTCGTCGGCCGTGAGCGGCCGGCCGGGCGGATAGGTGCGCGCCATCACGGTGAATGCAACTTCCGGCTGGCCCGCGGCGATGGGCGGGCAGGTGTAGGCGATCGGCAGGGGGCGGCCGCCCTGGCGTTCGTAGAAGGCGATACGCCGCCGGCGCAGCTCCGCCTCGGCCGCGTCGGCCGCGTCCTCGGGCCGCCGCGTCTCCCAGAAGGTCAGCCGGGGATCGGTCCCGCGCTCGGCCTGGGCCATTTGCCGGACGGCCTCGAAGACCTGCCCGCACAACCATCCGCCCAGCCCCTGCCCGCGCAGATCGGGGCGGATCGCCAGGTAGGTCAGGTAGCCCAGGTTCGGCCGCCGGAAATAGCCGAAGAAAGCCAGCCCGGCGACCTCTTCGGCCAGGGTCACGGCCCAGAAGACGGCGCAGAAACCGTCGTCCGGCATCACGTACCAGGGCCACAGCCGCTCCCACGGCACGCGCTCGTCGTCCGCAAAAGTAGCGTCGTAAAGGCCGCGGACCGCGCGCGCTTCCGGCGCGCCGGGGTGGGTCAGGAGTATGAGCTGGGGTTCTGCGTTCACCGGGTGATGCCTCCGCTGCGTGACCCGATGGTCACACAGGGCGGCGAGTTTGTCAAATTTGGCGCGCGCGGGCGGCGGTGTTGCCGTAGTGGCAACACGCCTGCCGGGCCAGGCAATCCGATCTGACCACAAGTCACTTGACTGGCGACTCGTTTGGGCTATAATGAAGGAACTCCGTTCATTTTGTTTTCCTTCTATCGGACCAACTGGTCATACCGAAATACTCGCCGGAACTCGCTGGGGAGGAGAACTGCTGTCTTCCCCTCCTCAAGCTGCTGTCGGATGGTCGTGTGCGGGTGACGTTCCGGGTGGGGGTCACGCCGGAGATGGTGAGCTGGCTGCTCTACTACGGCGGACGCGTGCGGGTGGTGGCGCCGGGGTGGTTGGGGGAGCGCGTGCGGGAAGAACACGCGCGAGGGCGGCAACCTAACCCCCCAACCCTCCTTCGACACGCTCAGGACAGATTCCCATGCCGCGCGCGACGCCACGGCTGATGAAAACGTCATTGCGAGGAGCGTCTTTTGCGGTTGTGAGGTACGAAACAAAGCAATCTCACCCGATGCGAAAGATTGCTTCGGCCCAAACGGCGGGCCTCGCAATGACCAGAAACCCATAGGGGACCTGCTCATGAACAAGACTATCGCACGCGGCGACCGCAACCCCTCATGGTTGGTTGTGCAGCGTGGCCTGGCCATTATCTGCCGGCTGATGCGCGGCCCCGCGACCAAAGCAAACCTTCTAGCGGCTGTCAACGATGCGCTTGGCCCGGATGCTTACAGCGACTCAGCTTCTGCAGCCGAGCGGGCCCTCAAGAACGACCGCGCCCTCCTCAAAGAGAAACTCGGCATCGAGATCATTTACGACCGGCGCGCAGGCGTCTATCGTCTTGAAAGCCTCGGCGATGCGCCCTGGCTCGATCTCACTGACGATGAGCTCGCGGCCATCGCGACCATCTATCAGACCTTTGCCGGCGGCGGGCCGGAGGCTGAGCGGGTGCAGGCGTTCCTGGATCACATCGCGGGCCTGCTTCCCGTGGAACGGTTATCCGCCATCCGCCGGCCGGCGCTGTCCATTGAGCTGCGCGAGGTTGACGAGCGGCCGGTGGTGCCGCGCGTGCTGGAGACTGTGCAACGCGCGGCGCAGGAACGCCGCCGGCTGGGCTTTCGCTATCAATCTACAGCCGACGAGATGATCCGCTATCACGAGGTCGAGCCGTACGGCGTCCTCTTTCGTCGCGGGCACTACTACCTGGAAGCGTTCGACCTCTTCAGTCGAAGCGCGGGACAAGACGCGGTGACGCACGGCCGCGTGGCCCGCTTCCGGCTGCAAGGGATCGCGGATGACGAGTTGCTGCGCGCGCTGCCCGAGCGCCTGCCGCCCGGCCGGCGACCCCAGAAACGTTATGCGCTGCGCTACCGGTTGGCCCCGCCCGCGATCCGCCACGGCGTCAGCCGTCACTTCGCTGATATGACGGTGGAGCGGCTGCCCGATGGCGCGGCGCTGATCCAGGCCACGGTCACTGATCCCTGGGACGCGGTGTACACGCTGTTAAGCTACGGCGAGAATTGCACCGTGTTGGGCGGCGATGAGGTGCTGAGCCTGATGCGCAAACGGGTGGCGGGGATGGCGAAGAACTACGATCTATTGGCGTTCGAGGTGGGGTGAGGCGGCGAAACGCAAAACGAAAAAACACAAGACAAGTGCACTTGCGGGAATCAGCGATAGGGTATACAATCGCCTTTGATGCGGGCCTCCTTGACGCTTTTCCCCAACTCAGAAGGCGCCGCCTGCATCACCTGCTCGCTCTCTTGCTGGTTCCGAAAGGCAGGACAGCATGGCAACGTCGAAGCTGCCCGATTGCGATGATGGGGAATGCTCACAGCCGTTCCTGGCGCGTCCGCGCGCTGGGAACGGTTGTGTGTTTTTGCGAGCGGCCGCCGCGAAATTGGGGGGTCTCGGAGTGGGATGGGGCCCTACTTGTGGGCTGAGAGGTGTGGTATTATCAGGGTGAAAGTGCACTCAACTGTGAGGAGGCATGAATGGCTCAACTGAATGATCTTCTGTTTGCCTTGGGATGGGATGATCACGATTCGGTGATTGGCTCGTACATCGAGCACGTCGCCAATGGCGGCCTGACCGCCTATAAGACGATCTTCCAAACCGGCAAGAAGCACGGCGAACCGGTGTATATGCACTTTCTCAACGGCGTGTTCACAGGCGAGCGTCTGCGTCCATTGCTCGACATCACCGACAATGAAGCGCGCGTGCTTTATTCCGCCTATTCGATTCACGATATCAACAAGCTGATTGACCACGGGGAAAAGTCATTCAACGCTATTGCTGTGAAAGAAACCCTCAGCATCGAGATGGAGAGGATCGGCGTTCCGGCGTTCTTTCCCGCCTACCTCGACTATTTAGCCGACATCACAACGTTGGTACGCTGCCATTCCGGCCACTACCATACAGCAGGCGAGTTGCTGGTACGGACGCATAATCCCTACCGCCTGGATCGAGATCGCCTGGAGCGGGTACTGTGTCCATTGATGAAGGCGCTGGACACGCTGGAGCTCTCTGCTTCACTGACTGAGCGTGACAGCAAGGACGCTTTCCTGGCCTTCCTGAACAGCGTTACCGAGCAACAGTATACCTTTGTGTACCATCAAGTCAGTGAACAACGAGGGTTGTTGACCAACATCATTCATAATGAGGTCAGCCGGTATCTGGAAGGGCATTTCGGGCTGACTCCATTGCTCTTCTATCCTGACGGCGTTGCTTACCTGATGGATCAGGCGCAACCGATGAAGCTTGATGCCAGTCACTTGGCAGCCGTCGGCCAAGCCGTGGCGAGTAAGACAGCAGGAATGTCGCGCGGCAACTTTGCCAAGTTCATAAAGTCCGGCAACCAAGGTATTAAGGTGGACAAACAATGTCTGGAATTGGGGATACCCTTCAGTGACATCTTCGATATAGTGCATAACCTGGTGATGGTGAAGGTGTCCGGCAAGCGGTTTAAGATTGAGGAGAACGAAGCGAAGTGCCGGAGCGAAATACAGGCGACGTTGGGCAATCTGCGAGATGAGCAGTTGACGGAGTCTGTCCGCACCAAGCTGACCGGTTCGCTCTATCCATCGACACAGGTGGCGATGGGTGCTGCAGAATTGCTACGCTCCTACTATATTTTGCTGACCGATCACTTCGCCAAGCAGATAGGCGACTCCTGGCAATATCTTTACCGCTTGTTGGGAATCACCCCGGAAGCAGCAGCCGTGTACAACCTGTGCGACCCGCGTTATCAACGCGCGTACGTGCTCGCTCACGATCTGGACTTGACGATTGAGCCTCTGCACGAGCGAATTCTGGCGGATGGGCGCTCGCTCATGAGTTCCGACGCAGCAGATGATACGACCTCCTTGGGTGACTGCGCCGTCCTGGCAGACTACGTGGCTCGTAACGTGACGTTCTCATTCGAGATAGAACGTCAACTGGACTTCGCAGCGGCGCTCCACAAATACGTCGAGACCAACCACCGCCAGTGCTGCTACTGCGGCTCGGAGTTTGCCACAGATGAGTTGATGGCTCAACGGGTGCCACTCAATCTGGGGGTCCAGAGCTTTTCCAACCGACTGCCGGGCGGGTCGAGCCGAGAGCCGAAACGCAATGCCTGTGAGATATGTCGGGTGCAGTTCACGTTAGAGAAGCTGACCCACCAGTCCCTCAAGGGCACGAAGACGATCTTCCTTCACCTATACCCGTACAGCTTCTACACCGATGTGTTCTTGGTCGCACTCCGTGCCGAAGTACAAGATATTCTGGCCCAGGACACCGCCGTGATCTTCACCAAAACCGACGATGCCTTCCAGGGGTGGCTGCAAAGCGGGCAAGTGCGTCTGACCTTTGCCACGCGAAACAAACAGGGTAATCCGTTCCAGAACGGCCTGGCCTTGCCCCAGTTCGCCGAAGCCATCGGCAATGTGCTGACGTTTCCGCTCAACTGCCCTGGCGACAACGACTCCGAGCAGTTCTTATTCGCTTTGCAGAACGCGCTTCTGCTCCAGCGTTTCTTCGGCTGCAAAGTACTGATGACCGATTCCGCTGTGCCTGTGCTGAGCAGCGCGGATTTCGGCGACCTGTACGTAGACAATGCTCCTCTGAGCTTCCTGGGGCTATTGCCGGGCAACGATCTCGACACCAGGGCTTTGGCTGCACTTTGGGATGATTTCTTGGCCCTACATAGTCTGGCTCTCGAATTGTGGGTGCCCAGAGGCAAAGAAAGCCGTGAAGGTGTAGTCGCTGCTCTAGCCAGGTCGTTGATCGACAACAGACTCAGCCTGTTCTATGCTGCCGACATGGCCTTAGAACGACGGCTTCGAGATCAAAGTCCTTCTGCCAAGCAGCAGAATGTGCTGGGCAGCGCGATTCGCAAGATGATGCCACACATAAATCAACTTGTAAGAGGAGGCACTACAGTGGAGCAGCTTAGATACCTTGCCCGTTTGGCGCGTGACGGCAAGATCAAAGGGAGCACATCGTGGCGACGCAACTCGGTGCTAGACCCGCTTGAGTCAATTCTCGATGCATTGGAGAACAAGAGCCCCCATGTTGAAGTCAGCACGGTGCAGGCTGCTTTGGTTGAGGACATCTTCAGGCATATCGAGTCAACCGCCGAGGAAGGCTTCAAGCCAGGGCGCCCGAAATACGAGAAAGTGCAGCACTATGTCGCATACTTCTTCGAGCACATTCTGATGGAGGTGTACCACGGGAATACTCAAAAGCTTCTGGCAGATAGGAAGACCTTACGGTCTGCATACCTATTCTACTTCAACGAGCAACCTGAATTGTAGGTGATAGATGGCATCCAAGGAGGATCCAATGACCAATCCACTCACTCAACACGAAAGTCGCTTCATCAAGGCGTATAGCAACTTCCCTGTCGGACGGTACCTGAGCCTGATCATCGTGCGAAAAACGGAATCCGAAGTGGTCTTCCGCACGGAAGGCAGCGGCGAGGAACTATCCAAGGAGTTTGTACGCGCCGGAGAGCGAGACGACACAATCATCACGCGTGCGCTCATGACCAAACGTAAACAGGTCGCTGTCGAACGTCGCATCGGAAGAGAATTGCTGCGTGACTCGGGCCTGCTCTATTTCGTCGGTGGGCAGTCTTCCGGCGATCCAAGCGATATGTGCGGGCTAAACAGGAACAAGCCATGTGGTCGTTGCATTGACTGCTACCTGTACGGCTATGCAGTGGGCAAAGGCGGAGAGGACATCGGCGCTCAGAAGTCACGCGTTATCACCGACGATGCCTTCAGCATCCTACCCGCTTCGGTCGTGACTGGCAAGCGCACTTTCAGCGGGATCTTCGAGAACGGCACGATGCGTGACCCGCTGACAGGAGACCCATCTCGCTCTCTCGTGCCATTAGATCCATACGTCAAGCCGGAAACGCACTTCCTGGAGATTGAAACCCTCAAGGACGTGACGCTGGGCGAGTGGGTGTACGTCATGGGCAACGTTCTGCGAAGCACGCGTTACGGTGCCGTGTCCAGCCGCCAGGGCCGCATCAGGAATACTTTGGCGGGCGTGGTCTTCTCCAACTGCGAAATCTTCAGCAACCTGGAGCTGACCCAACGCGTGTACGACTTGCTCAAGGCCAAAGATGCCGAGTTGAACTTCCCGTTGCGCGACGTGGATGTGCTTGACGCGGCCGCTACGGCCACCCAGAGCCTGATGGGCGGGGTTGCCAGCGCCAAGCCGCAGGTGTTGGGGCTGGACGATGCCGCTAAGGTGCAGCGCGCGGTTGTAGGCGTCTATCGCGACCCCGCGCGCGTGGCGGCCTTGTTGCGAGCTACCGAGAAGGGTTACGCCACCGATCGCAAGGCAGCCGAGGCGGCTCACGCCGAGGTCGTGCGCCTGCTGGAGGCCGCCGAGGAGGCGGGCAATGACGACGTATGAGCCGGCTCACATCTACCGATGTGAGATTGCATTGTGGGAACACACGTTCTTCGCCAGCCGCGAGGTCAGTGCGTTCTTCCAGACTGAGCCGCTGATCGGCAACTATGCGCTGGCTTATGCGCTGGGATTGTGCGCAGCGCCATACCATAGCGACGCGACGGTACGCTACAAAACCGATCTGCTGCCGCTGAATCAGCATGGCGTGTACGTGACGCCGGCAACGATCCTGGGCGAACCGAAGTTCACCTTGAGCCAATTCAACGCCCAGACCGACGCCTACTGGTACGCTTTTGCCAACAATGCCATCGTCACCAGGCCGGATGACCGGCGGGTGAAACGCGAAAAGCAGAACTGGTATGTCATAGACCCGACCAGCAATGCCCGAAAGAAGGTGACAGCCAACAACTTCCCGCAGCATGGGCGAATCAAGATGTTGGCCTTAGGCAATCGGGCGATCTGTTATGTGATCGCGCGTGAGCCGCTCGATCGTCCATTGCCGCGTTACATCCGCCTGGGTAAGTGGATGAGTAAAGCCAGCGTAGACGTAACGCATGGAGCCAGTCGTCCGGAACAGCGGACTGACGAAGTGGTTGACCTATTCCTCAATCCCACTGACTTGCCTGACCCAGGTGCGTTGAGTACATTCGACCTGGTCAGCGTCCATCCGGTGCCCCTGGTACGCCATGCGCGTATGCGTGGTGCGTTCTATCGGGCACCGGATGGCGTTTGGTTACCGGCGGGGATGCGGTTCGGGGTCGAGAGCTTACCGTGAGCGAGACCATCTACCTGCTGCCACACGCCGAAAAGCTGGCGCCCGACAATCCGTTTGCCAGTAGTACGCCTATGCTGCTGTATCACCAGTGGCGCACCTATCAAGCGTTGTGCGACTATCCGCTGGTGGTGAACACATACAACACTGGCACCGGCAAGACCCGCGCGGCACTGCTCCACTTGATGGATGCGGTGCCGCGCGGTGTGAACACACTGCTCATCGCGCCGACGAACGAATTGATCCGCCAACACGTGGGAGATGTGCGCAGTTTTGCCGAGCGCGCTGAGCTAGGCGTTCACGTCCTGCATGTGGATGCCCCCACTCTGCGGGGGCTAACTTCATCCCGAGAGGGTGAACGCAGCGGTGAAAGGCTCAAGCGTCTCTTTCAAAATCCCCGCGACTACGGCTGGGATGGTCGCAAGCCAATGGTGGCTGTGACCAATCCAGACATCTTCTACTACGCGCTGTACTACGCTGCGTACAATCCGCACGACGCACGCAACTTGTTCCAGCAGTTCTTGACCCGCTTCGATTACGTGATCGTGGATGAGTTCCACTACTACACGGCCAAACAACTGGCAAACTTTCTGTTTTTCTTTGCGATCTGCCGCAACTGGGGGTACTTCAGCACTGGACGGCGCGTTTGCCTGCTGTCGGCCACACCGGAACCGACTGTGCGGGACTATCTCGATAGGCTGTTTGCGCCAGGTGAAATGGCCTGGGTAAGCCCAGATAGTGAGCCGCCCGAAAGCGCAGCGTATCCTACCACGCCCGTACTGGCGCCTCTGACGCTGGAAGTGCAGGTTGCGACAGTGGACGAGTTTGCTGGCTCTACCGTTAATCGCGCACAGCTCGCCTCCTGGTTGGATATCGGACGCGAAGGTGCGTTGATCAGCAATGCCTTGTGGCGCATCAACCAGGCCTGGGCGGCCTTACGTGGCTCAGACTTCAACGGACGCATGGGGCGCATCACCGGCGCTGAGACGGGGGAAAGCCGGCGGATGGCCAGCAGCCTGCCCCTGATCCTCGCTACTCCTACCGTAGACCTGGGGTACAATTTCGACCGTCCCGGTAAGACGCGCCAGCCGCTCGATTTCGTCATCTTCGACGCGCATTCTCGTGACGAATTCTTGCAACGGTTGGGACGCGCTGGGCGCGTGCTAGGACGCACCCAGACGGGCGTGCCCTCAGCCGCGGTAGCGTTAGTGGACGAAGATGCCCGCACAAGACTGCTGACGTTGGCCGGTCAAACCCTGACGCGTCCTCAGTTCAAGACGAACGTGAATGCAGCTCTGCCGCCGCGTAATGATCTTTACGCTTACCTGCGATCGTACGCGGTACTTGAAGCCTTCTGGCCGATCTTTCAACTGGAACGGCAGATGCCGCTGGACATGCATGCTCAAATTGAGGGGCTATTTGACACCGTGCGGCAGATCTTTGCTCCAGATAGCCGCAAGTGGTATTTCGGCATGCTCAAGGGGCAGATGCGCCGGTTTGAGAAGCTGGGCAAAATCGTGCGAGCCAAGGAACACGATTCTCTCGGCGATTTCGTGGGCGAATACGTGGACTGGCTGCGCCCGGCCCTGGATAACGCAGACGGTGCCGACGAATTGGTCCGACAACTGCACGGTAACAAGAATGCCCAGATGAGACTGCTCCTGCCTTGGGCCGAAAGCCAGTATTGGCAGACCGAGGCGCTGTTCAACTTCCGAGAGGCGTTTCAATCGCCGACGGCATGCGTGTACGACCCCAGGCATTTGCTGGCAGAGTCGGATCTGACGCTATACGATGCGTTGCACGTGGCGACGAACTTCGTAGCCGACTACTTCACCGACGAGAAGGCGTTTGCGCAGGCAGTAGGCATCCCCGCGGAACCAGCCGACGTGTATTGCCACCTGCGTGACCACCGATCACCGCGGCTACGGATCATGCTGGCATACCGACCCGAGCGGTTCGCTCGCCATCAGTTCGAGCCGCTGTATTGCCGGAGGCCGGTGGCGATCAAAGGAATTAAGCTACGCGCCGATGTGCCTGGAAGTGGCCCTAGTCCACTCGATCCGGCGCTGCACCACGCGCTTGAAGACAAGTATGTACCGATGTTGATCGTGAAAAACCAGGATGAAGGCCGGCTAATGAATCTGCTGCGTGATCGCGATATTTTCACACGTGTCCTACGCGTGACATTTGCCGACGGAACCGAAAACGACTATCGCACGTTGGTGGGGACATCGGCTTTCATCGTTCATGCCGAGCTGGAAGGGTACCTGTGGTGGCGCGAAAGAACTGAGGACATTGCACCGATCATAGTCTGATCATTACCTGAATTGAAGGAGTCTTACCCATGCCTTTCAACCCTGACCTTCAACTCAACGCCGTCGTCGTCAACCTGATCGCGACGACTGACGGCCGCATGCCGCTGACGCAGGGCGCGTTGGCGCACGCGGCATTCTCGATCTTGCTATCCTCACGCCACATACTCATCCAGCATCACGACCGCCGGTGCGGCGAACCGCCCGGCCCAGCGGCGGTCGTTGGTGAGGATGGCATCGGCGCCGGCCAGGCGAGCGGCGGCGACCTGGATGGCATCCGGCATGCGCAGGCCAGATGCCCCGCGCACCAACGCCGTCTCGCGCGCCAGGGCGATGTCGAGCGGCACGATCTGGAGGTTCGGGAAACGCGTCAGGTACAACTCGTAATCCTGCAACGCCTGCCGGTCGCCGGCCTTTGCGGGCACGGTCAGAATCTCGGCCAGCGTCACGGTGGTGGTCAGCCCCGCTACGCGGCCGGACTCGACCGCCTCCAGCACGACCGCGGTCAACGGCGCGTAGCGGGGATGGTTCGCCAGGTGATAGGAGAACACCATGGTGTCCAGCGCCACCAGGCGATAGCCGGCAAGGACGCGGCGAAGGTCGTCTACGCCCACGAGGATCGCTCCTCCTCCAGCCACCGATCCGGGTCGGGCCAGAGCTCCTGGTGCAGCCCGCGCAGCGTTTTCGTCAGGCTGGTCGGCCGCGGACGCATGATGACGGTCTCCCCGTCTATGATGAAGAGCAGGGCATCCTGGGGCCGAAGGCCCAGCGTTTCACGGACGATCTTGGGGATCACAACTTGATACTTGGCGCTTACTTGTGTGACTACGGCTTGCATCGTCTTACCTCTCATCGAATGGTACGTCAATGATAACATGGTACACCCTAATCGTCAATGGTAGGATCGCAGTGCAGCCCCGAAGGGTTTCGGAAACCCTTAGGGTCTGATCCAGAATCTCGTCCGAGAGATCAAGGAGTTATACCCATGCCCTTCAACCCTGATCTGGCCCTGAACGCCGTCGTCGTCAACCTGATTGCGACGACTGATGGCCGCGTGCCGCTGACGCAGGGCGCGCTGGCGCATGCGGCGTTCCTCGACCTGGTGGCCGCGGCTGACCCTGATCTGGCGGCTCGGTTGCACGACAGCGGCGGCCGTCAGCCGTTCACGATCTCGCCGCTGCGCGAGCTGCCTGAGCAGGCGGGCGCGGAGGGCTACCGGCTAGACGCCGGTGCGCGAGCCGCCCTCCGGCTGACGTTGCTCGACCCCGACCTGTTCCTGGCGTTCCTCAAGCGGCTGTTGGCGGCCGGGCCGGATTTGCGGCTGCGCATCGGCGATGTGACCTTCGCCGTCGAAAGCGCCATCGGCGCGCCGGGCAGCCATCGCTGGGCCGGTTACACTACTGCCGGCGAGCTGCGTCAGGCTGCGGGCACGGAACAGCGGATCCGCATGGTGTTCGCCAGCCCCACCGCGGTCAGCCTGGGCGAGAAGGGGGCAGCCAAGCAGCGCATGGTGTTGATCCCGATCCCGCAATACGTCTTTGCCTCGCTGCGCGGGGCGTGGAACCGGCTGACCGGCGACGAGATCCCCATCGGATTCGAGGAGTGGGTGGCCGACTGCGTCTTCGTGCGCGAGGTGCGGGATTGGCAGACCGCCGTCTATCAACTCAAGCGCGGCACCTATCCCGGCGGGTTCGGCGATGTGACCTTCGAGGCGCTCGACCCCGCGCCGACTTTCCTGCGCATGCTCAACCTGCTGGCCGACTTTGCCTTCTACAGCGGCATCGGCTCAAAAACAACGATGGGCATGGGCCAGGCGCGGCGGCTGTAGGAAGTATACTGCGCACGGGCATAAACTGCGTTTCTTCGAGTACTGCAACATTGGCTGTGTCACCCCTTCGTTGCACTCAGGGCAAGCTCTGAGCGGGTTGGTCCCGTCAAATGCGTTGTGGCGAAAATCCAGCGAAGGGTCTCGTTGCGAGGTGGGATTCTTCGCTGGATGCTCGCCGCTGCGAGAAGTTAGGGATAGACCCGCTCAGAATGACAGACGCCCAAAAGCGCACTTTGTGACCGTGCCGAGTATAGATGAGGACGCGAGTAGACAAGGTGTCGTTGCTATTCGCTGATTCGTTCATTCGCCATTCGCTGATGTGAGGACTTCCGTGGACTTACCCGATTACCTCCCCCTCAGCTACCTGAACCAACTGCTCTACTGCGAGCGGCGGTTCTGGTACATGTACGTGCTGGGCGAGTTGGCGGTGAACGCCGCGCTGCTGGAGGGCACGTTGCGCCATGAGCACGCCGACCAGCCGGGCACGGAGCGGATCGAAGATGGGCGCGTCGTGCGCCGCCTGGCGGTCTACTCCGACCGGCTGCGCATCAACGGGTTTTGCGATCTCGTGGAGGAGGCGGACGGCGTGCTGCGACCGGTGGAATACAAGCGCGGCAAACAAGGCCGGTGGAACAATGACCAGGTGCAGCTCTGTGCGCAGGCGCTCTGCCTGGAGGAGCGCACGGCGCAGGCGGTGCCGATGGGCGAAATCTTCTACTACCGCTCGCGCCACCGGATCGAGGCGCCGTTTACGCCGGAACTGCGCGCCGAAACCGAAGCGGCCGTGGCCCAAGCCTTCGCCCTGCTGGAGGCCGGCGCACTCCCGCCGCACACTCGCCAAAGCGTCCGCTGCGGTGAGTGCAGCCTGGAGCCGATCTGTCTGCCGAAAGAAACGCAACGGCTGCTGGCGAAAGACGAATGACGCAATACGCAATACGCAATACGCAATACGCAGTACGCAGTACGCAGTACGCACCACGCAATAGGATTGGGGGGAGCGATGATCGGAGAGAGATGCGTCGCCAGCGCCGTACCGGTGATCCGCTGGCACGGCTGGCGACCGTTGCCTCTGGACATGACCGAGAGCGAGCAGGGCGGTCAGGTCTTCCTGGTGTTGGGCCGGGAGGGTGACTTGGCGCTCTTGCCGACGGCGACCGTCACCTATCTCAGCTACGCGCCATTGGGCGAGGGCGATCGCGGGGATGCTACGCATCGCGGCGTCGATCCGCTCAAGGTCTCCCACAGCGATGCGGTTGCGCGCTACGCCGTCATGCGCGCCGTGAATGAGCTGACCGCCGAAGGCTGGCAAGTGGTGGGCCGGCTGCAGGCGACCTTTTGCGGCGTGGATACCGAGGATGATTTCTGGGAGCGCCTGGCCTGTGCCGAGACGCGAGCCTCCCAGGATGCAGATCGTTGATTCGCTGATTCGCTGATTCGAGGCTACCATGACCACTCTCTATCTCACCGAGCCGTACTCGACGGTGCGCAAGGACGGCGACACGCTGGTCGTCAAGATCCCGGCCAACAAGGAGTTGGGCACCGACGCGCGTCAGGTGCGCGTGCCGTTGATTAAAATCGAGCAGGTCGTGGTGCTGGCCGACTGCACGGTGACCACGCCGGCGCTGCTGGCGTTGCTGGAGCAGAAGGCCGACGTCTGCTTTTGCACCTACAACGGCCAGTTCGCCGGCCGGTTGGCGCCGGAGTTCTCGCGCAACGGACTGTTGCGCATCGAGCAACACCGGGCGCACAACGATTACCCGCGGCGGATCGCCCTGGCCCAGGGGTTTGTCGCAGCCAAGCTGGCCAATCAGCGCACGCAGCTTTTGCGCACCAACCGCAAGCTTGAAGAGCCGACGCTGGCGACCGCGGCGGAACAGATGGCGGGTGTCATCAAGAGCGTCAGGGCGCTGGTCGTCCCGCCGGAGGTGACCGTGGATCCGGCTCGCCCCCAGGCCGACACACCGATGGGCACGCTGCAAGGGTTGGAAGGCGCGGGCGCGGCGATCTACTTCGCGGCCTATCCGAAGCTGTTGCACGACGCGTTCGGCTTCGACGGCCGTCGCAGACGGCCGCCGACCGATCCGATCAACGCGCTGTTGAGCTTCGGGTACGTCCTGCTGATGAACAACGTCCTCTCGGCCATTGGCCTGGTCGGGCTCGATCCATACGTCGGCTACCTGCATTCGTCGCAATACGGCAAGCCGGCGCTGGCGCTCGACCTGATGGAAGAATTTAGACCGGTCATCGTGGACTCGGTCGTGCAGACCGTCATCAACAACCGTGTCCTGGACGCGGGGGATTTCGTCGCCGAGATGGGCGCATACCGGCTGACCGACCCGGCCAGGCGCAAATTCCTGCAGAAGTTCGAGGAACGCCTAACCCAAAGCGTCCAGCACCCGACGTTCGACTACCAGGCGACCTACCGGCGCTGCCTGGAATTGCAGGTACGGTTGCTTGCCAAGACACTGACAGGAGAAATTCCGGCCTACCGGCCATTTGTCGTCCGGTGAAAGGTGCGTTAGAATGGTGGGCAGCAAGGCCGACCAGACCCTTTACGTGATCGCCTACGACATCCCGAATGATCGGCGCCGCACCAAAGTGCTCAAGATTCTGCGGGGCTTCGGCCAATGGACGCAGTACAGCGTTTTCGAGTGCTTTCTGAGCGCCAAGGAACTGATCTTGTTGCACGACCGGTTGCGCAAGCAAATCCGGCCCGATGAGGACAGCGTGCGGTTCTACCCTTTGTGCCAGACTTGCTGCGGTAAGGTCGAGACGATCGGTGGGCCGAAGCCGGATAACCCCATAACCGTTATCGTGTGACGTCTGATGCAGCGAGAGGCAGAGCGCGCCGGTTGATGAGCGTCACCGCTCGCAGCACAACGCTTCCTTTAATATGCGACGCGCGCCGCGGCCGCACCTGGCGCCGGCCACCTGATTAGCGGCCTGGCTGAAGGAGGCGCTCGCAGCCATAAAAACGGTGGGGAATAGGGCGAAAAAGGAGGCCCAAATGGGACGGCAGTGCGGATTTCACAGCCAAAACAGCACCGAAACAAGGCTAAAACAGGCCGCTGAGTGGGGAATCACCTTTGGACAGGGCGAGCGGTCAGACCGACCCGAATCGCGCCCGAGCGATTGAAACCTCCGTGTCTGCTCTCTCCTCGTCTCCTGCTCGTGGTCAGACCGACCCGAATCGCGCCCGAGCGATTGAAACTAGCGGCGAGCTGGTGCTGAAGAACACCGCGCTGACGTCAGACCGACCCGAATCGCGCCCGAGCGATTGAAACAACAGCGTGTATGTGGTCAACGTCACTGGCACGTGTGGTCAGACCGACCCGAATCGCGCCCGAGCGATTGAAACAGGAGAAAGATGTCCGGTATCACCGTTTTTTCCAAGCGGTCAGACCGACCCGAATCGCGCCCGAGCGATTGAAACGCGAGAGTGACACTTTCACCCCGCGCGATGGCCGCAGTCAGACCGACCCGAATCGCGCCCGAGCGATTGAAACCGGCGCGAGTCGGTTGCCGGGGGGCAGTGATCTTAGTCAGACCGACCCGAATCGCGCCCGAGCGATTGAAACCAGGTAGCTCTCGACGTTCTGGATGGCCGTTTCGCGTCAGACCGACCCGAATCGCGCCCGAGCGATTGAAACCTATGGGTGGGTAATCGCACCTTGATCGCAGAAGCGTCAGACCGACCCGAATCGCGCCCGAGGAGGGTCGGACATAACATAATCAATGTTTTCAGGGGGAGCGCCAAATCTACCGGCCAGCTTTTGGGGTGATTGGCGTCAGGATCGGCAACTCAGTGGGCATTACCGGTGTGGTGGGGCCGGCGCAGGTGGGCGGGGGGG
>JAPLHB010000137.1 GCA_026389845.1 Chloroflexota bacterium
ACCGCGGACATGCAGGAAAAGTTGCCGAGCGGGCATCGTCGCGAACCTCCGAATCAGGATGGGCCCAACGATGCCTCAAATCGGCCCACTTGGCAAATCGCGCCTGTCCGCTCTCCAGTCAGCTCGTGTCGGGTACCGAGAGAGGACTTGCCTAGCGGCATAGGACGTTGGCAGCGTTTTGACAAAGGGGCTATTGTATCGACTTTGCAGGGTACGTATGTGCTCTTCGGATCTATCTGGGACAAGTTCCAAGTCGAAGGAGGAGTGACCAAGCTAGGGCCGCCGCGCAGTGATATCTATACTTACTTTGTCGGGCCGAACGTTACCTGGAGATCCGATTTCGTAGATGCCTCAATAGTCTGGACAGAAGGAGATGCATCCCAGAAGGCAACACTGCTTACGCCGCAGAATTCCTTCCGATGTGAGTATTTCGCCAATGGGCATTTCCAGGGAGAACCTGCCTACATACGATTTGAGCCTAGTCTGGTCTTTGATTGGGAAAATGGCGCGCCGGGGACATGGGTGGGGCCAGATGATTTTTCAGTGCGTTGCACCGGAACTCTGCAGGTCAGCTTCCTGGTGGGATGGTGGTACAATTTTCTCGTAGCTGCTGATGATGGGGTGCGAGTAAAGATAGATGGTACTGTTGTGTTCAATAGCTTGAACACCGGAATAAATGGTAAGTTTACCCGCCATCTTGGCCGCGGCAATCATCAACTGGTGGTCGAATATCGAGAAAAGGATGCTGCCGCCAGCATGGCATTGCGTTGGGCAGCATGGCCAGCTAAACCAGTGATCGCGGCGGAAATTGTTGGTCCTATGGAACGTATGCCGGCTTCGGTACTGGAATATGTTTCCAGCCCAGTGACACCATCATCTACGACCAGCGTCGTTCCGACGACTTATCCGACCCAGCGTAGCACAACAACCCCTACCGCTGTTGCAAGACGAAACTACCCTGTTATCCATCCTGACTGGACTAGTCTCACTTCCAGCAATCATGTTTACGACTTGCTTGTCGATGGAGACATTATATGGACGGCGACGAACGGGGGCGTTGTCCAGTGGGACAGCCGGACTGGCGGATATTTGAAGATCACCACAGAGTACGGATTAGCCAGCAATGGAGTCAGTTGTGTTGCGGCTGACTCCAAGGGAGCATTATGGTTTGGAACCGACGCTGGAGTTTCGAGGCTTGATCGTGATGGACAGTGGAGGACATTTACGGTCACAGATGGTCTCACGGACAATAACGTCACAGCACTTGCGGTAGCGCCCGACGGGGCGATCTGGGTCGGAACCGCCTTCAGTGGGTGCGAAAGGTGTCAATCTGGGGTCAGTGTGTTGCAACCAGATGGGCGGTGGAAAAAGTATCCGCTGAGCAAACCAGTCTCAGCAATTGCAGCCGCCCCCGATGGAAAGGTGTGGGTCGCTACTGGCGAACATACCTGCGGCAACTGTGGTGGAGGTGCCAGCCGTCTTCGGTCTGACGGTACTTGGGAGACCTTCACAAGCAGTAGTGGACTAGGTAGCGACGATGTGCTGTCGCTAGCAGTTGCTTCCGATGGTTCAACTTGGTTTGGGACTGCCCAAGGCCGGATCGCCAAGTTGACGTCGGATGGGAAATGGCAGGGGTTTACGATTGGGGGGACAAGCGAAACTGTTCAGTCATTGGCTAGTGTCCCTGATGGATCGATATGGTTTGGGGCCACGTCCGGCATAGGCCGGTTGAAGACGAATGGCTCTGTGGAATGGCTGCCTATGTCGATGGCCAGACCCAGCTACTACTTCATGGCGATTGAGCCTATGCCCAATGGAGTTGTTTGGACAGGCAATATTGGTGGGCTCTATCGCGTGTCACCGGACGGTACCTGGCAGACCTTCATGACCAAGGATGTTGTGCCAGAGGCACCTGTAAGGTCTATTGCGGTTGCCTCAGACGAAGCTGTATGGTTCGGCAGTGCAGGAATGGGGGCGTATCGCCTCGATCCGAAAGGCACCTGGAGTACATATTATCAGACGAATGGCCTGGCCGGTTCCCATGTGCAGGCCATAGAAGCGACTCGGGATAGAGGGCTGTGGTTCGGCTTTGGAGAACAAGGTTGCACCAATTGTGATATAGACGCAGGGGTGAGCCACATGAGGCCGGATGGCTCTTGGGAAACCTTGACCTCACGAAACGGTCTACCCAGCAATAATGTTTCTGCCATCGCCGCAACCTCAGACGGAAGTATTTGGTTTGGAACTCGTGGAGCGGGTCTAGCAGAGATGCGCTCCGATGGTAAGACACAGATCTTCACGAAGGTGAATGGGTTACCTGACGATGTCGTACATTCTCTTGAGAGCGCGCCTGATGGAACACTGTGGCTTTTGAGCAAGAGCGGAGTCAGTCGGATGAAGTCAAAGTACCAGTGGGAGCACATCTTCGATTCTACTCTGAAGGGTTATTTCATTGAGGCGTTGACCATCGAGGCAGATGGTACGCTATGGCTTGGCACCGCTGGAGGCGGTGCACACCGGCTAGGCACTAATGGGATCTGGCAGACCTATACCACTCAGGATGGTCTCGGCGGTAACAAGGTATATGCAATCGCGGCGACCACTGATGGCACGGTATGGTTTAGCACTGATGGAGGGATCAGCAAGTTCAGGAGATCCGGAGAGCAACAGACGCAACAGAAGCAAGTTACCCCAACGGCAGCGTCCCTGAGCAAGGGTAATTCAGTTGTTCGAATGATAGTGTTCCGCGTCATCCCAGACGCCCTTCCCGACGATATCTTCGCACAAAGCATCATGCCGTTACAGAATAGATATGGGGATCATCTCCAAATGCTCGTGGTAGATTTACGTGATGACGAAGGTCGGAATCTGTTCAGTAAGGTAATAGCGCGTTTCAAGCAAACGTCTATACAAGCCGCTAGTCCGCCAATCGTGATTATCGGCAATCGTTTTCTGATCAGGACCGAAATCACACAGAATCTTGGCCGGCTTGTTGAGGAAGGATTGGCGGCCGGTGGAGTTGGTTGGCCGGACATTCCTGGATTTCAACCGCCACCAAGATGAACCGGAAATCAGGGCGGTCCGTAAGTGTGATCGTCCAACGGATCAAACCGCAGCCTAGAAGTGCGACGACCATCTTCTGGTCAAACACGCACCTTGGGCAGAAAACGATTATGACTCGCAGCAGCATCTACGATAGAACTTCGAACGTTGACCCGATGTCCGGTAATACTGGGGGCCGATCTATCTTCGGCTCTATGGTCTCCAGGACGTTCGTGACCTGCGCCAGGACGATACGCTGGGGTTTTCGTCCTTCAGCGAAGAACCGGCCGTACCCAATCCGGCGCAACAATTCGCGACGATCCTGCGCGAGGGGCCGGACATGGGCGTCCACACCCGCGTCTGGTGCGATACTCTGACCAACCTCAACCGCAACCTGGACCGGCGTTCCCTGCGGGGATTCGTCATGCGCATCGTGCTCCAGATGAGCGCCGAAGACTCCGCCAACCTGGTGGACACGCCCGCGGCGAGCAAGCTGGGGCCGCACCGCGCCCTGTTCTACAACGAGGACGAGGGCCTCCTGGAGAAATTCCGGCCTTACGCGGTCCCGTCGGCTGCGTGGCTGGCCTGGGCGGCCGCCCAATGGCGCAAAAGGCCGACACAACACCAGGGTGAGAACGATCCGATATGAGTCCCTTTGACGCCGCCTATGCCGCGGTTTGGGACGCGATTTACGGGGAGCCGGAATTCGTTGCTGCGCAGATCGCTTTCCTGGAGACTGTGCTTGCGGAAACGGCCGAGCCGTGGCTCGATATCGGCTGCGGCACGGGGCGACACCTGCTGCCGTTGCGCGCGGCCGGCCATGTTGCGGTGGGGCTTGATCTCAGCGGGGCGATGCTGGCGGTGGGGCGAGCCAGGCTGGCCGAAGCGGGGCAGACCCCGGCCCTGGTGTGGGGCGATATTGTCGCGGCGCCGTTCGCCGCCGCGTTCGGCGCGGTGATGTGCCTGGATTCGCTGCTGCCCCTGCTGACCGACGATGCGGATTTGACTGCGGCATTGGCGGCCATGCGGCGGTTGCTGCGACCAGGCGGCCTCCTGGTCGTCGAGATCTATGATTTCCCCGGCACACTGGGCGAGGAGCCGCCGCTGTGGCCCTACACGAGCCGCTTCAGCGCGGCGTGGGGCCGCGTCTTCGTGCGGGAGATGCACGGCTATGACCGGGCGACGGGCCTCTGGCGCATGACGCAGAAACTGACCGTGCAGCGGGGCGCGGCACGAGAACAGTTCGCCGTCGAGCACCTCCTGCGCATCCGCTCGGCCGATGCCTACGCCGCCGCGCTGGAAGTGGCCGGCTTCACCATCCTCCAGTTGCTCCCCTGTTACCCCAACGCGCCGGATCACGCGGACGAGCAGCGGATGATCTTTGTGGCACAAGCAAAATGATGGCCTCTACGTGCCTGGCACTTTCCGAAGTGCCAGGCACGTCATCCGCAGCATCCACAAGGCCAGCAGCGCCGCGGCCAGCCCCAGCACCTGCGCCACGCGCAGGCCGCCCAGGATGATGGCGCTTTCGGCTCGAAACGGTTCCAAAAGCCAACGGCTCAGCCCGTAGCCCAAGACCGCGACCCAGGCGGCGATCCCCGGCCGGCTGCCGCGTTTCACCACCGACCCGACCGCGGCCAGCGTGATCAGGCCGGCCAACGCCTCGTAGAGCTGCACGGGATGGCGCGCCACACCCCACACGTTGATCGCCCACGGCACGGCCGCGGGCGCGCCGGTCATCTGTCCGCCCAGCAGCGCGGCCAGGTCAGCGATCACCAGGCCGGCCAATACGCCCGGCGCGGCCGCGTCGAGCACGGTCGCCGCCGGCAGCTTGCGGCGATAGACGTACCCCCCCGCAGCCAACAGCCCACCCAGCACCGCCGGGCCAAGCAGGAACGCGGCCGTGTTCAGCCCGACGATTTCCAGTGGTTGCGTCCGGTATGCGGGCCAGAAGGCGATCACGTGCCCCAGCCGGCCGATTACCAGCCCCCCAAGCAGCCCGTACAGCCCGGCATTGTAGATGTGGTCGCCGTCAAGCCCCCGCCGCGTCCCCGCCCACGCGCCGACTGCCAGCGCGATCCAGCCCGCGATCAGCAGGCCCAGGGGATAGGTGGGGAGGGCGAGGGGGCCAAGTTGAAGGATGGGAAGCATGAGAGCTCCGGAATTCGTGGTGCGTGGTACGTGCTGCGTGATATGCGGGACGAAATGCTCACGAAACACGCAACACGCAGCACGTCCTACGGATACACCGTCCGCAACAACTGCGTCAACGTCGCTTCCGTCACCGGCCCGATCTGCATCTGGCGGATGACGCCGCTGCGGTCAATGAAGAAGGTGGTGGGCAGGCTGCGAACGCCGTAGAGCCGGCTGACCGTCGTGGCGGTGTCGAGCGGCATGGTGAAGTTCAGCCCCAGGCTGCCGGCGAAGGCCTGCACCTGGCTGGCTGACTCGCCCTGGTCAACGCCCACGATCTGCACCCGCCCGGCCAGGCGACCGCTGGCGGCTTGCAGTTCCGGCAGCTCGGCGCGGCAGGGCGGACACCACGTCGCCCAGAAGTTCAGCACCACCGGCCTCCCGCGCAGCGCCGACAGGGTGAAGGTCTCGCCCGTGACCGTGGTCAGGGTGAAATCGGGCGCGGGGTAGCCGACCGCGGGGGCCGACGGGAGGTTGGTGCCCGTGGCCGTGGCGCCGGACGGCACGCGGTTGATCCAAATCCAGGCCAGGCCGATGGTCAAGCAGAGCGCGATCAGAAGATTCCAGCGAGTACGGGTCATAGCAAATCCACCGGGTCAATGTCCAGCCGCCAGCCGAGCGGCAGCGGCACACGGCGCAGGAGTGCGGCAGGGTCGGGGCTGCGGACGATCACCTGCCAGCGATAGAGGCCGCGCTGCTGGCCGAAGAAGCACGGCGCGGGGCCGATCAGGTCGGTGTCGGGCAACGCCAGGTGGGTGATCTCACCACGAAGCTGGTCGGCCAGCCGCGTCGCTTCGGCTTCGGCTTTGACGCGCTGGCTGTTGTAGTAGACCAGTTGGGCCAAGCGGCGGAAGGGCGGGTACCCCTGCTGGCGGCGGAACGCGATCTCCTGGCGGTAGAAGCCGTCATAGTCGTGATGGCTGGCTGCGACGACCGCGTAGTGGTCGGGGTGATAGGTCTGGACGATCACCCGGCCGCCCAACGCGCTCCGCCCGGCGCGGCCCGCCACCTGGGTCAGCAGTTGGAAGGTGCGCTCGCCCGCACGAAAATCCGGCAGGAACAGCCCCACGTCGGCCGCGATCACCCCCACCAACGTGACCAGCGGCAGATCCAGCCCCTTGGCGATCATCTGCGTGCCGATCAGCACATCGGCCTCGTGCGCGACGAAGCGGCTGAGGATGGCGTCGTGCGAGCCTTTGGCGCCGGTCACGTCCCGATCCCAACGCAGGGTGCGCGCCTCCGGGAACTCCAGCTTGACGGCCTCCTCCAGGTTTTGCGTACCCGCGCCGAAGAAGCGGATGCGCTTGCTCTTGCAGTCGGGGCAGACGGTGGGGACGGGATAGCGCCGGTTGCAGTGGTGGCAGAGGAGCATCTCGCCCGCGGTGTGATAGGCCAGCGGCACCGCACAGCGCGGGCACGCCTCCACGTGGCCGCAATCGCGGCACATGACGAAGGTGCTGGCCCCGCGGCGGTTGAGGTAGAGGATCGCGTGCTGCCTGGCAGCCAGCACCCGCCGCAACTCGGCCGCCAGCGCCCGGCTGAACATGCTCCGGTTGTTCGCGCGCAACTCCTGGCGCATGTCCACGAGCGCGACTTCGGGAAGATCGGCTGATTGACCGACGACCAACGACAGTTGACCGGCTTTTTCGTCGTTCGTCGTTCGTCCTTCGTCGGCCCGATGACCGAGAATCCGCTTCGGCAGCCCCAACAGCTCGATCTCCCCCCGCCGGGCCGCATAGAAGGTCTCCAGGCTGGGGGTCGCGCTGCCCAGGAGCACGATCGCGGCGCACAGACGACTCAACTCGGCGGCGACGGTGCGGGCGTGATAGCGCGGCGGGGGGGCCCCCTGCTTGTACGACGGCTCGTGCTCCTCGTCCAGCACAATCAGGCCCAGGCTCGGATAGGGCAAAAAGAGCGCCGAGCGGGCGCCGACGACCACTTGCGCCGCGGGATGGTTCGTCCGCACCCGCCGCCAGACGTCGAACCGCTCCCCGTCGCTTAGTTCGCTGTGCCACACCGTCACCTTATCCGGGAAGCGCGCGGCGAACCGCCGGATCGTCTGCGCCGTCAACGCGATCTCGGGCACCAGTATGACTGCCTGCCGTCTCCGCCTCAGCACGGCATCAATCGCGCGCAGGTAGATCTCCGTCTTGCCGGAGCAGGTGACACCGTGAAGGAGGTAGATGGCGTGCTGCGTGTTGCGTGCTGCGTGCTGCGTGTTTTCGAAGCCGGAAGCTGGACGCTGGTCAGCCGGTTGCGCGTCGGATTCGCCACTTGCTGATTTGCCGATTTGCCGATTTGCCGATTCGCCTATCCGTTTATCCGCTTCGATCCGTTGCCTGATGCTCTCCCACACCCGCTCCTGATCCTCCGTCAACGTGGGCGCTTGATCGAGGGCGAACTCGCGGCCGGCCAGCGGATCGCGCCAGACCATCTCCTCGGCGACGGTGACCAGGCCGGCGGCTTCCAGATCGCGCAGTGTGTCCAGCGTCGCGTCGGTTTCGGCATAGACCTTTCCGATCCACGCGGACCCGCCGGTCTGCTCTAACGCGGCCAGCACCGCCCGGTGCTTCGCGGCCCCGCGCAGCTCGACGATGGCGTCAAGGATGGCGTCCCCTTCCAGCGCCAGGCTGACCAGCGCAGACCCCTTTGACGCGGACCGCGCAATCGTCACCCACCCGCGCTTCTCCAGCGCCTCCACCGGCCCGCGTCCGCACCCGACCGCCGCGCACAACTCATCGAGGCTGATTTGCTGATTTGCTGATTTGCTGATTTGCGCCAACACCTCCGCCTGCTTCGTCGCGCGTCCCAACGTCGGCAGGAGACGCGCCACCGTCGCGGCATCGGCCAGCAGACGAACCTGGCGATCGGTTTTGGGTCGCGGGGGCGGGGTGGGGAATGCGATCTCTCGCGTCACCAGCCCGCGTTCGAGCAGCGGCTCCAGATCGGCCCGCTGCGTGACGCCCTTCAGGCCTTCGGTGACCTCGCCCCAATCCCCCGCATCCTCTGCGATCCGGGCCAGGAGGGCCGCCTGGGTGGAAGTCAAGTCGAGTGGGGTGGGCCGGCCGGTGCGGGCGAAGACGGTGCGTCCGCGTTGGCTCAGCCCCGCGGGGAGCATCAGGCGCAGTGATTCGATCAACGGAGCCAGGTAGTACCCGCCGATCCAACGGGCCAGGGCAAGCTGTGCCGGCGTGAGCAATGGCTGCGCCCAGACCAGCGCCTCGATGTCGGAGTAGCGTTCGAGCGGGGGTGGGGTGTCCGTCAGCGAGAGGACGACCGCCTGCACGCGGCGGTTGCGGAGCGTCACCCAGACCAGGTGGCCCGGCTCCAGGCGTCCGGCCAGCCGGTCTGGGACGCGGTAGGTGAAGGTCTGGCCGAGCGGATCGGCGCTCGTGTCGGCGCCGGCCCGTTGGCCGAGGGGAGTGTTGACGCAAACGTCAGCGAAGGGCATGAGTTTTGCGGTGTTATGGCTGACCGGGCGCCCCGGTCTCGTACTCCGAGCCGCCTTCTCGCATCTGCGCGGCATGCGGCCACGGGGAAGCGATCGGGGTGGCCGCCCCAGTCGGCAAAACACGTTTGACCAGCGACTCGATCTCGCCGGCCAGCGCGGCAACTGCGGGGACAAGTCGGGTCTGTCCACAGCCCGGCGTTTGGCAAACGTACCGCGCCACCTGTCGCAGCACCACACGTCCACCCGATAGGGGAAGGTCAATCGGAAACGGCTGCATTTTCGCGCCACAGCGATCGCAGCGATCCTCGCGCGGCGCCCATTCGAACTTTAGCCAATGGGTCTCCTGGGCCATCTCGGCGCTCGTATCTGTAGAATCCAGATAGGCCGCGTCTTCGGCCCTTGCCTGACGAATGGCTTCGCGATCAAAAGTTTTTTTCTTCATCGTCCACCTCGTTGCCTTTTGTACCCTTTCCTCTCGTTGTCAGTCATATCCCTGGCTGTGACCGTGTAGAAAAGCTGCTCCACCTCGCGATCGAGCACGACAAACAGGTATCGGCCGCTTTCTGTCTGACCGTAGACGTAGTATCGCGACAGTCCGTGCCCAGTCGTACCAGCGTGCCGCATCCATGACGCCATGGACCGACAAACCCATTCGACTTCTTCCACTTCGACGCTGTGCTCAGCAATGTGTTCGACGTTCCAGTCGTCCCATCGCAGGTAGGCGATTCGTAGGGGCTTCATGAGAGCACACTTTCCTCCCCCGCGCTTCAATCATTCCTTGGCTCAACTCATTGACCGCCAGACCGACCGCTCGCATCCGTTCTTGGAGGAGTTGTGCGCCGATGGGCACTCCCTGGAAGGCAATCCGCTTTTGAGCTGTATCAAGGAAAACAGTCACTCACTGAATCACAGCGTTTCGAACAGCGTCTTCGCCTCGCGCTGGAAGAAACGCTTGACCTCGTCCCACGACCATTTGACCAGTATCACCGGCATCGGGTCTTTCTCGGCATCTGCGAAATAGGCCAGTGACTTGACGATGTGGATGATATTCATGTTTAGGCCCGCGAACTTCTGCCGGTAGCACTGCAGAGCGTCGGCTATCGAAAGACCCGACTTGGCGATGAAGTACAGGTCTACGAAATCCCGCCGTGTGCCGCGACGTGAGATGGCGTCCAGCTTCATGGCCGCGAGGTCTTGCAGGCTGGCAATGCGGGCGTCGAGCACCATGACCGGTTCACCGATCAACGGGTAGCGATAACGGAAGAAGCTGATCTTGACGCCTTGCAGTTCGCCCAGCAAGGTATCGTTAGCCAGCCGATCCAAGCCAAACTGCCCCAGGTCGGCCAGATTCGCAGCCAACTGGGTCGAATCGAAGGGATCCGGCCCGAAGAAGTCGAGGTCAATCGAGACACGGTGGCCCAGGTAGAGCGCGACAGCCGTGCCGCCGGCCAGGTAAAACGGTCGAACCAGTCCGGCTTCGACTAATAGGGCCAGATCGCGTCTGGTTCCCGCAGGGAGGGCTTCGATAAACATGGTATCTTATCCTGGTCAAGGCCAAAGTAGAGCGCCCAGAAGTTGGCGCTAAGCGCACTCAGCCGGCGGCTGGTCTGCAAGATGGCGATGATCTCATCGCGCGGGAAGCGTTGCAGCATCCAGCGCACGGACGGCGGGTCGCCGTACTCCAGCAGGCGTTCGAGGACGTAGACGGGATACTCGTCTACGTCCAGTTGCGCCGAGTCTGTGTCCCAAAAGAACCGTTGGGCTTCGATTGGCAATCGGGTCGTCATTGCTTCTCCCTTCACGCATACGCCGCGGCCGCCAGATACCCTACGCAGTATGTTCCCGGTCGCTTGTTGCCGGTGACGTCGCCCGACGTGGCGTAGGCCAACACCTGCGCGGCGGTCGCGCCGCGCTGCTTCGCCGCGGAGAGCGCCGCCACCAGCCCGGCCGCGCCGCACGCCTGCACCTCCTCGACCGCCAGGGCCGCGGCCAGGCCGGCCACGTCGAACGCGGCGACCAGCTCGACCAACTTGCGGTCAATCCGCACCACCTCCGAGTAGTTGTCCAGGTGGGTCAGGTCGGTGCTGGCGATCAGCAATGTTTCGTCGTCGGCCAGTTCGGCCAGGGCCGCGGCCAGCGCGGCCAGCCGGGCCGCTGCGCCGGGGTCCGCGATGTGCTCGCCGAGCATGATCGGGACGAGACTGAAGCGCTCCAACGCGATTTGCAGGAAGGGTAACTGGATCTCCAGCGAGTGCTCCTCGTCTCCGCGCACGGTCGTCAGGGACACGCGCTGCCCCAACGCATCAATGAAGGTGCGATCCACCGGCACGTTGCCCAGGGGCGTCTCGTAAACGGATTCCACGGGAACCATGAACGGACCGAGCCGGCTGCCCCAAATGGGCCGGTGGAGCGGGCCGAGGAGGACGACCCGGTGGAATCCCGCGCCGCGCACCTGGGCGTAAGCGGCCGCAGCCGTGGGGCCAGAGTAGCTGTGCCCGGCGTGGGGGCAGACCAATGCCAGGGCTTTGCCGGGCAGTGTCACGGGTGTCACCCCGGCCAGGTAGCTTTCGATGGCCCGGCGCAGGGCCGGCGCGCTGCCCGGATACCACGTGCCGGCGATGGCAGAGGGGCGGATGGTTGAGACAGGAGACATGAGGAACCTCCTGCGTGACGTGTGCCTCGCGTAGAATACGGCCACTTATGGCAACTGCGCCAATACCTCTCTCGCTGACTGCGCATATGCGTTCTGTGGGTTCTGCACCAGATAGCGTTCGAGCAGGACACGAGCTTCGGCGGGACGCCCCAACTCGGCGTAGACCAGACCCAAAGTGTAGACGGCGTTCGGGTTGTCGGGCGCCAGTCGCAGCGATTCCGCCAGCTCGCCGGCGGCCGCCGGCAGTTGCCCCTGGCGCGCGTAAACGATGCCGAGGGTGTAGCGGCCCGCTGCGTCGGAGGGAGCAACCGCAATCACCTGCTGGAGCAATCCCTGCGCTTTGGGCCAGTTGTCTTCGGCCAGGGCGGTCTCGGCCCGTTGCCGGAGGCGGTCCGGTTCGGCTGACCATAAGCGGCCACCCAACCAGACACCGCCGACAAGGACTACAACCGTCGTGGCGATCGCCACGACCCACACGAGATGATTCTGCCGGTCGGTTAACCGTGGTGTGGGCGGGAAACCACCCCACGCGATCCGGTAACGTGGGGCCAGGGCCAGGCTCAACGCCAGCCCGCCGAGCAGCCCGCCCAGGTGGGCCAGATTGTTGATCCGAGGCTGGGTGAACCCGAAGAACAGGTTGATGGCCGCCACGATCAGCAGATTGACCAAACGTTGCCGGCCGAACGTCCCGAACAATCCCCGGTTCAGGACAAAGAAGGCGATTTCAGCGCCGATCAGCCCAAAAATCGCACCCGATGCGCCTACCGACGGCGCCTCTGAACCAAACAGGTATGAAGCGACATTGCCAGCCAGGCCTGCGATGACGAACACAAGCGCGAAGCGGCGATAGCCGTAGAACGCCTCCACCTCGCGCCCCAGGCTGTAAAGCGCCCAACCGTTAAAGGCCAGGTGCATCACGCTGCCATGCAGGAACATGGCGGTCAACAACCGCCAGTAGGCCCCTTCGACGATCAACGAGTTCATCTGGGCGCCGAGGGCAATCAGCGTTTCGACCGGGGGATCGAACGACCGGCCGGCAATGACTTCGGCTAGAAAGATGACGGTCACGATGCCCAACAGGGCATACGTGATGACGGGACGGGTCAGGGGCAACGCCACACCCACCTGCCGTGGCGCCGGTTCGGGGACGAGAGATGGCTCATCGGTCACAGCGTCACCGGCTCCCAGTCCACCCGATCCTTCTCGGCCTGCATGATGGCGATGACTTCGTCCACGGTGTCATCCAGCGCGCATTCGCAGTTGACGACGCGGTACTTGAACTCGACCGCGCGACGCAGCTCGGCGCGGGCGGTTTCGATGCGGCGCTGCAATTGTGCGTTGTCCTCGGTGCGGCGGCGACGCAGGCGCTCGACCAACGCCGCTTCCGACTCGGCCGTCAGGAAGATGGTCACGGCTTGTGGGACCATTTGGCAGACGGTAGCCGCGCCCTGCACGTCCACCCGCATGACCACGTCGTGCCCGCTCGCCAGCGCGGCCCGGATGCCGGCCTTAGGGATGCCCTTGTACTGGCCGTAGACCGTGGCGTGTTCCAATAGCTCGCCTTGGGCAATCATGGCCGTGAACGCGGCCTCGGATACGAAATGGTAATCCACGCCGTCCTCTTCGTTGGGCCGCCGCGCTCGCGTCGTGGCCGTCACGACGAAGTGGCAGGGATACCCCCGCTCCTTCATGCGCTGGATGGTGGCATCCTTGCCCACGCCCGACGGCCCGGAAATCACCACCAACAGCGGCCGCGGGGGACGCAACGCTTCATACCAGGCCTGGACCGCCTCACCCGCGACCCCGGCCGTGTGACCTGGCTGGCTCATGCAGTTCCTTGCGTTCGATGCGCTTCTGCGCTATAATCAGCTCAATACGATAACGAGTAACGAGAAACGAGTAAGCACCAACCGCATTTTACTCGTCACTCATTACTCGTTACTCATTCCTGGGGGGATGAATGCCCATCTACGAATACACTTGTCACGACTGCAAGCGCCGCGTGAGTCTGCTGTGGCGCTCGTTTGCCGACGCCGATAACCGCCAGGCGGTATGCCCCCGCTGCGGCGGCGACCACCTCACCCGCCTGATCTCCCGCGTCTCGGTCGTCCGCTCCGAAGAAAGCCGGCTGGACAACCTGGCCGACCCCAGCGCGTTGAACGGGTTGGACGAAAACGACCCCAAGTCGCTGGCCCGCTTCATGCGCAAGATGGCAAGCGAGACCGGCGAAGACCTCGGCCCCGAGTTCGGCGAGGTCGTCGGTCGCCTGGAAGCCGGCGAAGACCCTGAAGCCATCGAAAAATCCATGCCCGATCTGGCCGGCGAAGACGGCGGCATGGGTATGGACGGGATGGGGATGGGCGGCGATGATTTCGGCGTGATGTAAAACGTGTTTCGTGGTGCGTGGTGCGTGAGTTTGTCTCTGTGACGAGCTTAAAACGCAACACGCAACACGCAACACGCAACACGCAACACGCAACACGCAACACGCAACACGCAACACGCAACACGCAACACGCAACACGCAACACGGATCACGCCTGCAAAAACTGCTCCACGTTCATCACAAACACCACCGCGCCGCCGACACTGACCTCAATCGGCTCCGACATCTCCAGTCCTGGCCCTTCCAGCGTGGGCAGCGGCGAGACCCATTGGGTGCGCCGCCGGCACGTTTGGCGCAGCACCTCGACGGCCTGGGGCACTCGCTGATCCTCTGTGCCGACGAAGAACGTGGTGTTGCCCTCGCGCAGGAAGCCGCCGGTGGTACCGATCACCGTGGCCCGGAAGCCCGCCTTGGTCAAACGATCCAGCACCTCGCGCGAGTCATCGCTACTGACGATTGCCATGATGAGTTTCATGCGATCTGCCTCCTCGGAAAAGGTGAAACGCAACGAGTAACGAGTAAAATGTAATGCGCAAACCCAATTGTAACTGCCCGAACGCATAGGTCTGTGGGATATTCCGGCTTTACGTTTTACGTTTTTACGCTACACGCTTCACGCCAACAGACCCCCTACCCGCTTGCGAATCTCCTCTTGCACCTCATCCACCCCCCGCATCGCGTCCAGCACCAGCCAGCGGGATGGCTCGGCCGCGGCGAGGGAAAGGAAGCCGGCATGGACGCGCTCGTGGAACTCCAGCCGCTCCCGCTCCATCCGATTCCATTCGCCCTGGTCGCCGCCCTGCTTGCGCCGCAAACCTTCGAGCACCGGCAGATTCAGACAGACGGTCAGGTCGGGGGTCAGGCCGGCGGTGGCGAAAGTCGTGACCGTGCGCAACAGCGCCAGGTCGAGCTGCCGGCCGTAGCCCTGGTAGGCCAGCGACGAATCGGCGAAGCGGTCGCACAGCACTACGCCGCCCCGCGCCAGGTGGGGCCGGATGACCTGGCCGACGATCTGGGCGCGGGCGGCCGAGAAGAGCAGGAACTCCGTCTCGGAGCGCATCTCCGTGTTGGCCGGGTCGAGCAGCAGCCCCCGCACCGCGTCGCCGATGCGCGTGCCGCCCGGCTCGCGGGTCAGCAGCACATCGGCGCCCCGCGCCCGCAGCCACTCCGCCAGCAGACGTATCTGCGTCGTCTTGCCGCTGCCTTCTGGTCCTTCGAATGTGACGAATAAGCCCATGACTATCCCGGAAAGATCCGTACGCGTCGCCGCGGCTCGTTGCCGTAGCTGTGCGAGACCAGGTCGGCCGCGCGGGCCATCTCGTGCTGCATCCGACGGATTTCCGCGGTGGCCGGGCGCAACTCCTCGGAGCTGGCCCCCCCCAGCACCCGGCGGATCGCCTCCTGCGTCTCGGTGACGGCGCGCTCCATCGGATCCTCCTCTTCCACCGTCACGCCGAAGATGTCGCCCAGGCACGCCTCCATCTGGTTGATCGTGTTGGCGCGCAGCACGTAGACTGGCACGCGGCGGCGCTCGGCCTCGGCGATGGGCTGGGGGTGCTTGCGGTAGTAATTCTTCAGCGTCACCACCGCGTCCGCGTCTTCTAACGTTTCCACCACTGAGACGGCCACGCCCAGGTTGTGGGATGCCTCCACCATCCGCCCCCGCGCCACCCCGTAGGGGTAGAGGCGAACCGGCCGGCCGGTTCGAGCCGGTCCGATCGGCCCGGCCGGTTCCTCGACCTCCTGTTCAACACCGCGCGCTGGTGCAACCTCGGCGTGCGGCCCTTCATGGCGTTTCTCGAACGGGAAACGACCCTCTCCGGCCGCGCCCGGCGCCGTGTAGCCGCGGCCCATCGCCGGCCCGCGCAGCCGTGTCTCGCTTGAAGGGGCGGCGGGGGGCGCCTGGATGCGCACCTGGCCGCCTACGTCGCGATAGCGGATTTCCGGGGCGGACGGCCGACCACGCAGCATCGCGTCCACCGCGGCCGCGACGTTGTGGTGTACGGCCATTCGTTGGCGATCCTGGATTTCGATCAACACGTCGAATGTGGGCGGCGCGCGGCGCTCCAACACGGCCTTCTGCGTGCCGCGGCGACGTGCCTCCTCATCGCTCAACGTCACGCTTTCGATCCCGCCGACCAGATCCGAGAGGGTCGGATTGATCAACAGGTTGTCCAGGGTGATGCCGTGGGCCGTGCCGACCAGTTGGACGCCGCGCTCGGCGATGGTGCGCGCCGCGGCGGCCTCTTGCTGCCGGCCGATCTCGTCAATGACGATCACCTCCGGCATGTGGTTCTCGACCGCCTCGATCATCACCTCGTGCTGAAATTCCGGCGCGGCCACCTGCATCCGCCGCGCCTTGCCGATGGCCGGGTGTGGGATGTCGCCGTCGCCGCCAATCTCGTTGGAGGTGTCCACGACGACCACGCGCTTCCGGTCGCTCAGGATGCGTGCGGCTTCGCGCAGCAGCGTCGTCTTGCCCACGCCGGGCTTGCCCAGCAGCAGGATGCTCTGCCCCGACTTGACGATGTCCTCGATAATGTCAATCACCCCGTACACGGCTCGCCCCACGCGGCAGGTGAGGCCGATGATGCGGCCCTGGCGGTTGCGGATGCACGAGATGCGGTGCAGCGTGCGCTCGATGCCGGCGCGGTTGTCGCCAGTGAACTGGCCGATGTGCGAGATGACGTTGTTCAGATCGTCGGCCGTGATTTCGTTCTGGCTGAGCATCACGTTGTGGTCTACGAAGCGCGCCTCCGGCAGCCGGCCGAGATCCAGGATGACCTCTAGTAAACTGTCGCCCTGGTTGGCGACTCGCAGCGCCTGCTCGACCTGCGGCGGCAGGACGTGAAGAAGCGCCTCCAGGTCATCGGTGATACGTTGTTGTTGCATGAGTTTGGTTATACTGCCTCGTGATTTGTGACGTTTCGCCGACCCAGCGCCAGCGTACCCCGCGATTATACGGCAGGCCCGGCGCGGCGTCAAGACCTGCCTATGTCCACTTGCAGATATACCCGTAGCGCAGTGCCCTGTGTCCGTCTTTTCGCACGTAACGACGCCCACAAGGGACTACCCTACGCAACGCCGCTCAAATTTCCGCTATTCGTGCACCACCCGCGGCAGATACCGGTAGAGCAATGACACGGTCGGCGTCGGGGAAGGCGTCGGCGTCGAGGAGGGCATCGGCGTTAGGATGGGTTGGTGCCCCAGGTCAAGCGTCACCGTCTCGCCCGCGGCGACCGCGAGGAAGATCGCATGGGGGTAGGGGTGGTAGCCCGGCGGTGGGCTGACCTCGGCCAGGGTATAGACGCCGGGCGCGACGTCGTCGAAGCGATAGCCGCCGGCCGTCGTTGAGGTCGTCTCGTACCGCTCGACGCCAGCCTGGGTCAGCGTCAGGATCGCGGCCGCCAGCCCAGACTCGTCCGCGGCGCGGACGCCATCGCCGTCCAGGTCGTCGAAGATCACACCGGTCAGGACGCCGGTGGACGGCGTGGGACTGCCCGTCGCAGTGGGCGAAGGGGGAGGGGTCTGCGTGGCCGTGACCGTCGGCGTGGGGGATGGGGTGGCCGTCGGCGTGCGGGTCACGGTGGCCGTGGTGGTGGCCGGCGGCGCGGTCGGCGTGACGGTGGGGGTTGGGGTGACGGTCGGTGTCGCGGTGGGCGCGGGCGTGGGCAAAGCGTAGGCCGCGCCCAGCACGAGCCGGCCGAACTCGGCCGAGCCGCTCACGGTATTGCGTCCGGCCCACACCAGGTAGCTATCGTTCGGCCCGTTGCGGTCGCCCCCGTCGTCATCGTCCACCAGGCCGATGGTGAAGCCGAGGGCTTTGCCCTCCACCAGCGATCCCGCGCCGAGCGTCGCCGCGGGCAGGGCCAGCTCGATGTCGTAGCCGCCGGCACGGCGGATCACGGCGACGAGCGCGCCCGGAACCGTGCGAATGCCGAAGTCGGCCAGCGTTGCGTCTGAGGTCACGGTGAGCTGGTGGTCGTCGCTCCCGTAAGGCAGCCGATCGTACGCGCCGTCCAGGGCCAACTCTATGCCATCGTCGTCCCAGAGGTTCGGGCCGTCCCGCCAGATCACGTCGTCATTGACCCGGCCGGCGAAGTAGAGCCAGCCGTCATCCCAAAAACTCAACACCGTAGCCGAGGCATCGGCCAGGGTCGGAATCTCGCCTTGCACGGTATCCACCAGCCCAACCTGCACCTGCGCCTGCTCGCCCTGAGTCCACTCGACCAGGTCGCCGTCAATGACGGGCGGTCGCGAGGCGCGGCGGCTAACCAGCGTGCGGGGGGTCGGCGTCGCGGTGGGCGTGGCCGAGGCGGTGGGCGTGGCCGAGGGCGTGTAGGTGGCCGAGGGTGTGTAGGTAATCGTCGGCGTCAGCGTGCGCGTGGGGGTGCGGGTGATCGTCGGCGTGGGTGTGATCGTCGGGGTCGAGGTGGCCGGTGGGGACGGCGGGAGGACGCGGTATTTCAGCAGCAGCCTGGGGCGCAACGCGGGGTTGGCATACTTGCGGCTGGCAAAGCGCACCTCCATGTTCGTGGGAACCGTGCCCGGCTGTGCCATGACGATCAGGCCGTAGTTACTCGCCGGGTTCGCCAGCCAGCCGCGAGCCAGGCTCGTGACGGTGAAGGTGTACCATTGACCCGGAAATTGGATCGTCTGGGAGTCGGCGATCGCGGTGACCTGGTCCGTGCCGATGCCGCGCGCACCGGGCTGCGCCCAACTCTGGCCGGCCGCGGGCCGGTTCCAGGTGGCGGTCGGCTCGTCCCAGGCGCGCAACAGGCCGTGGACCTCGCCCTGAAGGTTACGGTCGGTTCGCTCCACTTCAGCCAGGTAGAGACCTACCGACGCTTCCACCAACTCGGCTCCTGTAGGAAGGGCCGATAGGTCGAAGCGCAACACCGGGACCATGGGGGGTGTCAAAGAGAAATCGAAGCGCAGGCGCAGCAGGGTGTCATTCCCGTAGGCCGTGTCGGGCGACCATTGGTTCAAGGTCGTGTCGGTCGCGCCCGCGTAGCCGTTGCTCCCAGGTTGCAACACCTTCTCCACGACGACTCCCGTAGGCCGCGACACGTCCACCTTATGGATGATCTCGTCCCCGTCGCCCAGGCTCCACACGTGAAAATCGTTGCCGCCGGGCTGCCGGTTGGCGAAGTAGGCGTCGGTCAGGACGAAGGTCGCCTGCTTCCAGGTCAGGCTGTTGGTCTTGTACACGGCGGCCGCCAGTTTTTCCGGGTTGTCCACGGCATCGTAGCGCAACTGCCAGGCGTCAGTCCCCTGGTCGTAGTAGGTGACGGTCACGGTGACTTGCGTGCTGTTGCCGTAGATGTAACGGTCATCCGCGTCGAAATACATATCCGGGTTGCCGGTGGCCTGGTCGGTGCGGCGGGTGTAGCGCCCCTCGGCGGCCGTGCCGACGTTCCACAGGGGCACGGTCTTGCCGCCGGGCGCGCTGTCCTGCTGGTAGAGCCAGTATTCGAAGTTGCCGCGCTGGGGGAACCAGGTGGCCTGGGTTTCCCGCATCGCGGCCCAGACGCTCGGCGTGTTGGTGATCGTCCGGCCCAGGTAGGTATCGGCAAATTTGAGCAGGTCTTGCCGGTCGGCCGCCGTGACCAGGGCGGTGTCCAGCACCAGGTAGTCGGCGTGCTTGTTCAGCGCGCTGTAGATGCTCCACATAGAGTCGGTGCGGCCGCGCATACTGCCGTTTTGGTTCTCGTAGCCTTCCCAGCCGGTCGCCACGCTGCCGCCCCAGTTGAAGATCGGGTCGTAGTTGCCGGTGGCGTAATACGACAGGGTTGGATCGTCAATGATCGCGTCTTCGGTGTCGGGTTTGAGGCCGTCATGCTTCAGCCCCACGCCGCGGCTCGCCGCGTAATCAGTAAAGGTGCGGCGCTCGATGCGGTCTTCGAAAAATGGAGCGAACTGGAGCATGATCTGCTTGTGTGGAAACGCAGCGATGTAGGTGTCAATGACCCATTTGACGGTGTCAATCCACACCTGGCTAGTGAGCCCGGCGCTTTTCAGACAGTTGAAGTAGCCGCTTTCGGCTGGGGCGGTCTCGCCATAGATGCCGGCGCTCATCTCCACCCAGGCAATGCGTGGATCGCTGTCGTAGCGTTGACCCACGGCAGCCACGAAGGCGCCGAAGGCGCGCTGGTAGGCGGGATCCCAGTAACGCGGGATTTCGACGCCGGAGCAGGTGAGGACCGACGTGGGGGCTTGCTGCTTGACGTGCGCGGGCACGTAGCTGCCGCCGCAGCACTGGCCGTCGTAACTGTTCACCCGTAGACCGACGACTTTGCCCAGGGCCGCCTCGTCGCCGATCCACTGATTCGGCCAGCTCCAGTCATAGACGCCTGGGCCGGTCTCGATGCTTTTCCACGGAAAGAGGACGTGACCGCCCCGGATGGGGTAAGTCGTCGGGCTGAGATTCAGGTAGTCGTAAAAGACGTAGACCCCCGCATACGCGGCCGGCCCGACGGTGATGGCATCTGGCCCGGCGGCTGCCTGGTCAACGGCCGGCCGGCCGCTTGCCGTCACCGAGGTGGTGATGGCCGCGAGGGCCAGGAAGGCCAGGGCAAGCAGGAAGATGCGCGGCCGAAAGACGCTGATGTGCACGCTGGACTCCAAAAAACTACCGCACTACCCGGTAGACGTACCATTTCTCGTAGGGGATGACGCCATCCCGGTGCAGCCAGTGCAAGACCCGGTAGAGCAGCAGCTCGCTCACCCCTTGCGGCTCGTCCGTATACAGCAGCGTGAGGCGATCCCGGACTTCGTCAATGGCGAGACGCCAACTGCCGCCCTCGGACGTGACCAGATCGGGGGTAAAGGCGACGTAGACGTTGCGGTCGGCGTAGGCTGCGAGCATGTCCGGCGTCACCTTGTCGGCCTTCGGGACTTCGATCTGGGCGGGTGCGTCGCGGGTGACGGCTGACGCCACACTCTCCAGCGTGTAGACGACGTCCCCTGGCCGCAAATAGCCGTCCAGGCGCGTGAAAACGCGATCGCGCAGTTCGTGGAGCGCCCGCGAGCTTTGGATGGTTTGGAAGCTGATCTCGAACAGGCCGTAGGCCAGCAGCGCCAGGGCCACGCCAAAGGCGAGCAGCCAGCCCACGGGCCGTCGGCGCAGCCACTCCCCGATGGCCTGGATGCCCAGCGGCAGCCAGATGAAGCACGGGATGATGGCGGGGATGGCGTAGCGGTTCGAGAAGAACGCGTAGAACGGCAGCAGGACGATAAACGAAACCAGGAAGAGCACCAGGTAGGTCGCCATGGGCCGGCCGATGACCCGAAACGAGCGCACCAGACCGAGCGCCGCGATGGGGGTGAGGGGGAGAAACAGTCCGCGAAAATCCAGGAACATGTAGCGAATGTAGCCGGGCAACTGCCATTCGTGCCCGCTCCCCATATCCTTGAAGAAGAAGCTCAGCCCGAAGATCGGATGCGCCGACGTGTAGCTGATCGCTAACGGGCTGCCCATGTAGCGGACGTTGTAGATGAGTTGAGGGACGTAAGGGATGACCGCCAGCGCCACGCCGACCAGATGCCACTTGACATACCGGCGGGTGTCCCAGACGAAGTACAGATAGGCCAGGAAAAAGAACCCGCTGGCATACCGCAGGCTGACGGCCAGGGATGCCATCAGATAGCCCAGCCACAGGTCGAGCGGACGCCGGTGTTTGGTGAAGCGGAAATGGCAATACACCATGGCGACCGTAAACAGGACGGTCGGAATATCAGAGAACACCTGCGTCGCGTAACGCAGGAATGGATACGACAGGACGAACAGCAGGCTGATGAATCCCGCCGATCGCGGTGACGTATACTCCAGGTTGATCCGGTAGATGAGGGCGGCCGAGAGCAGGAGCGAAATCCCCGACAGTATCAGGCCAAAGGTGCGCACGTCCAGGTGCAAGAAGAGCGGGATTACCAGGAAATAAGCATAGAGGATGTTGCGGTGCTGGAAACCGGTGTCTCCGGTGCGGTACAACGTCTTCGCCGATTGCAGCCAGTCGTAGGGGTCGGCCTGGAGGGTGCGATCGGCCAGGAAAACGAGCAGAGCCGCCCCTGCAGCCAGCACAATCAGCAACGGGATGTACTGCCGCCAGTCTCGGCGTTGCACTGGCGCTCCCGCCAGCGGGGATCGCGCGACAGAAACCATCATCTCATTCACCACAGATGCACCTGGCCGCCGCCGCGGGTAAAGTAAAAGCCGGCCGTGAAAACATCCAGCGGGTCGAACTGCTCATCAGACCTATGCTACACAAAAATCAACTCATGCGCTCGAACCGCACCCCGTAACGTTTCAAGAATTCAGCCAACTCTTCTCCTACCGGTAAAGTCGCGCCTCCCCTTTGCTTGTTTGCGATATCTAGCCACATTTGTCCGTTGTCAGTTAGTAGTTGGCGCTCAGAGTTTGCGAGTCCAGGTAGCGAAACAACCAGTTGAACAGGTAGTCGCAATAGATTTTCAACAGGCTCATAGCACACCACCAATTTGTGCGACTGCCCGGTCCGATCATTGATACTGACTAGATCAGTTTCAGATTGCCCATCACGATTTACGGCAAGACCAGCGTGCACCAGATAAGCACAAAACTCATCCAGCATCTGCCGCAACATAAGTTTGCGATGCTCTTGGTCGGGTCTGACCGGATACTGCTCGGCTGTCTTGAGAATCTTGGCTGGTGCGCCGACTGCCAGGCTACTCGCCGGAACATCTTTTGTGACGAGCGCGCCGGCGCCAACCGTTGCCCCATCTCCAATTGTCACGCCTGGCATAATGAATACCTGCCAAGGTATCCAAACATTATTGCCTATGGTGACTGGAGCAAAAGTGACAGGATAACCATCTAACATATTCTGCCAAGAGCCGTGTGTAAAGATCGAGCACCTGCCTCCAATACCTGTGTCGTCGCCGATAAAAACAGGGCGGGCCGCATTGATGAAAGTGTGTTGCATCAGAATGGTACGAGCACCTATATGAAAGTGCGATTCTGGAGAAGAGAGCCCTCCAACGAAAACCTGTTCACTGATCTTCGCATCCTCACCGATTTCTATTGTTTCCGCGTCAAAAAAGGAGACTGAACCGACACGTGCAAACCGGCCGATCTTTACACGACGAGCTCGCAAGTACGTGCCAAATCCGATCGAAGACCCTTCGCCAATCTCAATTTCATCAGCCACAATAACAGAGCCGACTCCCATCTTGACATTAGCGCCGATCTTTGCTCCCCTGAGTCTATAATAAGCCAGTTTTAGCGACACCGGCAATAATCCCACCGTTAACATCTGTTTTAATGGAAAACGCGAATGCTTGATAATCATTTCGTCACTCTCTATCGCCACCTCTACACAAAACCCCTGGCGCGTTCATGCCCCGAACAGCCGCCAGCCGTAATCCCACAGCGTGATCGCATCAATGTCGCCGCTGAGCGCCAGGGCGCTGACCGCGGCGTCCGGCCAAGGATTCAGCCGCACCAAAGGGCCGGCCGCGGCTTCTATCTCAGCTAACAGCGGCGCGCTAGCTTCGGCCGCAAAGGTCGGCCGGTCCAGATAGACCGTGCAGCTCTCGGCCGCGTCGCCCACCTCGACGACGTACCCCAGGTCTGACAGGAACGGCGCCAGTTCCCGCGCCGAGCGCGCGGACACGCCGACGCACGGTCGCCGATCAGAACGCAGCACGCAGCGCCGCTCGGGCATTCTTTGGTAGGCCCTGCCCTGGTGGGGTATCCCAGGGGTTTCCAGCCCGGCGCTGCGGGCCAACAGGACGCCGCGTGCAGGCCCCTGGGCCACGGCCGCCCAGCGGCCATCGCTCAGGGGCGTCAGGCGTACCGTCAGCGCACGCTTTTCGCGCCACCAATCCGAAACGTCGCGCAGGCTGGGTCGCCAGACAGCCGACCCCAGGGCCTGCACGTGGCGGAGCAGCGTTTCCACGGCGTCCGCGCAGAGCTCGAAGCGTTCCGGATGAAGCTGCAAGACGAATAGCTCGCCCCGGGCATGGCACGCGTCGAACGCCGCGATCCAGTAGGCGGCCAATTGCTCGGGTGACCGCAATCGCAGGCGTTCCACCAGCATCTCATCGTCGGGAAAACTGACCGGGATCTCGAGCAGGCCATCTACCCAGAACGGCAGGGCCGGGGCAACCTCGGCCGGCCGGGGTCGGTCGAAGGCGAGCAGGGTGTTCAGGGCGGCGCGCTGCGCGGGATCGAGGGCCGCGGCATCCACTACCGGCCAAAGCACCGACTGACTGCTATCATACGCCAGTCCGGCCGCGTCCAACGCCGTCAGCAGATCGGCGCTCCAGCGCAGGTACGGGGCTCGAAACCCAACGAAAGGGATGCCGAGCGCGGCAAAGGTATGGGTCGCCTGGGCGATTTCAGCAGACAATTGGGCAGTCGGCAACAAGCTGTGATCCACGTGGCGCTGACCGTGGAGGGCCAGTTCCACGATCTCGCCATCGCCCAGCAGCTCGCGCAGAATCGCCGGATAACGCTTCAGAATGACGGCCGGCACGGGCAAAGTCACCCGCACCGCGTAGCGCCTTGCCAGCCGGACATAGCCGTTCAACGCCCGCCGCATCGGCCCGGGGGTCAAGCCGACGCGATCGGCAATGGCGCGCAAGCGGCGAAAGAGGTCGAGAGGCCCCTTGGAACGGATGAGGTGCGAAAGCAATTAGGAGGATCCTCGATGTATCTGTCCGGGTTGTCGTTCAGCCAACGTCTTGGGCGCGCAGCACAACCCCCACGGTCGCGATGATCACCGCGATGTCCTTGCGGAGCGACCGGTTGGCAATGTATTCCAGGTCCAGGGCCACGATTTCGTTGAATTTGAGCCGGCTCCGGCCGTTGATCTGCGCCCAGCCCGTCAGACCGGGCAGCACCGCCAGCCTTTGACGGTAGCGGTCGGTATACATGGCAACTTCGTAATCCATGGACGGCCGCGGCCCGACCAGACTCATGTCGCCCTTGATGATATTGATGAGTTGCGGCAACTCGTCAAGGCTGGTGCGCCGCAGCCAGGCCCCGACGCGCGTGACGGCATGGCCGTTCGAAATGGGCTTATAAAGGGCGGAACCACTCCCGTTGTCGGAGACGGCTGGCGCATGGCCGTTGATGTACGCCTCGGCGAATTTGCGGTGCTCCTGCGTGTGATCGTGGCCGTTGGTCATTGAGCGGAACTTATAGAATTTGAAGATCTTGCCGTTCAGCCCGCCGCGGCGTTGTACGTGAAGGACCGGACCGGGGGAGTCGAGCTTGATCGCCGCCGCGATCGCCAGCATGAAGGGCGCAAGAAGGACGAACAAGACCAGGGAGACGACCAGATCCAGGCCGCGCTTGAGGATGGGGTAAAGCACCTGGACGGGCGTCCGCGTGCGGACGTAACGTGACCGTACAACCAAAGCGGGGCGCCAAGGAAAGAACTGCGTATGTTCGCTTATCATGCGATGAGTTCCCTTTCCGTCAGGCCGACGCATCGGTGATGGAGTAGGCGAGGGGCAGGTCGAAAATTCGTCTGCGCCCCCATGTCGCTGTTGAGCTATTAGCATTCTAATACGCTTAGATGAACGACGCCTAAACAGGCTGCGCGTCGAAGATGAATCTTTTGCCATAAAGACGAAATCGGCGCGTACACCGTCACGGTTTGACTCGCATGAGGCAGATACTCACGATCTCTGATCGGCTGGATATCGGCAATGCGCAGGATTCCCATTTTGCGGCTAACCAGTCCTTGTCCAACTTGCCATAGATAAACCCGGGCCAGTCAACGAGCACGTTGACCCCTTCCGCATCCAGGTAACGATGTAGCTCGTTCCTGCCGGCGTACTGCAGCGCCCGGTGATTGACTTTGCCATCCAGGTTGATGACATTGGGGTTGAAGAAGCCGATTACCCCGCTCTGGAATGCGCCCACCTTGGCCGGGGCGGGGAAGTTGCTTTGGATGAATCCGGCCGAGACCACGTGCGGATTGCCGATGCGGCCGACGTGCAGGCTCAGGAAGGCCCACACGAAGAAAATGCCGGCCAGTGCATAGAGCACGCGCAATGGCGCTGCCTCCGCCTTGGCGCCGGCCTGGAGCCGTCTGCCGACCGCGATCGCCATCAGCGGGAGCAATGGCACGAGCAGCGGCGCGGAGTATCTCTGATAAAAGTGAGTTGCCCAAGAAATCACGGGATAGGCCAGGACGAGCGGCAAAATCGCCAGAGACCAGGAAGTGTACCACGGCTCCTGCCGGATGATCTTCGTCAACAGGGCGCGAACGCTCTGTGCGCGGAACACGAGCGCGCCGCCGATCACGAGCGACAGGAAAGCCGCAAGCACGAAATAGCCCCCGGCATTGGAGAAGATCCAGGGGGTGAGATGGCTTAGGATCGCCTGCGCCATGGTCAGCTCGCGCTCGGCAAAGCTGCCGGCGGTCACGAGTGCGCCTTGCGCCGTGCCCGACGATGGCATCCATGCGCCCGTGACGGAATGAACGTAGAGAAACCAGGGGCTGACGATCAGTAGGGCGATGACGCCGCTCACGAGCGTCCATCGGAGCTTGATTTGCCGCCTCAGCCACGCGAGGCCCAGAAGCAAACAAAACACGATCCCGAAGTCAATCCTGCCCAACCCTGTGAGGCCGGCCAAGATGCCCAAACCGGCCGCCTGGCACACGCCGATCTTCTGACCGCGGGTGAAGGGCAGCGTATACAAAAAACATAAAGCCAGGAGCGTCAGGTAGATGCCCGTCTCGAGGCCATAGGTAAACCAGCGAAACAACTCGAAATTGAAGAGCGTTCCTGCGAATCCGAGCGCATAGGCCAGGGGGGATAAAGCTGCCTGGTCGCGCGCCAAAGCACGCGCAATGGTCCCGATGAGATGGGCGAAGAGGACGAGATTGGCGATCCCGAACAGCAAGACAACGCGGATGAAGGCCCATTTGTCCGCCCCGGCTATCTGAACCAACCAGGCAAGTCCGGCGTAGATCAGCGTCCCCAGGGGTTGAATACCGGTCGTCGGCTCGTCGTAGTTGTAAACGATGCCATGACCGCTCGCGATATTCCATGCTACGGTGAGCATGTAGTAGCCATCTTCGCCCACCGGCCGATCGGCCAGATAGGGGAAGAAGCGGCCACTTTGCAGGTCTTTGGGCAAGCCAGGGTTTGAGCAGAGTGCAAGAACGAGTCCATAGGCGAGGAAAACCAAAACGAGAGGAATCAACAGCCTTCTTAGGCGCATCCTATCGGCTCCGGGACTCGGCCGCTGCCGCCGGCACCCAATACGAAACTGCCAATTGCGGCCGCAGGGTCCGGTCGGCGTACTCGCGGCTGGCGAAGCGTGCTTCGATGTTCGAGCCGCTGTCGCCGGGCTGTGCGAGCACGACCACGCCCCGGTTACTGGCCGGATCGGCCACCCAGGTCTGCACCAGTTGCACAACGTCGAAGGTGTACCACTGGGCCGGGGTGGCGATCAACTGGTGATCCGTGGCCCAGCTCACGTGATCGGTCCCGATCCCGTTCGCCCCAGGTTCGGCCCAGGTTTGACCGGCGGCCGGTCCCAGCCAGGTGGCGGTTGCCTCGCTCCAACTGCGCAGCAGCCCGTGTGTCTCGCCGCGGATGTCCTGTGGCCGTTCCATCTCGACCAGGTAGAGCCGCAGCACCGCCTGGACGACGTGGGTCTCGGTCGGCAGGAGGGCCAGGTCGAAGCGCAGCAGTGGCGCCATGTGGGTAGTCTGCTGCGTGTCGGCATTGTAGCGCAGGCGCAGTATGGACGCGCTCCCCTGCGCAGTGGTGGGCAGCCAGGCGTTCAGCGTGGTGTCGGTCGCGCCCGTGTAACCGTCGGTGTCCTGCTGCAAAACCAGGGTGACAGGCTGCGGCGTGGGGCTGGGGTAGGCGCGCAGCACGAAGGGCAGGTAGCGAAATCGCGGCTGCGGCGTGCGGGTCGGCGTGGACGTGGGGCCGGGCGTGAAGGTCGCGGTGGCCGTCGGGGTGGGCGATGGGATGGTGGTGGGCGTGGGCGTGGCCTGCGTCTCCAACGGGCAAGTTAGCCGCATCTCGAACTCGCCCGCCGCGCCGTTGTAGCCATCCACTACCAGGTAGTAGACGCCGGGTTGGACATCTTGCGCCAGGTAGCTGTCGCCCGCGGCCAGGCATGATTCCGGCTGGGCCGACGGGAGCAGGAAGAGGTCCAGATCGGCCGTGACCGTCAGGAACGCGGCTGAGAGCGGCTGGGCCTGGCTGATGTCCACCCGGTAGATCAACTCGGGGCCATCTTCGCTCCAGGCCGGCCGACAGCCGTAGCGGCTGACGTTGGCCTGTCCGGCCTGCGTGTTCCCGCGCACCGTGCCGCCGCAAACCAGGCGCGGCGCACCTTCCACGTTGAGTAACGGCTGGCGCGTGGGAGTGGGCGTGGGGCTGGGGATCAGGTAGACGCCGAAATCCAGGTTCAGCGTCACCCCGCTGCCGACAAACAGGCTGAACACGGCCGGCGTGGTGAGCTGGTAGCCGGCCGGCGCCGTCGCGACCAGGTTATACAGGCCGGGAGGCAGCACGAAGCGATAACCGCCATCGGCGTCGGTGGAGCTGGTGAGCATCACCTGCCCGCCCTGTTCGAGCCTGAGTGGCAGACCGGGAAAGGGCAACTCGCCCCCGTCGCGCAAGCCGTTGTCGTTGGCATCGAGCCAGGCGCTGCCCACGATCGCACCCATGTCCGGCGGGGTGGTGGGCGTGGCGGTGGGTAGGGGCGAGGTCATCCCGCCCCTACTCTGGTTGGGCTGCACCACCAGAGCCGCGACCGGCGGCGCACCGGCCTGGCTGACGGCGGCAAACCAGGCGATGACACCGAAAACGCCGATCAGCCCGAGGAACAGGCGGAATCGGCGAGTGAGAGGGACGTCTGGAAAACGGTGTCCGGCCATAGTTTTTTCGGCCACGAATTTTACGAACAGGGTGCAGAAACCTGGTTTCTCGCAGAAACCAGGTTTCTGTTTCTTTACGACCGTCGCAGCAGTAACGGCACGTACCGGTAGAAGGGCGTTGGGGTAGCCGTCGGCGTGCTGGTCGGGGTCGGAGTCGGCGTCTCGGTCGGGGTCGGCGTCAAAGTCGGCGTCGGCGTGTTGCTTGGCGTGTTGGTTGGCGTCGGCGTGTTGGTCGGCGTGTAAGTCGGCGTCGCGGTCGGCGTCGCGGTCGGCGCCAGTTGGTGGTCGAAATTCCACTCGAACGTCTGGTTGGCGTTGATGACGAACGTGATCGGGGCGACGTTGCGCACGTACCCTGGTGGGGGTGTTTTTTCGAGGAGGGTGTATTGCCCCGGCACCACGGCATTGAACTGGAACACACCACCCGCACCGGAAGTGGCCGTGTAGGCCTCGGTGCTGCCTTGCTTCAGGACCATGACCGCGCCTGCCAGACCCGGCTCACCCGCGTCCAGCGTGAAGTTGCCGTTCAGGTCTTGGAACGCCGTCCCACGGACCACGCCTGTGCTCGGCGTCGCGGTGGGGGTGATCGTCGGCGTGGGGGTCTTGGTCGGCGTGGCCGTAGCGGTCGGCGTGGCGGTCGCTTCGGGCTGTGAGCCGCCCTTGCGCACGTCTACCGTGTGGATCCACTCATTGCCATCATTGGCGCCGGCCAGGGAGCGCGAGTCAATGTAGAAGTCCGCGCCGCCCGTCAGTCGCTTGGCGAACTTCCCGTCGGTGATGACGAAAGCCTTTTCCTTGAGCTGCTTGGTGCCGGTCTTCGTGATCGTGCCGGCCACCTTCTCGCCGCTGGTGCTATCGTACTTCAATGACCAGGTGTCGGTCCCCATGTCGAAGTACTTGACCGTGATCGTGACGCTGTAGACATCGGTGCCGGGTATGAATTGGTTATCCAGGAGGAACCACATGAACGGATTGCTGCTCGCCTGGTCGGTGCGACGGACCATCCAGGCCTCCTTGCCGCTGCCGGTCCAGGGGTGTGGGTCGTAGTAGTTGCTCGCGTAAGACCCTTCCAGCGCCGGTAGGTCAGGGTTGTACGGCGTTTTGTTGCACGGATAGTTCGTCGGATAGAAGTTGGCATAGCCGTTGCTGGTGGGGCAGTTGCCCAGGCCGGCCTCGGGCCAGGCGCCGCCTGTGACCGGATCTTTGGCGTAGCGGGAATCGGCGCCCTTGTCGTTGGTCTCGGCCACGGTCTGGCCGCCGGTGATGCGGTCATCCTGGTACAGGTAGAAGCTGAAGTTGCCCAACTGCGGATACGGGTAGTAGCCGCTGCCCGGATAGGAATAGGCTGGCCCCGAGTGGCAGTAGGACGTGGGGTTGCGGTGCTCGCGCATTGCCACCCACGCGCTGGGAGTGTTTTGGGCGTTCTTGCCCCAGTACTGCTGGGCCCACTGGAACAGGGGGATGTTCGCCGCCCCTTGAGAACCGGTCAGCATGTCGTCACCGATGCGCAGGTAGTCTCCGTGCTTGTCCAGTGCGCTGAAAAGGGACCAGTAGGTGAAGACCGGCGTACAGAGCATGTAGGTGTACGTCTCCCATGAGATCGGCGCGGTCTTGTTGTAGGCGCGCATGGGATCGTAGTTACCGATGCCATCGTTGGTGTAGGCGCCGAAGCTCCAGTCGGGTACGAGGCCGTTGAGCGATAGGCCGACGCCACGCTGCCCGGCGTAGTTGGTGAAGTCCTTTCGCTCGTAAGGGCTGATATAGTAGGGGGCGTACTGCAAGAGCAGATTTTTCATCAGATTTCCGCCCACCGAGAACGCCTGGACGTACATGTCGGTGATGGCGTTCACCGTGGCCGTCCAGGTGCTCGAGTCGAGGCCGGCGGCCTGAATGTATTGCTTTTGTTCCCAGTCGGACGGCTGCGTTTCTCCGTGCAGGCCGGTGCCGATGGCGACGAAATCCACCTTGCTGTTGTTGCGCACGTAGTTGCCCAGTTGCGTGACGAAGGCGCTGTACAGCGTCTTGTACGGCGTGCCCCAATACTTGGGGATGATCAGGCGCACGCGCAACTGGACGTTATCTACGTAGAAGGTGGTCGGGTTGAGGGCGTTGGTCGTGGTCCGCAGGCGCACGCGGATGTCGCGTCCGACCCACGAGCTGATGTCAATCGCGCCGGAGTCTACCCAGGTACCGGTGACAACGCTGCTGTTGGAGATGTCGCGGGCCAGTTGGAGCACGTTGGGCGGGTTGCTGATATCCACCACCTCGACGTAGAGGTGATCGGCGTTCGGGCTGACGTCGGTGGTGCTGACGTAGACGCTGAATTGCAGCTCCATCTTCGTGCCGCTGGTCAGTTCCGGCGGCATGGCCGGTATGTGGTTGTACCAGTGGGTGAGAGAGCCGGTCGTGTTGTTCACGCCGCCCAGCTTGGCTGCCCAACTGCCGCCCGGCGCGACGTCAGACGTGGCGCTGCCGCTCGGGTCCCAAGCGTAGGCATGGCCGTGATACGACGTGTAGGACTCGAAGTCGCCGTTTTGGTTGTAATGGTAATAGTTGATATATTCGGGCGTGACGACCGTCGTGCCCGGGGTTAGGATCGCGAAATCGGGCATGGGGCGGATGTCGCCATCGTAGATGCCGTCGTAGGTGCTGATGAAGAGCCCGGTGCTCAACCCGGAGGCGTAACGTTGGTTGACCCAGTTGTCAATGGCGGACCCATTGAACGTTCCTGGGGAGCCTTGCAGCGAAGACCAGCCGAAGAAGCGCAGCGCGCCTTTGATGGGCAGGGTGTTCGGGTCCAGCACGGTGTCGCCGTAGTCCAGGTAATAGATGCCGGGGTTTTGGCCGGCGATCAGTTGCTCGGGCGCAAGGCCTTCGGCCGCGCCCGGCACAGACTCGTCGGGGGCGGTCAGACCGGCCGGAGCCGGCAGGGCCTCGGCGGCCCGGCTGACGGGACTGGCGGCCTGAGGCAGCAACGACACGGCGACCAACATGGCGGTCAGCGCCAGGACAGCCACAATAGTGAGAGGCTTTCTCATCGAGTATCTCCTGTTAGCATGAACTTCACGTACTGTTTCACATCTTTCTTGAGCGCGATTTCGGTGCCGCACGCGCTGTTACAACCGGGACAGATACGCTTGCGCATTTCCTCCGAACGGTAGCGCAGGTTCTTGGGATCGTAGTAGATTTCTCCGACCGAACGTTTCTCCTCCAGAAAGTTTCCGATACGGGGTGTCGAAAGACAGTAGAACACGTCGCCATAGACGTCCAGCGCCAGCCCTTCCAGGGTAAAGGGGCATGGGGTGGACCGGGGCGCGCCGTCCCGGTACATGCGCACCATATCACTCCAGTAGAATGCCGACAGATTGCGCCACGCGCGTTCGCTGGCAAGCCTAGTCATCAAACCGATCAACTCGTCGCGGTCTTCCGGCCGGAAGTCCACATCGTTCTGGCGGTCCAGATTGCTCAAGTAGCTCTCGTGGAAACCCACCAACTGGAAGCCGACGTTCAGCCCGCGTTTTTGCGCCCAGGCGCGAAATTCGAGCGCGTGGCGCAGGTTCTCGTGCATCACCACATAGCCAGTGCCCAGCCAGAAGTCGTAACGTTGCTGGAGCTCCTGCAGACCGGTGAGGGTCTCTACGGTTTTGTCGAACCCGCCGGGGATGCCGCGCACCCGGTCGTGCATCGTGCCGATGCCGTCTAGCGAGACCGACATGCTGAGCTTGATGCCGCGCGGGGCAATAATCTTTAAAACGGCCTCGGTCTGCTCCAGGATACGCTTTGGCAAAAAACCGTTGGTCACTGTCGAGATGGCCCAGAGCTTGGGCATCCGCTCGACGAAGTAGGTGACCAGCTCCGCCAGGTCGGTCCGGAGGGAGGACTCGCCGCCCGCTACGGTGAGTTGCTCGACACCGTCGAAGATCGGGTCGGGATCCATGAGCGCCCGGAACTCGGTGACGCTCAGTTCGTGTTTGTGCGGCAACTGCCAGATGTTACACATGGCGCAGCGGGAATTGCAGCGGTAGTTGGTGATGACCTGAAGGACTTTCGGCGGGAGGGTTTGGAAGTGCGACCGGACGTTATAATCGAACGTGCCGGCTGCTAGTTTGCCCCAGTCCAGCGAGGCCAGTTTTTGCAAAGTAAGCTTACCGTTTCCGTCCAATATCTTCTCTCCGGCGGCCCCGGCCGAACGATTGCCGCAACCTTTCGGGGGCGGGGTATAGACCGCTCTCTCCCATGGCTGGGATGGGAGGGCGCTTTGCGTAGCGTAGCCGACGAAGGTGAAAAAGAGATGAACAGCCGGCGCAGCCTTCGTGACCGTTTTGCAAGGCGTCTAATCAAAAGGGAGGGCGCGCGCCCTCCCTTATCTTGGAGCTTGTAATATCTTACCATAGAACCCGTGGACGGCCAAACTAACGCGCGGTCGTAGTGTCAGCAAGAGACATCATTGATCCTCAGAACCCGCGCCACTGCCCCCGCGGCCAGCACGATCAACGCCGGCTCGGCCGGGGTTCTCATGCGAAAGCCGCCCCAAAAAAGGAGCGCGCCGGCCGCGAAGCAGGCGATCACTGCCAGCGCCGCACCGGTCCGCCGCCACTGCTGCCGCGTGAGCCACGCGCCCGCGCCCGCCAACAGTGCCGCCGCGACGTAGGCGTAGAAGCCGACGTTCTCCGGGAAGCCGTGGGTGAACGGGTAGAGATGCCAGAACTTGACGATGCGCCACCAGACCAGCCGGGGCAGATCGGACAGGTGCTCGCGGATGAACTGCACCCCTAACTGTTGCCAGGCGGCATCGCGGCCCACCTCGTCCAGCGCGCACGACCAGCCGGCCCCCGGAATCTCGCAGGGTGCCACCCAATCTCCATGCAGCGCGGGTTCAGCCAGCACGCGGGCGTTGTTCGAGCCGAACAGCACCGCGCCGCCCATGGTTGTCGAAGGGATGAGCTTGCCGAAGACATGGTAGTTGCGGATGATCCATGGCGAGACGACGGCCAGGGCCGCGAGCGCGGCCAACAGAAGCGGACGCAGATCAACGCGGATCAACGCAGATTTGCCCCCGGCAAGGAATCTGCGTCCGCCTGCGTTCATCTGCGTCCCCTTTGCATCTACCGCAGGGGCGGGGTCCCCCCGACCCTGCAGCCTGGCAACGACCAACCACCCCAGCAAAAATATCACCAGCAGCAGCCCGTTCGGCCGGGCCAGCCACGCCAGGCCCAGCCACAGGCCCAACAGCGCGTGGTTGCCCGGTGTGGGCCGGTCGAGCGCGGTCAGGCCGGCGGCCAGTGCCAGCATGACCAGCAGGATGAAGAGCGGCTCCGAGAGCAGCGCGCCGCCGGCGTAGATCAGCAGCGGGTAGATTGCGGCCATCAGACCGGCCAGCCGCCCGGTCCGGCGGCCGTAGACGCGATCGGCCGCGGCATAGGTCGCCAGGACAACGCCCGTCCCCAGCAGCGCCTCCAACGCCAGACCCGCGGCGTAGTTTACCCCGCCGGCCAGCCGGTAGACCGCAGCCAGCAGCAGTGGAAAGAGCGGCGGCCGAATCGCGGTCAGCGCGCCGTCGGCCAGCGCGAAGCCGCGTCCGCTCGCCAGGCTCGCCGCGATGTCGCTGTATTCACGCGCATCCAACTCCGGCGAATAGCCCGCGCCCAGGTAAACGAAGGCGTAGCCGACCCGCAGCGCCAGGGCGAGCAGGGTGAGGAGTAGGAGGAAGGCGACCTGGCTGTGCCAGAAAGTGCGCAAATGGTTCATAGCGTTGTTAACGTAATGAGTAACGAGTAAATCTTACTCGTTACTCATTCTCTCCTGGCGGATCGTTGTACACCGCGCCGCATCGCACGCACCGCAGCCCGCCGTCCGCGGCGACGAGCGGCCGGCCACACGCGCAGACGTAGCCGATCAGCCGCGCCGGTACGCCGATGACTAGCCCGTGGGTCGGCACATCGCGCGTGACCACCGCGCCCGCGCCGATCATGGCGAACCGGCCGATCGTGACGCCGGGCAGGAGCACTGCCCGCGCGCCGACGGCCGCGCCGTAGCAGATGCGGATCGGCCCCACGTCCCAATCGTCATTCCCCTTCAGCGTGCCGTTGGGGTTGATGGCGCGCGGGTAGAGGTCGTTGGTGAGCACCACGTGCGGGCCGAGGAAGACGCCATCCTCCAGGGTGGCGCCGTGGTAGACCGAGCAGTTGTTCTGGATCTTCACCCGGTCGCCGATCGGCACGTCGCAGTCCACGTAGACGTTCTTGCCGATGATGCACTCGCGGCCGATGGTCGCGCCCTCGCGGATTTGCGAGTGGTGCCAGATCGAGGTTCCCTCCCCGATTTGGGCCTTGGGGGAAACATCGGCAGTGGGATGGATGCGGATCATGGTTTCTCCATTACACGATTCTGCGAATCGAGTGTACTTTCCGGTTCTGTCTCTCGGATTGCGTGGTAGTCGGCGCGCAGCCCGGCCAGCTCGGCGAGGGCGACGGAGTGCTCGCCGTAATGGACGCGCATGTACGCGGCGGTGATACGCCCCAGCCGCTCGTCTTGGCCGGGGAAGGCGCGACCCAGGATCGACAGGTAGATGTCTGGCGGCTGGGCCGGCGGCCGGCCGCAGCCGCGCTGGCGGGCCAGCCGGCACAGGTTGGCGTAGATGTTCTGCACCGAGATCGCGGCCAGCAGCCCGCGACCCACGCCGTAGCGCCGCACTAGCCGGGTCGCGTTGCGCAGCGCACGCAGCCCGCGGCGCAAAATGCCACCGCCGAACGTCAGAGCCTCGATCGCTTCTAATTCGCCCTCGTCGCGTGCTTTGGCGCGGCGCGACTTCTCCAGATAGAGCACCAGAAAGCCCAACACCAGCAGCACGGCGATCGTGATCGCCAGGGCGATGGCCGCGCTCGTCAAGGTAGTCTTGACCCACGGCGGCAGCCACGGGAGGATATCTTGCGGTTCTGTGGCGCCCAGTTGCGGCGCCTGGAGCCCTGATACGTCAATCTCCGAGTTGCGCAAGATCGCGGTGAGTTGCCGCACTAGCCATTCCAGGATGGGGTTCAGTATCAACCCCAGCAGCCACAGGATCCCCAGGAGCAGGAACTCGAGCACCCGCCACAATGGGTCGAGCCAGCCCAGGACGCGGCGGATACCGGCGGGCGTGAAGCCCGCGGATAAGAGCGCCATGCCGGCCACGGTCAGCGCGACAGTCGCCAGCAGTTGGGCCAGCCGCCGCGGGGGCAGCGGCGCGCCGGCACTCTGTGCGTCAGCGGCCTTCTCGTGGATCTGCGCCACGGCGACTGCGGTCAGCCCCAGGCCGAAGTAGACCCACAGAAGCGGCGTCAGGTCCAACTTGAAGACGTTGGACCTGAACGCCGCGCCCGCCACCAGGAGCAGCAGCCCCAGCCGGAAGCTGACGCCGACCTCGAAGAAACCGATGGCGCGGCTGGTGGCGCTCGTCGCTCGCTGCCACAGGATCAGGTTGCCCACCACAAACGCCAGCGTCGGGGGGAATCCGCCGGCGAAGCCGAAGATCGCGGCGAACGCCTGGCGGGCCGGCAGGCGGGTCTGGCCGAGCGCCGTCACGACGATCAGCGCGCTGGTGAGCGCCATCAGCCCCAGCGCGGCGCTGTCGTAGGCCGGCGACTCCAGCCCGGTGCGGCTAAGCAGCTCCAGCGCCACGGTCCAGGCGAGCAGGATCGCCAGGATGCCGGCGTAGGTCAGCCCCAGTGGAACCGGCGGCCGGTACATCAGCAGCCAGAGGGGCGTCAGCCACGCGGCTTCCATGCCGGCCAGGCAAAAGTAGATCAGGCTCGTGCGTCGGGTGGTGAGTAACATACACAATAGATTTTATCTGAAATAGGAAGTGGTGTCACCCCTTCGTTGCACTCAGAGCTTGCCCTGAGTGCAACGAAGGGATTCTGCGCTGGTTTCACGCCGCAACGAGAGGTTTAGGGTAGACCCGCTCAGAATGACCGTTGCTTCCGATAATGTCTAATCATACCATGGCCGGCGCGATCAGGTCTTCAACCAGGTGCGGCAGGTGGTAGACGACGACGTCGGGCAGATACTCCATCGGCGGCTTCTCGGCCAGGGTGAAGAGCACCACTCGGCGGCCGGCCTGCGCCAGGTCGAGCAGCGACGCCAGCAGCGCATCGTGGGCCACGGCCGTCACCACCACCACCGTCGCACCCCAGGGCAGCCGCGGGGCCTCAGCCAGCAGCATCTCTTCGATGGGCCGGGCCGCGAACGCCGTGACCGCCGCCAGCAGCTCCAGGATGCGCACCAATTGTTCGGGGCTGCGGCCGGGCAGCAGGCGGATCGGCTGGTCGCTGTTGGGCAGATAGCCGTTGGCGATCAGCCCCACCGGCAGGCGCAGCTCACTGCACAACGCGGCCAGGCTGCCGGCCACGCTGATCGCCCGCTCCAGCAGCTCCGGGATGATCCCCTGCCAGTGCTTGGGCAGGGTCGCCACGTTCAGGAAGAGCAGGACCTGCGATTCCTCGCTCGGTTCGTACAATCGGCTGAGTAGCTCGGCATGGCGCGCGGTCGCCTTCCAGTGGATGCGCTTGAGGCCATCCGCGGGCTGCCAATCGCGGATGCCGGCGGTACGCAACGGGTCCTCGAACAGCCGGTCCTCGGAGCGGCGCTCGCCGAACGGGTTCTTGGCGGGCAGCCCTAGCTCGGCCACGGTGTAGAGCCGCGGGTAGATGATCAGGCGATCCTGCCGGGGCAGCGTGCCCTTGCGGCTGAACATGCCGAAGCCGTCTCCCGTCGCCATCCGCGCCGGGCCGTAGGTGTGATAGCCGCGTTGCGCGCAGTGGACCGTAAAGCGGCGGGTCAGCCGGCCGAACGCGCCCATGTTCCAGAAGCTGGATAGCTCGCCCAGGTTGGTGGCCCGGTTGAGCTTGACCTCGGTCCCCTCCACCGGCAGGGCGGCCGGGAAGACGTCCGTGATCTGGAGCCAGATGACCGGCAGGAATTTGCGGTTGCTCACCTCCAGGGTCAGTTCGATCGTTTCGCCGAGGAAGGCGCGGGTCTCGCTGAGCCGGCGGCCGTAGTGCAGGCCGAAGAAGCTCAACTCGTTCCAGGCCCACCCCACGGCCGCGGCCACGATCATCGCGCCGCCGGCCGCGGGCAGGAAGCGGTCATCGAGCGCCAGGCCCAGCAGCGTCAACAGCACGGCCAGCACCGCCCACGCCTCGCTGAACTGGGTGTCCGTGGTCAGTTCGCGGTAACGCCGCCCGCGCAACTCGGCCAGGAGCTGGAAGTAGCGGTCGCCCGGCCCCCGCGCCGCCTTCGTCGCCTCCCGTTCCATTTCGTGGTGGTATTGTTCGCTCAGGCCTTCTTGCAGCATGATTTATTCCACCACCGGCACCGCCACCGATGCCGTGATCTCCGCGATCACCTGGCTGGGGGTGCGTCCGCGCAGGCGGATTTGCGGGCTGATGTGGATGCGATGGGTGAGCACCGCGGGGCAAAGGCGCTGCACGTCGCTAGGGATGACGGCTCTTTGGGACTTTGCGGGGTACCCCCTATCTGTAGGGGTATGGTATACTCAGCAAAAAACCTGGAGCGTCTGCCATGCTGAATCTTTTGGGTCTCAAATCGCGCAACTTGGTCACCGTGCCCTTGGACCTGCCTGAC
>JAPLHB010000102.1 GCA_026389845.1 Chloroflexota bacterium
AGGCCTGCGACGACGGGGAACAGTTTCTTGGTGCTCATTGCATTCTCCTCATGAAAGTTCTTGTCCAAATCCCGTTGGAAGGACTGGCGAAATGACATACCATACCGTTGCTTGGGGATCATTGCATAGGCTACCTCCGTCGGCGGCGATCCATGTACACAGCCATGACAAGAATCGTGCCGGTGACCACCGTTTGCCACTCTTGTGGGACCGAAAGGATGCGCAGCCCATTGGCCAGCGTGCTGATGATGAATGCGCCGATGATCGTGCCCAGGATGGTCCCCTCGCCGCCGCTCAACGATGTACCGCCGATCACGGCAGCAGCAATCGCATCCAATTCATACCCTGAACCCAGGGCTGGCTGCGCGGAGTTGAGACGAGATGCCATCAGCACACCGCCCATACCGGCAAAGGCTCCGCAGAGGGTGTAGACGGCCATCTTCCAACGATCCGCATTGACGCCGGACAACCGGGTGGCTTCTTCGTTACTGCCCAGCGCAAAGGTATAGCGGCCCAAGACCGTCTTGGTCAGGATCAAACTGGCGACGATGGCGGCGCCGAACAGAATCACCACCGCATTGGGGATGTCGAAGCCGGGGAAGATCGCCCCCAGGATCGAGCCCATGGCGATCGTGCGAAATGCGGGCGCATCGTTGAAATAAATCGGCTTCAAGGTCGAGATGACCAGGGAGAGTCCCTTGGTGGCATACAACATGCCCAGCGTGGCAACAAAAGGCGGGACCTTCATCTTAGCGATCATGACACCGTTGATGAGACCGCACAGCGCGCCGGCCAGCACGCCGCCCAGCACGCCGATGGGAATCGGCAGCTTCCACTCGATGATGAACACGGCGCTCATGACCGCCGAAAACGTCATGACCGTGCCGACGGACAGGTCAATGCCCGCGGTGATGATGACAAAGGTGACGCCCAAGGCCAGCACGCCATTGACGGCGGTGGCCAGCAGAATCCCCGTAACGTTGCTGAACGAGAAGAAGTTGGGCGACGCCAACGAGAACACGACGAACAGGGCGATCAAGCCGCCGAACGCCATCACCCGCTGCATGGCATCAGAGCGGAACAACGATTTTCTCTGGGCGATTTTGGTGTCCATGTTCAGGCGTCCCCGACTTCTGTGATGGTTGAGGTGGCTTCATTCGTGCGAATGATGCCCCCGCGCTGGGTGGCGAATTGCATAATCTTCTCTTGCGTAGCCTCGGCGCTGGTCAACTCGCCCGTGACCCGGCCTTCACACATGACGATGATGCGGTGGCTCATGCGCAGGATCTCCGGCAGCTCCGAGGAGATCATGATGATGGACTTACCCTGCTGCGCCAGATCGTTGAGCAGCCGGTAAATCTCGCTCTTGGCGCCGACGTCAATCCCGCGCGTGGGTTCATCGAAGATCAGAACATCCGTGTTGGCGGTCAGCCACTTGCCGATGACCAGCTTCTGCTGGTTGCCGCCCGAAAGGTTCCTGACCTGCTGCTGCAAGCCAGGCGTCCGGATGGAGAGGGCCTCGACGTAATGCGCCGCGGCCGTGCGGGTCTTGGCGCTATTGACCCAGCCGAGCGCCCCCAGGAACTTCTTGAACGATGCGAGCACGATGTTAGTTTCGACGTCTAACCCGAGCGCCAGGCCATAGCGTTTGCGATCCTCAGACAGATACGCGATGCCGTGTTGAACAGCGTCGCTGGGGCTGTTGATCTGAACCTTCTTGCCCCGAACGTACACTTCGCCCGAGTCCACCGGGTCCGCGCCGAACACCGCCCGCGCGACCTCCGTGCGCCCGGCGCCCATCAGTCCGGCAAAGCCCAGGATTTCACCGCGCTTCAGGCTGAAGCTGGCGTCCTTGATCACGTTGCCGCGGTTGAGGTTCTTGACCTCCAGCACTACTTCCTGGCTGGGGTTCTCCGGCACCTCGGGCGTCGCCTCGAAGATCGTCCGGCCGACCATCATGCTGATGATCCGGTCAATCGTAACGTCCTGGGTTTGCACCGTATCAATGTAGCGGCCGTCGCGCATGACCGTGACACGATCGGAAATCTGCTTCAGCTCTTCCAGGCGATGGGAGATGTGCACGACCCCCACGCCTTTTTCGCGGAGTTGGCGGATAATGCGAAATAGCTCATCTATTTCCGCCTCGGTCAACGCCGCGGTCGGCTCGTCCATGATCAGCACGTCGGAATTGAAGGAGAGCGACTTGGCGATCTCAACCATCTGCTGCTTGGCGACAGTCAAATCCGCGACCTTGGTGCGCGGATCGAGCTTCAGATGCATCGTGTCGAACAACTGCTGCGTTTGAGCGTTGATGGCCTTTTCGTCCAGGACGAAGCGAACGCCCTGGCGCGGCTCGCGGCCGATGAAGACGTTTTGCGCCACGGTGAGATGGGGCATCAGGTTGAGTTCCTGATGGATCATGCTGATGCCGAGATGCTGGGCGGCCCGGGGAGTGGGAATCTCGACTTCCTTGCCCTTATAAAGAATACGGCCGGCGTCTTTTGTATACACACCAGCGAGGACTTTCATCAGCGTGGACTTGCCGGCGCCATTTTCACCGACCAGGGCGTGCACCTCGCCCGCGCGCAACTCGAACCGGCATTGGCTGAGCGCGTGAACGCCGGGAAAAGTCTTTTCGATTCCTTCCATCGAGACAAGAATGTCACCCATGATGAGCCCCTGGGCAGTCAAAGATAGCAGGTTTCTTGAGGAGAGGTCTCACAAAACATCCGCCGCCGTGATCCTTGGGAACGGAACCGAACGGAAATCCAACCACATGTTACGCATAACCTACCACAAAGATGCCGGCTTGTCAAACTCAGAATGCAAGCAAGTAGGGCGAATTGGCAATTTGCCCTACTTCAGAATCCCCGCAGCTCGCTGCTAGCCCGTTTGGGCAACCCGGCCTTGGGCATCCGCTTCAGGATGACGTATTCCAACCCACGCTCCCGGCAAAACGCCCGTTTTTCCGGCTTGTCGCCGTCTTCGTTGACCGCGTAAATGTCGGGCTTAAGCCGCTCGACCTCCGGCTCGGCGTCCATCCAGCCGTGGCCGGTGGAGAGCAAAGCCTGCTTGACGTAGCGACACGCCTGCACCACGTAGCGCCGCTCGTCCTGGGGGAGCATGGGGTGCCCCTCGCCCTTCAGCAGTCGGACGTTTTCGTCGTGTCCGAGGACAACGTACAAGTCCCCCAGCGCGGAAGCCTCCTCGAAAAAGCGGACGTGGCCGGAGTGGAACCAGTCGTAGCAGCCGGTGACGACGACTCGTTTGCGAGACGAAGGACGAACGACCGACGACGAATTTGGAGGCGCGCCATCTGGTTCGGTAGGCAAGGTAGGGAAACCAAGCAAGTCATCGGCGGTCAGGACACGATATTCCAGGCCGTGCGCTGTGCAGAAGGCGCGTTTGGCCGCGGTGTCGCTCACCTCGTCCACCACCCAGACGTCCGGGCGCAGGTCCTCGACCGGAGGGAGCGCGTCTGGGCTGTAGAGCAAATTGGCAATTTGCCCTACGCTCGTGACGTACCGGATGGCCCGGAGCAGGTAGAGCCGCTCCGCCTGGGGAAACTTTGGCAGGTTCCCGGTCATGGCCTGCACGATCGCGTCGTCCCACAGCAGCACATGAAGGTCGCCGAGTTTCGCGGCTTCCTCCAGAAACCGGATGTGACGCGAGCGCAAATCGTCAAAACTGCCCATGACGACAACGGTTGTCATGTCAATCCCTTCCCCTCACGGCGGACTTGGAACCACAAAGGCACAAAGACACCAAGTTTCGTGATGTGTTCTTCTTCGTGTCCTCGTGTCTTCGTGGTGAGTGCCCTTGCTCGATCAGGGGTTAACTCTGACCTGCACGCGAAAGGCCCCCGGCACCGGCTCCTCGGAGACGACGTAGAGGTAACCGCCGCCGCAACCGGAATACATGGCCCCGGCATACCGGGCCTGGTAATAACCCAGAAGCGCCCCCAGGTCAACGGCAATCGTCGGATGCCGAACGGTTTGGGGCAGGATCGCCTCCCAACACGCCATGCACGCGTTCATCGCCGCGCCCAGGCCGCGGGCATCTTTGGCAAGGATGGCGTCATAGCAGTCTTTCCCTGTCTGCCCCAGCCGCCGGACCCATCCGGGATCGAGGTTTTTGATCTCAAGGGGGCTATAGCCGTCGGGACGTTGCGCCACCGGAACCATCTGGACGACCGCTTCGAGCCAACGGGCGATGGCAGGATCGTTGTTGGACTCGACGTGCCAGGGGAAGTAACCGCCCTCGTGGCTGAAGTCGTAGTCCAGCCGGTTGACGCCGCCGTAGATCAGGCCGATCATGTCTTGCGAGCCGGACGGCTCCGCCAACCCGCGATTTTCCTCGGCGTACAGCTCCCGCACCAATTCGGCCGGATCGCGGTCGGGCAGCGTGCCACCCCACAGCCGCTCGGCGACCTTGCGCGTGCTGGTGCCCATGCCGCAGCGATCCATAAAGCGGCAAGTCGGCTCGATGGCGACCACCACCATCGAGCCGGGCGGCGTTGGGTTGTGCCGCGAGACGAACGGCTGATCAATCCAGCCGCCGGCAAACGCCATGCGGTAGGGCAGTCTGCCGATCACATCGGTGATGTCCATGACTACGATACCGTGTGCTTGCCGGCCTTCCGGGTCATGTACTGCTGCTCGATCCAGGCATAGGTCTTGGTCAGACCATCGCGGAATGGCGTGCTCGGCTCCCAGCCCAGCACCGACTTGATGAAGGTGTTGTCGCTATTGCGGCCGGCTACCCCGCGCGGCGCGTCGAGCTGGTACTTGCGCGTCAGCTTGACGCCGCCGATCTCCTCGGCGAGAGAAACCAGTTGGTTAACGCCAATCAGCTCACTGGACCCCAGGTTGATCGGTGTGGCGATCAGTTCCTTGCAGTGCATGATCATGTCAATGCCCACCACGCAGTCGTCAATGTACATAAAGCTGCGGGTCTGCGTGCCGTCGCCCCAGATCTGGATCTCGTGGCTGCCGGTATCTTTGGCGGTGATCACTTTGCGGCAAATGGCCGCAGGAGCCTTCTCGCGGCCGCCGTCCCAGGTGCCGTTGGGGCCGTAGACGTTGTGGAAACGCGCGATGTGCGTCTCCAGCCCGCGCTCCGCCCAGTACTCCTGGCAGAAAATCTCTGATACCAACTTTTCCCAGCCGTAGCCGCGTTCGGCCATCGCCGGGTACGCGTCCGATTCCTTCAACGCCCGGACGTTGGGGTCCTGCTGGAGGGTGATGTTGTAGGCACAGGCGGACGAAGAGAAGAAGAAGCGCCTGGCGCCGGCCCGGTACGCGGCTTCGATCATGTGAGTGTTGATCAAGACACTGCGCAGGCATTCGACGCGGAATCGCTCGATGAAGCCCATGCCGCCCATGTCGGCCGCCAGGTTGTAGACTTCGGTCGCGCCTTCGCAGGCCCGCACGCAGTTGTCGTACTCGCTCAGGTCCATGCACAGGCTTTCGACACCCGGCACGCGCTGGTACCATTCGGGCAGCGGTTTTTTATCAATGGCCCGGATGCGGGTGAAGCCCTGATCGTGGAAATAACGGGCCAGCGAGCCGCCGATAAAGCCGCCCGCGCCGCCGATAACGATGAGATCATCACGCCTGAGAGTCGGACAGGTCGCAGCCGTCAACGGTGTGTTCATTGGGTTTCTCCGTGTGGTAGTCAAGTGATGAATGATATGTTATCGGTAACATATCACAAGAGGGACGTGCTGTCAAATCTCCACGAGAGGCTGCGATACGGAACATGAAAACGGGCCGCTGATCAACACGGATGGACGCGGATTTTTTCTTCATCCGCGTTTGTCTGCGTTCATCCGCGGCCTGTTTTCAAACCAGTTTGCCGAAAACCGGCTCCAGCGCCCGATACGTCTCTGCGAACAGGGGATACAACTCCGCATAGCGCGCCTGGGCCGCGGGATCGGGACGCTCGGCGGCGTGAACCTGGACGAATTGCTGTGCCACGCCGAAGTCGCGATACAGTCCCACGCCCACCCCGCCCGCGATTGCCGCGCCCAACGAGGTCGCCTCGGCCAGGAGCGCCGGCAGGAGGATCGGCAGTCCGAAGACGTCGGCCAGGATTTGCCGCCAGAGCGCGCCCTGCGCCCCGCCGCCGATCAGCCGCATGGCCGTGATCCCCGCGGCCTGGGCCTGGAGCGCATCCAGGATCAGCCGCAGGTTGAACGCGACGCCTTCGAGCACCGCGCGAGCCATCTCAGGGCGGCCGTGCGCCATGGTCAGGCCGACGAATGCGCCGCGGGCCTGCGGGTTCCAGTAAGGGCTGCGCTCGCCGAGGAGGTAGGGCAGGAACAGGAGGCCGTCGGCGCCGGGCGGGACCGCGGCGGCCGCGGCGCTCAACTCGTCGTAGAGGCGCGCGTCGCCATCGCCGCGCAGCAGCCGCTCCAGCCAGTCGAACGCGCCGCCTGCGCTCTGCATGGAGCCGAGGGGGAAGGTGAGGCGCGGGTCGAGGTGCGCCAGGTTGAAGGTGCGCATCTGTGGGTCGTAGAGCGGACGATCGGCGGTGACGGCCATCCACGATGAGGAGCCGATGTAGGTGTACGCGTCGCCGGGGCGCACCGATCCTGCGCCCACGGTCGCGCACGCGCCGTCGCCCCCGCCGATCACCACCGGCGTCCCCGCCAGCAGACCCGTCAACGCGGCTGCCTGGGGGGTCACGCGACCGATCACGGTCGTTGACGGGTAGATCGGCGGCAGTTTGGCTATGTCCAGCCCGGCCGCCTCGGCCAGATCCGCGGCCCAGACGCGGCGCTCCAGGTCGAAGAGGTTAGTGTTGGACGCGTCGGAGTAATCTGTTGCGAAAACGCCAGAAAGCAGGAACGCGGCGTAGTCCTTCGCCTGCAAGAAGAGGTGCGTGCGGCGGTAAATCTCCGGCTGATGCCGCTGAATCCAGAGAATCTTGGCCGCCGAGCAGGAGGGCGTGGCGCGGTTGCCGGTCACCTGGTAGACCCGCGCCATGCCGTAGCGTTCCGCCAGGAACGTCGCCTCGACCGTTGCACGCTGATCGGCCCAGAGGATGGCGGAGCGCAGGGCCGCGCCTTCAGCGTCTACCGCCAGCGCGCCGTTCATCATCCCACTGAAACTGACGACCGCGATATCGCCCGGCGGAATGGCCGCCTGCTCCAACAGCCGCCGCGTGCCGTCGTAGACCGCGCGGCACCAGTCGGCCGGGTCCTGCTCGGCCCATTGCGCGTGCGGATAGGCCGTGGTGTACGGCTCGAAGACCGCGGCGACGGCCGCGCCGGTCGCCGCGTCGAACAGCGTGGCTTTATTACCGGTGGTGCCCAGGTCGTGGGCCAGGATGCCGTTCAGCACTTGCAGAACCCAGCCTTCCTAACGCATCTCCTGCCCGCCGGTCACGTTGATCGCCTGCCCAGTCATATAGCTGGCCTGATCCGAGGCGAGGAAGACGACCACGTTGCAGACGTCGTCGTAGGTGCAGCCGCGCTTCACCGGCACCAGGTCAATATATTTCTGCAACACTTCCTCCTCGGTAATGCCCAGGTTGCGCGCATACTGCTTCAGGAGGGAGTGTGGGCCGAGCCTCCAGAGCGGCGAGTCGAGCAGGTTGCCGGGGCAGATCGCGTTCGCGCGCACGCCGTATTCCGCCAGTTCGAGCGCGATGCTCTGCGTCAGGCCGATGCCGCCGAACTTGCTGGCCGCGTACGCCGAGTTCTTGTAGCTGCCCTTCTTGCCCGATTTCGAGTTGATCTGGATGATCGCGCCGCGGCGCTGCGCCTTCATCACCCTGGCTGCGTGCTTGGCGACCAGGAAGTAGCCGAACAGGTTGACATTCATCACCGCGCGCCACTTCTCGGCCGCAAACTCGGTGATCTCCTCGGCGATCAGGATGCCCGCGTTGGACACCAGGACGTCCAGGCGGCCAAATTCGGCCGCGACGCGGGCGACCATCGCGCTCACCTGCGCCTCGTCGGTCACGTCACACGTGATCGCGATTGCCCGCTGGCCGGTCTCGGCTGCGACCAGCGCGGCTGTCTCCTGGGCGATTTCCTGTTTGATGTCGGCTACCGCTACGTGGCAGCCCTCCTGCGCCAGCCGCAGACAAATCGCCTGCCCCAACCCCTGTCCGCCGCCGGTCACGAGGGCGATGCGGTCTTCGAGTGTTTTCGTCATAGGTTTCTCCACCAGCCGTGGTGCGTGTTACGTGTTTCGTGTTTCGTGGTGCGTAGTGCGTGTTATGTGCTTCGTGGTCTATTGACGCCCGTAAATCCAAGTCTCGAACACGCACCACGCACCACGCACCACGCACCACGCACCACGCACCACGCACCACGCACTATTCCAACATCACCCGAAGCAGCTCATCCTCCGCCTCATTGGTCCACTCGCGGCCGTCCTTCAACTTGGCGTAGACCGTCGGCAGGACCTCCTTGAGATCGGGCAGGGCCGTGAGGGGCAGAGGCTTGATGTGCGGGTAGATGACGATCTTGCCTGGGTAGATCTGATCCTTGACCGCCTTCAGCCCGTCGGCCGCGGCGTCCAACGAGCCGATGGCTGCGACCGAGCGGTTGGGCGACAGCGTGCCCGTCTCGGCCTGGAAGAGCATAAAGCGCAGGTCGTCAATGCTCGACGCCGAATGGCCGATGACGCGCGTCTGCCTGAGGTAGGCGTCGCCGAGATCGAGCGGAGCAATGGTGCCGCGGGCCACGCCCGCAAAGACATTCATCACCCCAGCCTCGGTCAGCCAGGTCGCGCCATCCGCGATGAGTGCCGGCACCGGCGCCAAGACGACCACGTCATCGAAGCCACCTCCCTCCCCCTGCCGCAGCGGGGGGAGGCTGGGAGGGGGGCGGAAGCGGATCATGCCGGCTTCGTAGACCGCCTTGTTCATGGGGTTCAGGCAGATAAACTCGATCCCCTTGGCCGCGGCCTCGGCCGCGTACGACTCGACCAGGTCGTTGAGACGCAGATCGCTCACGTCGGTGCAGACGATGGTCGCGGGACAGTCGGCCACCTGGATGGCGCGCTGGACGTGCATCCGGCCCATTGGCCCGGCCGCGCCGATGAACCACGCCCGGCCACCCGGCTTGAGGGCCGAGCGCACCGGCAGGGCGCAATATGCGGCCGCGATGTCCGGGCCGCGCCCGCCGACGTAGACCCAGCGGTTGTAGTGCACGCGGCCCACGTCCACGTTCACCTTGCGCGGCATCGGCCGATCGGCGATGATCGCGAAGACGCCGAAGTCGGCCAGGTGCGGGCTGGCGGCCTCGACCAGGTCGGGGTCAGCGCCGAGCAGGATGATGTCATCCACGGGCACGGAGACCTCCGAGGTCTGCGAGACCTCGGAGGTCTGGATTCCCAGCGCGGTCGCGCGCGTCCGAAGCCACCCGCCAAAGGCCGGCGGCACGTTGGTCAGCAGCAGGCGCGCCGGGTGACCGCGCTCGTCGAAACCGGCGGAGAGGGTGTACCCCTGCCCCCCCTCCCCCCCCGACGTCGGGGGGAGTGCCGGCCCCCCAGCATTGGGGGGTAGGGGGGCGCCAATCACCCACGTCGTCCCGCCCGGCTTGAGACCCGTGCGATAGGTCAACCCGTAGGCCGCGGTGACGCAGGCCCACGGCTCGGTGAGCGCGCTCTCCGCATAGCCGGTGCCGGACTGCACGGGGATCAGGTAGTTGCCGTGGTCGCCGTTCAGCACGCGCTGATCAGCCACGCCGTACTTCGACTGCCCACCCTGGATCATGTACCCATAGGCGTAATTGACGCCATCTTTGTAGATCTCGGCCTGGACGATGAAACGGTCGCCGATCTTGTACTGGTCGTGTAGGTGCTCGCCCACGCCCACGACCGTGATCGAGACCTCGTGGCCCAGCACCACCGGCTCTCGCTGGATGTCGCGGAAGATGCGCGGGTGATTCTGGCCCAGGTTGATCACCTTGATGTCAGAAAAGCACAGCCCGCACGCATCGTGGCGAACGAGCAACTCGTCGGGACCATAAGCGGGTATCGGCGCTGCGATGGGCCGGCCATCCACGCCCAGGTTGTCGAATCCCGCGCCATAGAGCGGCCACAGGCGATTCGGCCCGACCACTGGCGATTCGGCGCGTCGGTAGTTCTCCAATTTGTCTGACATATCTTGACTCCTGTTTTATGGCTGGGGGATCAGGGGACTAGGGATTAGGGACTAGGAACCAAGTGACTGGGTGATCTCGCCAATCACCCAGTCCCCAGTCCCTAGCCCCTAGTCACCCAATCACAGCTTCAACTGTTGCCGCCGATACAACTCATCCGGGCGGGTGTGGATGCGATCTACGTCGGCCTGGGCCATGAAGCGCGGCCCGCCGGCAGCGATGGCGCCGAGCAGGATGCGGGCGGTCTTGACCATCATCAGCGTGATGTTTTCCACCTGCTGGGCGCTGCGACCCAGGGCAATCAACCCGTGGTTCTGCATCAGGATCACACGCGGGGGCTGGCCGTACTTGTCGGCGTAAACAGCAAGCTGCTGTTGGATGGTGCGCGCCAGCGGCACACCGGGGTCCACGTAGGGAACCAACAGCGGCGCCGGGCCGCAGACGACGATCTCATCAGGGAAGAGCCGGCCCGCGAACGCGGCCTCAAACCCCACGGAGCAGGTCAACGAGTTGACCGCGACGGGGTGCGTGTGGCCGATGAAGTTCACGCCTTCCAGGTTGAGGCAGATGGCGTGCAGCAACGTCTCCACCGAGGGATGCGCGGTCGCCGCCGGGTTCACCTTGGCGGCCGAGAGACCGGCTTTGACCTCGGCGTCACTCAGCGCGGGCCGATCGAGCAGATCGTGCACCCGATCAAAGGCGACGCGGACAAAGCCCGTGGCCGTGATCGTACGCAGCTCGTAGCCGCTGGCCTTCACCCAGAAGGTCTCCGCGTCGGCGCGGGTCGAGGTGTTACCCTCACCCAGGATAGCGCAGTCCATGACCGGATCGCCCAGGCGATTGGAAAGGGCAACGAGTTGGTTGATGATTTCGTCGGACATAGGTTCTCCCTTGCAGGTTGCTGTCACTCTGAGCGGGTTAACAGCGAGCAGTTCGCCGCGGCATGACACCAGCGAAGAGTCTTCGTGTGCAACAAAAACTTGTCCTGAGCGCAGCGAACGGATGCTTCGCTGGAATCACGCCACAACGTGTCACACGGGACCAACCCGCTCAGCATGACAGCGCGGCGGCATTACGTCAGAACAGGCACTGTTGCACGTTGAACGCGGCGCAGATGGCGCGCATCTCGTCGCGGGTCAGCCCCTCAGCGCGTTCGCCGTTCGCCAGGTTCATGTATTCGTAGCGGCCGGCCGCCTCGGCGTACTCGACCCGGTCGGCAGCGCGCTTGACGGACTGATCGGAGCGGGCCATCAGACCATGCTTCGACCAGATCACGACGCGATAGGTGCGCAGCGCGGCGACGGTCGCGGCCATCAACTCCGGCGAGCCGGGCAACAGGAACGGCAGAATCCCCACCCCCTCCGGCAGGTTGATGATGGTCTCCGGCTGCCAGCGCAACAGGTGTTGGTTCAGATACTGCACGTCGCGATAGCGCGCCACGTGGCTGAGGTAGGTCAGATGCGGCGGCTGAGCGTGGATGATGGCATGGAAATTGGTGCCGGTGAGCCGGACCTGGTCGCGATGGACGGCCAGGTGCGAGTTGAACTCGCTGGTGAGCCGGGCAAACAGACGGCGGGGCGAGGTGTACAGGCGACCGGTTTCGCCGCCCTCGTCCACGACGACCGCGCCCAGGTTCGCCGCCGGATCCTGAATGATCTCGCGGAGGCGGCGGCCCGAGCCGGTGACCAGGAATGTGCGGCCGGCCAACTCGGGCGCAGCCTCCGGCAGTTGGAGCGTCTCGACCACGGGGAAGGCCCGGCGGGGATCCACCGGCCAGCCGATGTAGATGGAAATGTTGCCCGCGGCTCCCTCAGTCGCATCAATCTCCGACAACCGGTGCCCCGCCTCGCCGATGAGCGTCATCAATTCGCCAAGCTCAGGATAAGGTGTTTCGATTGCCATGGGATTACTCCTTTAACACGGATCGGAGAGTTTGTCAAGCCTTGAACCGCGCGTCCAGCCTGGGCAGGTCAACATGGCTGACCGCCAGGCGCACCGCGCTGTTGAGCGACGGATCGCCGGAGAGGCGGAGCGACGGCTCCAGGCCCAGCGCAGGGATCAGCACGATGCTGTTGCGCTCGCGATGCTCCACCACGATGCCCTCCCCCTGCCATTTGGGGTGCTGAAGCAGGTAGACCAGCGTCCAGTGCTGATCGGAGAAACGTTCGGCCTGGCGGAGGCTGCCGATGACCGCCTCGGTCGCGCCGACGCGCTCCAGGATTTGCTCCGCGTTCAGCACCGGCTCGCCGCGCAGATAGGCGCGGAGTTGCTGGTGCGCCACCAGATCGAGGTAGCGACGCATGGGACTGGTGGACTGGGTGTAGGCGTCCAGCCCCAGGCCACTGTGGGGGGACGGCGTGCTGCGATACTGACTCCGCTTGAGCGTCCGGCGGAAGGCGTAGGCCGCGGCCAGACTGGAGCCATCGGGCCGCTCGTCGGAATCGGAAGGGTCTTGCGTAGAGAACGGCATCGGGATGTCGCGCTCGATAGCATAGCGCGCCGTCGCCTCGCCGGCCAGGATCATGGCGTTTTCCACCAGCACTCGGCTCAGCAGCGGGGGCACGCGGATGATGGAGACACACCTCACCTCCGCCCCCTGCGCTGAGGATGGTTGCTCGTTCTGCTGGACTAGAGGCTTCAGCCGGTTTCTCGCATCGTCCACCTGACCGGCTAAAGCCTCGAATCCAGTCGGCCCACTTCTCAAGGGAGGGTCCACCCTCACATCCACCTCCGGCAACTCAAGGGTGAACGCCCCGGCCGCTTCGCGCCTGTCTCGGCAGGTCAGCGCCAGGCGGTAGAGCGATGCGAACGGCTCCTCATTCAGCCGGGCGGCCGCGGCCTCGTAGGTCAGCCGGGTCACGCGCACCCAACTCGGCGCGATCTCGATACCGGCGATCTCGCCTGCGTCGGTTACGTCAATGCCGAAAGAAAGGGCCGGTGAGATTTCGGACAGTCCCAAGGCCAGCAGCGGCGTCGCCGCGGGCGGGAGCATATTGATCGTGCCTTCGGGCAGGTAGAGGCTGGCCCCGCGGGCGCGCGCTTCCAGGTCAATCGGGCTGTCCGGCGGCACGATGGTTGCGGGGTCGGCGACGTGAACCCAGAGGCGACCGCCGTCCAGGCTGACCGCATCGTCCGGCGTCTCGGTGGCGGCGTCGTCAATCGCAAAGGCGGGCAGGTGCGTCAGGTCGCGCCGCGGCTCATCGGGCAGGGGCGGCAGCGGCAAATCCGGCTGGCTGGTCGTCACGCCGAGCCGCGTGGGATAGGGGTTGACGTCCGGCGTCCAGACACCCAGATCGAGCAAGGTCTGGTGGGCCACCTCCGACGCCTCCTCGCGGCCCAGCTCGCGCAGGACGCGGCTCCGCGCCGTGCGCCCCAACGCCAGCGCCTCGACATCCCGCACGTACCGCTCATCCTCCGTCACCACGCGGCCTGCGCGGACGCGGGCCAGGAAAGCGCTCCACGCCTGCTTCTCGGCGACGTCGGCGGCACGGGCGGCCTGCGTGTGCGCGACCTCCTCTGGCGTGGCCGCGATGATCTCGTCTGGCCCCGCGCCGCGGAAATAGAGGCCATCCGCGACGAGCTGCCAGGCGGCCCAGGCCGTCGGCGGGGTGAACGCGGCGTAGATCAGCTCGGCCAGCTCCGGCAGGGTCGTGGTAGCGCCAGCCAGCATCTCCCACGCGGTCGCGATGTCGCCGGATTGGGGGCGCAGCTCGGCCAGGCTCTTAAGTGGGCCAGGATGGAGCAAGATCACGTCCTTGGGCCGCACCTTCTGGGTTTCGCCGCCTTCCAAATCAAGCTCCAGCTTGTCGGCAGCGACCTTCACCCGCGCGGGGTGGCCGCGATAGAGGACGAGAGCGTTGACGGGAGGGAGTCGTTCGGTCATCAGCGTATGTGCCCGTAGTAGACGCGCGTGTCGTACTCGAAGACGACCGTGCCGCCGACCTGGTGCGCGTCGAAAATGCTGCGCAGGTCGGCCAACATCGGCTCGTAGCTGGGATGGCCCGGCTCCGGCGCATAGGACGCGGAGAGGAGCCGGCCTCGTAGCCCCGCGAAGTCGAAACGCTGCTGGTTATCGAATCGCGCCTGCCGGTACTCGCCGCCGAAAAAGGCCGCAAGGTCGGCGGGGCCGACGTTGTCGTAATTGACCGCGGCGTAATCGGAACCATACGCGGCGATCAGCCGCTCATAGGCCTCTGCCAACGGTGAAGTGGTCCACCGCCGCTCATTCCAGATCAGCGCGGCCCAGCCGCCTGGCCCGATGCGGGCAAACTCGACCCGCGCCTTGACCCGGTCGAACCAATGGAAGGCCTGGGCCGCGGTCACGAGGTCGGCGCAGGCGTCGGGCAGGGTCGTCGCTTCCGCGGCGCCGTCCACGCTGGCGAAGTTCGGGTACGCGGCCAGCAACCGCTCACCGGCCTCGCGCATCTCACGGTTCGGCTCGACGCCATAGACGTGGTTGCCGTGCTCCAGGAAAAGCCGAGTCAGCAGCCCGGTACCGGAGCCGATGTCGGCCACTACGGCTGCCGGAGTCAGGCCGCACTCAGCGCGGAGCAGGTCGAGCACGACCGGCGGATAGCCCGGGCGATACTTGACGTAGTTCTCGACGCGCGTCGAGAAGCGTTCGGTCGGCCTGAGTGTGGCAGGCATAGAATCCGTGCAATCCGTGTGCATCCGTGTCCTGCAATTTGGTTGCGGCAGAAGGCCGCGCTACGCCATCTCGCGCACCTTCGGAAAACGCACAGCGATGAAGAGGCCATAAGCCAGCGAGATCGCCGCGCCGAGGCCGACTGCCAGTGACGCGCCGAAACGATCAGCCATCAGCCCGGCCTGTAACCCGCCCAGGCGCATCGCTGATTGGAAGCTCAGCGTGTACAAGCTCATCACCCGGCCGCGCACTGCGTCGGGGGTGATGAGCTGGAGCAGCGTGTTCGCGAGCGAATTCTGCCAGACGAAGCTGATGCCCACCAGGACGAGCACTGCCGAAGAGAGCAGGAACGACCTCGATGCGGCAAAGGCCAGCAACAGGAACGGAAACGCCAGGTTGCCGGCGGTCAGCCATCGCCCCCGCCGAGCGCCATCCGGCAGCGAGGCGACCAACAGCGCGCCCGTCACTGCGCCGATGCCCACCATGGTCAACAAGATGCCGAGCGGCAGCGCCTGGGGCGACTGGCAGTGCATCAGCGGTTGCGCGCCGCCGCACAGGAAGGTCACGACGGGCTGCGCGCTCTCCCCCAGCACCCGGTCGGCGAAGACAGGCATCAGTGTGCTGTAGGGCATGGAGAGGAACGCACTGACCGCGACCAGGCTCATCAGCACCAGGATGGCCTGCTGCCCGGCGACGAAGCGCGCGCCCTCGGCCATGTGGCCGGTCAGGCTACTGGTTCGTCGCGCACCGTCAGGCTTCGGCAGATTGCGCATCAGCAGCAGGCTGAGGATGACGGCCACAAAGCTGAGGCCGTTGAGTGCAAAGGCCATCCCTTCGCCGGTGGTTGCTACGGCCAAACCCGCCAGCGCCGGGCCGAGTGCCCGCGCGCCGTTGAAGATGGCCGAGTTCAGCGCGATGGCGTTGGTCAGGTCTTCCTTGCCCTCCACCATCTCGACGGTGAATGCCTGGCGGGTCGGCATATCTACCGCCTGCGCCGCGGCCAGCAGCAGCGCCAGGACGTAGACGTGCCAAACTTGCACCGTGGCCGTCAAGGTGAGCGCGGCCAACAGGAACGCCTGGATCATCATGATGATCTGGGTGATCAGGATGACCCGCTGCTTCGGCAGGCGATCGGCAATGGAGCCGCCCCAGAGCGCCAGCGGCAAGAGCGGGATCAGCCCGATGAAGCTGACCGTGCCCAGCGCGGCCGCTGAGCCGGTGAGCCGGTAGACGAGCACCTGTTGCGCCATCGTCTGCATCCAGGTGCCGATGAGCGAGAAGCCCTGGCCGAAAAACCAGAGGCGATAGTTGCGATGGCGCAACGAGCGAAAGGTGTTGGACGGCATTATTCTATACTGCCCACGGGCATAAACTGCGTTTTTCGCAGTACTGCAACATTGGCTGTGTCACCCCTTCGCTGCTCTCAGGGCAAGCTCTGAGCGGGTTGGTCCCGTGAAGTGCGTTGCGGCGAAAATCCAGCGAAGGGTCTCGTGCGAGATGAGAACCCGTCCTGAATGCAGTGAAGGATTCTTCGCTGGATGCTCGCCGTCGCGAAAAGTCAGGGGCCAACCCGCTCAGAATGACAGATGCCAGCCATTCTTCACGCCAGCGCTGCCGGGCGCAGCGCGCGGACGACCTCCAGCGACGCGAGCGCCTCGGGCACGCCAAGCTCGAAAATGAGCGGCCCGGCGAAGCCCGCAGCCGAGAGCCGGTCGAGCAGGCGCCCCACGTCCAGATCGCCCGTACCCAGCGGGCTGTGATCTTTGCCGTAGCCGAGCTTTCCGTCGCGGCCGAACCAGGGGGCATCGTGCAGGTGGATTTCGGCCAGCCGCGGCAACATCCGCTCCAACGTCGCGAACAACTCGATCTCGCCTGCAAAGCCAGCCAGCACGTGCCCGGTGTCCAGGCAGAGCGAAAGGTCGAACTGCTCGGCCAGCGCCAGCGTCAGATCGAACGGAAACTCGATGGTCTCGATCGCCAGTCGCCGGCTCGGCAGACCCGTCTCGGCCAGGATAGCCCGAATGCTCTCGGCTGCCTGTGCCTGGAAGAGCTGCATCAGCAGCCCACGTGCGGATTCGGGCAGGCGCATCCGGTAGAACTCGGCAGCCAGATTACCGGTGGCATGCAGCACGTAGACCTCCGGTACCAGCGGTCGCGTGGCCCGGATCACCTGCGTCACCGCCTCCACCGACCCGCGACGGACCGGCTGAAGCGGCGTGGAGGGTTCCACCGACCAGAGCGGCAGATGCACGGTGAAGGTCAGCCCCAACTCGGCCTTCAAGCCGGCCAGACGTTCCATCGTCGCGGGCGTGTAGGCGCCAGGGAAAAAGAGTGTCAGGTCGCCGCCCAACTCGATCGTTTGGAAGCCCGCCTCAGCCAGCGGACGCACCAGGCCGACGTGATCGAAGCCCGCGAGATAAGCCATCGCGTTCTGCGACGCAACACCCGACGGAACGAGCGCGTTCATCTGCATTGCCATGATGCCGAAACGCATGAGCGCCTCCTGGGAGAGATTCAAGATGGGGTATTGTAGCACGATGGGCGGGAAGGGGGAAGTTTCAGAGATAGTCTCCGGGCGTCAACGGCTCCCGCGTTTCTTCTCCAGCAGGGGGGTGCTGAGCAGCTCGCGCAGCAATGGTATCTGGGCCAGCAGGCGATGTTCGGCCCGCAGTGTCCCGGTGTGCGCGGCCTGCCAGGCCAGCTCAGCCACGCGATAGGCGGCGTTGGGATGGCCCAACCGCCGCGCGTTGGCGGCCCGTTCGGCCAGCAAGGCCCCATCGCGGTCGAGCCAGTGAAACGCGCAGGTCAACGCCGCGAGCGCGTCTCCGGCCATCTCCCCCGCGCCGCCTTCCACAACCAGCGCCGCGTTGCCCGTCTCCTGACCCGGTATCGCCTCGATCAGCAGCAACGGCAGCCCGGCCGCCAACGCCTCGCTGACGATCAGCCCGCCGGCCTTGCACACGATGAAGTCGGCGGCGCGGATCATGTCGGCCATCTGCTCCGTGAAGCCGTAGACGTGTGCGGGAAGGTGCCACTCGACGCCGCTCCACGCCGCAGCTAGCGCCGCATTGCCCCCGGCCACCAGCGCCAACTCCAACGGCATGCCCGCATGGTTGAACGCGCGCGCCACCGGCTCCAGTCGTGTGACCCGCTTGCTGCCGACGAATAGGGCCACGTAACGATCGCTCCGCCAGCCCAGCCGGGCGCGCAGCGCGGTTTTGTCCACCGGTTGGGCAAGCGCCGGGTTGACCGGCAGCCCGGTGACTTCCACGCGTTCGGGGGGCAGGCCGCTCTCAACCGCCCTCGTCCGGACAATCTCCGTGGGGACCAGGCACCAGTCCACCTCGTCGCTGAACCATATCCCGTGCACCGTCGCCAAGTCAGTGACGACCGTCAGAATGGGCACGTAGCGGCGGTCGAGCGCGAAGATAGCCGCCAGGGGAGCCTGATAAAGCGGGTAAGTCGTGACGATCGCGTCCGGCCGACTGATCTGGAGAGTGTCGCGCAGGGCCGCGTAGAGCAAGGCGATGAGAGCCTGCTCGACCACGCCGACAGGGAAAGTGCCGTCGCTGGCCTTGTAGCCGAACTGGTACAACTCCGGCACTTCCTGGATCACCCGGTCGTAGTCGCTCTGAGCGCGACGTAACGCGGCCGGCGCGCGCCGGCCCTCCAGCGGATTGACCACCGTAACCCGGCACGCGTCGCCGTAGCGTTCGGTCAGCGCCGCGGCGATCGCGTTGGCCGCGGCGCGGTGTCCGAAACCGGCGTCGGCAGTCAGAATCAGGATCTTCTTCATTCAAGATTCTTCTCGTAGATCCGGTGCGTCTTGTAGATGTGACCGCCCATGGTCTGCGCATCGGCCAGGGTGAGGACGCTCTCCTCCATCTGCACCAAGTCAGCGTGATCGAAGCGGCCTTGCTGGATGGTCTTCTCCATCTCGGCGTACAGGATCGCGTTGACCCCCAGGCCGCGATAGGGAGCCAGGATGCCGGCGCCGTTCATGTCGCACCACTTCGTGCGACCGAACTCCCGCAGGATCCAGAACCAGCCAAACGGCCACAACTGGCCCTTAGCTCGTACGATCCCTTCGGAGATGTTGGGGTAGCCGAACAGGAAGCCGGCGATCGTGTCCCCCTTCATCACCAGCTTGATCAGCTTGGGGTCGGCGATCATCAGCAGCCGCTCGCCGATCACCTTCGCTTCCTTCGCCGTAATCGGGTTGAACTCCCAGTTGTGCTCGAAGGTGTCGTTATAGGTCTGGACGATGGCAGGGATCCAGCCGCGCAACTCCTTCTTTGTGGCGAAGGTGCGGATGGTGAAGCCGCGGTGCGCCATCATCTTCGCGGCGATGGTGCGTACCCGCTCCGGCAATTGCCCGCTTCCGGGCAGGTAGCACGAGAAGAAATCGCGCTGCCGGCGGTAACCGGCGCCTTCGATGAGCGCGCCGTAGTAGGCGTAATTGTAGGGGATGCCGATGGCTGGGCGGTGCTCGAAGCCATCCACCAGCACACCGATGCCGTCCCCTTGTAGAAAGCCCTTCGCACCGACGACCTCGGTCAGCCCACGGCCCCTGGCCCAATCTTCGATGGTCCGAAAGAGCGTCTGCGCTGCTTCGGAGTCGTTCTCGGCGTCGAACAGGTTGAAAAACGCCCGGTGCTTGCCCCAATGTTCGTTGTAGTGGCGGTTATCCAGCACCGCGATGCGCCCCACGACGCGGCCATCGCGTTCGGCCAGAAAAAACTCGGCCTCGGAGTGCTCGTAGAAGGGGTATTTACGCCGGTTGAGCTGGAGCTTCAGGTCATCCACCAGCGGCGGCACCCACTGCGGGCAGTCGCGATAGAGGCGGAACTGGAGATCCACGAAGCGATTGACATCGCGGCGGGAGTCGGTGTTGAGTTTGATGATGTTGAGTGGCATTGTATCGGCTTTCTGTGTAATGATTTGACCGACGACAGCGGACGGACGACCGACATAGTGTCAGGCGACTCGCGACGGTCGTCCGTCACCCGTCCTCCGTCGTACGTCATTCGTCGTCCGTCGTCCGTCACGTCGGTGTGAAGAACCCGAAGGCCAGTGCGCCCGGTCCGGCATGGGTGACAACGGCCGGCACGAGATTCATGACCGGCACGTCGGTCACGCCCAGGGCCACGCCCAGCTCGGCGGCCAGCGCCGCGGCCGCGTCGGGGACAGCCGAGTGCATGACGGTCAGGTGTGCAGCGGTCCCGCGTGCCGCCTCGGCCAGGATGATTTCCTTGACCCGCGCCAGCGCGCGCTTCTTGGTACGCTCCTTCTCGAACGGCTCGACGCGGCCACCGGTAAAGGTGAGGATCGGCTTGATCTGCAAGATGCTGCCGACCAGCGCCGATGCGCCGCCAATACGACCGCCGCGGCGCAGGTATTCCAGCGTGTCCACCAGGAAGTAGATGCGCGCCCGCGGGATCAGCCCATTGACGAACGCCTCCACCTCGTCCGCGCTCGCGCCGGCCTTCGCCAACCGGTCGGCCTCCACGACCATCGTTGCCAGCGGCCCGGCGACGGTGCGGGTGTCAATGATGCGGATGTCGGCGCCGGGAAACGACTCCCTGGCGATCTCGGCCGAGCGGACCGTGCCGCTCACGTCGGTGGAAGGGTGGATGCAGACGATGCTCTCGCCGCCCTTCGTCAGCTCCGCGAAGGCGGCGATGAAGTCGCCTGGGTAGGGCGCGGCGGTCTTCGGCAGCTCCTTGCCGGTGCGCAACCGCGCCATGAACGCTGCGTGATCCATGTCCACGCCCTCGCGGAACGACTCCTCGCCGAAGTTGATGATCTGCGGGATCATGGGGATGCCGAGCTGCCGGATCGTCTCCGGCGCCAGGCCACAGGTGGTGTCCGCCACAATACGGGTCATGAGGGCCTCCTTTTGCGTTGTGAGTAGACAAGGGAACAAGGAAAGAATAGACAAGGCCGTGAGAGGAATGCGCACGGCGATTGGAATGATTATACCGGACTTTCGAGAATTCAACAAAGGGGATGCGCGCGCCTTGCCAGCAACGGCCACTTGTGCTAAAGTTAAGCCGTAGAGGGAAGATGCTCTCAGCCATCCAGAAGGCCGTTGATCTGCTTCGACACTCGGCTGCGACCGTGGCCTTGACGGGCGCGGGCATCAGCACCCCTTCCGGCATCCCCGATTTCCGCAGTGCCAAGATCGGGCTGTGGAGCCAGGTAGACCCCTTCGAGGTGGCATCCATCTGGGGTTTCTATGCCCACCCCGAGGCATTCTACGACTGGATCAGGCCGGTGTTGAAAAAGCTGGTGATGGCCCGACCCAACGCCGCGCATCAGGCCTTGGCGGCGATGGAACAGCACGGCCTACTCGAAATGGTCCTCACGCAGAACGTAGATTCGCTGCACCAGGCGGCCGGCAACCGACAAGTGCAGGAGTTGCACGGCCACACCCGCACGGCCACCTGTCTCGCCTGCAACCACCGCACCCCAACCGCTCCCTTCTGGCCGCTTGTCCTCGATGGCGGCATCCCCCCGCCCTGTCCCGAATGCGGCGGGCTGCTCAAGCCGGACGTGATCCTGTATGGTGAGCCACTGCCCTACGGAGCCATCGTCGCTGCGCAGCAGGCGGCCCTGCACTGCGACGTGATGCTGGTGATCGGCACGTCGCTGGAGGTGATGCCGGCCGCCGATCTCCCGTGGCTCACCCGACGCCGCGGCGGCCGCGTTATCCTCGTCAACCTCACCGCCACCTACCTGGACGACCAGGCCGACGTGGTGATCCAGGCCGACGTGGTGCAGACGTTGCGGGAGCTGTGGAAGGCGCTGGTGAAATAGCCATCACCGTGTCGTCGCCAGCGTGGCCGCGTGCGTACCCAGGGCAACGCCGGCCCGGCAGGCGGCCACGATGTCTCCGCCAGCCAGCCAGCGGGCCAGGAAGGCGGCGTTGAACGCATCGCCGGCCCCGGTCGCGTTGACAATGCGGGTCGCGGGCGCAGGGATAGACCAGCGCGCCCCGCCCTGCGCGGCCAGACACCCATCACGATCCAGCTTGACCGTCACCACGTCCGCGTGCGCCAGCAGCGCGGTGGCCGCGGCCTCGGGCGTATCGGCGCCGGAAAGCACCTGCGCTTCGGCCCGGTTGGGCAGCAAGATCGTCACGCGGCCGATGAGCGACCAGAAGTCGTCCGCGCCCAACGCCAGCAGCGGCGCGTGGGAGCTGGGGTCGAGGCTGATCGGGACGCCATGGTCGCGGGCGAAGCGCATCGCTTGCAGCGCGCCGCGGCGGCTCTCGGCGTCCAACAACACGTAGCCGACGACGTGCAGCAAGCTGGCCCCCGTGATCAGCGCCTCCGGCACATCGTCCTCGGCCCAGGACGCGTTCGCGCCCCGGTCGGGCACCATCGTCCGCTCGCCGCCCGGCTCGACCAACACCTGGATGACGCCGGTGCCGCGCCCCCGATCCACCATCAGGGCAGGCGTGACCCCTGCGGCGCTCAGGTCTTCTTGCAGCCAGCGCCCGAACAGATCATCGCCGACCCGACCGACGAAAGTTACGGGCTGCCCCAGCCGCGCCAACCAAACGGCGACGTTCGCGCCCGATCCCCCGGGCATCACGCGCACCTCGGCCGGCGCGTCGCTGCCGCGGGCCAGCGGCGTACGCAGCTTACTGACGATGTCTACAGCAATGTCGCCCAGGACGACGATCATGGTAGCTTCCCCCTGCACTCCATGTTATCGTACTCCCTGCCTGCCGTCAAACGGACTGCGGGCTGTTCTTTTGTGTTTCGCAGCGATAAGCGTACAATGAACCCATAACACACTGAGTCCAGGGAGGCCGACCGATGCGATCACCACTTCTTGGCGTGGACTATTACCCCGAACACTGGCCGGAGGAACGCTGGCCGGTGGATGCGGCCATGATGCGCGAGGCGGGCCTGTCCGTCGTCCGGTTGGCGGAGTTTGCCTGGGCGCGCCTGGAAACCGCCGAGGGCCAATATCAGTGGGAGTGGCTCGACCGCGCTGTAGCCCTTTTGGCTGCGGAAGGTCTGCAAATCGTGCTCGGCACACCGACGCCCACACCGCCCGCCTGGCTAATCCAGGCGCACCCCGACATTCTGCCGGTGGACGCCGAGGGCCGGCGGCGCAATTTCGGCTCGCGCCGCCACTACTGCTCTAACGCGCCGGCCTATCACAAGGCCACGCGCCAGATCGTCACTGCGATGGCGCAGCACTACTGCGACAACCCGGCCGTAGTCGGCTGGCAGATTGACAACGAGTTCGGCTGCCACGACACGGCGCGCTGCTACTGCGACCATTGCGCGGCAGCCTTTCGCGAGTGGCTCCGGCGCAAGTACGGCACGCTGGACGCGCTCAACGAGGCCTGGGGGGCGGTCTTCTGGAGCCAAACCTACGATGATTGGGCGCAGATCGCGCCGCCGATGCTCACCGTGACCCAGGCAAACCCCAGCCACGTGCTCGACTGGTATCGCTTTTCGTCCGATTCGGTGGCCGCCTATCAGCAGCTTCAGATTGACATCCTGCGGCAGCACTGCCCCGGCCAGTTCATCACGACGAACTTCATGGGCACCTTCCCCGATCTCGATTCCTATCGGATGGCCGCGCCGCTGGACTTCATTTCCTGGGACAGCTATCCCACCGGCTACGCCGAAAGCAGCGGGCCGGCGCTTTATATGGCCGATGATCCCCGGCCCGCGGTGGCATATGACGTGGGCGACCCCTACGTGACCGGCTTCTGCCACGACTTGATGCGCGGGCTGAAGGCCGGCGCGCCGTTCTGGGTGATGGAGCAGCAGGCGGGGCACATCAATTGGGCCAGTGTGAATCCAGCGATCCGGCCCGGCACGGTGCGCCTGTGGACCTGGCACGACCTGGCCGCCGGCGCGGATGCGGTGGTCTACTTCCGCTGGCGCGCCTGCCGCTACGCGCAGGAGCAATATCACAGCGGTCTCCTGCGCCACGACGCCGCGCCCGACCTGGGCTACCGCGAGCTGCTGGGCATGAAAGATGAACAGCCGGTGATGCGCAGCGTGGAGGGCGCTCGTGTCTGGGCCGAAGTTGCCCTCCTGGCCGACTACTCCGACCTGTGGGCGTTCGATCTGCAGCCGCACAATTGCGCCGTCACCTATTGGCGCCACCTCTTCGCCTATCACGCCGCGCTGACCCGCGCCGGCGTGCCCGTAGACGTCGTCGCGAAGGATGCCGACCTGTCGCGCTACCGGCTGGTCATCGCGCCAGGCCTGCACCTGGCTGATGACGCGCTGGCCGGGCGGCTGACCGCGTATGTGCAGGCCGGCGGCTGGCTCGTCCTGGGCGCTCGCTCCGGCTTCAAGACCCCGACCAACCTGGTGACTGACCGGCCTCTGCCTGGCCCGTTCCGCAATCTGACGGGCGCGACTGTGGAGGCCTGGCACTCGCTGCCCCCCGGCATCGCCTACGGCCTGACCGACCCCGGCCGGCCTGATCTGAAAGCCACGGTCTGGGCCGAGGGCCTGTCCCTTGATGGGGCGCGGGCCGTACTGACCTACAGCGATGGGCTGCTGGCCGGCCTGGCGGCAGTCACACAGCACGCCGTGGGACGCGGCCACGCGGTCTATACTGGCCTGTGGCCCACCACGGCGACGCTGGAGTCGTTGTTGCGCTGGTTATTGCCGAATGCGGGGGTGGAGCCGGCTGCGCTGGCGCCGGCAGGGGTGCTGGTGTATCGCCGCGGCGATTTCATCTTCCTGCTCAACTTCACTGATGCGAACGCGTCCGCCTGGCTAAACGTCCGCGACGCCGCCGACGCCTTCACCGGCCTGGTGGTCGGCCGCGAAGTGACCGTGCCGCCGCGCGACGTGCGTGTCTTGCGGCTGCTTGCCGCCAGGTAGCTATTCTTGACGAACAGCATGTCGCCAATTCACCCCAACCCATCGCGTCTCTACGACGCCTACATCTTCGACCTTGACGGTACGGTCTATCTGGGGGACGCGCTGCTGCCGACGGCCGGTGAGACGATCGCGACGCTGCGTCACTTGGGCCGGCGGACGGTCTTCCTGTCCAACAACCCGACTCACACGCGGGAGGAGTATGCCGCCAAGCTGACCCGCCTGGGACTGCCGACGCCGCCGGCCGACATCGTCAACTCCTCGCTGGTGATGGTGGATTTTCTGCGCCGGCGGCTGCCCGGCGGCCGGCTGTTCGTCGTGGGCGAGGCGCCGCTCTGCGCCGAGCTGGCCGCGGCCGGCTTCGCGCTGACGGACGACGCGGACCGCGTGGACGCGGTGATCGCCAGCTTCGACCGCACCTTCGTCTACCGCAAGCTCCAGATAGCGTTCGACGCCATCCGGGCCGGCGCACACTTCTTCGCTACCAACGCCGATCGCTACTGTCCCGTTCCGGGCGGAGGCGAGCCGGATGCGGCTGCGACGATCGCGGCCATCGAGGCGTGCACCGACACAAAAGTCGAGGCGGTGGTCGGCAAGCCATCGCGCTACATGATCGAGGCGATCCTGGGCCTTGTGCGTCTGCCCGCGGAGCGGTGCGTGATGACCGGCGACCGGCTGGAGACCGACGTGACGATGGGCCTTAACGCCGGCATGGCCGCGGCCCTCGCGCTGACCGGCGCGACGGATGAGGCGGCGTTGGCGAAGTCATCCGTCCAGCCGACCTACGTGCTCCATCGGTTGGGCGATCTCCTGCCGGCTGAGTGGTAGCAAATTCGGGTTCTTTGGGAATTCCCGTGGTGACCTCGACGGAGTCCCCAACTTGTTGGGGGTGTCCAGCGGCTCACCCCAACAAGTTGGGGACCCCAGTATGCCAATCACGGGAAATCCCAAAGAGCCCAAATTCGGTTGCGACACGCTTCGCGGGGTGCGCTCCGCCATGATGAGGGGTGAATTTGGGGGAATACTCCCCTGCTCCCCCGCTCCCCCTCACCGTGTCACCCCTTCACCGCATCACCCCGGCGTCGTCTATCCCGCTCGCGCCGCCGCTCCGAGATCGAAACCGCGGGGCCGCCGCGGAAGACGTTGATCACCTCGGCCATGATGCAAACCGCGATCTCGCCCGGCGTGTGCGCACCGATGGCGATGCCGATAGGCGCGTAGACGCGGTCGAATTTTGCCGGGTCAATGTGCATCTCGTCTTCCAGCAACTCGAAAACCGCGTCCACCCGGCGCTGCGAGCCGATCATGCCGATGTAGGCCACGGGCCGGTCGAGCACGTCCAGCAGGCATTCGACATCATGGCTATGGCCGCGCGTCACCAGCACCACGTAGCTGTCGGCATCCAGCGACAGGCCAGCCACGGTCTCGCGCAGCGGCGCGGCGATGACCTTCTGAGCCGTGGGGAAGCGAGCCTGGTTGGCGAAACTGGGCCGGTCGTCGAGCACGGTAACGGAGAAATCGCACAAAGTCGCGATCTGCGCCAGCGGCACCGCGATGTGGCCCGCGCCGACGATGAGCAGCTCGGGCGCGCGGCGTTGAACTTCGACGAAAACCGAGAAGCTGGAAGCTGGAAGCTGGAAGCTGGAAGCTGGGTAGCGCAGGAGCTTGTGTTGGCGGCTGCGGAGGACGGCCTGAGCGTCGGCGATGACCTGTGCTTCCATGTCGTCCAGGCCCAGGCTGCCGAGCGGCGGGCGGTCGAGCCAAACGACGGCCTCCTGACCCACGCTCGGCCCGCCGACGACCGTCGCCAGCGCCACCGGCTCGCGTGCCAGGATGGATTGCCGGAGCACGTTGTAGGGCAAATTGGCAATTTGCCCTACAGGCGCCCGTTCCACAAACACATCCATGATCCCGCCACACACACCGAGCGCCTGCATCGAGACGTCCTCGGTCAGGTCCACGCGCACGGTAGCCGGCAGACCGGTCTGGATCACGTCCAGCGCGGTGCGGATCACGTCCGCCTCGCCGCAGCCGCCGCCCACCGTGCCCACGTGCTGGCCCAGCGGGTGGATGATCATCTTGGCGCCGACTTCGCGCGGCACCGAACCCTTTATGTCAATGATCGTCGCGACCGCGACCGTCTCGTCCGCGGCGACGAAGTCTGCCAGTTTGGTGTAGATGGTTTCCATAAGGGTATCCGTGTTGCGTGTTGCGTGTTGCGTGTTGCGTGTTGCGTGTTGCGTCTATTCAGCTTCAAGTGATTTCTGGATGGGTCGGTTGGCGATTTCGGCTTCCAGGGCTGCAATTTCCTGCTTGATGCGTTCGATGACCTGATCCAGCGGCACGATCGTCTTCTCCGCCCGGTCGCGGCGCTTCAACTCGACACCGCCCGCCTGCAGCGAGCGTTTGCCGATCGTGAGCCGCAGCGGCAGGCCTATCAGGTCAGCGTCCATGAACTTGACGCCCGCGCTTTCGCTCCGGTCGTCGTGCAGCACTTCGATGCCCGCGGCCCACAGATCGGCGTAGAGCTTTTCGGCCTCTACCTCGGCGCCCGGCAGGCTGACCAGGTGGACGTGATACGGCGCAACCGTGACCGGCCAGATCAGTCCGTTCGCGTCGTTGTGCTCCTCGGCGATGCATGCCAGCAGCCGGCCCGCGCCGATGCCGTAGGAACCCATCACCACCGGCCGCGGCTTCCCCTCGCGGTCGAGGTAGGTCGCGCCCAATGCATCCGTGTAGCGCGTACCGAGTTGGAAGATGTTGCCGACCTCGACCCCGCGCGCCGTGCGCAGAGCCATGCTGCACTGCGGGCACGGATCGCCGTCCCGTGCGGCCGCGATGTCGCAGACGATGTCCGCCTGATAGTCACGGCCGTAGTTCACGTTCAGCAGATGATAGCCATCCTCGTTTGCCCCCGCCACCAGGTTGGGCGACGCGGGGATCAGGTCGTCAACTACGATCACCAGTTCAGCCCGGTCATACTCGGGCCGGTCTCCGACCGTGCCGCCCCCCAACCCCACCGGCGACGCATACCCCGGCGTCGCGCCCACAGCCAGGATTTCCACCTCTGTGGCCGGCCGCAGCGCGGCCGCGCCGACCGCGTTCGCCAGCTTGGTCTCGTTGACCTCCATGTCTCCACGGATGACGGCGAAGATGAAACGTTCGTCAGCCGCCCCCCCTGCCCCCCCACTTTGGGGGGCGCTGACTCCCCCAGGATTGGGGGGCAGGGGGGCGCTTCCCGCCGCCATCATAAACACAGCCTTCGCGGTCCGGCTTTCCGGCACGCCGAGCAGCTTCGCCAGATCCGCGATGGTGCTGGTGTGGGGCGTGGCGATCTTCTCAACCGGCCGCGGGGCTTCCGGCGCCGGCTCCGGCTTGCGGAACGCCGCTACCTGCCGGTTGGCCGTGTAGCCGCAGCCGTCGCACAGGATCAGCGTGTCCTCGCCGATGGGGGCCAGGTACATATACTCGTGCGCCAGCTTGCCGCCCATCATACCCGTGTCGGACTTGACCGCGATGGTCGGCAGCCCGCAGCGGCCGAAGATGCGGAAATACGCGGCATAGTGCGCCCGGTATTGGGCGGCCAGCCCGTCGAAGTCCGCGTCGAGGCTGTAGGAATCCAGCATGGTGAACTCGCGCACCCGGATCAGTCCGGCGCGCGGGCGGGGATCATCCCGCCACTTGGTCTGGATGTGGTAGATCAGGCTGGGCAATTGCCGCCAGGAGCGGATTTCGCGCCGCGCCAGGTCGGCTACAACCTCCTCGTGCGTCATCGCCAGCACCATGTCGTGGTCACTCTTGTCCTTGAACCGGCCCATTTCCGACCCGATCTGATACCAGCGGCCGGTCTCCTGCCACAGATCGGCCGGCTGGACCACCGGCATGGTGATCTCCTGCCCGCCGATGGCGTTGATCTCCTGGCGCATGATGTTCTCGATTTTGGTCAGGCTGCGCCGGGCCAATGGCAGATAGCTGAAAATCCCCGCGCCGAGCTGCCGGATAAAGCCGGCGCGCAGGAGCAGCTTGTGACTGACAACCTCCGCGTCGCCCGGCGCGTCGCGAAGCGTTTGGCTGAAAAGACGGGACATGCGCATGAGTGGTCTCCTTGAAACTGGATGCTAGAAGCTAGATGCTGGCGGCGGCTCACTCCCAGTTTCCAGCTTCCAGTTTCCAGTCGTATAGTCTTCCGGTGTATCTAAATCCGCCAACACCGTCGGCGTGTCCACGACCAGGTAATCGGTGATGGCGCGGTGGGCGGTCAGGACCTCGCGCAGGATGCCGCCGGTGGTCAGAATGTCCGGCCAGATGGCGCTCGGCAGGATGATCGGGTGGCCGGCGCACATCTGATAGCTGGGGCGGATGATGCGCTGCCAGCCCGTCGCCGCGCCCGCGGTCAGCACGGCCTGCACGGTGGCGACCTCCATCTGCGGCTGGTCGCCCAGGCAGAGGAGCGCGGCAGAATCGTAGGGGCGCGGCTTGCCCGCGCCCTGCTTGCCCGCAAGGGACGCCCCTACGAAGCCATCCGCCACCGCCCGCAACCCCGCCTGGATCGAGCTGAGCATCTCGCCCGTAGCATAGCCCGGATTGAACACGACCCGCACCGGCGTGCCCGCCAACGCGGCGGCGACCTCGTCCGCCCGATTCCCCGTGACGATGACAATCTCGGCCACACCGACCGCCCTCAGCGTCGCAACCACCTGGCCGATGACGGTGGTCGCGCCCCACGGTAGGGTCAGCTTGAAGCGGCCCATGCGGCGGGAGAGACCGGCGGCGAGCACGATGGCGGGAATCATGGCGTACCTGACGATTATGGACGAACGACCGACGACGACAGACCGCCGACCGCCACGGGAGTATACCATAACTTCGGGCAAACTGCCGTCTTCGGGGATAACCGGCTTTTGTGCTATAATCTGCTCCTGTCAAGGAGCGCATCGTATGATAGTTCTACACGGTTCGTGGATCATCGAACCCTCTCGGTTCTACTTCTGGGCCGAACGGTCGGAGCCTGGGCCGAAACGCAAGGGGAAGAAGCCGCCTCTGCCGCCGCACCCCTTCGCCGCGCCCGCGGAGGAGCTGACGCCCGCGCTCAAGGCGCTGTTCGGTGAGGCGTTTCGCCCCGAGGCGCTGGCGACGGTCGAGGCGTGGCTGCCATCGGCGGTCGAGCAGCCGCTGCCCTCGCCCGAACTGCTGCACCTTAACCCCGACCTGACCCCAGACGCGGACGCCGCGACCCTGGCGCGCTTCGGCGTGCCCGCGTGGGCCGTGGTGCCGCTGGATGCGCTCGATGCGCTGTTGGCGCTGCCGGAGCCGGCCGAGGCGATCCGCGCGGGCGCGGCCCTGGGCGCGGACGTCCGCTTCTGGAGCGCGGCGGCCAAGCTGACCGTGGCGATGCTGGCGGGCCAGCGTTATGTGCCCGGCATGGCCCCCGTGTCCGACACCCGCTACCGCGCGGTCTGGCAGGCCGTGACCGACGAGCCGCCGGAGGCCAGCCAGGTGTCGGCCCTGGTCGCGGCCATGCCGCCGGTCTGCCGGGCGCTGCGCGTGGAGACCGGCCGCAAGGCGGGACGCGCGGGCGGCGCTGCTGCCGAAGTCGGCCCGGAAACGTTGCCCGGCCCGCGGACGCTGCTGGGGAGCTTCGTTGGAACCATCATTGACCGCGCCGTGCGTGCGTGGACGGGCAAGCCGCGGCGGGCGATCAGCGCGGCCATTCCTTCGTCGGCGGGTGAGGCGTGGCTCGGCGCGCTCTACGCCGAAGACCCGACCTTCGGCGGCACAAAAAGCGCCCTGGTCGAGCTGTATGATGCCTGGCGCACCTGGCTGGAAGGGCTGCACGCCGCGGGTGGCCTGGGCTTCCGCATCTGCTTCCGGTTGGAGTCGCCTGAAACGGCCGTCGCGGCCACGCAGCGCGCCTGGGGCATCCGCTATTTTCTCCAGGCCACCGACGATCTCAGCCTGCTCGTCCCCGCGGAAGAGGTGTGGCAGGCGCCGGGCGCCAGCCTGAGCTACCTCAACCGGCGCTTCGAGCAGCCGCAGGAGCGGATGTTGGCCGGGCTGGGATTGGCAGCGCGGCTCTGTCCGCCGGTGGAGGCCAGCCTGCGCCTCAAACAGCCCGAGGTCGCCCGGCTGACCACCGACGAGGCGTATCATTTTCTGCGCGAGGTCGCGCCGCTGCTGGAGACCAGCGGCTTCGGTGTGCTCGTGCCGCCCTGGTGGGGCAAGCGCGGCGCAGCGAGCTTCACCAGCCGGCTCAAGCTGAAGCCCAAACGCAAGCAGGCCAGCACCGCGGGCGCCGCGCCCGGCAAGCTCACCTTCGACACGCTGGTCGCGTTCGACTGGGAGCTGGCGATGGGCGGGCAGCCGATCAGCCCGGAGGAATTCGAGCGGCTGGCGGACCTCAAAACCCCGCTGGTGCAGGTGCGCGGCGAGTGGGTCGTGATGGACCCGGACGCCATCGAGAAGGGCATCCGTTTCTGGGAGGATCGGCGCAACCACGGCGACGCGACGCTGCTCGAGGCGCTCCGCATGGCCCTCGACGCGGAAAACGCCGAAGGGCTGCCCGTGGAAGGCGTGGAGGCCGAAGATTGGATGCAGGAGCTTCTGTCCGAATTGGCCGCAGGCGAGAAGATGCCGGAACTGCCCGCGCCGCCCGGCTTTACGGGCCAACTCCGCCCCTACCAGGGTCGCGGCGTCTCCTGGCTTTGGTTCCTTCGCCGCTTCGGCCTGGGCGCGTGTCTCGCGGACGACATGGGATTAGGCAAGACGGCCGAGACCATCGCCTGGCTGCTCCATGCCCGCGAGCAAGGCGGCGCTATCGGCCCCGCGTTGGTGATCTGCCCCACCTCGGTCATGGGCAACTGGCAGCGCGAGGTGGGGCGATTCGCGCCGGCGCTGCGGACGATGATCCATCATGGCGCGGACCGGCTGACGGACGAGGCGTTTCAGGCGGCCGCGAGCCAGAACGACATCGTCATCAGCAGCTACGGCTTGGTGCGACGGGACGCGGAGACGCTCGGCAAGGTACCCTGGTCCGCGGTGATCGCGGATGAGGCGCAGAATATCAAAAATCCCGAGACCAAGCAGGCGCAGGCGGTACGCAAGCTGCCCGCCGACACCCGCGTCGCGCTCACCGGCACGCCGGTCGAAAACCGCCTCACCGACCTCTGGTCCATCATGCAGTTCCTCAACCCCGGCTACCTCGGCTCGCAGGCCGCGTTCCGGAAATCCTTTGTCCTGCCGGTCGAGCGGTACGGCGACGCGGACGCCTCGGCCCGGCTGAAAAAGCTCGTGCAGCCGTTCGTGCTGCGCCGCCTCAAAACCGATCCGACCATCATCCAGGATTTGCCCGAAAAGAACGAGATGAAGGTCTATTGCCCGCTGACCGCAGAGCAGGCGACCCTCTACGAGGCGGTGGTGAAGGATGCGCTGCAAAAGATGGAATCCATGGAGGAGGGAATCGAGCGCCGCGGGATCGTGCTCGCCATGCTGATGAAACTCAAGCAGGTCTGCAACCACCCCGCGCACTTCCTGAAAGATGGCAGCGCGCTCGGTGGGCGCTCGGGCAAGCTGGAGCGGCTGACCGAAATGCTGGACGAGGTGGTGAGCGTCGGCGACCGGGCGCTGGTCTTCACCCAGTTCTTCGAGATGGGCGATCTGCTGCGTCAGCACCTTGGGGAAAATCTGGGCGGCGGGGTGCAATTCCTCCACGGCGGCACGCCGCAGAAGCACCGCGAGCGGATGATCGCCGCGTTCCAGGAAGAGGCCGATGGGCCGCAGATCTTCCTTCTGTCGCTCAAGGCCGGCGGCACCGGCCTGAACCTGACCCGCGCCAACCACGTCTTCCACTTCGACCGCTGGTGGAATCCGGCCGTGGAGAACCAGGCCACCGACCGCGCGTTCCGCATCGGCCAACGCCGCGACGTGCAGGTGCACAAGTTCGTCTGCTCCGGCACGCTGGAAGAGCGGATTGACGACCTGATCGAGAGCAAGAAGGCGCTGGCCGAGAACGTCCTGGGCGCAGGCGAGCAGTGGCTCACCGAAATGTCCACCGACCAGTTGCGCGATCTGCTGGTGCTGCGACGGGACGCGGTGGCTGAGTGAGAGAGTGCGATAGTGAGATAGTGGGCTGGGATGATCCTCTTGCGGTTGTCCTGTCACCCTGAGCGGGTCGGTCCCGTGAAGTGCGTTACGGCGAGAATCAAGCGAAGAGCCTGCACTGAGCGCAGTCGAAGAGGTCTCGTTGCGAGGTGAGAACCTGTCCTGAATGCAGTGAAGGATTCTTCGCTGGACGCTCGCCGTCGCGAGAGATTAGGGACAAACCCGCTCAGAATGACAGACGCCCGATGGTGGATTGGGGAGAGTTGACCATGTCGAAACGAAGCTACGACTACGACTACTGGGATGACTTCAAACCCAGCCGGCCCCTGCCGGCCGACGGTATCAAGGCCAAGAGTCAGCGCGGGCAGTTCGCCAGCTCGTGGTGGGCCACGCGTTGGATTCAGGCGCTCGAACGGCTGATGGATTCGGGGCGGCTCACGCGCGGGCGGAGCTATGCACGGGGCGGGCAGGTGCTTAATCTGGACATCGGCGCGGGAAGCGTCAAGGCGCGGGTGCAAGGCTCGCGGCCCGCGCCCTACCGGGTCAGCATCATTGTGACGCCGCTCGGCGCCGCGGAGTGGGAGCGCGCGACCGCCGCGATGGCCGAGCAGGCGATCTTTGCGGCCAAACTCCTCAACGGCGAGATGCCGGAGAACATCGAAGAGGCGTTCGCCACGGCCAAAGTGCACCTCTTCCCGACCACGGGCAGCGAGCTTGTCACGTCCTGCTCCTGTCCCGACTCAGCCAACCCCTGCAAGCACATCGCCGCGGTCTACTACCTGCTGGGCGAGCAGTTCGATGCCGACCCGTTCCTGCTCTTCCAACTACGCGGTCGCAGCAAAGAGCAGATCATCGCGGCCCTGCGCGTGCGCCGCTCCGCGACCGCGGTGGCGGAAGCAAAAGCCGAGTACGTGGCCGATGCAACGCCGGACGCCGGCCCCCCGTTGGCCGAGCAGTTGGCCGCGTTCTGGCAGGCCGGGCGGGAGCTGGCAGGCGTCCACGTGAGGGTGGCCGCGCCGGTGGTGCAAACCTCGCTGCTCAAGCGGCTCGGCGCGCCGCCGGTGGACACAGGCCGCCGCGGGGGCGCGGGTGCCGCCGCGACGGATCGGCTGGCGGAGACCTACGGAGCCATTACGACCGCGGCGCTGGAGAGGGCGTATCGCGAGGAGCAGAAAGAAGCAAACTGATCGGGGACCGCTTATGCGGAAAATGGGAGGAGCCGTATGCCGTCATCTCAACCGGATTTCACAGAGTCGCACGAGAAGCTGCCCGTCCTCTTTGTCGGGCACGGCAGCCCCATGAACGCGATCGAGGACAACACGTTCAGCCGGGCGTGGGCGGAAGTGGGCAAAGCGCTGCCGCGGCCGCAAGCCATCCTGTGCGTGTCGGCCCACTGGGAGACCGTGGGCACGCAGGTCACAGCCATGGCGCAGCCCCGGACCATCCACGATTTCGGCGGCTTTCCGCCGGAGCTTTACGCACAGCAATATCCCGCTCCAGGTTCCCCGGAGCTTGCGCGGCTGGTGCAGGAAACAGTCGGGCCGATCCCGGTGGGTCTCGATGCAAGCTGGGGGCTGGATCACGGCGCCTGGTCGGTCTTGCTCCGCATGTTTCCGCGGGCCGATATCCCCGTGGTGCAGTTGAGCCTGGATCGCACCCAGCCGCCAGCCTATCACTACGCGCTCGGCCAGGCGCTCGCGCCGCTCCGGCAGCGCGGGGTCTTGATCGTGGGCAGCGGAAACATGGTCCACAACCTGCGGGCGGTCTGCTTCGAGGATGAAGACGGCGCGTATGACTGGGCGACGGAGTTCGACGAGACAATGCACCGGCTGATCGTGGCCGGCGACCACGCGGCGATCGTCAACTACGATCGCCTGGGCAAGAGCGCCAGCCTCTCCATCCCTACCAACGAGCACTTCCTGCCCTTGCTCTACGTGCTCGGCGCGCTGGAAGAAGGTGAGACGATGCGCTTTTTCAACGACAAAATCACGTATTGCTCGCTGTCAATGCGGTCGGTTTGGGTTGGGTGAGAGCAGATGCGTATTTGGACGATCCAGCCGGTCGAAGTGCTGGCCCGCCTCGAAGCAGAGCAGGTGTTGTACGCCGACCCTGCACACATCTGGCCGGAGTTTCGCGGTGCCTACGACTGGCTGGCCGGCCAGATGCAGCGCCGCATCCCCGGCTACGGCGGCGGCTATCCCTGGTGGGGCTGGTACAATCCCAAGCCCGACCTGCGTGGGTCGGGCCATTTGCCGCGCGGGACTCGTGGTGTGCGGCTGGAACTCGAACTTGATCCAGCCCAATTGTTGCTCTCCGACTTCGACGCGTGGCATATCGTCCTGAACCAGGGCTACCTGGCGCTCACCGAGGCCGAGGATGAGGCGTGGGATGCTCGATTCCGCGCGGCCGTTCCAGATTCCCGCGCCTGGCCCCCATCGGAGCCGTGGCACTCGGAGATTCTCGCCAGTTGGGAGCGCATCTTCGACCTGGAGGCGCTGGCGGCCTCGGAGTATTGGGGCGCTGGAGCGCGTTACGTTCAGACGACGTTCGAGACATTGCGACTGGCCGACGTGCGAGAGCGGATTTTCTTTGTGGCGCGATAGATTCGGGGTCTGTCTGTCTGTCTGGATGAAGATCGGCGCCGCGGGCGCGGCCAAGTCGGCTCGATCCTGCTCGTCTTTGCCCCGCCACACGAGCCGCGGGTCGAGGGACGGGGCGCGCGGGTAGAGAACGGTGCGCGGCGTGCGTTCGTCGTCGGCCACGAAGTCGCGCAGTTCCTCGGTAAGGATGTTGGCGCGTTTGTCCGCGTGTTTGAGGGATTCGATGGAGATGACTGGCTTGCTCGCGTTCTTTCCGGCCATGGGCTATCCTCCGGTTGCCCCAACTATGGAAGGTTCGGCTCCAAGCGTTCTTTGAGTTCTGCGAGCACTCCTTGTCCCCGCATCTCAATAAACCTGGGATAGTCATCCGTCCAGACGCCGAATTCATCCAGATCATCAATCAGATGTGTTCGCATGGTCTGAGCCAGCTTGTGATTGCTCGCATGGAACTCTCGCATGTAAACGCTTGGCGCCCTGGCACCGATCTTCCGCTTGTTCAAGTAGTCATCCACGAGCGTAATGTTCAACACCGAGTTCGCCTGCCAGTCAGGAAATCCGAGCTTGGTCGTCAGATAGCTCTTGGGAAAGAAGTGGTGGTAGTTCTTGCTGTTCGCAACCTTCAACCAGGAATTGTCTATCTTCAACACACTGTTCGACTTGAACGACTTTGGCTCATGGAAAGCGTACAGACATAGGATTGCTTTGCAGAATGCGTCACCTGTGCTGAACCATCGCCAGCGCAGATCATCCATGGTCAACCTAACTTCCTCGCCCTGATAGCTGGGGGGCTTGCCAGCAAGTATGGCGTCCATCCGCGAGATATCCTGTGCAAGTTTACTTTCCACTGCCGAACTGAAGCGACTCGACAGTGATGCCCACCAGAAGTACTGAACGAGGAGCTTGTCTTGAATATCTGAGGGTTGGTCTCCGCCGGTCTTGATGAAGAAGTACGTAAACGGAACCAAGAGGGCGTGGTAGGGAAGCAGCAGCGATACTGGGATGCGCAAGTGCGTACGAAGATAGTCTGCTGCGGCGAAAATGCCATCCTTGACGACCGGCCACGCCGCAATGAAGCTTGACTTTTTGAGCTTCAGGATGTCTTTGGCGCGCACCTGCCCACAAAGATAGGCCGCGACACACTGAAGCACTGTTGAAGCGGGCACAGTGTCGTAGCCTGCGTCCTCCAGATCTTTGCCATTGCCGTTGTTATTGATGAGATACTCGTATTCATGGGCCAGATCAAAACGATCCAATTCGTAGGTTTTCGCTACCATGATCTCAAAGAGCGTCAACTCTGTGCCCCCGGTGTTGATACGCGTGAAGACCTCGCAAGCAACATCAATTGGGTAGTCTTCGATCACGATAGTGGAGAAATCGTAGCCGGTAAGTCTCTGCCTATACAGATCAATAGTTTCCAGATACGTCCCATAGTCTTTGGCAAGTCCGGCCAATGATCCGTTGAGTAGCTCATAGACCGAAATGTACGGCGTTTTTTCGGGAGGCTCTGGCATAACGACGTTTTCATCCGAGTTGGGGTCAAGGGAGAGGTTGATGGAAACCCTCCGGTAATCTATCTGCTGGCCGTCCTTCTCCGATATAGCCCCCTTGCGAACGGCATAAAGTGACGTGATTCTTTGCTGCCCGTCCAAAACATAGAGCGCTGCGTCACCGGACGGGATGTCTGGCAGAGCAACGTTGCCAATGTTTCGCACGTGGCGCAGTTCCTCGCGGGTCTTCCAGAAGATGAATGTGCCGATGGGGAAGCCCTTGATGATGCTGTCAATCAACTTCGCGGTCTGTGCCGTCGTCCAGACGAAGTCTCGCTGAAAAACGGGGATCTTCATCTGGCCGCTATCAATGTTGGTGAAGAGGTGCTCGTATTTCTTGGACTGGTTCTGAGGTTGCGATGCTTTGGTCTCAGCCATGGTGTCCTCCGTGAATTGGATTTTCTAGGTTACCTCGCGATTGGCTAACGGAACAACGGCCGCACACCGTTCACCTACTTTTCACGCAGGTTTGCCCGGGTCCCGCCTTTGTAAATGAGCGAAACTACCGTCTGATCGAAGCAAATGGCTGGATTCCGGTCACAGAAGATTGAGGAACCCAGCCTGCTCGAAATCCCTATCTGTAGTTAACACCTGCGTCAGACGCGCTCCTGCATCACGACGAAGGAAATGCAATCGGTCAGACCCCATTCCTTGTCGAGGCGCGCACCGTAGAGCGCCACAGCGCGGTCAAACAGAGCCGCATCTACCGGCACAACCTCGATGTTGGGATCGGCGCACAAGTCCTGGATTGTCGCATGGCCCAGGGCGCGCCAGCGAACGCGGCTCAACCCATTGCCGATCTCGGTCAAGACAGCTTCGGTGGTCAAGAAGGGGGGCTGCACCGATCGCGAAACCGCGGCTGCGCGATTGTGGTGCTCGTCAGCCATGTTGACCAGCGCCAGAATGTAGCCGGTGTCAATAAAAACGGGTGGCTTCATTGCTTCTCGACGCCGTACAGGTAGTGATCGTGTTGCTCTGCCAAATCGCTCACGCCCAGATCGGTCGCACGGTCCAGAATCCGCTGGAAGGCCAGCGTGGATGGCTTGGATCGGGGGCGCGGTTCTGCAGCCGAGGTAGCCAGGCGGCTCAGGAGATCAATGAGGTCCGTGCGTTCCTCCTTCGCCAGGGTTTCCAGCCGGACGTAAAGTGGCCTAGGTAGTTCAATCGTCACAGTATTCACAGTCATCGGCCTGTCTCCTCTTGTTTGTCGGTAGCGCCATTATAGAACGAAATTGACGAATCCGTCAGGACTTGGTTTTCACCCACCGCAAGCTCACCGTGCTCAGCACGAACAACACCCCATAGCACGCGAAGATCGCGGCGTACCCCAACCCCGGCGTCACGCGATTGAGCGTATCGGCCAGCGGCCCGCCGATGCCGGAGCCGATCATGCCCGCACCCGCGCCGGCCAGGTTGGAGATGCCCAGGTAGCGCCCCGCTTCCGCGCTCGGCACGAGCCGTGTGCCCAGCGCCCAGTTGGTGGTCATAAAAAGGCCGGTCGCCAGCCCCAACGTGATGCCCGCGACGTAGATCAGTGAGAGATTCGGAACCCAGATAGCGCCGAGCAGCAGGAACGCGGCCACGGCCGCCACCAGTCCGCTGATTCCCACCAGTCGCTTGTGACCCATGCGATCCGCCAGCCAGCCGCCGGGCAGCGCGGTCAGCAGGGTGCAGACGCCCACGACCATCATCAGGCTGCCGGTCAGGTCGGCCGCAGCCTCGCGGGTCATCTTGAAGGCGTACATCAGAAAATAGGGCGCGAAGCCCTGGATGGAGGTGGCTGCGGCCAGGAAAAGCAGCCGGTTGACCACCCACCAGGTGAACGGCGCGTGTTCCCTGGCGTCCTGGCGGCCGAGGGTGCCGATCGCGCCCGCCCACACGCCGACCACGACCGCGACCACCATCGCGATCAGCCCGCCCACGCCCAGGCCGATTGCGCGCGCCGTGACCGCGCCGGCCGCAGGCCAGGCGATCAGCCCCGCCAGTCCGCCGATCACGCCGCCGCCGAGCAATCCGGCCGCGGCGCCCACACCGATCCCCGCCAGGACGCCCAGGACGCGCAGCATAGGCGGTCCCAGCGGCGTGTTGGGCTTCTCCCGCAGCGGCTCCTCCTTCACCAGGAGCATCGTCAGCAGCATGGTGACGAGCAGCCCCGCGCCGGTGGCGAAGATGGCCCAGCCGACCTGTTTGGCCGCGACCAGCTTGGCGACGGTGAACGCGACCAGGATCAGCGGGAGCAGCTCGAAAATCGCCTTGACGCCCGACGACCGGCCGCGCTGGTCCTCGGGCACTAGGTCGGGGATCAGCCCCTGCAGCGGGCCGTGCGAGACGTTGGCGGAGAACTGTTGCAGCAGGATCGCAATCAGCAGCGCCCAGTAGCCACCCGCCAGACCGATGGCGGCCAGGAAGAGCAAATCAAAAAGCGTGCCGGCGAAGATAAACGGTCGCCGCCGGCCGAAGCGGGACATGCTCCGGTCACTGAGCAGCCCCATTGCGGGCTGCACCAGCATGGCGATGACCAGCCCGGCGGTGCGCATCGCGCCCAGGGCGGTGTTCATCACGTCCCCACTCACGAACCCTGCCACCAGGTAAGGCATGAAGATCGAGCCGATGGCCGTGTTGCGGATGTTCAACCCGAGCCAGAAGAGGTTGATAGAGAGGTGGTCATACCAACGGAGAGGTTTCATGGGCATGCTCCCGAAAGCAGAATGTCGAGATCATCTGAGGGCACAGTATACCACGGCTTGGGTTTTTTCAGACAGCGAGTTCCGATGAAACTCAGATATCCGCGCGTTCTTGCGTCTCCGCGGGCTTGCTGGTAAACTTGCCCCGTGTACATCATCAATACATTGGTTCCGCTGCTGGCGCTGATGTTGCTGGGCGCCGCGCTGCGCCGCACCGCCTTTGTCCCGCCTGGCTTCTTTCAAGAGACCAACCGGCTGCTCTATTGGATCGCGCTGCCGTGCCTGCTGTTCTATCAGACCGCGGAGGCCACGATCGAGGGCGACGCGGCGCTGCGGGTCTTCCTGGTGCTGCTGGCGGGCATGATCTTTGGCCTCGTCCTGGGCTACATCGTGGCCTGGGCCTTGCGCGTCCCGGCCGCCGCGTTGGGCGCATTCGTCCAAGGGACTTTTCGGGGCAACCTGGCCTTCGTCGGCCTGCCCGTCGTGCTCTTCGCCCTGGCCGCGCCGGACGGGAAGACCGCACCCGGCCTGACAGCGCTGGCTGTGCTGGCGATCGCGTTTCTCGTCCCGATCTACAACGCGACCGCCGTAGCTGTGCTGCTGGGGGCGCAACGCAGCCAACCACATCTCACGCGGCGGCGGATACGCGAGTTGATTGTCGGCATCGCCTCCAACCCGCTGGTGTTGTCATCCCTGGCCGGGCTGGTTTTCGCTGTGACCGCCTGGAAATTACCCCCCGTGCTGCGCCAGACCTGCGCCACCCTCGGCCAGATGACCACGCCCCTGGCGCTGCTGGGGATCGGCGCAGCCTTGACGCCGCGGTCGGTGCGCACCGGGCTGAAATACAGCGGCGCGGCCGCGTTGATCAAGGTCGCGGCCGCGCCGTTAGCCGGTTGGCTGCTGGCCCCTCACCTGGGCCTGGCGCCGGCGGAGTTGCGGATAGCGATGCTCTACCTGTGCTGCCCTACGGCTGTGGCCTCTTACGTCATGGCCCGGCAACTCGGCTCCGACGATGAACTGGCGGGCAACATCATCGTGGTGTCCACGCTCCTCTCGATACCGGCACTGGCGGTCGCGCTGTTGATTACGTGATGGAGGAAATGGCCCATCTTGGGAGCATTGCCTACTGTTTCGCGCGACCGAATATAGATAATTAACACATAGTAATTTGACTAAATTCCCATTGCGTGATACCATATTGCCGTTCAGAGCGTTGTATCGTTCGAGGTGAGTTCCATGATCCCGTCCCAATTGACCGACAGCCCCGCCGATGCGGTGTTGAGCATCTTGCAGCGCCAGGGCGAGGCCACGATCAAAGACCTGGAGACCGGCCTGGGCGTCACGGCCACGGCTGTCCGCCAGCAGATCGCCGGCCTGCTCGCCGATGGCTACATCACGCAAGAGCTTGAACGCGCCGGACGCGGCCGGCCCAAGCACGTCTACTCGCTGACGCCGAAGGGCCGGGCGCGCTTCCCCCACCACTACGATGAGTTCACCAACTCGCTGTTGCGCGAAATCCTGGTCAGTGAAGGCCCGCAGAAGGTGACGGAGCTATTGGGGCGGATGAGCCACCGGCTGGCCGAGCAGTACGAGCGCCAGCTTGCCGGCCTCCCGTCGGCCGAGCGCGCGGCCAAGCTGACCGAGCTGCTCAACGCCAAAGGCATCCTGACCGAAGTGACCTTTGCGCCAGACGGGATCGTCTTTCACGAATACACCTGCCCCTACTACGAATTGGCGAGAGAAAATCGCGCCATCTGCGATATGGAAGAAGGTATGATCGCCCACGCCGTCCAACAGCCGGTCGAGTTGGTGTCGTGCACGTTGGATGGGCATCACGGGTGTCAGTTTCGCATCGAGAGTCAGATCGTAACAGGGTAAGACGAAAAACGCATCCAAGGAGATAAGTTTCATGCTCGCCGAATTAGTCATCAAAGACCTTTATGCCTCCGTGGACAACAAACCGATCCTGCAGGGCGTCAACCTGACGATCCGCCAGGGCGAAGTACATGCGCTGATGGGGCCGAACGGCTCCGGCAAGAGCACGCTGGCCTACACCATCGCCGGTCACCCGCACTACCAGGTGACGGGCGGCGATATCCTGCTGAACGGGCAGAGCATCCTTGGGCTGGCGCCGGACCAGCGCGCCAAAGCCGGCCTTTTCCTGGCTTTTCAGTATCCGACGGCAATCCCCGGCGTCAGCATGGCGAATTTCCTGCGCCAGGCGGTCAGCGCAGTGCGCGGCTATACCGACCGGGCCAAGCAGGCCGTAACCGAGGGTGGCAACGCCAAGGTGATCGGCTCGGAGCTGATGCCGATGCGTGATTTCCGCAAAGAGCTGATACAGAAGATGGACAAGCTGCACATTGACCAGGCGTTCGCCCGGCGCTATCTGAACGATGGCTTCTCCGGCGGCGAAAAAAAGCGCGCCGAGATCCTGCAAATGGCGATGCTCGAACCCAAGATCGCGGTGCTGGACGAGACCGATTCGGGCCTGGACATTGATGCGCTGCGCGTGGTGGCCGAGGGCGTCAACGGCCTGATCGGCCCCAACCTGGGCACGCTGCTGATTACGCACTACCAACGGCTGCTGGACTACATCAAGCCCCAATTCGTACACGTCTTCTACAATGGCCGCATTGTCCTCTCCGGCGGGCCAGAGATGGCGCTGGAGCTTGAGGCGAAGGGGTACGATTGGGTGCGCGAGCAGTTTGGGGAAGCGATCTCGTAGTGCGTGGTGCATATTCCGTTTTCGCCAGGACGACTGCTCGCCGCTGAGTGCAACGGAACACGTAACACGTAACACGCAACACTCGGAGCACACTTATGCCTGCAACCGACACCGATCGCCAGGCGCTCGACAGCGTCAAGAGCGATTACAAATATGGGTGGAGCCAGCCCGAAAGCTATGCGTTCAAGTCGCGCAAGGGGCTGGATCACGACATCGTCGAGCAGATCAGCCAGATGAAGCACGAGCCGGATTGGATGCGCCAGCTCCGGCACGAGGCGCTCGACATCTTCTTGTCCAAGCCGATCCCGACCTGGGGCGCCGACCTGAGCGCGATTGACTACCAGGACATCTACTACTACATCAAGCCCGTCGAAGCCCAGGGCAAAAGCTGGGACGACGTGCCGGCCGACATCAAAGAGACCTTCGATAAGTTGGGGATCCCCGAGGCCGAGCGCAAGTTCCTGGCCGGAGCGGGCGCACAATATGAATCTGAAGCCGTGTACCATTCTCTCAAACAGGAGTGGGAGAAGCAGGGCGTCATCTTCGTAGACAGCGACAGCGGCCTGCGCGAGCACCCGGAGATCTACAAGGAGTATTTCGGCACCGTCGTGCCCTCCACCGACAATGTCTTTGCCGCGCTGAACACCGCGTGCTGGTCGGGTGGGTCGTTCGTCTACGTGCCGAAAGGAGTGCATCTCGACATCCCCCTCCAGGCCTACTTCCGCATCAATGCGCAGAGCATGGGGCAGTTCGAGCGCACGCTGATCATCGTGGATGAGGGCGCCAGTGTACATTATGTGGAGGGGTGCTTTCTCGCCGGGGCGCGCGTCCGCACGCGCGGTGGCGAGAAGGCGATCGAACAGATACAAGTGGGCGACGAGGTGCTGACACACCGCGGCCGCTACCGCAAGGTCTATCACACGATGCAGCGCCCCTATCAAGGTTCCGTCTATCGCGTGCGCTATTTCGGCGATAGTGCGCAAGAACTCCAAGTCACCGAAGAGCATCCGCTGCTGGTAGCTCGCCGCGAACAGGCGCACGAGCGAAACCGGCAGTTTGCGCCTGAATGGCTAACTGCGGCCGAGGTCAAGCCCAGCGACTATCTCGCCATCCCCGTGCCTCGCGGCGAAGCCTCCAGCGACGACGCGCACCGGACGATTGTGCCGGTAGGACGTGGACGCCACGCGCCAGTCCAGCGCGAAGTCACTCTGCCGCTGGAACCAGATTTCTATCGTCTCCTGGGTTACTATTATGCCGAGGGGCACGTGGACAACGAGCACTATCTCACCTTCTCGTTCAACGTGGCAGAGACAGAGTATCTCGAAGATGTAAAGGAACTGTTTGGGCGCTACTTCGGCCTGACACCCACAGAGAACAAGCCGCGCCAGAACGGGCAGACACTTGTTTTCGCTTCAACCCAAGTTGCGCGTGCCTTTGCCAATGAATTCGGCTCAACGGTGTACGACAAACACGTGCCGGAGTGGGTGCGGAACGCCTCGACCGAACACCTGGCTCAATTGGTGCGTGGAATGTGGTGTGGCGACGGCAGTTATGATCCCAAGAAGAACATGTTCCGGTTCAACACGGTATCGCGCGATTTCGCGTACACATTTCGCGATGCGCTGCTTCGGCTTGGGATTGCCGCATCGGTGAACCTCCAGCCGCGCGAGGAGCCACGCAAAGACATCTACGCAGTGGTGATTTCATCGCCGTGGAACGCCAAATTCGGCGCTATTGTCGGTTGCCCGGCACCGAACGGCAGCCAAAGCGGCTCGCCATTCTACCTCGACGAGCAGTATCTCTACGTCCCCATTCGCGCCATTGAGATCGAAAATCGCGCGACTACCGTCTACAATTTCTCGGTCGAGGAGGATGAGTCATACGTTGGCGAGGGAGTCGTCTCGCACAACTGCACCGCACCTACCTATTCCAACGACTCGCTGCACTCCGGCGTCATCGAAATCATCGTGCGCAAAGGCGCGCGCTGCCGCTACACCACCATCCAGAACTGGTCCACCAACGTCTACAACCTAGTGACGCAACGATCGCTGGTCTACGAAGGCGGAACGATGGAGTGGGTTGATGCCAACATGGGATCCAAGATCACCATGAAATACCCCAGTATCTATATGCTGGGCGACGGCGCACACGGGCAAATCCTCTCGATGGCGTTCGCTGGCCCCGGCCAACACCTGGACACCGGCGGCAAGCTGGTGCATGCTGCGCCGAACACATCCAGCCAACTCATCTCCAAATCCATCAGCAAGGGCGGCGGCCGCGCGAGCTACCGCGGCCTGCTGAAGGTCAGCAAGGGCGCACACGGAGCCAAGTCGAACGTGGTCTGCGACGCCCTGCTGTTGGACGAGCGCAGTCGCTCCGACACCTATCCGTACATCGAGATTGACGAGGACGATATCACCGTCGGCCACGAGGCATCGGTCAGCAAGATCGGCGAAGAGCAACTTTTCTATCTCCAGAGCCGCGGCTTGGCGGAAAATGAAGCCAGCGCCATGATCGTCGCCGGCTTCATCGAGCCGATGGTCAAGGAGCTGCCGATGGAGTATGCGGTGGAGTTGAATCGGCTGATCCAGTTGCAAATGGAAGGGTCGGTTGGGTAAGGGTAACGACTATGATGACACAAACACTTAGCACAAGCACCGTTTCACCCGTCGAAGCCCTCTCTCAGGTCAGGGGCGAGCCGACCTGGATGCTCGATTTGCGGTTGAAGGCGTGGCGGTTTTACGAAGAAATGCCCTGGCCCACGGGCAATGAAGAGACGTGGCGCCGAACGAAGCTGACCGGCTTCAAACTGGAGGATTACGTACCTTTCGCCGGAGGAACTGAAGTAGAGCCTGTGCGCAGCCTCCTTTCAGGATCAGGCGGTCAACCCGCTAAAGCCTCTACTCCAGACCGTTTCGCGATCCTGCCGGCCGAGGTCGAGAAGAGCCTATCCGAGATCGAAAGCGTCGGTGATCTGGCAATCGTGGACGGGTTGACGGTTCGATACAGCCTGGACCCGGCCCTGGCAGCCCGCGGCGTGATCTTCACCGACCTGGACACCGCCTGCCGCACCTACCCGGAGTTGGTGCAGAAGCATTTCAACAGCGCCGTCGCCACCGACGAAAACAAGTTCAGCGCGCTGCACTATGCGCTCTGGAACAGCGGCACGTTTGTTTATGTGCCCCGCAATGTGACCGTTGACAAGCCGCTCCAGGCCGTCATCGGCCAGAGCGCGGGCAAGCTGGCGGGGATGCACCACACGCTGGTCGTCACCGAAGAAGGCGCGGCGGTCACGCTGGTGGAGGACTTCGTGGGCGCGGACGGCGGCATGACCAACAGCGTCGTCGAGTTGTTGCCCGGCGTCAACAGCCAGGTGCACTATCTGCACCTGCAAAACCTGGCCGACACCGCGTGGAACTTCAGCACGCAGCGGATGCTGCTCACCCGCGATAGCCTGCTGCGCTACTTCATCGGCTCGTGGGGCAGCCGGTTGAGCAAGAACTGGATCAACATGGAGCTAAACGGGCCAGGCAGTCACGGCGAGTTGCTGGGGCTTTACTTCCCCGGCGGCCGGCAGCATCTCGACCACCACACGAACCAGTTGCACAAATCGCCGCACGCCACCAGCGACCTGCTCTTCAAGGGCGCGCTCAAGGATCGGGCGCGGTCGGTCTACCAGGGCTACGTCAAGGTCTACCCGCAGGCGCAGAAGACCAACGCCTACCAGGCCAACCGCAACCTGATGTTGAGCAAAACGGCCCGCGCCGACAGCATCCCCGGTCTGGAGATCGAAGCCGACGACGTCCGCTGCACCCACGGCGCCACCGCGGGCCAGATTCCCGAAGAGTACATCTTCTATCTGATGGCCCGCGGCATTGACCGCGGCAACGCCGAGCGCATGATCGTCCAGGGCTTCTTGGAGGAAGTGATTGACCGGATCCCGGTGGAAGGAGTGCGGAGCAAGTTGGAGACGGAGATCGCGCGGAAGTTGGGGTTGTAGGGATTAGGGATTAGGGATTAGGGATTAGGGATTAGGGACTAGGAGCCAGTTACCTAGTCCCTAGTCCCTAGTCCCCCCTCTTTGCATACCCACCCCATTCGCGCTATACTTCCCGCCGCGAAAGGCCATCCATGGATCGCCAATCTCAAATAGACTTCATCCTGGATCACTACGAAAACCCGCGGCACTACGGCGCGTTAGCAGATGCCTCGGCGACCGCCCAGGGCGTCAACCCAGGCTGCGGCGACGTGGTGACGATCTACCTGAAGGCCGACGGCGGCGGCCGGATCGCGGCGATCTCGTTTGAAGGTGAAGGCTGCACCATCAGCCAGGCGGGCGCGTCCATCGTGACCGAGATGTTCACCGGCAAGACGTTAGCTGACGTGGAAAACACGTCGGCTGAGGCAATCCTGGACTTGCTAGGGCGAGAGATCGCGGCTACACGGCTCAAATGCGCGACGTTGGGGTTGAATACAACGAAAGAGGCAGTGAGACGGCTGCGGAACGGTTGATCGTTGGGCTATGGCTGGCATTGGATCAAGTCAGCAAGCAGGGAGGCACATTATGACCTGGGCCGTTGTTAGAGGTCAATACAAAGGCGGCATGATCAAACCGTTAGAAAAGATGCTTGGGCGAGATGGGGCAGAAGTTTTGATTCTTTTCCCGGAGTACCCTGCTCGGGTTGAAGCCCCCGGCGCGTGGGAACAGATCGAGCAAGCCATCGCCAGGGAAATGCCCGACCTCGCTACCATGTCGGCCGAAGCACGGCAGACCGAGTTCGATCGGCTATCGGAGAAAGCCGCTGAGAACATGCCGTATCGAACGCTAGAAGAGTTCGAGCAGGCCATGCGAGGCGACGACTATGGTCTTGTTAGATACTAACATCTTCGTCATTGACCGCTTCTTCCCGCGAGACGAGAATTATGCGACAAACCGGGCTTTCCTCATCCGGTCGCGGAAGATAGACTGCGGTTTTTCGATCTTCTCCCTGTTCGAATTGTGCGGGATAGCCTCGTTCAACCTGTCACCAGTAGAACTCAGACGCTGGAGCTATGACTTCCGTAGAATTTATGGGGTCAAAGTTCTGGAGCCGCTGGGGTTATCCAAGACATCCGCCGCGGAGTGGTTCGCGCATTTCAGCCGAAGTATGTTCAACCTGTTCGAGCGCAAAATGTCTTGGGGCGACGCCGTCCTTCTCCAGACGGCGGAAGACTACGACGCAGAAACTATCCTGACCTGGAACAAGAAACACTTCGAGGGGCGGACCGCCATCAAAATACTCACTCCCGCTGAATACTTGAGCGAGCATGGGACTTGATGGAGATCGAAGCGGCCCGCCAGACGTTGCTACCGTTTATCGGCGGAATATCGGCGCAATAACGTCGGACATCTGCGCCAGGGTTTCGCAATCCGCAATCTGAAATCTACAATCTGCCATGAGGTGCGGTCATGCCCACAGCAACCATGACCCCAATACCCAATACCCAATACCTGGACGTTACCGCCATTCGCGCCGACTTCCCGATCTTGCGCCGCCGCATCCACGACGTACCGCTGGTCTACCTGGACAACGCGGCCACCTCGCAGAAGCCGCAGAGCGTCATTGATGCGCAGACGCGGTACTACGAGGAGACCAACGCCAACGTCCACCGCGGGGTACACACACTCAGCGAGGAAGCGACGGCCCAATACGAGGGCGCGCGGGCGAAGGTGTCCAACTTCATCGGCGCGTGCTGCCCCAAGGAAGTGATCTGGACGCGCAACGCCACCGAGGCACTCAACCTGGTGGCGTATAGCTGGGGTCGCGCCAACCTCAAGCGGGGCGACCGCGTCCTGCTCACCGAGATGGAGCATCACTCGAACCTGGTGCCGTGGCAGATTCTCTCGGCCGAGCTGAGCTTCGAGATCGCGTACGTGCGCGTGGCCGACGACGGCACGCTCATTCTGGACGATCTGCCCAAGCTGCTGACCTCACGCACCAAGCTCTTCTCTTTTACGGCCATGTCGAACGTGGTCGGCACGGTCAATCCGGTGAAGGAGTTGACCGCCGCCGCGCACAAGGTGGGCGCAAAAGTGCTGGTGGACGGCGCGCAGAGCGTCCCGCACATGCCGGTGAACGTGCAGGAGCTGGACATTGACTTCATGGCGTTCTCCGGCCACAAGATGCTCGGCCCGACCGGCATCGGCGCGCTGTGGGGACGCCGCGAGCTGCTCAACGCGATGCCGCCGTTCATGGGCGGCGGCGACATGATCCGCGAGGTGCACCTGAGCGGGTTCAAGCCGAGCGAGTTACCGTGGAAGTTCGAGGCGGGCACCCCGGCCATCGCGCAGGCCATCGGCCTCGGCGCGGCCGTGGACTACCTGTCAAACGTCGGCATGGAGGCGATCCACCAGGCCGAGCGTGAGCTGACCGCCTATGCCATGCAGCGCCTGCCCGAAGTCAAAGGGCTGCGCATCCTGGGGCCGGCGGCTGAAAAGCGCGGAGGGCTGGTCGCCTTCACGCTGGAGGCCGCGCACCCACACGACATCGCCGCGGTGCTGGACGGCTTCGGCATCGCCATCCGTGCGGGCCATCACTGCGCCCAGCCGCTCCACGAACGCTACCGCATCCCTGCCAGCGCCCGTGCCAGTTTCTACCTGTATAACACGAAGGAAGAAGTGGATTTGCTGGTAAAAGGGCTACACAAAGTGGTGGAGATGTTCACGTTTTAAGAAACCAGGGGTTGAAACCGCCTGTCTGAAACCGAGAAGCGGCCTCAGCCGCTGCGGGTAGGCCCTGCGGGGCCTTTTCATCTTGAGCCGGTCGGATTCCATCCACCGGGCTCCCGCGCGAGACAGATCATGGACCTATACGCCGAAGAAATCCTCGATCACTACAAACATCCGCGCCACTTCGGGCATCTCGATGACCCGAGCCTGGTCTATCACGACCGCAACCCGCTGTGCGGCGACGAGATCACGCTGGAGTTGAAGATCGAGGACAACAAGATCGCCGACGTGGCCTTCACCGGTCATGGCTGCGCGGTCAGCCGCGCGGCCGCCTCGATGATGTCCGAAGAGATCATCGGCAAGTCGCTGGACGAGCTGCGGGGCTGGGACAAGGAAAATATCACCGACCTGCTCGGCATCGAAGTCGGCCCCGTGCGGATCAAGTGCGCCCTCCTGCCGCTAAAGGCGCTGAAGGCGGCGGTGTGGGGGTTGGCCGACGACGAATGACCAACGACGAAGGACGAACGACAAATGCGCTCGTCTTGGGTCTTTCGTCCTTCGTCCCAGGAGAAAAAATGTCTGAGTTCATAAAAGTCGCCTGCGTCACCGACATCCCCCCCGGCGCAAGGAAGATCGTCGAGGTGGACGGCGTCGAGGTGGTGCTGGTCAACCTGGATGGGAAGTTTTACGCCATCGAAGACGTCTGCACCCATGACGGCGGGCCGCTGGGCGAGGGAAAGCTGGATGGGCACGCGCTGATCTGTCCGCGACACGGCGCGCAATTCGACGTGCGCACCGGCGCGGCGCTCAAGATGCCCGCGGTAGACCCCGCGCCGACCTACGAGGTTAAGGTCGAGGGCGAGGATATCCTGATCGCGGCCTGAAGCAGCAGCTCCACATAAGGTCATTCTGAGCGGGTTGACCCCTGAACCTCCGCGACGGCGAGAATCCAGCGAAGAATCCGTCACGGCGTACTGAAAAGTGAGAAGAGAAATGTCGCTATTGAACCGGCTCATGGGAAAAGAAGACGAAATCAAAACGAAGCCCGCCGCGCCCGCGCCGGACGTCGAGCGCCAGGAGCGTCAGACGCCGGCGCCAAGCGTCGAGGGCGTGTTCGAAGCGATCCGCAAGAACGTGTTCGACCCGGAAATCGGGCTGAATATCGTAGATTTGGGCTTGGTCTACGACGTTAAAGTCACAGACGACAAGGTCGTGGACGTGGATATGACGCTCACCAGCCCCGGCTGCCCGGTTGGCCCGCAGATCATCCGCGGGGTGCAGACCTACGTCCACAACACCTACCCCGATCTGGACGCGATCAACGTCCACATCGTCTGGACACCCATGTGGGGGCCGGAACGGATGACGCAGGAAGCGAAGGACCAGTTGGGGTTCTTTTGATAGGGATCAGGGAGCAGGAATCAGGGGTCAGACTGATTCCTGCCTCCTGACTCCTGACTCCTGCGTTGGAGGTCCCATGAGCCAACTCAACCTCTTCGGCGATGATACTCCTGCCCCGTCGAGTCTCCACCTCGGCGCCCAGGGCTTCACCTACCCCTCGTGGGTCGGCCCGTTCTACCCACCCGGCACGCCGTCGAGCGCGTTCCTGGAGCGGTATGCAGCGCAGTTCGGCACCGTCGAGTTGGACACCACCTTCTACGCCATTCCGCGCGCCAGCACAGTCGCGGGCTGGCGCGAGCGCACCCCCGAGGGCTTCCAATTCGCGGCCAAGTTCCCCAAGAGCGTCACCCACGAGAAGCTGCTGGCAAACTGCGCCGACGAGACGGCCGCATTCCTGGACGCCATAACGCAGCTTGACCGCAGGCTCGGCCCGTTGCTGTTGCAGATGCCGCCGTCGTGGAGCGCCGCGGGCCTGGACGCGCTGACCGCGTACCTGGCCCACCTCCCCACCGGCTTCCGCTACGTCCTCGAAGTTCGCCATCAGTCATGGCTGCGCCCCGACACACTTCCGAAGCTATTGACTCTCTTGCAGCGGCAAGGCGTGGCGCTCTGCCTGGTGCAGCACGCGTGGATGCCCGCGCTCGACGAGACCACCGCGCCCTTCGTCTACATCCGCTGGCTGGGCCGCCGCGAAGACATCCCCGACGACGACTTCTCCCACGTCCGCATCAACCGCGACGCGCAGCTCGACCGCTGGGCCGAGCAGATCAAAGGCTACCTCAAGGCCGGGCTGACCGTCTACGGGTACTTCAACAACCACTACCAGGGGCATTCACCCGCGTCGGTGCGGGCGATGCAGGCGCGGCTCGCGGATGCGAGTGTCTGACCTGTTGGCAACGTGCCCTCTCCCGCCATCATCAATTCCTCCATCGCGACATACACCATTCCCTGAGCGCCATGCTGCCGTGTCACCGAACACGAAGCAGAGTGATGCCGCGAAAGATTGCTCGCCGCTCAATTCCGTGCTAGAATTGCCCTTGCATATGGGGAATAGAGCACATCGCAAACCCACATCACAAAGGAGTGACCCTCCATGTCCGACAACTACTGGGACACCTTCCTCCGCGCCGACATCGGTCTGGTGGACCCCGACACCGATGCGATCATCGGCCACGAGGAGGAGCGCCAGGCCCGCAAGCTGATCATGATTCCTTCCGAGTCCATGGCTCCGCTGGCGGTGCGCCAGGCGCTCGGCTCGGTCTTCAATAACGTGTATGCGGAAGGCTATCCCCCGCTCCGCATGACCCGCGAGGACGAGGAGACGATCCTCGACTTCGATCACGAATTGGCCTACTACCGCCGCTATGGCGACCGGCGCTTCTACAAAGGCGTAGACTACGTCCATTTCGTCGAGACGCTGGCGCAACGCCGCTGCGCGGACACCTTCGCCAACGAGCGCGTGAATTCCGGCGATATTTATGTCAACGTCCAGCCCCTCTCCGGCGCGGCGGCCAACTTGGCGGTCTACGACACCGTGGTGCAGGCCGGCGACACCGTCATGGGCATGGATCTCTACCAGGGCGGCCACCTGACCCACGGCTCCGAGTTCAACTTCTCGGGCAAGCGCTACCACGTCATACCCTACGGCGTCAGTAAGACCACGGGCAGGCTGGACTACGACGAGATTCGCGACCTGGCGCGGCAATACCGGCCCAAGATGCTGATCGCAGGCTTCACGTCGTACACCTGGGCGCCCGACTGGCAGGCGTTCGCGGCCATCGCCCACGAGGTCGGCGCGCTGCTGCTGGCTGACATCAGCCACCCGGCCGGCATGGTGGCCGCGGGCGCGTTCCCCAGCCCGGTCGGCATCGCAGACGTGATCACCTTCACCACGCACAAGACCCTCTGCGGGCCGCGCGGCGCGGTCATCGTGACCAGCGACGAGGAGCTGGCCCGCCGGGTTGACCTGGCCGTTTTCCCCGGCGAGCAGGGCGGCCCGCACCCACAGAAGTTCGCCGCAATGTGCGTGATGTTCAAGATCGCCCAGAGCGCGGCGTTCCGGCAGATGATGTTCGGGATCAAGGAAAACGCCGCGGCGTTGGCCGATGGACTGGTGAAACGCGGCCTGGGACTGGCCTACGGCGGCACCGACAGCCATTTCTGCATGTTGGACCTCAACAGCGTCACCCCCGGTAGGGGCGATCCCTTGCGGTCGCCCGTGGCAGGGGCGACCGCAAGGGAATCGCCCCTACGCGGCGAACCGGCGGTGCGCATCCTCGACATGGTGGGCATCGTCGCCAACAAAAACACCATTCCCGGCGACACGCAGACCGGCCTGGCGATGGGCATCCGCCTGGGCGCGCCCTGGCTCACCCAGCGCGGATTCGGCCCGGCCGAGATGGATCAGGTAGCCGGGCTGATCAACAAGACCGTCACCGCCATCCAGCCGTTCAGCTACATCGGCCTATCGGGCGAACTGCCGCGCGGCAAGATAGACCTGGACACCTTCGAGGAGATCAAGGCAGGCGTGGCCGCGTTGGCCGCGCAGGGCGCGGCGGAGACGGAGGATCAGGGGACGGGGTATCCGCACTATTACGCGCTCCGCCCCCCGGCCCCCAATCCTGGGGGAGCGACCACCACCCCCCACAGTTGGGGGGAAGGGGGGGCCTTCAAGGCCGCACACGAGAGCGCTATCTTGCTCGCCCCGCCGGGCGGCCTGGTGCTCGTCACCGGCGAGCGCGCGGAGCCGGCGCTGGCGCAGATCGTCACCTGCGACGTGGCTGGTCTGGCGCCGGGTCGGATGCAGAGCGGCTTCATCCTGGATCGGGACGGCGTGCTGCTCGACGACGTGTTCGTGATGCGTCTGCCGCCGGACGAAGGCGGCCGCGACCGCTTCTTCCTCCGCACCCACACGGAAAATCACGCCCGCGTGATCGCCTGGCTGCGCGGCCTGGGTGACGGCTACACGCTTTTCGACCCCGCAGACCTGTTGGCGAAGGTTGAAGGCCCGATCATCGTAGAAGACATCTCCCAGCCCCAAACCTCGGAGGTCTTCGTGCCCCTGGTCGTCCATGGCCCGGCCGGCCTCGATATCGTTCAGGCGGCTCGGCTGTCGGGCGTCTACGTCTTCGCGGGCAGCCACGGCCACGCCGAGCTGGTCGTGCCCGCAGCCCAGGCGCAGATCGTCAGTGAACGGCTGATCGCGGCCGGCGCGACGCCAGCCGGCGAGGAGACCTTCCGGGCGCTACGCGCCGACTCCGGTCTGCCCGACTACAGCCAGTTCCGCGGCTTTGGTCTCGGTTCGGGCCGGCCGACGGGCCTCGATCTCTATCGCAGCGCGGCGCCCTCCCGCTTCGAGCTGCGCAAGCCCTACTTCGTCGGCCAGCAGGTCCTGGCAGAGGTGCGCAGTTCCTCTCAGTTCCCTCAGTTCCCTGAGTTTCAGTGGATCGAACCCAAGAACGCGCTCCTCAAGCGCACGCCGCTCTACGAATGGCACAAGGCGCACACCCGGCACGTCATCCCCTTTGCGGGGTGGGAGATGCCCGTCTGGTACACGGGCGTGCTGGACGAGCACAACGCCGTGCGCCGGGCGGCCGGGCTGTTCGACGTGGCGCACATGGGTGTCTTCGAGGTGAGCGGGCCGCACGCCATCGAGTTCCTCGACCTGGTCTGCACCAACTATCCGCGCTGGTACGCGCCCGGCGAGAGCTTCTACAGCTATCTGCTCGACCCCGACGGGGTGGTGATTGACGATCTGCTGGTCTACCGCCGCGGTCGCGACCTGTTCCAGATCGTGGTCAACGCGTCGAACGCGGACAAGGACTGGGCCTGGCTCAACGCGGTGAACCGCGGCGAAGTGCTGCTCGATCGCGCCCGGTCTGACCTGCGGGTGCTGCGTCCGGCCACGATTCGCAACCTGAAAGACCCCGCGGCCGGCCCCGACATGCGGGTTGACCTGGCGCTGCAAGGCCCCGCATCGCTGCCCATCCTGCAAAGCCTGACCGACGATGTCCGCCTGCGGGATCGCCTGGGTCGCGTGCGCAAGACGGGGTTGATCGAGTGCGAGCTGGCGGGGTTCGATCTCATCATTGCGCGCACGGGCTACACGGGCGAGGATATCGGGTATGAGATCTTCGTGCATCCGGATCGGGCTGTAGCGTTCTGGGAGAAGCTGTTGGAGGCGGGGAAGCCGTTCGGGATCCAGCCGACCGGGCTAGCCGCGCGCGATAGCACCCGCACCGAGGCAGGGCTGCCGCTCTACGGCCACGAGTTGGCCGGGCCGTTCGACATCGCGCCGACGGGCGCGGGGTTCTCCGGCTACGTCAAGCTGCACAAGCCCTACTTCATCGGCCGGACCGCGCACATGGCCCGCGAGGTGACGCGCACCCAGCAGATCGTGCGCTTCCGCATGAACGAGCGCGGCGTCCGCATGCCCAAGACCGGTGACCCAGTCATCAGCAAGAAGGGCCAGGCGATCGGCTACGTGACGAGCGCCGCGGTGGACGTGGATGGGATCATCCTGGGCCTGGCCTACGTGGGCAGCCGCTACGCCAAACCAGGCGACGAAATAGGGATCTACGCGCTGCCGCCGAAGCCGCTGGTGGAGAAGCCCAACAAGGCCGATCTGGCCCCGGGCGACAAGGTCAGCCTGCCCGACGCCGCCACGCTGCTATCGCGCTTCCCCACCCCCGCAGAGCGGGCCCACTGGCGCGGGCGGCCGGTCACGGGCGCGGCGGCCGCGCCCCAGGTCAGCGAGTAAGCGAATCGCGTGACGTACGACGCACCTCGGAGGTGCGTCGTACGTGATCTCTGCCACGGCCAAGAATCGCCAAGAAGCAGAACGCCAACCAACAAGGGCCTCCACTAAGCTCCCCGTGCAAACTTGACTTCCCAGCACGATCGTGATAATATGTCGCCATACGACATGTTGTGAAACTACTTATCAATCGAGTCCGTCCGATGAAGCATTCACCAAGCGAACCGGAGTTCCCGCTCACCGAAACCACATTCACGATCCTGCTAAGCCTCGCGCCCCGGCCTAAGCACGGGTACGCCATCATGAAAGACGTGGAGGAGTTGAGCGATGGCCGCGTCATGCTGACTACGGGTACCTTGTACGGCGCGCTCAAGCGATTGCTGGAGCAAGGCTGGATCACGCGAGTCGCCCAGGACGATGAGGCGGAAACGGGCCGGCCGCGCAAGACCTACGCGCTGACCGACCTGGGGCACCGGATGCTGAACGCCGAGATCGGCCGCATGAAGACGCTGGTCGCGGTCGCCGGCCTGCGCACCGTCCAAGGAGGCGCGTTGTGAGCATCGTACAGCTCGGCGCCGACCTCTACGGCTCACTGATCCGGCTCTACCCGCGGCCCTTCCGCCAGGAGTTCGAGGAGGAGATGCGGCTCGTATTCTCGATGGCGCTGGTCACCATAGCCCGCGAGGGACCTGGCCGCGTGGCGCCGTTGGTGCTGTGCGAGCTCCGCGACCTGTTGCTCGGCGCGGCCCAACAGCATCTTCTCGGACGACGAGACGGCCGGCATAGTGCTGAGGGCAGTCACCGCTTCGCGACGTGGGGCGCCTGGGGGTTCGGCAGCGCCTTCGCGCTCGGCAGCCTGGTGCGATGGATCGCCGCGACATGGTCGCGCGGACAGCCGAACACACATGTCGCTCCCCTCCTGGTCGTGGCCGCGTGGTATCTGTTTGCCGGAGCCATCGGCGGCGCGATCTTCGGGATGGCCTTTCGATCACGAGATAAGGTCCTGGCCTCGGCCGCAGTGGGCGCGCTGAGCTTCGGTCTCAGTGTGATTGTGCTGGGCGGCCTGCCGCGGGTCGGCGCCCTGTCCGTGATGATGCCCTGGATCGCCGCTCCCGCGATCGTCGGCGGGCTGGCAGGCACGCTCGCCGCGCCCACTGGCCGAAGGCGGCAGTCGGCCCTGGGCCTGACGTTGGCCGGGACCTGGACGTGCGGGGTCGGCGTCCTGGGTGGGTTCGCTGTAACCGTGCTCGTGTGGGGGGCAGCCCAGGCCGTTTGGTCCTACCATGCCGCGTCACTGCTCGACGGCCGAGGGCTGAGCGTGATCGCGTCCGGGCTGCCACACCTGGTCAACGTTGTGACAGGGCTTCTCAGTGGCGCGCTGCTGGGAAGGGCGATGGAGCGGAAGCTCCGAACAAGCGAGGCGGTCTTTCAGTGATGTAGCCAAGAGCAACACCATGGATCAGACCATTGCTGTCGCACCCGCGACAGCAGCAGACTCCATCACGACGCCCGGGCAACCGGAACAGTACACGTTTAGCCGCGTGCTGACAATCTGGCTCGCGGCGACCTTGCCCATGGCCGTCCTGGCGTGGGGGCTCGCGCCGCTTCTCGTCGGCCGCGTCCCCCTCCCGTCGGCCCTCACCTTCTCACTCCTGATGATGGTCGGCCTGGCGTGGCAAGCCGCGCTGGGCCTGTGGATCGTCCGCCGGGAGGAGGGCGGCCTGAGTTGGGCTGCGTTCCGCCGGCGGACGTGGCTGGTCGCGCCGCGCCACCCGCGTACAGACCAGGTGCGACGCCGGTCGTTCGCCTGGGTCTTGCCGGGCTGGCTCATCGGCTTCCTGGTTTTGACCTTCGGCGTATTCCTCGGCAACACCTTCCTCCGGGACGCGGTCCTCATACGGCTGCTCTCCTGGACGTGGCTCCCGCCCTTCCCATCGCCGGGCTACGCGCAGGTCACGGAGCTGGTCAGCCCCGAGTTCGCCGGTCGCTGGTGGCTGCTCGTCCTGGTCGCGGTCGCGTGGGTCCTCTCCCTGGCGGAAGAACTGATCTTCCGGGGCGTCCTGTTGCCGAAGATGGCCGGCGCCTTTGGCCGGTGGGACTGGGTCGCCAACGCCGGGCTGTACGGCCTCTACCACGTCCACAAGCCGTGGATGATCCCCTTTCGGTTCCTCTACGGGCTGGTGCTGGCCGGGCCGACTAGGCGCTTCCGCAGCAGTTGGATAGCGGTCGGCATCCGCGGGATAGAAGGAATTGGGCTGCTGGCGCTCGCGCTGGTGGGGATCATGCTGCCATCCCTGACGACCACGCCGATCCCCGATCTGGCGCAGCCACACGTGACGGCCAGCCCTCAGCCGCTCGGCTGGTACCGGGGGCCGCTCACCGCGCTCCCCAGGCACACGCCCGGCGCGACGGGGCCTTTCGAGCTAGACCTGCGGGGGTACGATCTCTCCGCATTGGATCTCAGGGACGCAACCGATGATCTGCTCTACGTCACCTTCGACAGCCGCACCCTCTGGCCGCCGGCCGAAAGGATGCCCACCGGTTTTGATCTGGAGCAAATCCTGGCGCTGGGCAGGAACCCTGGGCTGGGCCTGCGCAGTCTTCACGACCGCGGGATCACCGGCCGCGGGGTCGGCATCGCTATCGTGGATCAGGCGCTCCTGGTCGAGCACCAGGAATATGCGGGGCAGTTGCGCTGGTACGAGCAGACGAACGACCTGACCATCGAGCCGGCCTCGATGCACGGCCCCGCGGTGGCTTCCATCGCGGTCGGCAAGACGGTGGGGGTCGCGCCCGAAGCCGACCTGTATTTCATCGCTGCGACTTTCGATCTCCGCTCCTTGCCGGCACGCTGTCACAGCGACGCGCAGGCGGTGCGCCGCATCCTGCAGATTAACAGCCAACTGCCGGAGAATCGCAAAATCAGGGTCATTTCCATTTCGAGCGGCTGGCTGCCCGAGTGGCCTGGATACGCCGACATCGCGGCCGCCCTGGCGGAGGCGAAGGCGGCCGGGCTGCTGGTGATCTGCTCCAGTTGCAACCAGGCGGATGGCATGTACTTCCACGGCCTGGGCCGGCCGCCGACGGCTGACCCGGATCGGTTCGAGGCGTACGAACCAGGGCTGTTCTGGGCCGGCGACTTCGCCGAGAATGGCCTGTCGTCCGACCGACTGCTGGTCACCATGGACTCACGCACCCTGGCCAGCCCAACCGGCAAGGACGAGTACGTCTTCTACCGGGAAGGGGGCTGGAGTTGGGCCATCCCATACATCGCGGGGGCCTACGCGCTCGCCGCGCAGGTGGATCCAACCATCACCCCCGACCGCTTCTGGGCGCTGGCCCTCCAGACGGGCCGGACGATCGAGATCGGCGGTGGGGCGCAGAAACAGAGCCTCGGCAAGATCCTCGATCCGGTCGCGCTGATTGCAGCACTACAGAACCCATCCGCCGCTCCGAGTCGCTGACGACGGGCGGAAATCGCTGGGTTGAGCAGGGGCCTTCCGCGGACGCAGATTTCTTTTCACGACATCTGCGTTCGCTGCCTCTCGTTGGATTGAGACGAAGCTTCACTGGACATTTTTTCACCAAGACATAAGGAGCAAACTACATGGCAAATCGGTCTGTCGGGAGCTGCTGGAGGAGCACGCCGATGTAATCCTCACCGACCCCTACGCCCTGGAAAACGCCGCAGAGGACCTGGGCGAGCAGGCCGCGCACGTGAGCTTCGAGTTAGACCCCTATGCCGCGGCCGCGGGCAGCCACGCGATCGCGGTCGTCACCAAATGGCGGCAGTTCGCGGAGCTTGACTACGAGACAATCTACCGCTCGATGGTCAAGCCGGCGTTCATCTTCGACGGCCGGAACCTCCTCGACCGGCGCAAGCTGTTTGGGATGGGGTTCAACGTCTATGCAATCGGCAAGCCGCCGCTGACGCACTTCGGGGCCGCTTGAAAATAACATAGCAGCCACTCCCTCCGCACATCCAGGCCAAACCTGCGCTAAAACACGGAGCCTCCCGCAAGTCTACAACCCGCGGGAGGCTCCCTCAGTTCCCCCAAGTTCCCTCAGTTCCCCCAAGTTCCCTCAGTTCCCTCAGTTCCCTCAGTTCCCCCAAGTTCCCTCAGTCTTCTCTCACCCACACCCCGGCGCGTAACACAGCACCAGGTCCTTCGCCGCCTTCACCTCGTCCAACCGCTTGACCGGGGCGTGGTGCGGTGCGGATTTGAGCAGCTCCGGCTGCGAGCGCGCTTCCTCGGCGATCTGGAGCATGGCGTCGGCGAACGCGTCGAGGGTTTCCTTGCTCTCGGTCTCGGTCGGCTCGATCATCAGCGCCTCGGACACGATCAGCGGGAAGTAGACCGTCGGCGGGTGCATGCCGAAGTCCATCAGCCGCTTGGCGATGTCCATTGTGATGATGCCTGGCGCGCCTTCTAGCTTGCCCTGCGCCACGAACTCGTGCATGCAGGTGCGGTCGCCGTGCGGGATCGGGTAGGTGCAGCGCAGTCGCGCCTGGAGATAGTTGGCGTTGAGCACCGCGTTCTCGCTCACTTGCCGCAGCCCCTCCGCGCCGTGCATGAGAATGTAGGTGTAGGCTCGCACCAACACGCCGAAGTTGCCGTAAAACGCCTTGACGCGACCGATGGAATGGGGCGGCATATACCACCGGAAAGCCCCCCCTTCTGACTCCTGACTCCTGGCTTCTGACTCCTGTCCCCTGTCCCCTGTCTCCTCTCCCCCGTCCCCCGAACGCACCACGATCGGCCCAGGCAGGTAATCCGCCAGGTGCTCCGCCACGCCCACCGCGCCGGAGCCGGGGCCGCCGCCGCCGTGCGGGGTCGAGAAGGTCTTGTGCAGGTTGTAGTGCATCACGTCGAAGCCGAGTGCGCCCGGCTTGGCGATGCCCAGGATCGCGTTGAAGTTCGCGCCGTCGCCGTAGACCAGCCCGCCCGCCTCATGCACCAGCCGGATCACCTCGACCACGTGCTCGTCGAACAGACCGAGGGTGTTCGGGTTGGTCATCATCAGGCCGACCAGCTTGGGGCCGTGCTGCGCGATGAGCGCCTTCAGCTTCTCCAAATCCACGTTGCCGCGGCCGTCCGAGGGGACCTCGATCACCTTCAGACCCGACATGGACGTGGTGGCGGGATTGGTGCCGTGCGCCGAGTCGGGGACGAGGATCACGTCGCGCTGTGTCTCGCCCCGGTCGTACAGGTACTTGCGCATGATCAGCACGCCGGTCAGCTCGCCGTGCGCGCCGGCCGCGGGCTGGAGCGTGACCGCGGCAAAGCCAGCGATCTCGGCCAGCAACGCCTGTAAATCGTAGATCAGCGCCATCGCGCCCTGGGCCGACGCTTCCGGTTGGAGCGGATGCAGCGTGGTGAAGCCAATCAGCCGCGCGGCGACTTCGTTGACTTTCGGATTGTATTTCATCGTGCAGGAGCCGAGCGGGTAGAAGCCGGTGTCAATGCCGTGGTTCAACTGCGACAGGTGGGTATAGTGCCGCACCAGGTCAATCTCGGCAACCTCGGGCAACGGCAGGGTCTCGCGGACGCAGCCTTCGGGCAGCGGCGCTTCGGGCACGTCGCATGCGGGCAGGCTCACCGCCCGGCGGCCCGCCTGGCAGATATCGTAGATGAATGGCTCAGGCATCGGCGGCCTCCTCGTCCATCGCAGCAATTTCCTCCAGCGCCTCGGCCAACACCTCGATCTCGGCCCGGCTGTTCATCTCGGTGACGCACAACAGCATGTGATCCTGCAGCGCGGGGTAATCCGTCCCCAGGTCGTAGCCGCCGGCGATGCCGTACTCGTCCAGCAGCATCCGGTTGATTGCGGTCACCGGCTTGGGACAGCGGACGATGAACTCTTTGAAGAACGGCCCGTCGCTGACCACCTCATAGCCCGGCAGCTTGCCGATCAGGCCGGCGGCGAAGTGCGCCTTGTGGTAGCTCAGCTCGGCTACGGCGCGTAGGCCATACTTGCCCATCGCAGCCATGTAGAACGCGGCTGCCAGCGCGTTGAGCGCCTGGTTGGAGCAGATGTTGCTCGACGCCTTTTCGCGGCGGATGTGCTGCTCGCGGGTGCTCAGGGTCAGCACGAAGCCGCGCTTCCCGTCGGTGTCCACCGTCTGGCCCACGATACGTCCGGCCGATTTTCGCACGTCCTCCTTCTTCATGGCGAAGAAGCCCAGGTACGGCCCGCCGAAGTTGAGCGCGTTGCCCATCGGCTGGCCCTCGCCCAAAACGACATCCGCGCCGTATTGCCCTGGCGGGGTGAAGAGGCCCAGGCTGATCGGGTCGGCGACGACGACGAAGAGCGCACCTGCGGCGTGAACCTTGTCGGCCAGCGCCAGCATTTCGGCCGGAATGTAGAGCCGGCCCAGGAAGTCGGGATTCTGGACGATGACGCAGGCGGTTTCGCGGTCAACCAGCGCGGCCAACGCATCCAACAACCCGCTCGCGCCGGTCTCTGACCGCGCGGCGTCCCCCACAACTTGGATGCCCATGCCCTGGGTGTAGGTGCGCACCACCTCGCGATACTGCGGGTGCAGCGTGGGGCTGAGCACGACCTTACACCGCTTGCCCCGGCTCACCTGGAGCGCCATGATCACCGCTTCGGCGGTCGCGGTCGCGGCGTCGTAATGACCGACGTTGGCGACCTCCATGCCGGTGAGCGCGCAAATCATGGACTGGTACTCGAAGTGCGCCTGGAGCGTGCCCTGGCTGATCTCGGCCTGGTAGGGCGTGTACGCAGTGAAGAATTCGGAGCGGTGCAGGAGGAAGTCCACGACGCTCGGCACGAAATGATTGTACGCGCCCGCGCCCAGGAAACAACTCAGATGGTGCAGGTCGTCGTTCTCATCGGCCAGCGAGTTGAGTTCCTGCAAGACCTCCATCTCGGAAAGCGCCGGCGGCAGATCGAGCACCGGGAAGCGATACTTCTCCGGCACATCGCGAAATAGCTCGGCCACCGACTTTACGCCGACCGTCGTCAGCATCGCCGCGCGGTCGGCGTCGGTGTTAGGAATGTAGTTCATGCCTTGCTCCATTTCGGATTGCAGATTGCAGATTGCAGATTGTCGCTCTCAATCCGCAATCCGCAATCATCAATCATCAATCAATGTCCGCCCTTCTCTTCTTCCTCGGCCACGTACTTTTCGTACGCCGCCACGTCCATCAGGTTATCCAGCTCGCCCAGGTCGGTCGGCGCGACCTTGATCAGCCAGGCTTTGCCGAAGGGGTCTTCGTTCACCCATTCGGGGTTGCTTTCCAGCGCGCTGTTGATCTCGACAACCTCGCCGCTGATCGGCGCGTACGCATCCTCGGCCGCCTTCACCGATTCGACGGTGCCCAGGCTCTCGCCCGCGGTGACGGTGTCGCCCACCTCGGGCAACTCGACGTAGACAATGTCGGACAGGAGGTGCTGGGCGTAATCGGAAATACCGATCACGGCGAGCTTGCCCTCGATGCGCGCCCACTCGTGAGACTTGGCGTACCTGGCCTTGGGATCGAATTTGTAGCTCATGGGTTCCTCCGGTGGTTGGTAAGTTGGGAAGCTGATTCACCATAACACAACGGGAGCGCGGACCATGGCCCGGCTCCCGTCTCTGTCCTGGGACCTGAGAGATTGCCGCCTGGCCCAGCGAAGGGAAGGTGCGGCTTGCCCCGTCGGTGTCCCGCTGCCCGTGGCGGCGGAAACTCTCCAGAGTGCTGTCCCAGCGCGATGTGGTTGCCTGAGAGATGAAGCCCCTTCGGCGATCCCAGGGATCTGGGATGCTCTCTCGCACTGTTCAATCAGCGGATATGCGGTTGACTACGTGACGGAGTGTAACATAGGGCGGCGAGGCTGTCAATGACGGGGCGCAGGTTTTTGCGCGCTCGGACGTTGTCAGAGAGCCGGCAGAGTGGTATAATCTCGCTCAATGAAAAAAGCCGGGACGTGAAAGGCTCGCTTGGGATCGGACAGCATGAAAGCCTTGAAAGTGCACGTCAACGAGGAGTTGACGCTGGATGCCGGGTGGTGCGAGGAAGTACAACAGGATGATGGTACGATCCGACGCCAAATCCATCCACCCCGAACGACGATGTTCGAGCAACTTCTCGACTATCTGAAGTCGCTGCCTCCATCGGTAGACCCCCCAGGCATCCGGCTAGGCCAGGAAGCTGTGGTGGCTACGGCATTGTGCTTGCGCTAGGACACTTACCTGGCAGTGCTGGCAGATCGCGATAAACCCCTTTGGCAGGCCGCGGGGCAAGTGGGCGTCAGCAGGATTGCAGATACTGAAATGGCGCGCATCAACGTCGAGTCGTCAGCCGCGCTGGCGCAGTGGATTGACCTCATGCGTGCTGACTACGAAGGCTATCTGGCGCTGATGTGGACAGCCACCCGGTATCTGCCTATGCCGCGCCAGGGTGTGCGCAGAGATCGTGCCTCGCCGCTGCTCGCTTTGGCCTATCCAGCAGGAGCAGCGCAGGTAGTGTCGCTGGCAGGACCCGATCAGTGCATGCGTGCTCGCGCCGAGGCTGAGGCGCACCCAACACGCATCCTGGCTAACGCAATCATCAACTCCTGCTGGCGCAATGGTCCGATTGAGAACATCCACGCCGGCCGATCATCAACGTATCCGCTCCTCCGACGACGGATCACGCTGTCGGAGGAGCACGACCTGCTACACACAACTTCCAGCCGTTTGGCCCAGGCAATCCTCGCGGTCTATGCGCTCATTGACGAGTCCGATGAACGCAGTTGGCCCGAACGCGTTCTGCCTTTCAACCTGGCGTCTGGCCTACTTGTGACGCCTTCCGGTTGGTCGCTACATGAGCGGTCGCGCCCAGCCTGGCTGCCCTACGCTGAGCCAAACGGCTGACTTTTGGTGGAAACCTGGAGGACTACATCATGAACTATCGTATCGGTGATTCCGTCCGCGTCAAGCCCGGCGTGCGCGACCCGGACAACCCGGACTTCGACATTGGCGGCTGGCAGGGCCGCGTGACCGACCTGTCGCACGCCAACGAGCCACAGGAGCCAACCATCGGCCTGACATGGGACAGCCTGACGCTGAAAGTCATGCCGAAACAGAGCATCGAGCGGTGTGCTCGTGAGGGCCTGAACTGGGCAGAGTGCTATCTGTACCTGGAGGAGCTTGAGCCGGCGCGCCCGCGCGATGCTCAGAAGGACGTTGACCGCGTTCGGGAGGAGATTGAGGCGCGCGTCAGTTGGTTGGGCATTGGGCCGGAAGGCGACCATATCCAGGCCGTGGTGAATTCGGCCAAGAGCCGCAGCGAACGGGACATCCTGGCGGCCTGGCGGGCGGAGTTGGAGCGCACCCTGCGCTTCCCCTTCGAGGCCGTGGTGAAAGAATTCCAGGATCGCGGCCCCTTTCGCGCCGGGGATCGGGTGACGGTGCTCAGATTTCAGCAGATAGACGAGTTATACGGCATCCTCGCCGCCTGCCGCAAGGGGCAAAGGCTCTACGAGTTCCCGTTGAGCGATCTGGCGGCCCAAGACAAAAAGTCCCCGAACGCAGACGCCATCCAGGACTACCGGGTGTGGCACGCCAATCGCTAGAACGCGCATCGAATTGTACAACTACTCTTCCAATTGCGCGCCCTCGGGGACTGCGACCCCGCCAACCTCGGTTAGAATGGGCGCTTCGTGCATCGGCGTCCGCCGCGGCAGCGCGGCGCGGATGGGGATGGCGATCAGCCGAAACAGCAGCTTGAACAGCTCGACCAGCGGCTTCAGCGCCCAGGCCAAAAGTTCATTCAGGTTGCCCATCCCCTGCGCGATCCAATCGAGGACCGGCTGCAGAACGTGCAGCGCCTTAACGTGGGCGTAAACCACGCAGAGAACGAGCGTGAGGGCTGAGATGATGAACTTCTGCCACGCCTCGAACTCCAGACCGGCGAACTCGGACAGCAGCAGCTCGACGCCGATGTTGAAGACCACGATGTAAGCCGCCCGCTCCAGGATCGGCTCACGCTTGATCAGATAGGTGAAGATGCCGGCGGCGAACCGCATCGTGACGATGCCCAACGCCACGCCGATCATCACGACCCACAGCTTGTCCGAAAGCGCCACGGCCGCCACGACGTTATCCAGGCTGAAGGCCAGATCGGCCAACTCTACGTTCAGCACGACCATCCAGAAGCCCCGCTCCAGCCTGCGCCGACCCGCGATGCTATCTTCTTCGTCCGGCTCATCCCCGGTCGAAAGGTGCTCGAACGCCAGCTTGACCAGGTAGAGCGCCCCCACCACCTGCAAGATCGGGGTGCGAATCACCCACGAGGCCAGCACCAGCATCGTGCCACGGCCCACATAGGCGCCGAGCAGCCCCACTTTGAGCGCCGCGCTCTGCTGCATCCCGAGCACCCTGTCGGTAAACCTTTGCAGGAACCGCAAAACCTTCGGATACGGTACCGTCTTGTTATCCGGCAGCACCGACACCAGGGCGCCGAGCACCGCCGCGTTGTCTATCGAAAGGATACCCTCCAGGAAAATAAGCTGGATGACAATCGTGATGACGCCGATCACGGTGTCCGGCGTGTGCTGAGGCAGCGATGTGTGCATGAAACTGTCTCCCATGGAGCAGATGACCGACGATTACCGACCGCCGACCGAAATCCGGGGTGTAGGGGCGGGTTTTTCGTGGTTAACGCAGGTCTGCCGTAGATGGCAGCAGCGCTGTAACGGAAAGCTCTCCGTTGACGCGGAGAAACCCGCCCCTACAACTGGTTTTGAACACACCCGATTCGATCACACGATAAACGCCCCCGGATTGCAAAAGTCGCGCGGATTCCAGCGCGCCTTGAGCGCCCGCATCAGGTCAAGGCCGTCTGGCGCATGACCCCAGGGGTCTGACTGCGCGCCTTCGGGGCCATCCTGCGCGCTCAGGGCGACCGCATAGCCGCCCACCGACCGGGCGATGCCGCGCACGGCGCTCAGATGCTCGCTCCGGGCATAGATCAGCCCGAAGGCCAGGTCGGCGATGAAGGGCGCATCGTCGAGCGTGGGCGCCAGATCCAGCAGCGCGCCAGGCGCGTCTTTGGGCGGCACGCCGGCACGCAGGGTCGCGCCGGTGCGGGCAGCCGCATTCACCCAGCTCGCCCACACATCGCTGCCCGATGGCGTCGCCACGGGCGGCGCGGCAATCCCTTCGGCCGTGAGCAGTTCGCGCACCTGCCCCAGTTCGGCGGCTACGTCTTCGGGCACGCCTTCGGCGGTGTAGACCAACGCATAGGGGGCCGCGGCGCCGTTCTGCGCGCAGCCGCGACAGAGCAGCAGCGCCGAGGCGACGAGGCAGACCTTGAGCAGCTTCGACCCCAGCTTCAGGCCGGTCGCAAGATCATCGAGGGGCACGATCATGCTCGACCGGACGCGGGGGAAGGGCAGCAGCTTGAAGGTCACGTCGGTGATCAGTCCCAGCGTGCCGTGGCTGCCGATGAACAACTTGACCAAGTCGTAGCCGGCCACGTTCTTGACGACCGGCTTGCCCGCGCGGATCACCCGGCCATCGGGCAGCACGGCCGTCACCGCCAGGATCAGGTCACGGAGCGAGCCGTAGCGCATACGCAGCGGCGCGTTGAAGTTCGTGGCGACGATTCCGCCGACCGTGGATTGCGTCCAGGGCGACGCCAACGGCACCCACACCCGATCTTTCGCCAATTCGGCTTGCAACTCCGCCAACGGCGTGCCGGCGCGCACGGTCACGTACAGATCGTTCAGCGAATAGTCCTGGATGCCGCGCAGGCGTTCGGTGGAGAGGGTCACGTCGGCCGGACCAAGCAGGGACGACTTCGTGCCGCCGCCGCGAATACGGATGCGTTGATGCGTAGCAGTCCAGTCACGAATGGTGTCAACGGCGTCTTGGGTATCCCGTACTGCGTATTGCGTACTGCGTACTGCGTCATTCGCTGACTCGCGATTCGCTGACTCGCGATTCGCTGATTCGCTGATTCGCTGATTCGCTGATTCGCTGATTCGCTGATTCGCTGATTCATCCAACTCGGGCACGATCTTGCCCGGATTGAGCAGATTGCGCGGGTCGAAGACGTGCTTGATCTCGCGCATGGCCGCAAGCTCGCCCGCGTTGTACATCAGCGCCATGTATTGCAGTTTTTCGCTGCCCACGCCGTGCTCGCCGGTAATGGTGCCGCCCTGCCGCACGCACAGCTCCATGACCGCGCGGCCGGCCAGGTGGACGCGACGCACCATGTCCGCGTCGCTCGGATCGAACAGGATGAGCGGGTGCAGGTTGCCGTCGCCCGCGTGGAAGACGTAGCCCACGCGCAGGCTGTGTCTGGCGCAGATGCCGTTGATCTCGGCCAGCGTGGCAGCCAGCTTGGAGCGCGGCACCGTGCCATCCACTTGGTCGCGCTCGGCCGCGGTCTTCGCCAGGCGCAGCTCCCGCGCCTTGTGATCGCGCAGCACCGCCATGATCTCGGCCATCTGCGGGTCGAGGCTCTGGGGGTAGCCGTCGGCTTCGATGATGAGCAGCGCCTCGGCGTCCGGCAGGCCCGCGTGGACGTAGTTCTCCACGATGCCGATCATGGTGCGATCCATCATCTCCAACGTCGCCGGCACCAGCCCGCCCGCGATCACCGCGGACACCGCTTCGCCCGCCTCTTCCACCGAGTCAAAGATCGCCATCAGCGTCTTGATGCCGGGGATGTTGCGCACCAGCCGCACTTCCGCCTCGGTCATCACCCCCAACGTGCCCTCGGAGCCAACCAGGATGCCGGTCAGGTCGTATTCCGGGTAATCGAAGGCTCGGCCGCCGGTGTGGATCACACGGCCATCGGCCAAAACGGTCTTCAGGCCGGTGATATAGTTGGTGGTGACGCCGTATTTGAAGCAGTGCGGCCCGCCCGCGTTCTCGGCCAGGTTGCCGCCGAGCGTGCAGGCGCGACCGCTGGCCGGATCTGGCGGATAGTAAAGCCCCTTCGTCCTGACGTACTCGTCGAAGGTCAGGTGCACGATGCCGGGCTGAACCACCGCGGAGCGACCGGTCTCATCCAGTTCGAGCACCTGCTTCATGCGCGCCAGCGAGACGATCAGCCCACCCTTCGACGCGAGTGCACCGCCGCTGAGGCCGGTGCCTGCACCGCGCGCGATCACCGGCACGTTATGCTCGGCGGCCCAACGCATGGCGATCACCAACTCCTCCGTCCGCCGCGGCAGGATCACGCCCTGCGCGGCGCCGTGCCCCAGGCTGCCGTCCAACTCGTAGGCGATCAGGTCAACCGGATTGGTGATGAGCACGTCGCTGGGCAACAGCGGCCGAAGCATACTCAATTCGTCTGGGGCGAGGTTTTTCATGGGCGCACCTCAGAACTTGCGTTGTCATGCTGAGCGGGTTGACGAATTCAAGTCCGCCGCGGCGTGATTCCAGCGAAGCATCTCGTCAGCAGATTCTTCGCTGGTGTCACGCCGTCGCGAGAGATTTGGGGCAGACCCGCTCAGAATGACCAGCCTTCAACCGCCGATTCGTCACCGCAGCATCAACTGCCGCATCGCGGTCAACAACAGCGCCACGTTTTCGCGGCGGCTGGAGAAGCCCATCAGCCCGATGCGGAAGATCTTGCCCTTGAGCGGGCCGAAGCCGCCGGAAATCTCGATGTTGTACTCGTCGAGCAGGCGGCGGCGGAAGGTCGGATCGTCCATGCCGGGCGCAAGCTGACAGGTGGTGAGGGTCACGTTGCGGTGCGCCAACGGCACGAAGGGCGGCAGATCCAATTCCTCCAGCCCAGCCCACAGCAGCTCCGCGTTAGCGCGATGGCGGGCAAAGCGGGCTTCCAGCCCCTCCTCGGCCACGATGCGCAACCCCTCGCGCAGCGCGTAGTTCATGGTAATGGGCGCGGTGTGGTGATAGGTGCGTTCGCTGCCCCAGTATTTCTCCACCAGGGAAAGGTCCAGGTACCAATTGGCGACCTTGGTCTTCCGTGATCGCAACAGATCGCGGGCGCGGGCGCCGACGGTGATCGGGGCCAGGCCGGGCGGGCACGAGAGGCACTTCTGCGAGCCGCTGTATGCGATGTCCACATCCCATTCGTCAATCTTGAGCGGCACGCCGCCGAGTGAAGTGACCGTGTCGAGCACCAGCAGCGCGCCGTGGCGATGACAAGCGGCCGCGATCTCCGCCACATGGGGCTGGAGCGCGCCAGTCGAGGTCTCGGCGTGGACGAACGCGGCCAGCTTGTAGCCCTTATCGCGCAGCGCGTCTTCGATCTCGTCCGGGGCGAAGACAGCGCCCCAGGGCCGGTCGAGGCGATCCACCTGCGCGCCGTAACGGCCGGCTATCTCGACCATCCGCTCGCCGAAGTAGCCGTTGACGCCGATCAGCGCCTTGTCGCCCGGCTCGATAAAGTTGCACAACGCGGCTTCCATGCCTGCGCTGCCCGTGCCGGAGATCGGGATGGTGAGCGGGTTCTGCGTCTGGAAGACGTAGCGCAGCAGCTCCTGCGTCTCGTTCATCACCTTCAGGAACTCCGGGTCGAGGTGGCCGACCAACGGCTGCGCCATCGCCCGCAGGACGCGAGGGTGTACCATACTCGGGCCAGGGCCGAGCAGGATGCGGGGAGAGGTGTTCAGGTCCTTGTAGTCAGCAGGATTCATGGAGAGGATCTCCTTGTTACTACGCCAGGTACGTGCCAGGCACTTCCGAAAAGTGCCTGGCACGTCATTGGCGATGTTCTTCTGCCACGCCCTTCAGCCACTTGTGCGGGATCAAGCAGATGAAGCGGAAGACGTCGTCGCCGGCATTCTCGAAGTGATGCTCCTCATCGCCGGGCACGAAGACGACCATTCCTTCGTGGAGCGCGACCCGCTGGCCGCCGGATTCGACGAACCCCTTGCCGGCCAGGATGTAAACCTCGTGCTCCCACCAATGGCTGTGATGCGGCGTGTTGACGCCCGGTTGTACGTCGAAGATGCGCATGGCGAAGTGCGGCGCGCCATCTTCCTCGCGGATCGGCCAGCGCGCGGACACACCTTCGACGCCGTGCTCGATCTTGGCAGGAATATCGTGATAATCAATGGCTTTCATGGGTTAACGTGTCCTCCTTGGGGAGATTGGTAACTGGGTATCAGGTATTGGGTATTGGGTATTGGGTCACACAATAAACGCGCCTGGATTGCACAACCCGGCTGGATCCCACTTCGCCTTGATCCCGCGCATCAGATCGAGGCCATCCGGCGTATGCCCCCAGGGATCGCCGCCGCCCGGTCCGGCCAGGATGACCGCATAGCCGCCCGCGGCCCTCGCCGGACGGCGCACCGCTGCGACATTGGCTACGCCCTGGACGTAGAGCAGCCCATTGGCGAAGTCCGCAATGAACGCCGCGCCGGCCAGGGTCGGGGCCAGGTCAACCATCAGGCGGGGCAGATCTTTGGGCGGGACGCCAGCGCGGAGCGATGTTTCAGAAGGCAAGATGGCGCCCAGCCGGGTCGCCCACACGGCGCTGCCCGACAGTCCGGCAACCTCCGTCAAGTCGGCGCACCCTTCGGACGACACGACTGCACGCACCTGGGCCAACTCGGCCGCCACGTCCTCGGGCATGCCTTCGGCGGTGTAAACCAATACGTAGGGCGACGACACGCCCGTCAGGTCGCACCCGCGACACAAGAGCAGCGCCGACGCCACCAGGCAGACCGGCAGCAGCTTGCCACTCAACGCCAACCCCTGCGCCAGATTGTCAATGGGCACGACGATGCTGGCCCGCGCCCGCGGCAGGGGCGCCAGCTTGAGCGATACATCGGTGATCAGCCCCAACGTGCCGTGCGAGCCGACAAAGAGCTTGGGCAGGTCATAGCCCGCCACGTTCTTGACCACGGGCCGTCCCGCGCGGATCACGGCCCCATCGGGCATGGCGACCGTCGCGGCCAGCACCAAATCGCGCACCGCGCCGTAGCGCATCCGCAGCGGCGCGTTGAAGCTCGTGGCGACGATGCCGCCCACGGTCGCGGCCGGCCACGGCGACGCCAGTGGCGCCCACATCATATCGCGCGATAGCTCAACCTGCAACTCGGCCAATGGCGTGCCGGCCCCGACCGTTACGAACAAATCTTCGGGAGCATACTTGATGATGCCGGCTAGACCCGACGTTGACAGCACCGAGTTGGCCGGAGGCAGCAGCCCCGACTTCGTGCCGCCGCCCCGAATGCGGGCGCTCTGTCCCGCGGCGACACATGCCCGAAGCGCGTCGGCGGCTTCGGTGGCGGAGGTCGGGTATTGGGTATTGGGTATTAGGTATTGGGGATCGGCGCTCCCCTGCGCCTCTGCTCCCCCGCTCCCCTGCACCCCCGCTCCCCAACTCCCCAGCTCAGGAATGACTTTGCCCGGATTAAGGATGTTCGCGGGGTCGAAGACCTCCTTAACGTCCTGCATGAGTCGAAGCTCGGCGGCGCTGTGCATCAGCGTCATGTACTGCCGCTTCTCGATACCGACGCCGTGCTCGCCGGTGATGCTGCCATCTTGGCGCACGCACAACTCCATCACCGCGCGTCCGGCCGCGTGCGCCCGTCGCACCAGGTCGGCGTCATCAGGGTCGGGGATGAGAATGTAAGGGTGCAGGTTGCCGTCGCCCGCGTGAAAGACGTAACCCACGCGCAGGGCCGCCGCCTCGCAGACGCGATTGATCTCCGCCAGGGTCGCGGCGAGCTTGCTGCGCGGCACCGTGCCATCCAGCAGATAGTAGGCCGGAGTCAGGCGGGTGATCGCGCCCGCGGCGCTCTTGCGCGCCAGCCAGATCAGGTCGCGCTCCTCCGCGGTCTGGGCGATGCGCAGGTCGCAACCGGCGTGATCGCGCAAGATCGCGGCGATTTCCTCGATCTGCGGCGAGACGCTTTCGCGGTAGCCGTCGGCCTCGATGATCAACGCGGCGCCGGCCTCGACAGGCAGCCCGGCGTGCGCGTAGTCCTCGATGATGCGCATGATCTTGCGATCCATCAGCTCCATCGTGGCCGGCACCAGCCCGCGGGCGATGACCGCGGAGACGGCCACACCGGCTTCCTCGACCGAATCGAAGGACGCCATCATCGTCTTGATGGCCGGCGTGTTGCGGAGCAACCGCGCCTCGACGCGGGTGATCAGGCCTAACATGCCCTCGCCGCCCGTCACCGCGCCGGCCAGGTCATATTCGGGGTAGTCGAGCGCCCGGCCGCCCAGGCGCACCACGCGGCCATCGGCCAGGACGACCTCCAAGCCCGCGACATAGTTGGTGGTGACGCCGTACTTGAAGCAATGCGGGCCGCCCGCGTTCTCCGCGACGTTGCCGCCGATGGTAGCCGTCCGGCCGCTGGCGGGGTCGGGCGGGTAGTACAGCCCCTTTGTCTTCACCAGCTCGTCCAATACCAGGTTGACCACCCCCGGCTCGACGACCACGCTCCGGCCAGCCTCGTCCAACTCCAGCACGCGATTCATGCGTGAAAATGCGACGATCACGCCGCCGCGCTCGGCCACCGCGCCGCCCGAAAGACCCGTCCCCGCGCCGCGTGCCACCAACGGGATGCCATGCTCGGCCGCCCACTTGACGATGTGCACCACGTCGTCGGTAGTGCGCGGGAAGACGACCGCCATGGGCGTGCCGCGGTCAAAAGCCGCGTCTACCTCGTAGGTGATCAGCTCGCTCGGGTTGGTGACAACCTGGTTGGGTGCTAGCAGACGCTTCAAGGCGCTCAAAGCCATCTCGCGTTGGGCAATCGCCATCATCTCCTCCGACAAAGTCACGACCTAACCCCCCGGCCCCCTTCCCTACGAGGGAAGGGGGAGCGGGACTCCCCTCCCTTCGCAGGGGAGGGGTTGGGGGAGAGGTCAAATCTCGTCCGGCAGCAGATTCCCGTTCTCGTCGAATGCCATCGGCTGCCACCCGCCGACGACCCGCAGGCGGCTGTCGGCGGCGATTTCGGAGCGCAGCGCCTCGGAGGCGTAGAAGCGGTCGAGATGCAGCGTGTTTGCGATCCGCACCAACCGCGCCGCAGGCGGTGGCACATTGCCGGCGGTCAGAAACGCCCACTCGATGGCCTCGCGGTCGGTCTTGCCGGTCATCGGAATGCGAGCCTTTTCCGGCGTCATGGCCGTCAGGCAGTTGATGTAGGTGGGCCGGTGATCGAGCTTGTCCACCAGCCGCTTCGTGGTGAAATCGGCCAGGCCGATGCCGATGCCGCTGCCGTAGGTCTTGGCGCTGAGATCGCGCACGACAATGCGGGTGATAACCGGGCTGGTCAACTCCGGCTCGCCGAAGACCATGCGCCGGCCGATGACGTTGGGATCCATCCCCGACCCGCTGATCTCCTTGCCCATCTCATCCACGATCAGGATGTCCAGTTTCCCAAAAGGGATGCGCGGCATCAGCTCTTTGGCGCGCACGAGCAAGACTCGCTCCGTAGCCTCGAAATCTTCCGGCCACGCGGCCACCACTTCCGCAGTCTCGTCGTAGGCGTTCTCGATCACGCCCAGACCAAAGAGCAGCTTCGCCCGCCGGATGATCTCCCGCGCCACGGAGACGAGCGCCACGCGGTAGGTAAGTTGCACCGCGTTGCGGTGTGCCATCAGCGCGCCCTGGTGCTTGCCCAGGCCGATGGTCAGCATCTTCAACCAGCCACTTTCCACCGGGCCGGTGTATTCGGTGTGCGCCTTGATGCGGTTGACTACGACGATGCCGTCGGCCTGGCTGGCCAACCTGTCAATGAGCACCGGGATGCCCTCCGGTGTCTCACCGATCTGCGCTGTGTCCATAGACGAGTAGATGGAACAGCCGATGGCCGCCTCGGTGATCCCCAGCGAGTGCAGCACCGCCAGTTGACCTTCGGCCGTCGCGCCGCCGTGACTGCCCATCGTGGGAACCAGGAATGGCTCGGCGCCCAGGCGCTTCAACTCGCCCACGACGGTGCGCAGGATGACGGGGATGCCGTTGATGCCGCGGCTGCCCGCGGTCACCGCGACGCGCATCCCCGGCCACACCTTCGCAGCCACGCCCAGCCGCGCCATCTCCGCACGGATCGCGGCGGGCACGTCGGCCACGCGCGGTGTGGGGATCTCCTGCTCGACGAGCGCGATCCTCGGATAGGTTATGTCTACAGGAATTAACACTGCTCGCCTCCTGTTCACGTCTCACGCACCACGTATCACGCATCACGCCGTCCCATCGCTGCATACGACCGATCCAGCAGCTCCACCACGTGCCGCACCTCCGCCTTCAACCCTGCGCGGCGGACGCCGGCGATGAGCTGCATGTGGCAGCCGGTGTTGGTGGTGACGACGATCTCCGCGCCGGTGCCGGCGATGTCGGCCATCTTCATGTCAAGCACTGCGTCGGCGGTGTCCGATTGGACGATGTTGTAGACGCCCGCGCTGCCGCAGCACCGGTCGGGGGCTTTCAGCTCGATCAACTGGATGCCGGGGATGCCCTTGAGCAGATCGCGCGGCTGCTTGACGATCTTCTGGGCGTGGCGCAGGTGGCACGAGTCGGAATAGGTGACTTTGGCCCTGACCTCACCGGTCGGCGGAACGTTCAGGTGCGTCACCAGGAATTCGCTGATGTCCTTGATTTGGGCCGAGAGTCGCTTCGCCTTTTCGAGATAGATCGGATCGTCCTCGAACAGGTGGAAATACTCATCCTTGAGAGTGGCGCCGCAGCCGCCCGCGTTGTTGATGACCGCCTCGTATTCCCCTGCCAGGAACACATCAATGTTCTTCTTCGCCAGTTCCCGCGCCTGGGTCATTTCGCCCACGTGCATTTGGGCCGCGCCGCAGCAGGTCTGACCCTTGGGGAAGTGGACCTCGTAGCCGTTGCGCTGGAGCACGCGGATGGTCGCCTCGTTGACCTCGGCCAGGAACGCCTCCTGGATGCAGCCGATGAAGAATGCCACCTGGCCGCGCTTCGGGCCGATGGCGGGCGCTGGCCGGCTGTAGTCGCGATAGCTCGGGGTGATGGGCGGGAGGATGGCATCCATGGCCCTGAGCGGCTTGGGCAAGAGGCGAGTCGAGCGGACGACTCGCTGCAAGCCGATGGTTTCGTAGACCCACAGGAACCGCGCCATCAGCTTCATCCGGCCCACGTGCGGCATCATCTGCTGGAACCCCAGCCATCGGGCGAAGCGTTCGGTGGTCCCCGGCTGGCGGCGATGCTCGATGGCGACCCGCGCGGTCTCCACAAGCTTGCCATACTTCACGCCCGATGGACAGGCCGTCTCGCACGCCCGGCACGCCAGGCAGAGGGTGATGTGCTCGGTGAAGCTGCCCTGGAAATCCGCAAGTCCGATCCGCCCCTCCGACGCTGCTCGCATCAGCGCGATGCGGCCGGGCGGCGCGTCCATCTCGGTGCCGAACACCGCGTAGGTGGGACAGGCTTGCAGGCACAGGCCGCAGTGGATGCACTGGTTGAGCAGGCCCTTGAAGGTGGAGGTGGCGAATTCCTCGATGACAGGTTGGGCCATGAATAGCGCTCCTTGTGGATTCAGTTGATGACGGACGACGGACGACCGATGACGGATGACGGCCTATTTTCTCAATGCCGGACACTCGTCGCAATACGCCGCGACCGCGGTCCAGCCGTCTGCCCCCGACACGGTGAGCGGATGCTCGGTGTCGGGCGGGATGGACATGCCGCACCCCGCGTCCATCACGTGCGGCTCGCCCATAATGGTCACAGTGGCCTGGCCGGCCAACGTGAAGACGCACTCGTTGCCCAGGTGCTTGTGGACTGCGCCCCGAGCGCCGGCCAGCCCTTCGACGTGGCCGATGCGCATGAAGCTGACGCCGTCGCGCGCGGGCGTGACGAGGATGCGACGGCGCAGTTGGCCGAGCAGCTCAGGCTGGACGTCAGCCACGCCGACGACAGCCGGCTGCTCCCCCTTCCCGCTGCCCCCCGCAGCCAGGAACGCGGCCAGCGCGGGGCACTCGTTGCAGTAGAAACAGACCGCCACCCACGGCTCCGCGCCGACGATCCGCGCGGGGTGTACCGTTTCGGGCGGGATGAGCAACGCCTGCCCGGGCCCCACGGGGTACTCCTGCCCGGCGACCTCGAACACGGCCGCGCCCTGCCAGGTGAAGATCCCTTCGTTCCCATGGTGGCTGTGCGGGACGCTACGCGCCCCGGCCGCCGCAGTCACCACCGCCATCCGCAAATAGCGGCTGTTCCCCAGCCCCGGTCCAAACAACACCCGGCGCACGTAGTCGCCTAACGGCTGGGGCGGCACATCGCGGGCGCTCAAAATCGGTAGAGCCATGAATCCATTCCTCTCAGACTGTCGAATCTCAATAGTCGCCAGCTTACACCCTTTGCCGGCGTCCGTCTGTGACTACGCTCATATCGCCGGGTTTTCCGTGTAGCCATTCTTGACACAAAACGACGAAGGCCGGAAGGTGGGATACTGCTTCCCACCCTTCGGCCTTCGCCAACGGCCCAGCACGGCCTGGCCGTGATGGCTGCCATCACACAAACAGATGATCCGCCATGCGTTTGAGCATGGCCGTGCCGCGCACTTCGGTTTCGTAGAGCGGCAGGATGGCGCGCACCATGCCGTCGAACTCGCGCCAGACGGTCTCCATGTGCGCGGCCTGCATCGCCACGCGGTTCTTGACGAAGTCGGGCGTGTTCGGGCCGACGCTGGCCCGATCAATCAGCATGTTGACGATGACCCCGCCGACGGGGATGCCGAACTCGTGGAACCAACCGATGAAGCGGGTGATGACCGCGATCGGCAGCGCCTCGGGCAACGTCACGAAGAAGAAGGAGGTCAATTCGTCGTCGGTCAGCAGCACCTTGGCATGGGCCATGCGTTCGCGCATTTTCAGCAGATAGTCCATCAGTGGGTCTTGTTTTTGCTTTTTCTTGCTGAACGACAGCAACTCCTTCAGCGACACGGCCTCCTCGCGGCTCTGCACCATCTTGTTGACCCACATCGAGTAGACGCTGGACATGCCCAAGAGCCGGCGAGCGTTGGCCGTCGGCGCGGTGTCGAAGATGTAGGCCTCGTACTTGTCCTCGAACATCAGGTCAATCATGTTCTCGAACATGGCCGATTCTTCGAATGCCGGGTTCATGGTGGCCGATTCGACGAACTCGTCCGCCTTGGTCTTGATCTCGGCAAACTTCAGGAACCACTCGATCTTTTCGCGGATTTCCTTCTTGGACTTCTCGATAGTTTCCTTGGTGTCAATCTCGCAAGCCGTCAGGTTGGGCACGCCTGTCACCGGCGTCGGCTTGCCGAAGACGTTCTGATCCAACATCGAGGAGAGGGAGTGGACGGGGTTCGTGGAGGCCAGCAACGTCTTCTTGCCCTGGCCCGCCATCCAGAGGGCCACAGTGCCCGCCAGAACCGTCTTGCCGACGCCACCCTTGCCGCCGAGAAATACGTATTTCAGGCGGGGATTCGCGGTCAGGTATTGGCTCATGGATTGCTCGATCATTGGGCGCCTCCCATGGAGCCGAACATCGCCTCGGCCATGCGCTCGATCATCGGCAGCCCCGTGATATCGCTCTCGAACTCGGGGACGCGCGCAAGCACATGGCCGCTGAAGGTCTGGTCAATCTTGGTCAGATAACCCCGCTGCATCTCCATGCGGTTGCGCAGATACTCGGGAATGTCCTGCTGCGCCAGCTCGGGAGGAATCACGCGATTAACGATGTAGCCCGCCAACGGCACGTCGAACTTGGCGAACATGCCGGCCGCCTTCTGGGTGTCCAGGATGATCATCTCTTCGGGCACGAGCACAAAGAAGAAGGCGGTCTTCAGCTTGTCGGTGAGGATGGACGACGAGGTGTTGATGCGGTACTTGATGTACTGGAGTTCCTTGAGGATCTGATCCTCTTCGGTTTCCTTGTTGCGCTGCATTACGGCCGCCACCTGCGAATACTCCTGCATCTCGGTGCGCAGCGCGGTGATCTTGTCAATCCACTCGTCGTAGACTGACGCCATGCTCAGGTAGTAGAGCGCATGGCCCAGCGGCACCAGGTCGTAGATGTAGTAGTCGTACTTGCCGCCGACGACGATGTCCACCACCTCGTCGAAGATGGCGCTTTCTTCCATGGCCGGCTCGGCCGCGGCGGCCTGGATGTAGTTCTCGATCTCCTCGGGAACTTCTTCCAGCCCGTACATATCCAGAATCTTCTGGCGGATTTCCTGCTGATATTCCCTGATGCGCCGGTCGGCGTCAATCTCCTGCGCATAGAGGTTCGGCATGATCTCCACCGGCCCCTTGCCGAAGATATCGCGCTTAAAGATGTCCGACAAGCTGGCCTGTGGATCCACCGAGAAAACCAACACCTTCTTGCCCTGCTTCGCCAGCCAGTAGGCCGTCGCCGCCGAAAAGGTGGTCTTCCCCAGGCCGCCCTTGCCGCCGAACATGATGTAGCGGCGATCGGGGTTTTGTTCAAAGACTTCTCGTAAAGACATAATTGACTCCGTAGTGCGTACTGCGTATTGCGTGGTGCGTGGTGCGTATTCCGTTCTAGCTTCCAGTTTCTAGCTTCGAGATTACGCCAACGCGTCCGTCAAATCCTTCTCGCGCAACATCCGCCGCTTCCAGGTGGCAATCTGCGGCACCACGTAGGGGAGCAGGCGCAGGCTGTAGTAAGGCGGCAAGATGGGGATGCCCAGCAGGTCACCCATGGTGATGAGGATGAACAGGTGCTCCATGCTGCCGCGCGTCTTCATGGCATAGCGCGCCATGTCGTGACCTGCCATACCATACAACACGCTCTTAACGCCGTCGAGGAAGCCGGGTTTCTTTTGTTGTTCTTCGGGCATGAGGAAATCCTTTCGTGTTTCGTGGTACGTGGTGCGTGGTCTGCGGCGAGCGGCGCCCACCCCTCACGCAACACGCAACACGTTTCACGTAATCTCCTGATCGCACAAGTCGGTCAGGTCTTTTTCGCGTGACATGCTGCGCCGCCAGCCGGCGATGTGGGGGACGATGTAGGGCAGCAGGCGCAGGGTGTGGTAGGGCGGCAAGATCGGCACGCCGAGCAAGTCGCCGAAGACGACCAGGATGAACAAATGCTCGCGCTGGCTGCGCTCCTTCTGCAGGTCGCGCACCATTTCGTAGATGGTGGCGCCGTAGAGGATGTCGCGCAGCGCGCGGATGGCGCCGTTGACCTGGTCACGCAGTTCGTGGGTCTTCACTTGCCTCCTGGAAAAGACGGAAACGCAAAACGCAAAACGAAACCTCACCGGCACGCTTTGCGTTTTTCGTTTTGTACACTACCCCTTACGCGGCGCACGCGGCCTGCACCGCTCGCTCCAGCGCCGCCTCGTCCCAACCCACCACCTTCGTCCGCCCGGCTACGATGAACGTGGGGTAGCGCCGAGCGCCGTGGCGCAACGCCTTGACCAGCCCACCCAGCGAGCGCGGATCGTAGACGCGAATCAACACGCAGTCGCGGTAACGGTCGGCCAGATCGAAGATCAACGCGGAGAGGCGACGGAAGTCGGCCTGCCATTCCGGGGGCAGTTCGTCCAATCCGCGCTCGGGCGGCGCCTGGCCCAGGTCGGCCTGCGCCAACAGCATCTCGCACGATTGGCACAGCCCCCAGCCTTCGGGAACGGGGGCGATGACGTCTATCAGGACCGGTTTCACGAATCAGCCCTTCTGTTGAGACTGGGGCTTAGGGACTAGGTACTAGGGACTAGGCGGCGAGAGGACGACCACCTAGTCCCTGGTTCCCTAGTCCCTAGTTCCCCTAGTTCCTAGTCCCCCCTCACGCCTTCGCGCCGGCCTTGACCGGAGCAGCCGTGCGCAAGCGCTGGAACGCCTTGATGCCGTCCCAGGCCAGGATCAGCGCAGCGATCACCAGGACCAGGGCCACGAGGCCGATGATCACGTTGGCTGCGGTGAACTCACCCACGTTCGCGATCTTATTCGCCGCAGCATTGGCGGTCTTCGGCAGGTTGATGAAGAACGCCTCGTAGGACTTGTAGAGCAGCGCAGCGACGGTGGTCACGAACATGAAGATGAAGGGGATGAAGGTCCACAGATATTTCTTCCCCTTTGACATCAGCCACAGCGTCACCATGAGCAACGCCAGCGAAGCCATGAGCTGGTTGGCTGCGCCGAACACGGCCCAAATCTGCAGGAACGGCACGAGCCAGATCAACGCCAGGGTGAGCAGCAGGGCGATGACCGTGCCGACGTGGACGTTGCGGATGACCGGAATTCGGTCGCCCAACGCCTCGGCGCTGGCAACGCGCATGAAGCGCACCACCAGATACATGATGGTCAGCGCCATCAAGGTGAGGAAGACCGAGCCGTAGGCCGTACCGAAGGTTATGGGCAGCCCCCACTTACTCATGAAGGTCGCCAAGCCGACCGAGAAGACCTTGGCTGCGCCGGCCCCACCGCCCGCCGCCGTGTAGCCAGCGTAGCCGCCGAATGCCGCGGTGGCCGTCAGGAACGCGACGATGGCAAAGATCATCTCCAGGAACATAGCGCCGCCGCCCACGTAAAGCGCATCGGTCTCCTTCTCAAGCTGCCGCGCGGTGCCCGAAGAGGAGACTAGGCTATGCCAACCGGAGATCGCGCCGCAGGCGATGGTGACGAAGAGCATCGGCCAGAGCGGGCCGAGGCCGGGGACGTTGAACGTCTTGAAGGCGGGGAAATCGCCCATGCCGGGCCGCCAGATCAACAGACCGACGATGCCGCCCAGGATGCCCAGGAAGACGATCCAGAACGACACGTAGTTGATCGGTTGCGCCCAGCGCCAGATGGGGAGCACTGCGCCGAAGTAGCAGATGATCACCACCAGCAGGCTGCCGACGAACTTGGCCTGCGTCACTGTGAGGAACAGGACGGGGCTGGCCTTGCCGCCCGCGATGCCCAGGATCGAGGAGAAGATGTCCTTGGCGAACGGCTGCGTGCCCAGCCAGATGCCCACAAACGACAGCACGACGGTGATCGCCGAGGTGAGGATGATGTCCTGCTTCCACTTGTAGGTCATCTGCCCGGCCAGGATGCCGACCCCGATCACGAGAATGACGCCAAGCGGCACCACCGGATTGGTCAGCAGATTGAAGCCGACCTGGACGCCGAAGGAGCCCATGATGAGCCACAGGTAGAAATAGATGAAGGTGATGAGGATCAGGCGGGAGCGCGGGGAGATCAGCCGATAGCTGAGGGCGCCGAAGGATTGCCCTTCCTCGCGCACGCCCATGATGATGCTCGAATAGTCCTGCACCCATCCGATGAAGAAGGTGCCGACGACGATCCACACCAGGGCCGGGAACCAGCCCCATTGGACGGCGATAATCGGGCCAAGGATCGGGCCTAGCGCCGCGATGGACTTGAATTGATAACCGAAGAGGACATTGCGGTTCGCCGGCGTGAAGTCCACGCCATCCATATACATCTTGGCCGGCGTCGCCTTCTTGTCGTCAGGCTGAATCACCGTCCGGTTGATGGTCTTGGCATACACGCCGTATCCCACGACGACTGCCACGACACCGATGAGCAGAGCAACAAGCGAATTCATTTTCTTTGCCCCTCCTGAGAGCCAGGCCCGAACACCTCGGGCCGATGTGAACGACGGCAATAACGAACGGCCCAACCAGGCAAAGCAAACTATCCCGCGCAACACCTCCTTTCTGATCTCCACACTGCTCAGGCCGGCGCCTGGAAAAACGGGGCGTGCTATCTCCGACCGAGCCCGTCCGACGGCTTACGTAACCACTATTACAATTCTAGCACCAGTTTGGCCCGCGCGTCAAACGCGAGAGTTGACCAAGCGCACGCAAGACGGTATACTCCGTCCATCACGATTTAGGAGAAATCCATGACGCCACCACTCATCCTATTGCTGCTCGGTTTGTTGTATATTTTGCTCTTTGGCGGACTGGCGCTGCTGCGCCGGGAAGGCTTGCCCACCCGCCTGGCGATTGAGGGTGTGGTCTTCACCGTCGCCATAGCGGGACTGGCCGCGTTGACGGGCTTCCCGATCAGCCCGATCCTGTTCCTGGCGCTGCTCTACTTGCTGACCACGCGCGTCCGCCTGCTGGTAGATTTGGGCAACCTGCTCGCCCGCCGCGGCAATCACACGGCCGCGGAATCCGCCTATCGGTGGGCACTGCGCCTGTGGCCCGACGAGACCGGCCGCCTGGCAGTGCGGATCAACCAGGGCGTGCTGGACATCCATCGCGGCCGGCTGGATGAAGCTGTCGCGGCGTTCCGCCAGGTGTTGGCCCAAGCCGGCAGCGGCTACCTGGGGGTCAAACAAGAGTGTGGCTGCCACTACAACCTGGGCGTCGCCTACCAGAAGCAAGGCCTGGACGCACAGGCCGCGCTGGAGTTCAACGCCGTGCTCGAAACCTGGCCGGCGTCGGAATACTCGCGGTATGCGAGCATCGCGTTGGAACGGAGAAGGCGGAAGATCGTGACCAGTGAAACGTGAGGCGGGAAACGTGAAACGTGATGCGTGAAACGTGCCGATAAAGGTCCCACGCACCACGCACCACGCACCACGCAACACGCAACACGCACCACGCAACACGCACCACGCAGCACGAAAGGAAACACCACATGCGCATCGCCATCATGGGCGTCGGCGGGGTCGGCGGCTACTTCGGCGGGTTGCTGGCGCAGGCCGGCGAGGATGTGACCTTCATCGCCCGCGGCGAGCACCTGCGGGCCATGCAGGCGCACGGGCTGAGGGTCGAGAGCATCCACGGCGACTTCACCATCGCCCCGGTGCAGGCCACCGACGATCCGGCGGTCGTCGGGCCGGTGGACACCGTGATCTTCGCCACCAAGACATACCAACTCGACGCCGCGGCGCAGGCCATGCAGCCATTGATCGGGCCTGGCACGACGGTGCTCCCGTTGCACAACGGCGTGGATGCGGCCGAGCGCACTGCGGCTATCGTCGGTCGCGAGCACGTGCTCGGCGGCCTCTGCTACGTCGGCAGCCAGATTCTCGCACCGGGGGTCATCAAACAGGTCAGCCAATTCCGCCGCGTCGTCGCGGGCGAACTCGGCGGGCCGGCCACGCCGCGCGTCGGGCGCATCGTGGCCGCGCTGCAGCATGCGGGCGCGGTCGCCGAAGCGACCGACGACATCCAGAAGATGCTCTGGACCAAATTCGCGTTCATCGCGCCCTTCTCCGGCGTTGGCGCGGTGACGCGCGTGCCGGCCGGCGAGATCGTGGCATGCCCCGAGGCGCGGGCGCTGGCGGCAGCGGCCGTGGCCGAGGTAGAGGCAGTGGCGCGGGCGCAGGGCGTGGCCCTGGACGCGGACATCACGCCGAAGACGCTGGCCTTCATTGACAACCTGACGTCGCTCCAGGTGGCCTCGATGCAGCGCGATGTGCTGGAGGGCCGGCCGTCGGAGCTGGAATCCATGATCGGCGCGGTGGTGCGCTTCGGCGCCGAGCTGGGCGTGCCGACGCCGGTGTTCGAATTCTTCTACGCGGCTCTGCTGCCGCAGGAACGGCGTGCTCGCAAAACGTGATGCGTGCTGCGTGCTGCGTGATACGTGGTGGTGATTCGTCATCCGTCGTCCGTCGTCCGTCCTTCGTCCAACACAGGCATGTAACATGACTTCACCGCACCCCCGCGCCGTCCTCTGGGACATGGACGGCACGCTGCTCGATTCAGCCACGCTCCATTGGCGGGCCTGGCATGAAACCCTGGCCGCGGCGGGTCACGCGGCCGATACGGCTTACCTCATCGCCACCTTCGGCCAGCGCAACGACACGATCCTGCGCGGCCTGTTGGGGCCAAATGCACCCGACGTCGAGATCACCCGGCTGAGCGACGCCAAAGAAGCGCATTACCGGGAACTGGTGCGAACGCGGGGGGTCGAGCTATTCCCCGGCGCCCGCGCCTGGCTGGCGACCTTGCAGGCCGCGGGCTGGCGCCAGGCGATCGCATCCTCGGCGCCGCGGCTGAATATCGAGACGATCCTCCAAGTGACCGGCATCGCACCCTATTTCGCTGCGACCGTGTCCGGCGAAGATGTCCAGCGCGGCAAACCCGATCCGCAGGTCTTTCTCGTGGCCGCCGACCGACTCGGCGCCTTGCCAGAGCGCTGTGTGGTGGTGGAAGATTCGCCCTATGGCATTGAGGGCGCGCGGCGGGCCGGCATGAAGTCCGTCGCGGTGGGAACTGCCTATGCCGCCTTGCCCGCAGACGTGGCCGCGGCGTTCCCCGCCGATCTACCCGCCGATGCCTTCGAACGGCTGGTGGCCGACGATTGACGCGGGCGGTTGAAACCGCTGCAACATCTGCAAAGTCGGCCTGCGCCGACTGACGGTCAGCCTCCGCAGGGAGGCTTCGCACCAGTTGCCGCGACCCCGGTCGCCTGGGCACGCAACACGCAACACGCAACACGCATCACGCAACACGCATCACGTATCACGCAACACGCAACACGCAGCACGCAACACGCAACACGCAACACGCAACACGCAACACGCAACACGCAACACGCAGCACGCAGCACGCAGCACGCAACACGCAGCACGCAACACGCAACACGCAGCACGTAACTCGCAACACGCAACACGCAACACGCAGCA